>CAYYKD010000040.1:0-29241 GCA_964471825.1 uncultured Spirochaetales bacterium
CTTCCTTGATGATCACTTCACTGATCTCATTTTTCTTCATTGAATCAAAAATATTAGACAAGTCAATGTTTTTCATTTTTTCTCCTTATTATTCAAAAAGGCCAAATAAATATCGTTTTTACATTCTTTAATACTTAAAGAACTTATCGTTTAGCGATAAAGCTGTACGATAAAAAAAAATCAAAGCATTCTATATGAAATATTTATTTTTATCAAGATGTTTTTTTAAAATATGTATTAAAGGTTGCCCGAAAAAATATCCTCTGATAGTCAATAGTGTTTTCATCGGTTCCATTAGCTTTTTTATATTTCGATACATTAGTTGAACTTTTATATGTTAAACAAGTGTCAAATTGGATAAATATTAGCCGGATGTAAGGTAAGCCGACATGTACAGGCGGCACTCGAAGATCGGACGATCAAAAGACTGCACACACTCCAATGAGAAATTATTCTGCGTTTTATATACACTCTTTTCATTAGTCTTCCAAAAAATATACTTTGCGAAAATTCAAAATTTAATTTTACAAGACCATCTTAATAATTAATCAGAATGAAATAATGATAAAAACAAAAAAAACCTTTAACTTTTTACAAAAACTATGCTATATTACAAAAATAATAATGACTACTTATTTATATACACAAATTGACTTAAGTGTTATTATGTTGTTTCATATTTATATTTTAATAAGTGCAAATTTTTAATAGGTGCAAATAATGAAAAGAAAAGAATTTTATACCACTTCTGAAGTAGCTAAAATTTTACATGTAGCAGTAGGCTCTGTAATTAACTGGGTTGATAATAAACAGATAAAAGCAATTATTACTCCCGGAGGACACAGAAAGATCTCTGTAACGGACCTTGTTTCTTTTTTAGAAACCCACAACTACGCAACGCCATCCTTTTTACTTGACAAGAAATTGGTCTATCTTATAGATGATGAGGACTATGTTCATGATTTTTTTTCAGAAGTGTTTAAAAATATCCAAGGTGTTGAATTAAGAAAGTTTTTTTCCGGAACTGAAGCTCTTTTGTCTATGGGCAAAGAATCACCTGAGATAATAGTAGTTGATATTCTTATGCCGGATGTTGATGGTATAAAAGTAATAAGTAATATCAGAACTAATGAATCACTTAAGAATATTCAAATTATTGCAATCAGCGGAGATTCATCTAAAAAAGATATCTCATTAAGCAGCGGTGCTGATATTTTTATAAAAAAACCGATAGAAATCAATGAATTTAAAAAAGCATTTATTGAAATGATGAACTAAGAGCTAATTAAACACACTTTTCAATAAATAATATCAAAATATCGAGGAAACGATGTTAAAAGTAATAAATATAAATGACTCAAAATTGAAAATGGTCTCCGAACCGATAACAGATTTTGACGAAAACCTTAGAACCCTAGTAAGAGAAATGTTTGAGACAATGTATGCAACAAACGGCATTGGACTTGCTGCAGTACAGGTGGGAGTTCTAAAACGCCTATTTATTATTGATATACCGGAAAAAAAACAAAACTATATTATGATAAATCCTGTTATTACAGCCTACTCTGAAGAAAAAACATGCTCAGAAGAGGGGTGCCTTTCGCTACCCGGAGTACTTAGAGAAGTGAATAGATCAAAAAACATATCTGTCGACTTCTACAATATAGACGGGAAGAAAGAAACACTCAAGGCAACTGGCTTACTTTCTATATGCATACAACACGAGTTTGATCACTTAAATGGAATTATGTTTATAGATAGACTTGCACCTGAAGAAATGATTAATGCTATATCAGAATTCAGAGAAAAATCAAAAAAATGAATTTAATATTTCTCGGAACCCCATTATTATCAGCAAAACTTCTCAATCATATAAAAAACAAATACAATGTTGTTGCAGTTATTACAAGACCCGACAAACCAATCGGCAGATCTAAAAAAGAGGTCCCGTCACCGGTAGCTATTGAAGCAGAACTATCCGGCATCTCTATCTACAAACCTGTAAAAATAGATTCCGAATTAATTAGTGAATTAAATAAGCTATCCCCTGACCTGTTTATTACATTTTCATATGGTGCAATACTCAGACAACCATTCCTGGAACTCACTAAATATGGCGGAATAAATATTCACCCCTCTATTCTACCGGAATACAGAGGTCCATCACCAATACAGGCAGCCCTCTTAGATGGCAAGTCTCAATCAGGTATAACTGTTCAGAAAGTAGCACTAAAAGTTGACTCAGGTGACATTTTAGCTCAGGAAACATTTATGATAGCTGAATCTGATAATTATTACGATATCGAACTTGCCGTATCAGAATTAGCAGCAAAAATTACTTTAGATGTATTAACCAACTTTTCATCGGGTAATTTTAACGGTACACCACAGATAGAATCAGATGCAACCTACTGTAAAATAATAAAAAAAGAGGATGCACTGATAGATTGGACGCTTTCATCAAGAAAAATCCACAACCTTATAAGAGCCTTTGTTGAATGGCCTTGCGGATTCTCCTATTTAAATAACGAAAAAATAACCTTCTATAAATCTGAAGTTTGTGATATTCTTATGCAGCAAGAACACCTATCACAAGAACCGGGAACTATTGTTGAAGCAGATAATAAAAATGGCATATTGATTAAAACAGGATCAGGTCTTTTAAAAATCAATGAGCTTCAAAGAGAAGGAAAAAACAAACTTGAATTTAAAAGTTTTATAAATGGATATCAAGGATTAAAGAATAAAAAATTTAATTGAGTACCGTACGATAAATGAAGCATAGATTTTTTAATCTCATACATTTATTAATCTCATAGATTTTTTGATCTATAGAATATTTTTAAATAGAATATTTTTAAATAACCAACAAAAACAAAGGATTTATTATGGAACATTTTAAGGAAATATTAATAAGAATATACAACATGATCATCATAAACTCAGGAGATAGTGAAACAGACAAAGTAAAAAAAATAGTCTGGTATTCATTCATCGGCGGCATTTTTATGATGTTTATCATCGCCTGGTTTATATTAGTTATTTTAACATTCAATGACACTACGGTAAAGATACCTGGTATTAATGGGGATAATCATTTTGAAGCTTTAAAAAAACTCGCTGAAAAAAAACTAATTGCAGATGCGACTCCAAGATATACCGATGAATATCCATACGGAGTTGTATTTGGGCAAAGACCGGGACAAGGAACAATAGTAAAAAAAGGAAGAGTTGTTTCATTTATGGTTTCACTCGGTAAGATAGAAAATTCAACACCTGATTTCAAAGGGATGACCTTTCCGGTAATGATCGATTTACTAAATCAAAAATACCCTGCAGAAACAATCCCTTTTAAGATTGAAAAACCTGAATATGAATTTAGTGATACAATCCCAAAAGGTTTAATTATCAGACAGACACCTAAAGAAAACTTACCATTAGTTGGTGTTGATAAATTACAAGTATGGATATCTAACGGTCCAAAGTCACCGGATGCCAAAACAATAGATGATTACACCGGAAAAAAAATCTCAAATATAATTGATGAACTCCAAAATCTAGAGATTAAGTATACTTACACCCTAAACTTCGTAAATGATAAAAAAAGAATAGGGATCATTACTGCTCAATCAATAGGCAAAGGGGCATTGGTTTCAGATATAATAAAAAACAATGAAATATTAACATTAAAAGTTGATACATATTTGATGATTGATAATGATAAAGTAAAAGGCACCTACCTATTGGAAATTCCATCCCTATCTGTTCCGGAAAAACTTGAGGTCACCTTAAAGAATTATCAGGACTCAAAAAACATATTAAAAATGAACACTAAGGGCGGAGTTATTATCCCTATCCCTTTTACCGCAAATGAAAACGCCTTGCTTATTATAAAGCTGTCTGATAAGATTATCGGTGAAATTAAACTTTCTGATGAAATAAAAAAAATTGACGCAAATTGAAATGCAAACTTATTATTTAGAAACCCTAGGGTGCAGTAAAAATCAAGTTGATTCAGAAAAAATGTCCGGACTGTTAACATCAAAAGGTTACATAAAAACAGATGATCTAAAATGTGCCGACATTATTATTATTAATACCTGTTCATTTATTAAAAGTGCAAAAGAGGAAGCAGTTGACACAATATTCAACCTCAATGCAAACAAAAAAGACAACGCTAAACTATTCGTTACAGGCTGTTTTGTCCAACAACATCATGAGGCTATTCTTGAGGAAATACCAGAAATAGACGGAGTAATGGGTGTTGGCGATATAACTAAAATTATCGATCTAATTGAGGGAAAACAAAAAGTAATGACACCTGACTTTAGTGATGACACTCTTGTTAACAGAGTTATAGAAAACTTCCCCGGGTGGGCATACTTAAAAATAAGTGATGGCTGTTCAAACTGCTGTACTTATTGTACAATACCAATCATCAGAGGCAAACTTCGATCAAGAAAGATTGAAGATATTATAGAAGAAGTTAAGTTTCTAAATACAAAACAGATAAAAGAACTAATATTGATTTCTCAGGATACCGCAAATTATGGTATTGATCTATACGGGAAACAAACGCTACCAAAGCTAATTAAATCAATTTCAGATAATATCAATGAAGACTGCGTAATTAGAGTGCTTTATATGCACCCGGACCATATAGACCTAAATCTATTAAGAGAGTTGAAATCCTTGGATAAATTTTTACCATATTTTGATATTCCATTTCAATCCGGTGCTGATAGTATTATTAAAATGATGGGAAGAAAAAACACGTCGTCTGACAATCTTGAACTAATATCAAACATAAGGTCATTATTTGAGAAATCTTCTATAAGATCAACATTTATTGCCGGTTTTCCGGGAGAAACAGAAAAGGACCACTTTGAAACATTAGATTTTATTAAAAAAGCATCTCTTGATTGGGTCGGAGGGTTTACATATTCAAGAGAAGAGGGAACTGCAGCATATAACTTCAAGAATCGGATCCCTGCCAAACTAATGAAAAAAAGGCTCAATTCTATTCTTGATGCTGCTGAAGATATATCAATAAAACAATTGAGTAGACTTGTTGGAACGGAACAAAAAGTCTTAATTGAGGAACAAGTACAAAATGAAACTCTATATATTGGTAGATTATGGAATCAGGCTCCTGAAGTAGACGGGCTTACTGTTGTTGAAGGTGAAGATCTAACACCTGGTATTTTTTGTTCGGTAATAATAAAAAAATTAAATGGTAAAGACTATTTTGCGGTAATAACATGAGTAACTATCTTGATGACCTTAATGAAATGCAAAAAAAAGCAGTTACATCTGACTCAAAATACCAACTAATAATAGCCGGTGCCGGTTCAGGAAAAACAACTGTTCTTACTTCCAAAATCATTTACCTTATTGATAAGAAAAAGGTATCTCCATATAATATTTTAGCAGTTACATTTACAAATAAAGCTGCCTCAGAGATGAAAGAAAGGGTTATCGGATTTCTTGGTGAACACACCGCAGTTATGGTAAAAACTTTTCACTCATTTGGGACTTACCTACTCAGACAACACTTCGAATTAACCGGAAGATCTAAAAATTTCCAAATATATGATACTGATGATTCTACAAAAACAGTAAGAAATGTTTTACTTGAATTAGAAATTGACAAATCAAAATCAAAATACTACTACAGCTTGATTCAAGAATACAAACAAAACCTAGAAGACAACAATTTAATTGAACCATTAGAATTGGATGTTTTCAAAGAAATTTATAGAAGATACAATGAAGCACTCTCAAATTATAATGCGTTTGATTTTGAAGATCTAATATTAAGACCAATTCAAATACTAAAAAACAATCCAAATATCAGATCAGATATTCAATCAAGATTTAAAAATATTCTTGTCGATGAATATCAAGATTCTAACTATACACAATTTGTTTTAATCAAAATTCTATCATCAGGCGAAAACAGCCTTACTGTTGTCGGAGATGATGATCAATCTATATATAGTTTTAGAGGTGCAGATGTAAACAACATACTTGAATTTGAAAAAGAATTCCATGAAGCTGAGGTAATTAAACTTGAATTAAATTACCGATGTACACCTCAGATACTGGATCTTGCAAATAGAGTTATCGGTTACAACACAATGCGTCTTGGAAAATCACTATACACTATAAATGAAGACGGAAACAGACCGGAATTATTCTCATCCTCCGACGAAGAGGAAGAGGTAAAGTTAATAATAGAAAAAATAAAACAAAATATTTATCCCTATGGTGAAACGGCAATTCTTTATCGAACAAATAACCAATCAAGAATATTTGAACAAATCTTCAACAAAAATAATATCCCATATAAAGTAATAGGTGCTATAAGATTTTTTGAAAGAGAGGAAATAAAAGATGTTCTTGCTATGTTAAGATGGCTGATAAATCCCTCTGATATGATAGCATTTGAAAGGATTATCTCAAAACCATCAAGAGGGATTGGTGAAAAAGGATTATTAGAGATTCAGGAAACTGCCAAAAAAAATAAATGTGATTTATTTAAGGCGTTAAAAATCAAAGCGACAAAAAAACAAACTCCTGCTTTAAAAGAATTTATTGAATGCTTTAATAACTTAGAACATATTGATGAAATGCCAATAAGTGAACTCCTTAGACATCTAATTACGCAATCAGGTCTTCTCAAGTATCATAAAACCAGAGATGAAAAAGATGGAACAGATAAAACCGGTAATATACAAGAGCTTGTAAGTTCTGTTTCAAATAGACCCGGAGGTTATGATAATATAGTCTCATACCTGGAAGAAGTTACACTATCCGGTGCAACTGATCAGTTGACTGAAAACAACTGTATAAAAATGCTTACTATACACAACGCAAAAGGGCTTGAATTTGATGTAGTATTCATAGCCGGAATGGAAAATGGCGTATTTCCCAACCAAACACTTGTCACAACAGATGAAGATCTTGAAGAGGAAAGACGACTATTCTATGTTGCAATAACCAGGGCAAGGAAGCATCTTTACATTTCCTATGCTAATAATAGAAACATATATGGAAGAAGACTTTTTCAGACACCATCAATTCTACTAGAACCATTCTATGATAGTGAAATAGTATTGCAAAATACTCAAATAAATGATAATAGAACATGTCAACTTGGAGCTATGGTCATACACAAAGACTATGGAAGAGGCAAAATAATTGATATCACTGTAAATAATAACAATAGAATTCTAAAAGTAGATTTCTTTGACTACGGAGAATTCTCTTTTATTGAACAATATGCAAATCTAAAACTTATCGGAGAACAAGATGATTGATGAAAATACTGTGAATAAATTGCTTGATATGTCTAGAATTGATATAAAACCGGAAACCAAACATAAATTTCTTAATCAGATTAAAGAGATTGTAAGTTTTGTTGAAAAAATTGGTGGAATGAATACAGACCAGACCGACAACAGAGAAACTATCTTTGAACAATCTGATGTTCTAAGAGATGACAATATAGAACCAACCTTTACCCATTCAGAACTTAGAAAATATACTAAGAACTTTATTGACGGCTATTATGCTGTTCCTAAAGTAATAACTAAGAATGACAACACATAGCTGAATTACATCGTAATTAACCTTGATTTCCTCTTGACTTTTATCAAAAAAGAATTTATAAATTGTTGTTAAATTATAAAAAAACAAACATAAATAATGATTGTTTTTAATCTAATGGAGGATTATAGTGAAAAGAGACGATGACTTTCAGAAAAGAAGAAAACATTTAGAAAATCTTTCGGAAGATCAACTCAAGGACAAATTTTGGGAACTTGCCGAAAAAATAGTTAATCCAATGATTGACCTGGCTAAAACTCATACCAGCCCTGCTGTTGAAAGATCTGTTTTATTAAGAATGGGTTTTTCTTCACTTGAGGCTAAGGATATTGTTAGCCAAACAACAGACAGAGGTTTAATGGGCAAAGGTGCCGGAAATGTTGTTTACAGAGTTGCTAAGGAATTAGGTAAAGATTACCGTGTAATCGGTAGAGAACTTGGACAAGGTAAACACTGGGACAAGGCTATCCAAATTTTCAAGGGGGCTAAATAATGAAATTAACGCCTAACGAAAAAATCAATATTGATGAGATCCTAAAGGATCTTGAAAAATATAGACCAAGAAGAAAAGGTTGGACATGGAGAACACCAGTTGACAACCTTCAACAAGGACCATTTGTTTTCAGAGAGATGTCAACTCCACTTAAGAAATTCTGTGGTTTACCATCAAGTAAATATTTTGGAGATATCAGCCCTCAGCCAAGAGCTAACATAACAACTGAGATCGCTTCAGGAAGATTTGAAGATGACATCAGAAGAATGAGAATGGTTGCATGGCATGGTGCTGATCATATAATGGTTATTAGAACAGCAGGTCAATCACATTATGATGGACTTATTGAAGGTACTTCTCAAGGTATCGGCGGAATACCTGTTACAAGAAAACAGGTTAGAGCACAAAGAAAAGCTCTTGATTTAATAGAAGATGAAGTTGGAAGACCAATTAACTACCACTCATATGTATCAGGAGCAGCTGGTCCTGACATTGCCGTTATGTTTGCCGAAGAAGGTGTAAATGGATGTCACCAGGATCCACAATACAATGTTCTTTATAGAAATATAAACATGATAAGATCATTTGTTGATGCAGGTGAGTCAAAAAAAATCATTGCATGGGCTGATATGGCACAGATAGATGGTGCACATAATGCAAATGCAACTGCAAGACAAGCATGGAAAGTAATGCCTGAGCTTATTGTTCAACATGGTATAAATGCTATGTTTTCAAAAAAAGTTGGTATTAAACCATCTAATATTTGTCTATCAACTGTACCGCCTACAGCTCCACCGGCACCTTCTATGAGACTTGACCTTCCATATGCTGTTGCTCTAAGAGAATTATTCCCTGAGTACAGAATGAGAGCTCAACAGAACACAAAATATATTGAAGCAGATATTAGAGAAGCAACTGTAACCCATACGCTTAATATGCTTATATCTGAAATGACAAGAGCAGACATTCAATCTACCATCACTCCTGATGAAGGTAGAAATGTTCCTTGGCACTACAATAACATTGCAGGTCTCCACACAGCAAATCAAGCATTTGCAGGTATGGATGGCTTAAAAGACATGCTTCAAATAAAGAGAGATGGAGAACTAGGCAAGAGAGTAAGAGAACTTAAAGAAAAAGCAGTTCTATATCTAGAAGAAATTCTTGAAACCGGTGGATATTTTGAAGCAGTTGAACAAGGATTCTTTGTTGATTCAGCTGAATATCCGGAAAAACACAATGATGGTATCGCTAGAAAGAAAGATGGCGGTATAGGAGCAGGAACTGTATTCCTTAGAGATTCTGATTACTTTGCACCTGTTACAGCTCACTTTGGTAATAACAAACTTCCAGAAGGAGTAAAAAATCCTTCTGACGCAATTGAAGGTTGTACTTTTGAAAAACCTGAAAAAATTGTTTTCATTGATGAGCTTGATCCTAATGACAATGTAAATGTAAGACTTGCTGAAAACAGAAAGTATTTTTCTAAACAACATTTAAAACCGGAAGTTCAATGGGCTGGTGACGGTATAATTTTAATAACTCTTATGTTGCCATGTGATATCGATACTGCAGCTGTAGCAGCTGTAGAGATTGGTAAAAAAATGGGGCTTGAGGAAGTTGAAGTTATCAATAAAATGGTTATTCAGGAAGCTGAAGGTACTCTAATCGAACTAAAGGGATCTGTTAATTTTGAAATAGATGCAACTAAGTTAAAAATTCCACCTAGACCTGAAATAATGTCAGATGATGAAATTAGAGGAGAAATTGAAAAATCACCTCTAACAATTGTTGCCGGAACTATTGGTCAAGATGAACACTCAGTTGGTCTAAGAGAAATAATTGATATCAAACACGGCGGTATTGAGAAATATGGTATTATGCCAATATATCTTGGTACATCTGTTGCACCTGAAAAAATCGTTGATGCTGCTATTGAATCAAAAGCTGGTGCAATACTATTAAGTACAATAATAAGCCACGATAATACACACTATAAGAACATGAAAAAAGTTCACGAACTATGTGTAGAAAAAGGTATCAGAAATAAGATTATACTTATTGCCGGTGGTACACAAGTTATTGATGAACTTGCACAAGAAGCCGGAGTTGACAAAGGTTTTGGAAGAGGAACTAAAGGTCAACATGTTGCTACTTTTATAGTTAAGAAAAGAAAAGAAATGAAAAAATAAGCTAATATTGAGCTTAGTTATCTGAGACCGTCATTTTGACGGTCTCTTTTTTTATTAATATAATAATTATACGGCCTTATTAATAATGTGTATTGGCCGTATAGGGATAGAAATGAGTTTGAGTCACCATAAACTTTATAATATAAGGTTTATGAAGGTGACCTGTAGTGAAAATCAATCGAAGTAATGTGTATAAAAAAAATACAGAGATCATAAGACCTCTGTATCATAAATAGTAATAACTAACTATTACTTTCTTTTTGCACCCCCAGGTGCTTCTGTTTTACTGAGGTTATAAAGGGAAGTCCTTACACCTAATCCAACATGCATTATTATACCTGCATTTACTTCTGCCGGTATAAAGAAGAACGCATTCTCTAGATATATAGCAAAGTTTTGTAAGATTCCATATTTCTCAACTTTGAAAAAATCAAATTGATAAAGAAATCCTGAAAGAAGCTTTCCATCCTTAGATGCATCATATGCCCCTTCCAGATTATTGTTTAGTTTATTAACCTCAGCTGATGAACCTCCAAAACCACTATACCACAAGAAAGCTGCTCCAATTTCAAGACTTATTGAAAAGTTTCTTGCGTCTTCTCCAAGATATGGTTCAAATGGTATATCCAGGATTCTAGCAAGGAGCTTACCACCGGCAACAAATCCTTTAAATCTCGGATTATACCCTTCTTCCGGGTATGGATAATATCCAGAATCCCTTAATGGATCGTCATTCTTAATACCAACACCCGGGTACAACGATGGATTTGTTACTACTCCTGGAATAAGATCGTTCATATTATCTCTTGAAGGTCTCCACCCAAATACACCTTCCAATCTAACGATATCATCGAAGAAACTCATTCCTATACCACCAGTTATGAGCATCCCACTTCCACCTAAAAAGTCAAAATCATACTGTGACCACAAGTATATTCCCTGAATAAACTTTGGCATTTTCCCAAGATCCTTATCAAACCTATTTAATGAAACTTTAACCTCTTCAATTGTTCCATTATCATTCGATGCGCCTCTAACAAATACAGTTTCATTTACTTTTGCATTATCAACAGGAATATCTATTAACACATCCGGTCGCTCCCTATCAATAAATATTTTAAAGTGCTTAATCTGTTCCTTATTTGATCTGGTTCTAGCTCGCATCTGAAGCATATGAACACCATTTGAAAGATTTTGAGTTTGTACTCGAACTTTCCATTTACCACTAACAATTGAGGCTTTTTCATAGGTTTTACCATTATCAAGACTTAACAACAACTCTGATACCACATTTTCATTTCTATACTTTGACAATTCTGACTCTAGTTCAAATTTTGACACTTCAATTTCATCAACTTTTGGTATTAATTCAGGAGTTCTTCTAAACTTATTTTCAAGCTGTGAATACTTCTTCTCCTGAATCTTTCTCTTAATCTTAAACTCAATATCTTTTTCATAAAAACTAGCAGTTCCTGTTAACCAAGGTCTATGTTCCATTGGATAACCATTAATATGAGAAGTAACGGTAATTATTGGCCCATCCCCTCGATAAATGAATATTGTACTTGCAGATCCAATTGTTTTTTCGGTACCGGCACTTTTCTTTAAAGCAATTACAGATATGCTATGTATCTTTTCCGGCATATTAACAGCTGGAACTTTTAATGACCACTTGTTTGTTCCCTCTGCGATGATTTCTTTCTCTCCATTAATACTTATAGCAACCGATTCTATCCCATCATCATGATAAGCAGTACCAAAGAACTCAATAACTTCACCGGTCATTACCTGATTTGGTTGCGGTTGATCAATCTCGACGACAGGAAATGCCTGTTTAGGGTTAATCTTAAAACTTATTGATCTATCAGTCATATTTCCTGCTTTATCAACTGCTCTAATTACAAGATTATATTGCTTGTTAGGATCAAAATCAGCTTTGTTTGCCCAACTGGTTGTATCAATTATGTATTCAAAAGTTTCAAGCGATGATTTACCAACAGCTTTTTTTATCGTTACAAACCCCTCTCTATCTTTAACACCGGGAATATCACCATTTGACCATAGCTTAACATGATCAATTGCAATATTATCCTTTGCCCTACCTACAAGGTTGTACTTTCCATAAATAACTGATCCATCCTTAGGAAGCAATATATCCAACTCAGGTTCAGTATTGTCAATATTAAATAAAGCAAATGAAAATGATTCTGATCCGGCCTCATCCTTTGCTTTAATAAATACTTTTAACTCACCATCAGGTACACTCGCAGAATTAAATGTATACCACCAACTTCCGCCGCTCCCCTCGGTATTAGTAAAAGACCAACCATTATTCGTACTAATTTCAACAGATTTTATTCCATTTGGATCAATAACTCTACCGGTAATCCGTTGAGTTTTCTGTAGATAGGATGCTGAAGCAGGACTGCTTACAATTATTTCAGGATTTTCAAGATCTATATGAAAATCTATAGATTGAATATCACTTTGAGTACCATAAATATCTACTGCCTGTACTTCAAGTATGTACTTACCTGACATTCCCGCTGAGGCTTGCATCTTATGATTCCAATTCATCCCTTGAGTAATCTCAATTTTACCCCACTCACCTTGTGCTCCGGAAACCTTACTTAATCTGTATCGGATATGATCTACTCCATCCGTATCCGTTGCAACCCCCCCCAACTCAACCTCTGTTGTAAATCTTTGACCGGGTATAGATGGACTATTAATATATAATTCCGGAATATCAGATTTAGGATCAATTATTACCTGTTTCTCAATATTAGTTCGATTTCCGGCACTATCAATTGCGAACATCTTTATAATATGTGGAATATTTTGATTAGTTTTTAAATTTACACCTTTAAGATTTCGTAGGTTATAATTAAAATCAAACAACTCTCTATTATTTGCTTCTAATATTGTATCATTATGAATATATACAACCTCAGACAATCTTAGATTATCTTTTGCATTTCCTTTTAAACTAACAGCACCTGACACACTTTCCTCCGGTGTCTCCGGTGTTGTTCCGGGCAACTCATATATAATCCTATCAACAGTTATTTCAGGAGGTGTCTTATCAATAATATATGAATATGGAATAAATGTATTTTTTCCTGCATTATCAGATACCTTAAAGACAAATCTTATTTCACCATCTGATAACGCTTCGGTATTTACATTTAACCTAAACAATCTATCCGTAGGATTAAGAATTATATCACTTGATTTTATGAAATTCTCAAGTGGCTCAGTTGTCATTCTTTTTAAAGCATCTATTAGAGGTACAGAGTATGGCTTAACATTATTATTTTGCTCTGCCATAATATCTACAAAATTTAATAATCCGGCTTGTACAAATAATTGTGCAACATCCTTTAATAAAGAACTAGGGATTTTTGTCAATTGGTAAATATTGGATTTGTCTTTTATATAATATTTTAGTAGTTCATTTTTAACATTCTGAGGCAACTGTAAATACTGTTCAGTTTCAAATTCAGCTGCAGGTATCGATAATGGCAGCTTACTGAAATCAACAAAGCTTACTTTGATATCTTTTGAATCATCAGATATCGAACCATATAAAGTAAAATCTGAGTTAAAAGAAACTTTTGCAGGCGGATATATGACTTTAACTCCGGGAATATTAAAATCATTATTTATCATAGTCGTTAAAATTGTTGTTTTAGTTTTATCAGATATATCAATAATATCTGCTTTAAAAACACCAGACCCGATTGCAGCCCTCGTTTCATTATCAATAGATAAGAAATAGACACCATTCTCAATATTTACCATATCAAGCTTTGTAGTTCCATTCCTATAACTCAATTCGTATTCTTCTGTATATTTTCCTGGTAAAAATACAAAACTTTTGCCGTTTAATTCATCTAGATTGAATGATTCGCCTGAAAAGAAAATAGGTACTTCACTATAAACATCTCTTGTATTACGAACTGCATTTATCAATAAATTATATTCCGGTTCAGCTGAAGGCTCAAATGCAAGTTTAACACTAGATCTACTAACATTACCACCCATATCGGATGCCTCAACAACTGCAGTATACTCGATCAATTTACCGTCACTTCCTTTAGTCTTAAGTGGTATAATGTCTTCATCTGATTGCAAAACAGCAGTAATTGGAGCGACCTCTTTACTATTAGATGTTATAGAATATTTGATTTCTCTAATTAACAAGTTATCAGTCACACTAAATGTTTCATCTTTATTCATAAACGATTTTGCAGGAATAACAGGGCTTGTTATTACCGGAGACTTAGTGTCAATAAAAAACGGTACAATTAATCTGGAAGTTTTACCGGCTCTGTCTGTTGCCTTAAGCTTAATTAAAGTTAAGCCATCCTCATATTGTAATTTTGATTGTATAAAGTCAACTTTGATATTATCACAGACAAAATTCGGTGTTCCTTGTTGAGCTCTAAACTTCAACTCTGTCTCTTTTAGAATCTCTGCTCCACTTCTATTCTCTATAGAGTATGTTACCGATTTAAGATCACCGGCCTTCTCAATTACCACAGGCATATCAATTAATTTCCCAAATGATCTACCTGCCCATTTCAATATCGATTCAGCATTAAATGAAGGATATTGTGTATCTATAAAAAATGAAATATTAACAGCATCTCCTTTTGTGTCATTTATATCACTTGGAATCAACTCTAGAACATATTTCCCATCAGGGAACGATTCTTTATTCCTAAGGTCAATCATCTTTGAAAAATTATATTTCGAATTAATAACTCCCTCACTCACAACTGTTTTATTTTGTGAGTAAACTTTATACTGCACTTCTTTTGTGCTGTTGTTATCAACAATAGTTCCAAATACCGGGAGTACATTCGAAAAAATATCATTATTATTAAAACTTTCAAGAGTTAAAACAGGTTTATCTTTAATCTGATCTATTGTCAGTTTTATTGATTTTGTTGATATATTACCGGCGATATCATATGCACTCGCAACCAGATTATAATTACCGGATTTTACTTTCCTTGTATCAATATCAAATTTCCAGAATGGAAAACCAACTGTTGTTTTAATCTCAACCAGTTTTTCATCAGCACCTTTTAATTCAACTACTACCTTTGTAACATCTACATTATCTCTTGCAAAAACAAAACTCTTAAAGACACCCGATACAGTATCACCATCTTTAGGATAAGTAATTTCCAGTTCAGGTAGTTTATGATCTATAGTCAGTGTAATTGGGAAAAACCCCTCAGATCCGGCATTGTCAAGAGCTTTAACCCATATTGTCTGAACCCCGTCAACCATAATATTTGAATTAAACTTAGCAGAAAAATCAACCTCTGATTTCTCATTATTTTTAAATTTAATTTTCATATTATTATATGTCTGACGATTATCTGTTGAGTATTGTACAGACTTTATCCCATTAAAATCTGATGCACTTCCCTCAAGTACAATATTTCCGGAAACTATTTGACCGGACTTTAATGATGTAACAGAAACTACAGGAACCTTTCTATCTAGAATAAAAGGTACAACCAGATCTTCACTTTCAGCACCGAATTTCCCTTTAAACCTGCTAACCTTTCCATTTATATCATATACCTTAAATCTTAGATTATGCAAACCATCTTGCATTTCACTCGTATTTAAAGAATAATTCCAGAAATCTCTTCCTTCAACCTTCCTAAACTCATCACTTTCCGAATTTTTTATATACATCTCTACTCGATCTACGCCATCATCATCAAAAGCAGTTCCGACTATAAATAAATCACCGGGAACCCTTGCATATGGCTGGGGATTAATAACAGTTAATGTCGGAATATCTGACTTTGGATCAATATCAATATTTACAGCCTCTATTTGACTATAATTTTCCATATTATCTTTTGAAACTGCTGATATGTGCCATTTACCGGACTTACCCTTTAAATCAAAAGTTTTCTGCCAGTTAAGAGTGCCCTCTGCTTGTACAAAATTATCTTTCTTTCTATTTAACAAAGAACTCTTGGAAGTGATTAGTATCTTTTTTTCAGTAATTGTTTGTGTTAAATTGACTTTCTGCATTAATAAATTGCTGCGATTATTAGCTAATTCAACTTTTTCTTCATCTGTTACAGGTTCTTTTTTATTTTCAAAAAGTAATTTATCTGTTACTTTAATTATTTCTTTTTCTGTGACACCTAAATTTTTAATATCAAGAGATAATGATTGCTTTAGGATTGATATCTCATTTTTCATTTCCTGCTCTTTTGTTAAAGGTTTTGACTCCTTCTTAACAATCTTATCAGAGGTGGTATCCGCTACAATATCACCAGTTGCATCCTGAGCATGAGTACATACAACGATAAAGATAAACAAAAAACCAACAATAAACTTCTTAAACATAATCACTCCCTAAATAAATAAATATTTATAAACCTCTAACATTAAACTTTTAACATTAAACTTTTAACTTTTAAAATCAAACTTAAACCTACAAATAATCGGAAAATCTACAAATAATAATCGGTAAAACTACAAAAAAAAATTAAAATACCTTAAAGATTTAGCAAGTAAGTCTAAAAATTTTAGCTACAGAACGACTTTTTCGTAATATTCTTTTAATACTACTGCTTCTTCATGTTTTAATCCGGTTATAAATTTCACAATTTTAATGTTTATTATACATTTTTTTTTAAAAATATCTAAATAATTTTTATAAAGTTGTAAAAAAAGAAATCTGTTTTTCTTTATCTTAATTATTGTACCGTCAAATTGAAGTTTTATTAATAGTTTTGATAAGAATAACTCATCAATATTAAAAAAAAATTTCTTTAAATAATTATAATTTATCTCTTTCAAAAAAATAAAATTTGTTTTTAATACAGAAAGAAGATTTTTTTCCATATTATTAAAAACCGGCTTATAGTTCTTAATAAAAAAATAACCTTTGTAAAATACAATTTCACTGTTATCTGTTAATTGCTTAATTGCTTCTCTAAATGGTTCTACATTCCTTTTTAAATTGATATGAACTTTCTTTAAGATATCATCCTCTGTCTGCCCAAATTCAGAATTCTTTAATAGAATATTTAATATACTTTCTTTTATTGTTAATTTTTTATTCAATTATTCTCTCTTTATTTTTATAAACTCTTCTGAGGTTCTTTCGTTAAACTTTATACCTTCAAAAATTTAATTTTTCAATTTTCTTAATTGTATTTTATTCCAAATCACTATAAACAATTTAGAATAAAATTGTTATAAAATCAAGTGTTTTGTACTTGTTAATTATGAATGTAATATAAAGCTCTTGCAAAATTGCACTATTTATGGAAATATAAAATAAAATGAACAACAGAAAAAAAATACTTGAAGAAATTATAGATCAAACAACAAATACTGATTCATCCTTTAAAATAGGTTTCATTAACGGATTTGCTGTTCTTACTGTATATCCGGCGATGGGTAAAGGAAAAATTGTCTATCCCGAGACGGTTTCTGCAAGATTAAAACTGCTCAATGTCCCATCAGTTAGTCCGGAATTAATAAATACCACAGTTAATCAGGCATCAGGAATACCTGTTAAACTTATTGAATGGCCTGACGGAAACAAATATAAACAGGAGTACAGCATAACCATTACGGATGACAATATAAAATGCTACATATCGATATCTAAACCTAAATTTCCAGATATTTGTTATTCTAGTGATGAGATTATAGAAATACTGACCGGTCAGAGAATAAAAAACTTATTATATGATAACATATATAAAATAATCAACAATAATATCTATGACGAGAAAATACTTGTTTCATCGGGTATTCATCCTATAAATGGAACAACCGGAGATTATAAACTATTATTTAACACAATACATGGCAAGCCTTTCAAATTTGACGAATATGGCAGAGCAAATCTTAAAGAATTAAATTTCATCAGTAATGTTAAAGCCGGTCAAGTAATCGCTGAAATTTTTCTGCCTATAGCGGGCAAAGATGGATTTAATATTTATGGTGAGGTCCTGAAACACTCTATAAGTGATGTAAAAACATTTAAAATAGGAAAAAACATAAAACAAGAAAACAATACAATCATATCACTCGTTGATGGAAATGCATACCTTAGGGACAACATTATTGGCGTTGAACCGCTAATAGAACTCAACAATATTGACTATTCTACCGGCAATATAGACTTTGACGGATCGGTAGTGATAAAGGGTACAATAGCTGATGGATTTGAACTAAAAGCTACAGGCGATATTGAAGTCGGAAGTTTTCTTGGTAGAGTTAAAATAATCGGTAATAAAAATATTCTAATAAGGTCCGGGATAAATGGAAATAACGATGCATATCTTGAGGCCGGCGGGGATATATACGCAAAATATATCGAGCAAACTAAACTGGTAGCAAAGGGGTCTTTGTTTGTCGAAGAGCTGATACTTCATTCTGACATACAAGTTGATAACAATCTTATTTTAAAGGGAAAACGGGCAGAAATCATTGGGGGAAACATCATTGCAGGGGGGAATGTCTGGAGTAAGAAAATAGGCTCTCAAAATGGAGTTAAAACTAATATCTCTGCCGGAATAAAACCTGAAAAAATCAATGAACTTGTAAATATAGAAGTTAAATTAAAAGAAATGAATAATAATATAATTGAGCTTAATAATAAAAAAAATTATCTTGAATCACATCAGACTATTGAGGGGTATAGTGAAGATGAAGTAAAAAGAGCAATATCAAAGTTAAATATACTTATTGAACAGAAAAAAAGATCACTTGATGATTTAAATGCCGAATTTAAGCTAATTAAAGAAAATATGAAACCGGAAAACTGCACTGTAGTTTGTGAATCATCAATATTTCCCGGCGTTGTTATATCGTTTGGAAAAGAAGAGCTTAAAATTACAAATGTACCGGTAAATAAAACTGTCTATAAGTATTCTAACGGGATTCTAAAAGAATACGGGTTTAATTATCGTGAACCGCCTAAAATTTAATATTTTTTATTTTATTATAAAACAACATCTTAAGGAATATCTATGAAACAACATTTTATTAAAAAGGCATTATTAATTACACTAACCGTACTGATCGTTCTCGGTTGTAATAAACAAAAATCTCAACTGGTAAATATTGGAACACCAAAAACCCTTTCATCAATTATTATCAAAGAGAGTCTATCTGAAACTACAGGTTATAGTGTTAGCTATTACGATGAGCATAATCTTGCAATGGCAGAATTAATCTCAGGAAAGAAAGACCTGATAGTCAGCGGATTCTCACAGGGGCTAAACAGATATCTTGACAGCAAAGATATAATAATGATCGCTGTAACAGGTTGGGGGAATTCTACGATTCTTGTAAAGGACAAGCAAATTGCGTCAATCACTGATCTTCAATATAAAAAAATATCTGCACCATTTGTTAAAAGCCCAATTGACACAACAATTCGAGCTGTCTTTAACAACTTAAATATTGAAACGGAAATAATATATGCACCCTTTAATCAACAAATTGCATTTCTATCAACTGATAGGACAGCAGCTATTGTGATCCCCGAACCGCTAGCCACTATGCTGATCGCTACAAATGGATTTAGAAAGCTCACCTCCCTTCATGATCTATGGAAGGACACATTTCAATATGATATGAGAACTCCTCAGATAGCACTATTTGCAATGAAACAAAGAATACCTGAACTAAAAACAAAACTTGACCAAGCAAAAAAACTCATACCGGAAAATCAAACTATAATCAACAATCATATACTTATTTCGGGAAATATATACTCTGAGAAATATTCTGTTGAGCTTGGTTTTAAGGCTGAATATATAACAGATGGTTATGCCAACACTATTAATATGATCTTGGATAAACAGACCGAACTATTCCTTATCAAGAAATACCTTGAAATAATCGGTACTGATTTGGAGGATAAAGAACTTGCCGGATTCATATACTAAAAAAATATCATTCTTTAAAAAAGTTTCACTCTACCTCGCCGGTATATCTATTGTAATTGCAATTTGGTTGTTACTTTCAATTATTCTTACAACCAAAGTTGTGCCGTCACCTGATAGGGTAATAGTGAAATATTTCTACTATCTCTTTGATGTTAAAATACTCTATTTGTTATCACTGACACTTATCAGGTCCTTATATGGCCTTTTACTTGCATTTATAATTGGGCTGATTATTGGACTTATAGCAGGTAAAAACGGATACCTGGAACGAATCTCAACTCCATCCTTAATAATCCTGCAGACAGCACCTATTCTTATCTGGATCATCCCGGTAACGCTGATCTCCGGTGGAAATGATTTTACTCCGATCATTGTCTCTCTTCTGGTAACCCTGCCAATCATAATAGTAAACATTATTGAAGGCAGAAAAACAATCACTCATGAAACAATCGATATATTTAATCTCTACCGACATAGAAACAAATCACTCCTCAGGTACCTGTTTCTTCCAAAGCTGTCACCATACTTAAATGGGATTTTTACAATATGCCCGGGCATTGCGTTTAAAAGTGCATTTATTGCTGAGTGGTTTAGTTCATGTGATGGAATAGGCAGGGAAATCTATGGTTATTTCTACACCTACGAAATGACAAACTTCTACGCACTTAGTCTTCTATTTCTTACAGCATCTTTTATATTAACCATATTTTCTAAGAGAATTTCCAGCCACCTGTTCCCTGTAAAATTTAAAACTCCAACTATATATGAAAATGGTAAAAACTACCTGTTAAAAAGTACACCTATTGAGATCGAACTTAATGATATATCATTCTCATATGGTAAAAGATCTGTTCTTAATAATTTGAATCTTAGTATCAAAAAGGAGCGTCTTACCGTTGTTACCGGTCCCTCCGGCTCAGGAAAAACAACCCTTGTAAAAATTATTACAGGATTAATAAAAAATTACGAAGGTAATATCACTTTTTTCAATGCAAATGATCAGACTGAAAATAAAGGAAATAAACGAAATAATGAAAAAAACCAGGATTTTCCAAAAACAGGATACCTTGGGCAGGAAGATTTTCTACTAAATCACTTTACTCTGATTGATAACCTAATGATCTCCCTGGGAGATAACTCTGATGATTCATATAATCAGGCGATATTCTACCTTAATCTTTGCGGTCTGAAAGAGTTTGCATATCATTATCCCGATGAGATCAGCGGAGGTATGAAAAAAAGGGTATCACTTGCAAGAATCATGTTGTTTGATCCAACCCTTGTTGTCTTAGATGAACCATTCAACAACCTAGATAGAATTGGCCGGAAAGAATTGTGGCAACTATACAACAATTTTTTTATAGAGAGGTCTATCCCTTCTTTGATAATTACCCACTATCCCGATGAGTTAGAGATATTTAATGCAAAATTCTACGAGTTAAACCAAAAGAAATTAACCCTGATAAACTCATCACACAAAATATCAATACTTAAACCCGCAATAATTAACTGTTAAGAAACAAAAAAATCAATTTGATATGATTTTACAATTATAAAGTTTTACTAAAATTATCTAATGTGATTTATTTTTCTACCGAATATTATAAAAGTAAATACAATTTTTATGAGGGGAATTATGAGAAAACAGATATATTTAGTACTATTACTTCTTGCGACCATTAATCTTTATAGCTTGGAACAACTTTTGATCAACTTCAGTGATCTTCGGGATACAACAGTTGATTTTTCGGATGCAGCTGGTGAATTCTGGTCTGAAGATAAAAAAGAACTCATGAAAATGGACTTGAAAGCTGAAAACTGGAGGGTCAGAGTAAATTCCTCTTCATTTAACATCGTTTCTCGTGCAAAAAGCTATGCAATGACAGTAAAAAATACTTTAGAGTTTCCCAATCAAACTATCCTTGGAGTAAGGGTGTTTTTCCCTGAAAGACACGCTAATAGTTATGCAGAGATCTTACCACCTTTTGAAATTCCATCATTCTACGAGGATAAACTTAATATGACCGGCTATGGCAAAAAATTCCATAATAAAGGGATCGTATCAAATGTTGGTATTTTAAAAAAAATCGGTGTAAAAATACTTGGAAACAACTTTAAATATGCTTTATATGTAAGAATTCGAAACCATCAGAATGAGGTTAAAGACATTTTTCTTGGTTTCTTGAGCTTTAAGGGTTGGCAGGAACGAACATGGGTTAACCCTCACTATGATTCTGAAAAGAAATTTAGAGAGGATAAACGGGATGAATTTCCATATTATCCATCAGAATATCCGTTTATTAAACTATTGGGATTTGTAATTCATAGAGCAGATCCGGAAGCAACAGGAAATTTTGTAACAATGTTTAAAGAAGTGTATGTTGACTTTGATGAACACTTTCTTGAGATCAAAAAAACTGAGTATACCCAGGAGTCGATTTTCGGGATTTATAAGGAAGAATTATTAGAAAGATCTATCAAAGAAGTATCAAATGTAAATAAAAGAATATACTTTGAGTGGGTAGAGAATCAAAGAATGTATAAACAAAACTAATTAATCAAACAGAGAGCCCGGATCTCTGTTTATATATTGAAGCCCGAGGTGACGGTATGCATTTTCAGTTGCTACTCTACCGCGGGCTGTTCTTTTTAAAAGACCTGCCTGAATTAGAAAAGGCTCGTAAACCTCCTCAACCGTCTCAACTTCCTCTGACATTGCTATTGCCATTGTTTTAGCACCTACAGGACCACCAGAAAAGTGATTGATTAAAATATCTAAAAACCTTATATCATTCTTCGTTAAACCTATTGAATCAATCATCAACCTATTTAATGCATCACTTGCTATTGATTCATCAATCTCATTTTTACCTGAGACTTGAGCAAAATCTCTGATCCGTCTAATCAACCTGTTTGCAACCCTGGGAGTTCCTCTACAGGAGCCTGAAATCGCCCTCGCCCCATCTTTATTAATGTTAATTCCTAATATCCCGGCTGTTCTTTTTAGTATTTTCTCGATCTCAGATTGATTATAGAACTCAAGGTTTTCTGATATCCCAAATCTTGCTCTCAATGGCCCTGATATCATACCGGCTCTTGTTGTAGCTCCGATAAGTGTAAAAGGTTCAACAGAGATCTTTATTGACTTTGCAGATGGCCCCTGCCCTACCATCAAGTCTATATGAAAATCTTCCATTGCGGAATACAATAACTCTTCAATATTTCTCTTTAACCTGTGTATTTCATCAATAAATAGAACATCTCCCTTAGATAGATCTGTTAAAACTGCAGCAATATCACCGGATTTTTCAAGAACAGGTGCTGAAGTTGATTTAAATGAGCTTCCCATCTCATTGGCAATTATTGCTGCCATTGTTGTTTTACCAAGTCCGGGCGGACCCGATAAAAGCAGATGATCTAACGGTTCTCCCCGTCCCTTTGCAGCTTCAATATATACTTTGAGATTTTTTATAAATGTTTCCTGTCCGATAAACTCATCAATCAGCTTAGGTCTTATGCGTAATTCATACTCATCTTCAATGTGCAATACAGGATCTACAATTTCATCATCATTCATTTTATACTCATCTCTTTTAGTAAACTCTTTATATCGGTCTGATAATCACCCGAAAGATCGGTCTGCTTAACTAATATTACCTCAATATCATTAGATTTATAACCCAGTCCACACATGGCATCTATAAGCTCTCGCTGATATTCACTTATATCCGGGCTTCTTATTGTCCCTTTTAAATCAATGATTATTTTCTGTGCCAACTTTATGCCTATTCCGGGAATCTTTTTAAATGCATTCGGGTCTCCTACAGAGATCAAGGCCATCATCTCTGATGATTTATATACAGATAAAATCTTCATAGCAACTTTTGATCCTACACCACTGACCTTTAATAACTGTATAAATGCAGTCCTCTCTGATTTTTCAATAAAACCATAAAGCAGCATCGAATCCTCTTTATGAATCAGATGAGTATAGACTGTTGTAACCAGGTTCATACTTTGCTTAAGTTTCCCAAGATCTGTAAGTGTAAAAAATACAGAATACAAAACCCCGGAGACATCAATTACCGCACTATCTATCTCAATAGAGACAACCTTTCCTGTTAATCCTGCAATCATAGACCTTCCATATTTGATTTTTTAATTTTTGAAATCATTGCGTAACTATTAATATGAGTTAATGCAATAGCTACAGCATCAGCGACATCATCAGGCTTTATAATGCTTGTCATATTTAACATCCGTTGAATAATAAACTGGATTTGACTTTTTTCGGCTCTACCATAGCCAATTAAAGCCTGTTTGACTTGTAAAGGAGTATATTCATAAATCGGCAAATTATTTTTTTTTAAACTCAAAAGAATAACACCTCTAGCCTCAGATACATTCAAAGCTGTTTTAACATTCTTTGCAAAAAAAAGACGCTCTACCGAGGCATGGTTCACCTTATGTGAACTCATTATCTCCATCATTTTATCATAAATAATTACAAGCCTCTCACTCTGTTCCAATTTTGAGTCTGTCCTAATAAGTGTTGAAAAGACAAGATTGTATGAGTTGTTTAACTTCTCTACTATCCCTACTCCTGTTTTCTCTATACCGGGGTCAACTCCGATAACAATCATAGACTATACTTCATAGTCATCAGGTAATCTTAGATTTGTCCAAACATTTTGAATATCATCATTGTCTTCAAGTTTATCAATGAGAGATAATACCTTTTCAATGAGATCAGTCTGTACATCCTGATAAATATTTGGAATCATTGTAACCTCAGCTGAAACATGTTTAAAACCTTTCTCCTCAAAAGCCTGTAGAACTTTTTCAAAAGACTCAGTAGTTGTTACAACCTCGATATCTTCACCTTCTACGATTATATCATCTGCACCGGCTTCAATTCCGGTTTCCATTACGGCTTCCTCAGATACATCCGACTTATTAAAGAGGATTGTTCCCTTTTTATCAAACATATAATCTACACAGCCGTTTGCACCTAGATTCCCACCCATTTTGGCTAATAATGATCTGACATCCCCTGCAGTTCGATTCTTATTATCAGTCATTATCTCCATATAAATAGCAACTCCGCCAGGTCCATACCCTTCATAGATAAACTCTTCATAAGCTGCACCACCTAACTCACCTGATCCTTTTTTAATAGCTCTTTCCATTGTATCTTTAGGCATATTAGCTTCTTTTGCTTTAATGATTGCTGTTCTTAGCCTGGGATTACTATTCGGATCTGCAACGCCACCTCGGGCAGCAATAGTTAATTCTCTAATAATCTTTGTAAAAATCTTACCTCTCTTAGAATCACTTGCAGCCTTTCTATGTTTAATATTTGCCCATTTACTATGTCCAGCCATAAACACTCCTTAATAAAAACCATAAATAATTTAATTATAATACAACTTATAGGACACTTCTATTCTACATATTTAGAAGGCCAGATAGGGTCAAAAACAGGTTCTATTCTCTAAGAACCTTAATAAATAAGGTTTTTAGAGGTGTCCTAAAATAAAACCAAGCACAAAAAAAAATACTTTTTTATGTATAGTCCATTAAGTTTAGTTTATAACAAATGTGCTTAAATGTGTCAATATATACCCGAATATTTCCGGTTTTATAAGAACTCTTTTTGATAATATTAGAAATAGAAAATTAAAGAATAATTATTTTTGCCTTTTTTATAAAAAAATAGTAAGTTAAAGCTACTAAGTTGCCGATTGTTAAATGAATATAATATTTATTTAAAGAGGCTGCAAATAGCTTTTTAAATGTCAGTTAATATGAAAATTAAACAGGCATTGTGCAGGATTTTGGTAAATCTTTATGGAATAGAGAGGGGATTATGTCTGATAAAAACAATATTGATGATTTTGATTTAAACCTACTTGATGGAGATCTTGATGAAGACTTTGATATATCATTTGATGAACCAAATAGTGATATATCTGATCAGGAGATATCTGATTTTGCACTTGATGATGATCTTGCCCCGGAATTAGGTGCAGACACTCTTGAGATGAATTTTGAATCAGACATTACTGAAGAAAATTCAATAGATGGATCTGAACTCGATGACTTTAATTCAGATGAATTCTCTGCAAATGATACAGATATTGACGAAGATTTATCCATAGATCTAGATGAAGATATTGACCTTAATTTATCATCAGATATTATTTCTAATGAAGACAATGATTTTTCAATTGAAGATACTAATTTTGCTGATGAAGACAATGATTTTTCTGATGAGGTATTAAGCGATACTGAATTAGATAAAAAAGAGATAGACAACACACTTGCAAATATTGATATAGATACTGACATAGAATTAGATGATGATACGAATCCCTTTGCTGACAACGACGAAGGTGAAACTAACTTTGAAACCTCATCAGATTTAAATGACATATCAATTAATAGTGACGATGACTTTAATAATGATGAAACAATTTCATCTGAAAATAACAGCTTTGACTCACCTGACATTTCAAATATTACAGATGATCTCGGACTTGAAGAAGATATTTCATTAACAGATGAAATACCACAAATAACAGATGATGATTTTAAGATGAATTTTTCAGACGCATTTGATGAGGAAACTGAAGAAGATGAAGATGATGATGAAAAATATGGAGTAGATCTAAAATCAGGCCCAGTTACATTTATTGTTGAGCCATCGAAGAATTCAATATTTAGTAATGTTAATATTGATGAAACCATTGATAACGATGAAACAGTTGTTAAAATAAAAATACCTGAAAAAAAGTCTATAAAAATAGAAGATCATGATAGTGAGTTCTTAAATAGCGACCTTGACGAAATATCTTTTGACAACCTTGAGGATGATGCATTCGAGATCGAACAGCAGGAAGAGAGATTTAAAGATAGACTAACCAATAACTCATTTGATTTACCGGATGATAGTGAAATTCTGCAAGACGAATCTTCAGATGTAGAAGTGTTAAAACAAAAGTCAATGATAACAGATGACGATCTAAATAATCTTGATATGAATTCTACAGCCGACTCATCAGATATTATGACCGACTCATCAGATATTATGATTGATAATAGTATTGATGATAGTATTGATGACTTTGAAATTGACCTGGAAGATTCAGATATTGAATCAGATGAAACACAAATTGATATGGGTGATATTAATGATATTGACATTGATTTTAATAAGAATTCATCAAGCGATTCAGATTTTTCAGAATCAGACTTTTCTAATTCAGAGTTATCTATTGAAGACGAAAACATTGATGAAGATATTGATATTCAATTATCTGACACCTCCAACAATGATGATAGTTTTGAGGATAACTTTACACTTGATGAAGAATTGACTATAGACAGCTCATTTGATGAAATTGATGAACCCGATTATACAGATAGTGAAATAACAACAAATGGAGATCTGGAAATGAGAATAGAAGATACGATTTTGCCGGATGATAATGATATGCCTATTATTGATGACGATATAAAAAATCAAAGTTTATCAAACACAGATATGGAATTCGAGAACTCAATTTCACCTCTTACAGATACAGATTCAGTTTTTAATTCTGATGAAGATGAATCAAACCTATCAGATAATTTTAGCGTTGACATTGATCTGGACTCAGATATAAATATTGACAATGATTTTGATATCGAAACAGATGACGGTTTTACTGATACAATAGAAGATTCAATAGAAAATACAATAGAAAATAATCAAGAAATTGACCTTGATATGGATATGGATATAGACATAGATCTAAATCTTGATGCTAACATAGAGAATGAAGACAACCTGGATCTAGTCGAGCCACCTCATACAGTATCACTAACTGATGAAATAAATCTTGAGGATATACCAAAACCAATTGAGATTATCGAAGATGAAGAGGATGAGTCGATAGGACTTTCCGGAGATGAACTTGACAATATCATTTCATCAACTGAAATAATAGAAGCAGATGCAGATGAGCTAGTACAAAATGATGACATGTTTAATGATGAAACTATAGAACAAACGATTCAAGATGAAACAGAATATGAAACAGAAAATTTAACGGATAATATAACCGAAAATGAAGAAGAATCAGAAACCATCGATTTATCAAGCTTTGATGCAGATCTCACAGAAACATCAATTTCATTTGATGATGATGAAGATAATGAAGAAAATATAATACAAAAAATTGACATCTCATCTGAAGAAGAGGAAGAAATATACAATTCATTAAAATCTGAAATGGCAACAAAGTCTGATAATAACTCCAGTGTTCCTCCGGCAAATGATAAGCTAAAAAGTGAGGTGGGCAAAGTTCTATCTTACCTTGACCAACTATTAGATGCTTTACCTGAAGAAAAAATTAAAGAGTTTGCAGAATCTGAAGCCTTTGAACTGTATAGAAAATTATTTGAAGATCTTAATATAAAACATTAGAAATAACGGAATATACAATGAGTTTACTCGAAAAAGCACTAAAGTTAAAATTTGCAGATTACTCATCAGATAAGAAAGGTCTCTTGAAAAGGGCAGAAAATTACTTAAATAGATTAAATTTCCCAAAAATGCCCCTATCGAATAAAGAAAATCCACCTGATGAAAACACGACAGATTCTACATCTACTATCTCATTAATTGATTTATCTAATGATATAGATAAAGCGAATAGGTCAATTACATTAACTCATGTAGCTGAAAATTACAAACCTGACACACCAACCTCAATCGATCTGTCACTCGATATACCTCAAGAAACAATTGACAAGCCTGGTGAAGAAAAAGATTCTTTTCAAATTAATAATTTTTCGGAATCCGAATTAGAAGTATCAGATCACTTTATTTATGAAGACAAAACTCCTCTTTTTGATACAGAAGACATAACAGAAGACATAACAGATGACATAACAGATGACATAACAGATGACATAACAGATGACATAACAGATGACATAA
>CAYYKD010000041.1:0-20998 GCA_964471825.1 uncultured Spirochaetales bacterium
CAAAATCTAAATTTGACAATCTTTACGGTTGTAGAGAATCACTTGTTGATGGTATCAAGAGAGCAACTGATGTTATGATCGCAGGTAAAGTTGCGGTTGTTTGCGGTTACGGTGATGTTGGTAAAGGTTCAGCTCAGTCACTAAGAGGTCTTGGATGTACAGTTATGATCACTGAGATCGACCCTATATGTGCTCTACAGGCGGCTATGGAAGGTTATAGAGTTGTAACTGTTGAAGATTCACTTGGCATTGCTGATATCTATGTTACAACTACAGGTAACAAGGACATCATTCGTATTGAACACATGGAAAAGATGAAAGATCAAGCGATTGTTTGTAACATAGGTCACTTTGATAATGAAATCCAGATTGGTAAACTAAACAGTTACAAAGGGATCAAAAAAACGACAATTAAGCCGCAAGTTGATAAGTATGAGTTTCCTAATGGAAATGCGATCTATATGCTTGCTGAGGGAAGACTTGTTAACCTTGGTTGTGCAACAGGCCATCCATCGTTTGTTATGTCAAACAGCTTTGCTAACCAGACTTTAGCTCAGATCGACCTTTGGAAAAACAAAGACAAGTATGAGAAAAAAGTTTATATTCTACCTAAGAATCTTGACGAGGAAGTTGCAAGACTTCACCTTGAGAAGATCGGCGTAAGATTAACAAAACTTACAAAAGATCAGGCAGATTATATCGGTGTTGATGTAAACGGTCCATATAAAGCGGATCATTACAGATACTAGAATTAGTGTATTATTATTAAAAAAGCCGGTTTTTTTAAGCCGGCTTTTTTTAAACAAGCGAGGCTCTTGCAATGATTGTTTTGGCATGAGCCTCGAGTGATTGAATTAAAACCGGATATTTGAGGATCTACTATGGAAAAATATTGGGGTGAACAGACCGAGCTTGCTATTAATAATTTTGGACGAGGACAATTGCCTATTGAGATCATACGGTCATATGCTGAGGTAAAGAAGAGTTGTGTGACAGCCGTTATGGAGACTGAGAACGGGTATAGTCAGACAGTTTTCAATGCAATAATTTGCGGCCTTGATGAGATCATTGATGGTAGGCAGGATGCTCAGTTTCCTCTTAACCTCAGGCAGGGTGGTGCGGGGACCAGTATAAATATGAATCTTAATGAGGTTGCTGCATCATTAGCGAATAAGGTGTTAGTAAGTCTTAATTGTTCAGAAAGGGTTGACCCCATTGCCGATATAAACAGGTATCAATCAACAAATGATACATTCACAACAGCCTTAACCATAGTTCTATATCGAAAATTGGAATTACTTGAGACCCGTGTTATAGCGTTGCAGGAGCAGTTAATAGTTCGTGAGAATGAGTTTGATCAGATTGTTATGGCAGGTAGAACGGAGATGCAGAATGCATTGCCGATTACACTTGGGCAGGTTTTCGGTGCATGGGCAGGTGCTATCGAACGGGACAGGTGGCGCGTAAATAAACTCAAAGAACGGCTTAGATCCGTTGCACTAGGCGGCACTGCAATTGGTACTTGTTTCTTTGCCCCAAAGGAGTATGTTTTTGCGGTAGAGAAGATTTTACGGAGGGTGACGGGACTTCCGCTATCGCGTAGTCAGAATCTACCTGATGAAATATCCAATGCTGATAAATACAGTGAACTTGCGAATGGAATTAAGTTGATAAGTGACAATCTCTATAAGATAACAGGTGATCTGCTGCTCTATACCAGCTCATTCATCAATGAACTTGTTCATCCCGTGTTGCAGTATGGTTCAACGATAATGCCTGCTAAGAATAATCCGGTTATATTGGAACTGGTTCGGGGGAATTCTATTGATATTTCGTGCGAGTGTGTTAAGATCGGTGAATTCTGTAAGAATGGCCAACTGCAGTTAAACGCATATCTTCCATTTATACTGAATTCATTTTTATCTGTCTTTGATATGATTTCGGTTTCTATTGATAGTCTGATAAATAAATTTTTATATAAATTAAGTGTAAATACGGATAGAATTGATAAACAACTTGTTAATTCAGGCGTTTTAATAAATGTATTGCTGCCGGTTCTGGGCTACTCGAGACTTAAGGAGGTCTACTTGAAGATCAAGGATATGAATATCGATTCTATAGAAGATTATAGGAAAATTTTAAAAGACTTTGCCGGTCTTGATGATGATAAGTTAGAGTATTTCTTAAATCCTATTAATGGGACACGGTTTTTAAAAAAAAATGTTGAATAATAGTATATAAAATTTTATAATCATTATTTAATGAGCGTCTAAATAATATGGAGTAATCATATGGAAAACGAGCTGTCATTGGTAACATTTAAGATATGTAATGAATTATACGGGATAGATATTATGGAGGTTAGTGAGATAATAAGAGTTCTTGATATTACTCCTATCCCTAATGCGCCCTCCTTTGTTGAGGGGGTAGTTAATTTGAGAGGGGAGATCATTCCGGTAGTTGATCTGGTTAAAAGGTTCAAGTTTAAAGAGAGAGAGTTTACTGAGGAAGAAGAACTTCTTAGAGGTATCATTGTTGTCGGTGTAGAGGATATGACCATTGGGGTTATAATTGGTGCTGTTAATAGGGTTCTGAGTGTTCCTGCCGACAAACTTCAACCGCCACCGCATATGGTTTCAGGAGTTGGGGCTGAGTACATCAGGGGAGTTGTGAGGCTGGACGAGGCACTTCTAGTAGTTTTAAATATAAATAAACTATTTAGCAAGCAGGAGCTTATGCAGTTGTCAGGTAAGTTTTAATTTTTTAGATCTCAAGAGCCACCCGAGAAAAATCTATCTGAAGATATAGAAACCCGGGTTTTTGTAAAGATTAGATAAAATCATTATTCATAAAAATAAATATCAGAAGTTTATGTAAAAAAAAATAACTATTTGTATAAACTTGATAATTACATGTAAAATTATGTGAGGCATATTTGAAAAAGGCAACTATTGAACTGTTTAGACCCTCTATAAAGAGGAAAGATCTTGAGTATGTTTTGACCTCTCTGATTGAGGATAGGCTTGATTATGGTGATTTTTCAAAGCGATTTGAAGATAAGTTATCTGAAAGAGCAGGAGTTAATGAGGTTATAGCTATCGATTCTTTTCAGCTTGCCCTATCATTAATACTTGATTGTTTTGGGGTAAGTGAGGGTGATGAGGTTATACTTCCGTCATTTATGCCGCAGGTCTTTCTAAGTGTTATTTTACAGAGAAAAGCTGTACCTGTTCTTGTTGATCTGGAAGAAGGTGCCTACATTCCATCATTGGATGGGGTTAGGATGGCGGTTACAGATAAAACAAAACTGCTTTTTCTCTACTACTATTTTGGTTACACCTATGATCCGACACCATATATCGATATATTTCCTGATGTTGTTCAGGATATAACAAGTGTTCTTGGTGCAAAGGTAAACGGGCTTAATGTCGGAAGTCTTGGAACATATTCTATAGCGGACTTTTCAAGACGGAGCATCATCGCAAACGGTGAAGGGGCTGCAATATTTTGCCCTAAGAAGATAAGTGCCGGCAAGATAAAGAAGTTTATTGAGTCAGATGAGCTACCGGATGAGTATTTTCCAAGGTATAGATCCCTCATGTCAGATATCAAAGCTGCAATGGGGATTAGTCAGGAGGAAACATTAAATCATAGGCTTGCACTATGTGAAAAGATCGGAAAGATCTACGAGGAGTCGGTTAAGAGATCGAACAACTACTTTATTACACATGATGAAACCTGTGAGCGGTTATACTCGGATTTTCCGGTTATTCTTAGAAGTTCAGGTCTTAAAGAGGCTAGAGAATACTTCAGGAAAAACGGCGTTGTCTGTGATAGGCCATTTCCTTTCGCACTTCATCATGCCTATAAGTCTGATTCTGAGCGATTTCCAAACACAGAGTATATGTTTCTAAAGACTATTCTCGTTCCAATATATGCTAATTTATTAACAAAGGATGTTGACCTTATAGGTAAGATCCTGGCATCGATGATGTAGGGTTGTCTATGAAAATGATTGCACTTGTGGGGCTTGAAAGCAGAGAATTAAAAGAAACAATTGTTGATGTTGTAAACAGCCTGTCAAAATTGTATGGGTTTATTGTACAGACTTTTTTTTACTCTAATAAAGATTTTAATCTCTATGATAGTCTTGTTGAGAAAGGTTTTGTGCCTGAAGATTTTGCTGCAGTAGTTTCACTTGGTGGAGATGGAACATTTTTATATACTTCACGAATCTTTGCAGGAACAGAAGTGCCTGTTTTCGGTGTAAATATCTCCGGAAAGATGGGATTTAATACAGGGATTGAAATTACTGAGTTTGGCGAACTTTTTAGAGACTTTATGGAGTCAAGATGTGAATTTGATTATAAAGGGCTTCTAGATGTTCTTATAGATGGAAAAGAGCCAAAGAAGTATCTTGTTTTGAATGAGGGGGTTATCTCTCACACAGGTATTTCGAGAATGATTAAGTTAAAGGTTGATCTGGAGAAGCATTCATTATTGAATTTCATGGGGGATGGGTTGATTGTGAGTTCACCAACCGGTTCTACAGCCTACAATTTAAGTGCCGGAGGGCCGATTTTACATCCTGAACTTGGTGCCTTTGTGATTTGTCCGATCTGTCCTCATGCTTTCGGCATTAGGCCATTTATAATACCATTCGGAGAGTCCATTTATATAAGAGTGGAAGAGGCATATACAAATTCTCAGATTACTCTGGATGGCCAAAAAATTGTTTACCTTGAACCGGGGCAGACGGTGATTTTTAGAGAGTCTGCAAAAAAGATTAAGGTTGTTCGCGGACGGACAAATTTTATTGAGAGGCTTAAATCTAAGCTCGGATGGGTGGTATAAATGTTAACTGATCTAACTATAAGCAATTTTGCATTAATCGAAAACTGTGAGATATCATTTGATAAGGGGCTTAACATAATAACCGGTGAGACAGGTGCCGGTAAATCTATACTTATACAGGCTCTAACAATACTCCTGGGCGGTAGGGCAAGTGTTGATCAGATTAGAACAGGATATAATGAGGCCATTCTAAATGCATCAATAGATATCTCCGCTCATGCAGAGTTAAAAGAGGAGTTGCGGGATTGCGGTATTATCATTGAAGATGATGAGGTTATACTGCGAAGAGTTCTGAATAGTTCTGGCAAATCCCGATCATTTATAAACGGTAATCCTGTAACAAGCAAGGAACTGCAGATAGTCTCAAATGCACTATTTGATTTTCATGGGCAGCACGATGGTGTGTCACTATTAAGAAAGAACACACATCTTGGCTATTTTGATTCATTTGCAGGCTTTGAGCCGTTGTTTAATGAAACAAAAACTCTGTTTCAGGAAATTAAGAGGTTAAATGAGTCGCTAAAGAGTATCGAGAAGTCAGATACAGATAAGGAAAAGAGGATTGAGCTTCTAACATTTGAGGTTGATGAGATTAGTGCCGCTGCTATCAAAGAAGGGGAGGATACACTTCTTGAGAATGAGATAAATATTTTAACGAATCGTGAGAAGATAACTGCAAAACTATCTGAACTGACCGGTATTTTGTCCGGTACTGACGGAGTTATATCATCAATTAAAGGTGCTAAGAATGTATTGTCATCACTAGCAGAGATGGATAGATCATATAACAAAATGTTGAATGGGTTCTCCGATGCATTTTATCAGCTTGAGGATATTACTCAGGAGATAGTTCATAATGCAACTTCCATTGATAATGAGACAGGTGATCTCGATAAGATGATTGAGAGATATGAGCTTATATCAAAACTTAAGAGAAAATACGGTGATTCAATAAAGAAGATCTATGAATATAGACAGCGTGCAGAAAATGAGCTGGAGTTGATAAATTTTTCGGACAAGAAGATAGCTGAATATAAAGAGAATATTGAGTTACTGAAAAAAAGATATATTGAGAAGGCACTTATACTATCTGATAAACGGCAAAGTATGAAAACTGAACTTGAGAAAAAGGTAGTTGGTGTCCTTAAATACCTTGGTATGGAGAGAGCTGAGTTTTCTGTCAACATTTCATTTGAGCCTGCCGGAGCTGGCGATGAGTATATCGAATATAATAATCAAAGAATTAAGTATTTTGAAACAGGGTTAGACTGTGTTGAATTTATGATAAGTCCCAATATTGGTGAACCGCTAAAGAGTCTATCTAAGATTGCCTCGGGGGGAGAGCTTAGCCGGATCATATTGTCACTTAAAACAATTCTATGTGAGTCTGATAAGATAAACACAATGATATTTGACGAGATCGATTCAGGTATTGGTGGAAAGGTAGCACTTGCAGTTAGTCGTGCATTAAGAAAACTTGGAAAATCAAAACAGATAATTTGTATCACACATCTGGCACAGGTCGCCGCATCGGGTGATAGAAATCTTTTTATCAGTAAGACTGATGATGGAGCCAGGACTAAGACCACAATAAGAACTCTAAGTCAGGCAGAAAAAATTGAGGAGATTTCCAGGATGCTTTCCGGTAGTGCTACTGAGACCTCTATCGCTCATGCTAATGAGTTGATCGAGTCACTTAAATAGAAAATATACTTCACAAAAAATTAAAAATTTATTTCTGCAAGAGTCTTTAATAATTAATATGATAATTAATAGTTTATTTTGTCTTTTTTCCTTGGTTTTTCTTTTATTTCAGTTGATTATTCTAAAATATTTTAGTAATATTTAAAAATTACATTTTGATTTGGTGGCATTTCTTGGATCTTATAATAACCTTTTTAATATTTATGATAGTTTTTACAGTTGTTCTTGCGATTGTATATTTTATATATGGTGCAAGAAACAAAATTAAGGTTAAAAAGAAGATGGAAAAGATCTCAACAGAGAGTAAACTTCTTGCCATTGATGAGCTTAGAAAGCACATTAAGCTCAATCCAAATGATTTTGTTGCCAGGGAGAAACTTGGTGATATTTTAGCGGATTCTAAATCATATCTACCTGCAGTGAAGGAGTATATGACAATCCTTGACAGGCACGCAGGCAATCCGGATGTAAGTGAGATAAAATTCACATTAAAAATTGCTGATGTATATGCACTGATAGGTAATAATGATGAGGCACGCAAGTATTACCTGGTTGCAAAAAAGATAGATGACTTTAATGTTAGAGCAAATTTAAAACTTGGAGAGATAGAATTATCTATGGGTAACTCTGAGGTTGCACTTTCATACATTAAGAATGCAGTTAAGGTTAGTCCTGAAAACCCCGATGTAATAAGGGTTTTTGGAGAGGCTTCATTTCAGTCCAACAGGTTTGCCGAGGCAGTAACCGCCTATAACATTATTTTAAAAACAACCCCTGATGATGCAAAATCATTAAATAACCTGGCTATTTGCTTGATTAAGTTAAAAAGATACGATGAGGCGAGTAGATATTTGCAAAAGTTAACAATTATGCCGGAATATGCAGCTGATGCTAACTTTGAGTTGGGTATGATAAATTATCGACTAAAGGCTTTGCAGCAGTCAATTGAATATTTTGAGAATGCATTGAAACCGGGTACATTAAAACCATCAAATTTGCTGGAGTGTCTATATGCTCTTGCCGATTGTTATGTAAAAAATCAAAATTTAAATAAAGCTGTGGAGTATCTATTAAAGATAATAAATATTGATCCTGACTATAAAGATGTTGCTCAGAAATATGAGAGTTATCAGCAATTAAGTCAGAATAGTTTGCTGCAGAAATATTTGATTGGTTCTGTTGCACAGTTTACAAATCTCTGCAAGGTTGTTGTCAAGTACTTCATGTCTAGAACCTCAACTCTTAAGGGAGGCAATGTAAATTTCACAAAGATAAACACTACAAATGATGGGTGTCTTGAAATACTTGCCGAAATAACTAATGGAAAGTTTAGTGAATTATATTATTTTACATTTGTGAGGTCTACAACAACAGTTGGCGAGCTTACTATGAGAACAGTGTATTCTAAACAGAAAGAATTGAAAGCAGATAGAGCAATCTGTGTTACAGCCGGAGATTTTAGTCCTCCTGCAAAAGAGTTCGTTGAGTCAAGGATGCTTGAGCTTATAGAAAAAACCAGATTAAATGAAATACTCACAGAAATAGCGAGTCATCAAAAGAATTTATAGGAAATATTATGAAAAAAACAGGTTTTATCGAGAATAACAGATTCTTTTGGTTTGGGTTAACAATGTATGTTGTAGGTATTTTTTTACGGATCATATCTGATATCTTATCATTATTTACTAGAAAACATTAGCATTAATTATCAGTAAATACACTTATTACCCATAATTCTGCTTGACAAAATTTGCAGTTATTATTAAATTTCTTTTAAAATTTTCATTTAAATTATTGAGGTGTTTATGCGTGGAGAGAAAATTGTTATTACGGGCATGGGTGTTATAACTCCATTGGGAGATACGCCTGAGATTTTATATGAAAATCTTATTGCCGGCAGATCAGCGATTTCATGGTTAAAGTCTGTTGATACCTCAAGAGTCGCATGTAAGATTGGCGGGGATCTTGGTTTATATAATAACTTTAAGAAACTAAACAAATACCGCAGTGTTTTATCCGGATCACAGTTTGATTATCTAAGCTCATTTGTAGACAGAGCTCCATTTTCAGTTATAATTCCTGTTTTTGCTGCATTGGATGCCTATATAGACGCCGGATTGATCGGATCAGATTACTATACAGGGGAAGATACCTGTTTTTATCTTGGCGGGCATAATTTTCACAATAAGGCAATTGATGATACTATCTACACTTTTTTAAAGTCTCCGGAACAGATTAATCCTGAATCGCAGAACTTTTTATCTGATTTTGCTTCAGTAAGTTTGATTAACAATATTCTAGGAATCAAGGGCCAGGCACATACAGTCGGCGGTGCCTGTGCAAGTTCAGGCATTGCTATGAAAAAAGGGATGATAGATATCCTGTCAGGGGAGTCAACTGTTGCACTTGTTGGTGGCGGGATTCTATCTTTCTCAGACCTTGGCTATAAAGCACTTGAGTTGATGAGTGCTATTGCCTATAAGAGTTTTAATGATTCTCCTGAATCAGCGTCAAGACCATTTGATAAAAGAAGGGAGGGGTTTGTCCCTTCTCATGGAACAGGAATGATTGTTCTCGAAAAGTTGAGTTCTGCATTAGACAGAGGTGCAAAGATCTATGCAGAACTTGTTGGTGTTGAATATAACAATGATGGGACTCATTTTTCATTGCCTTCAAAGAGGGGGCAGGTCTTCGTTTTGAATAAGTTGCTTAACAATAATAATATTAAACCGGAAAACATAGATTATATAAATGCACATGCTACCTCTACTCCGCTAGGTGATAACATCGAGGTAGCATCAATAAAAGAGGTCTTCGGTGACCACGCTTATAGGTTGAAGGTAAATGCAACTAAGTCCATGCTTGGTCATACATGTTGGTCATCTCATGTAATTGAATTGATTGTTTCAATACTTCAGATGAATAATTCAACCCTGCATCCGACTATCAATATTGAGGCAGTTGATGATGATATAGATATTGATATATGTAAGAATATTGCCTCCAGGCATAATATAGATTATTTTATAAAGAATTCATTTGGTTTTGGCGGTATTAACTGTTGTTCACTTATTAAGAAGTATGATTAGGTGTTTTTAAATAATATTACCCTATCAATACCGGCCAGGTCATCTAACCCCTCATTTTTCATATTGCTAAAAATATTAATAATATCAGACCGCTGCCCCATCCCATGTTCAAGTGCAACTATTCCGTTTCGGTTTAGATTTTTATCTGAGAACTTTTTGATCTCTCTGTAGTAGTCCAGTCCGTCAACACCGCCGTCAAGAGCTATCCGTGGATCATTAATCGACTTGCTTTCGAGCAGATCGTTTACATGTTGAGATTTGATATATGGCGGATTTGATACAATTATGTCAAATGCTTTTTGAGGTTTAAAATTATACAGATCTTCATTGATTATTGATATATTATTGGTTTTATGTCTGTTGATATTTTTTTTTAATATTTTTACCGCCTCAGGCGAAATCTCAAGGGCTGTAATTGTTGATTTTTTTAGATGAAGAGCAAGTGTTATTGATATAGCTCCTGATCCGGCACCGATATCAAGTATATTATATTCCTTTTCAAGTGAGATCCTGTCAAGTATAGAGTCAACAAGGAGTTCAGTCTCCGGTCTTGGTATAAGTACTGCCCCGTCTACTTCAAAATCAAGACCGTAGAACTCTTTAATTCCCAGGATTTCCGCAACGCTTTCTCCATTCATCCGTTTTTTTAGATTGTCCTTTATCTTTAATTCCATAGCCGGTGAGATAATAAGCGAATCCCTTTCAAGATGAAAACCGGTGAGATTTATGCCGATAGTTTCACAGATGATAAATCTTGCATCAGTTTCAGGTGTTTGAATAAAACTAAATCTTTTCAGGGCTTCTATTGACTCATTAAAAATTTTTCGTAAATTTGTCATTTAACTTCACTTTTATCTCTTTTATTATTATAATGAATTAGTTATTATTATACTTAGATGTTCGTCATCTAAATTATTGCAAATATCAAACAACATAAGGAGCTTTTATGACAAATCTACTTCAGATTATTAAAAAAAGCAATTTTAATATTGAGAAATTTGACTTTTCGAAGTTTTCTGAACAAAATAGCGTTGCATTTCTTGGTAGTCCAATAAGCCACCCATATGATGAGGCAAAATTTATCCTTATCTGTGATCCGATCAGTGAGCATACTGAGTTTATTGAATTCAGCAAAAGAGATTTAACTAATATGGAGCATTTAACAAATATTCAGACTGAGCTGCACGAGACCGTAAACATGTTCAGAGTTTGGATTAAAACAGGATCAACAGGTGTAAAGTATAATCCGTTTGTTGTTACAAAGACAAGAAATGATATACTCAATCTGCTTAGTGTTAAGTAAGTAGGATGTGCCGACTTTAAATGGGTTATATGGTGTACTCTTTTATCTTTGATATAAGTGTACGCCTGCTGATACCCAGTTCGATAGCTGCCTTAGTTCGATTTCCCTCCCACCGTGATAGTGCATTAAGGATGGCATCTTTTTCAATTTCTTTAATATTTTTTCCTTCATGAGAGTATCGGTTTTGCTTGCTCTTGGTGATTGTTATATCGATATCAGCGGTTCCGATTGTATCGCTTTCACAAAAGACAAACGCTCTCTCAATTATGTTTTGCAGCTCACGAATATTTCCGGGGTAGTTGTAGTCAATTAAGATGTTCAGTGTTTCAGCAGAGATCCCTTTGATATTTTTGTTGAATTGGATATTGAAGCGAGATATAAAAAATGCAATAAGATCAGGTATGTCCTCTTTTCTTTCTCTAAGTGGTGGTAGAATCACAGGAACTACAAAAAGTCTATAGAATAGATCCTCCCTGAATTTGCCCTCTGATACGAGACCGCGGAGATCCTTGTTTGATGCTGCAATAATTCTTGCATTTAAATCTATGCTTGTTATGGCACCCAGTCTTTGAATTTTTCGTTCCTGTATAACCCGTAATAGTTTAACCTGTAGATTTATCGGCAGCTCACTAATTTCATCTAGAAATATAGTTCCTTTACCGGCACTCTCAAGAAGTCCCTGTTTTTGATTAGCCGCTCCGGTAAATGCCCCTTTTTCAAAACCGAAGAGTTCGCTCTCAATTAAGGTGTCAGGCATTCCGCCGACATTAATTGCAACAAATGGATATACAGACCTATCAGAATACTCATGAATATATCTTGCTGCAACCTCTTTTCCAACACCGCTCTCTCCTGAAATTAGAATATTTGAACCGGTTGCCCCAATCTTACGCAGTTTTTCTCTAATATTATTTGATTGAATGGAATTACCTATAAAATTGATTTTATGCGGATCGTTTTGTGTTCCTCTAACTTTTGATGAAATATTATGCTCAGTCTGTATTGTTCTTAATTTATCTATGAGAAGCTCAGGATCGAATGGTTTAACAATATAATCGTATGCTCCTACTTTCATTGCATTCACGGCGTCAGTTATCTCACCGTAGGCAGAGATCATAATGATAATGATATTCGGATACCTATCTCTAGCTATCTGTAGAAGTTCGAGACCAGACATACCGGGCATTCTTAGATCAAGAATAATCAAGTCAATATTAGTTGATTCAAGTATTCTAAGTCCACTTATGGCGTTATCCGAAGTAAAAGTTGTAAAACCTTCGATTTTTAACAGTTTAGATATTGATTCTCGAATGTTCTTTTCATCATCAACAATTAGTATATTCAATTTTCTGCTCCACTCAACTAAAGCTATTTGAAATCAAGAGAGGGGGAAAACAAGAGAAACAATAGTTCCCCGGGTATCATGGGACTCTTCTATCTTTATTGTTCCATTAGCCGCTTCAACAAATCTTTTTACTATGGTTAGTCCGATTCCCGAACCATTTGTTTTAGTGGTGTAATAGGGATCAAATATTTTCTTAATATCTACATTGGTAAGCCCTATACCTCTGTCCTTAATTTGAATCAGTATTTTCCTTGGATTATTTAGGTTTTTGCAAATTAAAATAGAAATTGGGGCGGATTTAGTTTCCTCTGTCCCACTTTCAATACTATTCTTGATAATATTTTCAATTATGCTTCTAAAACGGCTTTTATCAATGCAAATATGTATAGTTTCATCACCGATAATTTCAATAGGGTAATTAAATTTTGTTGTGATATTATCTAACTCAGGTTTGAGTGCAATTTTAACAGGAATCCCTTTTGGATCTTTGATAAAATCCTTAATCCGTTCAACCAATATATCGAGTCTGGTTACCTCTTCATCGATAATTTTAACTTCATTGTCGTCGCGTAGATCAGAATTTTTTCTAAGAATTGCCGTTTGTAGTTTAATTGCACTAAGGGGGTTTTTGATCTCGTGAGCAAGAGTTCTTGACGCTTCACCTAGTTCAACAAGTCTCTTCTGTTCTTCAATTTTAAGTAGATATGATCTGTTTTTTATGTATAGCATATAGAAACTTAAAGTAAGAGTGATAAAAACTATAGGTAGAATAAGGGTTATTAGAACTGAAGAGATGTTGTTTCCAATGAGTTTACTTTGTTCCATCTCAATAAATAGGATAATATTTCTCTTTGGGAAGTTACTTGAAGGCGTTACTTTCATATGTTTCTTGTGGTGTCCGGGAGGCGGCCCAAGTGGTCGAATAAGTCTTATGAAGGTCTTGCTGTCGTTGATTATAATACTTCTAGATGGAAGAAAAGATTCAAGTAATATACTGTCAGGTGCGTTTTTTACTTTAAAAAGAGGTAAACCGTTACTGTTGTATAGGCCAAAACCGTTTAATCCTTCAACTTCCTTAAAAATTGCTTCATCTATACCTGATCTTGCCAGCTCTACTAACTCCATACTCAGTCTTTCAAGGTTGTAAGCGATTAAGAGGTCTCTATTTCGTTTTTCCTGGTTTAACATGATGAAGTAAAGGATTATCATGATAAATAATGCACATAGACCAACAAAACCCATTAATATCTCTGCATTCTGTTTAGGATTCAATGTATACTCTCCAAATAAAGTAAATAGCTAAAAAAGAGGTCTCAATAAAAACAATATATTAAAAACAATACAATAAAAACAATACAATAAAAACAATACAATAAAAAAAAACACAGTGCAATAATATTATCAAACAATAATAATTTTCTATAGAATTAGCAATTATCTTGTGATGCACTGTGTAATAGTGATCTTTTAAATTGTGCTAGTTAATGTATGGACAATTCAAATTTTGCTTTTTTGAGCTATGACCTTTTTTTTTCATAGGATCAAAGTGGTTGTTTCCTTTTTTTTCATGATTTTTTTGGTTGTAGAGTTTACGAATATCAAGGTTTTTTTTGATATCGATTACTTTACCATTTACTGTTATCTGTTCAACAAGAATAAATAACGAACCCTCCTTGATTGTCATTCCTTTGTGTCTTCCGGGTAACTCCTTTGTTACGACACCATCAACCTTGACCAGAGCATTGTCTTCTATTCCGTCTCTTAGAAAATGCGGGAAAACAAGCAGGTATCTTTTACCGGCAGACTCAAACTCAGGATGAATCCTGTTACTCATAATAACATTACCGCTAACTGAGATAGATTCCTGTGAGAATAAACCAACCGCACCAACCGCAAAAACTAACATTAAAAATAAAAACTTTTTCATTTTTTATTCCTCCTAAAAATATTGATATCTAACTATAGCACTTGTCGTGCCAATTCGTAGTAGCAGTTAAAAACAGTCTTAGAAGTGATGGTGTGAAATATTTGCACAGCATCTAAAATATCGAGTTGTATTTTCACATAAGAATTAAAATATAAAAATTTCTAGATAAGTAAAACACAATCTTGACGAATGGATTCTATAGTGTTAATATTCAAAGAGGATCAAGCAAAAAACTGATGGGGTTTTTTCGTGGTGCCTCCATAAATTAACATTAAAAGATTAAAAGATTAAAAATAAACTGGAGATATTATGAATAAGAATAAACAAATGAATGTTAAGGAAAAAAAATACTCATATAAAGGGGTTGATATAGTTCTTAGATATGGAAATATAACTCATGAAAGTGTTGATGTAATCGTAAATGCAGCAAATTCAGGACTTCTTGGCGGTGGCGGCGTTGATGGTGCTATACATAATGCGGGCGGCCCATCAATTTTGGACGAGTGCAGAGAGATAATAAAAAAAATTAACAGGCTTGATATAGGAAAAGTAGCAGTTACCGGTGCCGGTGATTTAAAGGCAAAATATGTACTTCATACCGTTGGACCTATATGGCTCGGCGGTAAAGCTGGTGAGAAAGAGCTATTGGAATGTTCATATATAAATTGCCTTGATGAGGCATTTAAATTGAAGCAATCATCTATAGCGTTTCCATCGATAAGTACCGGTGCATATGGCTATCCTGTGGAGGAAGCAACTGAGGTTGCAATTGGTGCAGTTAAATCATATATTGAAAAAAACAATGATGCTGTTAAGGAGATTAGATTTGTTGTTTTTAGTGATGGGTTATTTGAGAGATATAAGAGGCTCTTGCAAAAATCCCTTTAGTTTTTTGCTTGATCTTTTATTTGTTAAACATGCGTCAAAATGCGGCAAAGAATACTCAAATAAAGTGATTATTCTGCGTTTATTTGCCACATTTTTCCTTGTTTTCCAAAAAAATATGCTTCGCAAAAATTCAAAATTTATTTTTGCAAGAGCCTCATAAGATTGGATGAAGTTATCAATATAAATTAGAATGTTCATTAGAATGTTCAGAGGGGAAAACATGGAAAAGATTGATTTTGAAAAATCCTTAGCAAGACTTGAGGAGATAGCAGAAACTCTTGAGGGGGGATCACTATCACTTGACAGCTCTATGCTCTTCTTTGAAGAAGGGGTGCGATTGGCAAAGATGTGCGAGAAAAGGCTCTCTGAGGTAGAAGAACGATTTGAAATCTTAAAGTCCTCTGATATAGATGAAATTGATAAGTACATTGCCGGATCAAAGGCAGAATTAGATGGTAATCTCAACAGTAAAAGTGTTTCTAAAGAGAAAAAATCATCGACTGATAAGACTGATTATCTGGAAAAAAAAGAGCATCAAAAATCAAGTAATGAACTTAAAAAAGATGAACTTAAAAAAAGGTCTTTAAAAAAGTCAGATCAAACTGCTGACGAGGTTGTAGACCTGAAAAAAATCAGCAGTGATATTGATATGGTTGAGGAAATAGGGGATTTTTTGTTCTAAATTGAGATCAATTATCAAGTAATAACATCGGGTGGGAAGTGTAGATTTAAATTGTGGAGATTTAAATTGTGGAGATTTATGTTAAAGAGGGTAATGATTGGTGAATTAGCTGACAAGGTTAATAGTTTTGATAATGAAGATGGTCTCTTTGTTATTGGGCGGGTACTTTCTAAGGATGTTGACGGACTTCATATCTGCGATATGTCGGGGACAGACAAGTTTTTCTTTGAGAATGATACACATTGTAAATCGATAAGTAAAAATATATCTGAAGGCGATATAGTTAGGTGTGAGTTTAATTATATTGAATGCAGAGTAGTTATTAGAGCCACATTTCTACTTCAAAAATCACTTGTTAATCCGCTTACACAGAGAGATTCGTTATTCTATAAGTTAAACTTCTCAAAGATCGATTATATGATGATACTAAAAAACAGACAGCGATTCTTTGCTGTAGTAAGAAAATATTTTGATTCCTTTGATTTTATAGAGATAAATACACCATCATTAGTTGAGTCACCCGGAGTTGAGTTGTATATAGAACCATTCTGCACTACCTATTTTGATTATAATAACAAAAAAATTTCTATTATCTGCCAACCTCCCCCGAGGTTTTCCTTAAAGAGGTGTTATCAGCCGGTCTTGAAAAGATCTATGAGATTACCAGATCCTATAGAAATTGTGGTGAAAATTCCAAAACTCATAGACCTGAGTTCTATATGCTGGAGTGGTATAGAGCTTATCAGCCCTACGAACAACTCTGGGATGATTGTATAGAGTTGATTAGATTCATCGGCAGTGAGATTTATAGCAGAGACCATATAGAACGGGGTGACAGGATATGTCGATTTGATAGACTTGAGCGTGTTAGAATTAGGGATTGTTTTGCAGAGCATTCTATAGAACTGGATAATTATGAATTAGCCCCTGACCTATTTATTGCTGATGTCTGTAGAGCATTAAAGTTGGATTACAGTAATCAGAGGTTGTTAAAGAGAGATGATCTATTTTTTAAATTTCTCATGGAAAAGGTTGAACCTAACCTGGGCTGGAACTCTCCTGCAATACTGTATGAGTACCCGGCTAGTATGTCAACTCTATCGGTAAAATGTATTGATAATCATAATTACGGCAAGAGATTTGAACTATATATTTGCGGTGTTGAGATAGCAAATGGTTTTGAAGAGCTGACAGACCCCGATGCTCAGATAAAAAATTTTAACGAAACGCTCGGTGAGCGATCTGTACAAGTTGCAGAATTAAAATTGCCTGAAAGATTTATAGACGCCCTAAAGATAGGGATTCCACCATCATCCGGTATTGCTTTGGGGTTAGAAAGATTATTTATGCTGTTTGAGGGATTAAATTCTATTGATCAAACAAACATAATCGGATTCAGATAATATGATAGTTTTTAAGTGATTTCCAGGTCGTCAATAAGCCTCTTCATCGGAAAACCGTCAGATTCTTCTGCAACAAATATAATCCACTCGTAGAACGAGGCAAACTCAAATCTCTTTAACAGAAATAACGGGTTAAATCTCCTTATCTCCGTATTTATTACTCGCTTAAATAGGGTTGTCGAATATTTTAGTGTTTCCTCAAAGGTCTCATCCATTACATCTCTAAGTGATGTTTCAATTGAGTCAAGTTTTCGAAGAGATTCATCAATAGAGAGCCTAACAAAGTCAGGATTAATGAGAATTTCATAGAGTGATGCATTTAACTTTGATTCTATCTGTTCAAGTTTAGTAATCGACTCTAAGACCTCAGAGTTTTGACTAAGGGGATTTTTATCAAGCACCGCAGCATAGACTGCAGTTTCAGTGTATAGTTCGGTTAGTTTTGTAAAATAGTTGGTGAGGAGATCTTTTCGATGTTTGTTTTTTACAATTAAAGAGAATAGGAGGTAAAAAACCTCAAGACTTCTTTCAAGTGAGATGTCCATCCATTCTACAAAGAGAATATCCGGTATGAAAACTTTGTAACAGTTTAGAATATCATCAACAGTCTCTCTGACCTGTATCTTACTTTCGATAAAACTTTCAAAATCATGCAGGAAGTTCTCTCGAGATAAGATCAAACCGGATTTCAAGAATACCAGGTTACCAATTACAGATATATTATTCTCTCTTGAAATTATCTTTGAAAGCGGAACCTTAACATTAATGCCTCTTAGGTTGCTTTCAAGAGCATCGAGAGTTATCTTGTCTCTATGATCTTTTAGTATGTTGTGGATAATCTCCTGAATCATCATTTTAGTCCTTTTATTGTTTCAACTATCTTGTTAATTTCTAAACCCTTCTCTTCTATACCGGAGACGATGTCTTTAAGGTTATATTTTTTTGAGGCTATCTCATTTTCTCCTGCTATTATTACATATTTAACGCCCTTCTTTTCAGAATACTTAAATTGATTGGTGATCTTTGAGGATTCCAGGCTTACCTCACAGGATACACCTTGATCTCTTAGTTTTGATGCTAAACTATAGTAGTCTGCAGTCAGTTCATCTGAGAGGTTGAAAATAATTACCTCTGAGTTTGAGGATTTGCCGGGCAGTGATCCCTTGTCTTCCATCAATGCAATAAGCCTGTCGAGTCCAAAAGAACCACCAATACCTGGTACAGGTGTTTTAGAGTAGAGTGCTGTCAGATTATCATATCTTCCGCCGGAGCAGACGGATCCAAAACCTCGTCTATCACTAATAAAAGTTTCAAATACCATTCCGGTATAGTAGTCTAAACCGCGGGTAATTGCAGGATTATAAACAAAATTTGATAGATAGCCCAGTTTTTCAAGATTTTTGAAAACCTCTTTCATCCTCATGGCCGGCTGGCTTAGGTCTGAGCCTAGGATTGATTCAACCTTATCAAGTGCCTCAAAAATTCCAACGCCTGAGATCTCATAGAATTCATTTGAGAGTCCGTCAAACTTTAGAAATGATAAAATTTTATCCACAAGATCAGATGAAATTTGCACGATATCTACAAGTTCCTTTTCAACAGACTCGACTCCGGCTTTGTAGATTTTATCTAGAACTCTTAAAATATCAACTGATTTATCCCTAATTCCTAACTTTGTAAGCAGATTGTTTAGAATCATACGATGATTAACGGAGATTATTGATTCGCCTGCATTGAGGAGTGCAAAGCCTTCTTTTATCAATAAAAGAATCTCAAGGTCTGAGTTAGGGGCTGTTGTTCCAAGAATATCAAAATCGCATTGATAGAACTCTCTGTATCTTCCTTTCTGTGTGTTTTCACCTCGCCATACAGGTGCTATATGGTACCTCTTAAATGGAAATACAAGTTCATTTTTATGAAGTGATACAAACCTGGCAAGCGGTACTGTGAGGTCAAACCGAAGAGATACATCTCTTCCGCCATGATCATTAAACCTGTAGATCTGTTTGTCAGTTTCCCCGCTTCCTTTTCCAAGCAAAATCTCAGTGTATTCAAGGGCCGGCGTATCAATCGGGTCAAAACCAAACATCTTGAATAGTTGTTCAAGTTTAAATATTAAATCTTTTTTATCAATCATAGTCTTTGGCAGGTAATCCCTAAACCCTTTTAATACTCGTGGCTCTATCATAGTTAGTCCTAATTTTTAAACATAATAATCATTCGATGATACCAAAATTTCGTGTTTATGAAGTTTAAAATTTAACTATTATTTAAATTATTTTAATTTTTTTTATTCTGCCCGGGGAGTCAGGTTTCAATAAGTTTAACTCTTCTCTTTTGATAATAATGAGTAAAATTGCTAACTTATTGATATCTATAGTTAAGGTGACAAAAATAGTAAAAAATAGTATTTAGGATTATAAATTGTTGTCGAATATATTCATATCGAATTTCAGCGTAAATTCGGTTTATTAAAAAACGGAGAACAATATGAAAAATGATGAAAAAAAGGTGTTAGTAATTGAATTTGGTATTAAGAAGATTGCTGATTTAAAAAGTGGACTGATTTCGGAAAATTTTGAGGTTTTATATGCAGACAATTTCCTTGATGTTGTTGATTGTATGAATAGTAACAAGAGCAAGGTTGTTGTGATAAGTGATTTTAGAGGTGTTGATCATACCTCAGGTTATATCAGGATGTTTAAAAAAACATTCAACGAATTAAAGGTCTTTATTATCTCAAATGGTAGATGTCACAGAGAAGATATGGGAAAATATTTAAAAGATGGAGCCTATCGAATAATTGAAAATATGGATTATATGATGCTAAGAACTTATATTGAAACTCTGTGTCAAGAAAATCAGGAGATCAAAAATGCGGGACAATATAAAGTAGATCCTGATTTTGTTGTAGCATATATCCGAAATAACTACTCGGGGCAAGTGAATATTGTAAATGAATTAAGCATTAGGCTTGGTTGTTGCGAGAGAACTATTAATAAGATTTTGAAGAATGCTACAGGTAAGACAATTGCAGAGTGGACAACAGAATATAGACTTAGAGGTGCTAAAAGACTTCTTGAAAACCCTGAATATACAATTAAATCAATATCAAATGAACTTGGATTTAGATCTACACAGGGGTTTATCCATCTATTCTATAGAAACTATGGTGTAACTCCAACAAACTATAGAAGGTCAAAGTCTCAGTTAATGTCCATAGTTTAGACTACTAAATAATTATATGGCACTCTAAAATATTATTGGGTTTAGAGTGCCATAATCAATGTACTCTTAAAAAAGGATCGGATCACCTGCTTGATAATCAACTTGAGCTCTCTTCCCATCAATTAAATAGTAAAGCTGTGGAGTAATCATTGTTTGAGGTCGCATAAATATAGTGTTAGTATCATTTATGATTTCGCCCTTTTGAATATTAGATTTTGCATAGGCACCTCTGTTAGAGCCGTTTTTAACATGAAGGTCTGCTCTATTTTGATTATCAAGAGGTTTCATAATTTTATCAATATTATCAAGTGAATCCCTTAATTCTCGAAATTGTTTCGGCTCAATAGAGATCATCTGATCCGGTCCCTTCATATTTTTATCAAGAGTAAAATGTCTCTCAATAATTGAGGCTCCCAGAACTCTTGCGGTGATAGAAGAAAGGTTGTCCAAAGTGTGATCTGAGAAACCCTTTATGCAATTAAAAATTGATCCTAGAGAGTTCATGTGTTCTAAATTAATGTCAGAGTAATCAGGCGGGTATTTTGAAATGCAGTGTAGAAGGGCGAGGTTATTAT
>CAYYKD010000041.1:21008-23745 GCA_964471825.1 uncultured Spirochaetales bacterium
TTAGTCCTAAAAAAATCTACGGATCTTTCGACCTCACCTAGTGTACTCATGCCTGTTGATAAAAATGTAGGTTTGCCTGTCTTTGATATGAGGTCAATAAGCTGAAAAAAATTTATATCTGACGAGGCTATCTTATAGCAAGATACAGCGAGTTCCTCAAGCATTTCATAAGAGTCCTTACAGAATGGCGTTGAAAAAAAAATAACACCCTCATTTTCCGCAACCTTTTTTAACTCAATATGACTTTGTTTATCCAGTTCCAGTTCTTTGAAAATACTGTATGCAGGGTGAGTCTTTGGATAAAAATTATCTGCAATAAAGCTTTGAAACTTGACAGCGTCTGCACCGCATCGACCGGCTTCCTTTATCATGGAAGTTCCGGTGATAATATCATTGTTATGATTTAATCCTATCTCAGCTATTAAAAATGTACGATTGTTTATACCAATTTTTTTTTTATCAACTATTATTTCATTATTCATGTATGTTCCTCTCGTTTTATGTTACTATTACAAATAATCTAGGAAAAAATGTCAAGTGTTTATTGATAAAGTTTATAGAAGACCTATAGAAGAGAAGTTCTTACAAAAAACTGATGATTTTTGCAAGAGCCTCTCCAATAAAAAATTAACTAAAAATACTTGACTCTCCTCTTACGGCAGGGTGTAAGATATAAACAATCTAGATTTTTTGAAAGAAGGGGGGATTATGCTTCAAATCGGTACATTTTCAAAACATTCAAAGGTAACGGTAAAGGCCTTGCGTTACTATGATGAACTTGGTATTCTCAAACCGGAATTGATCAATCCGGAAAATGGATATCGAATGTACAGTTTTGTTCAGTTAAAAAGAGTTTCGGAAATTTTACGGCTTAAAGAACTTGGATTTTCGCTTGAAGAGATAGGATTCATTGTAAAAAATGCTCTTCCACCCGATCAGTTTCTTGTATTGCTGGAGAAAAAAAGATATGGGGTAGAATCTGCTATCTTACAGGAAAACCTCAAACTTTCAAAAATCGTTGATTATATCAAAGAAATAAAAGAGGAGAGATTTATGAATGAGTGTTGTATTAAGGAGTTACCTGAGGTTATTGTTGCATCCATGAGAAAAATAGCAAAAAAATATGATGATCTATTTGAGCTGGCACCGGCAATGGGCAAAATAATGGAAAAACACGGAGCGGTTTGCCGCCAACCGGCTTATTGCTTCAATATTTATCACGATGAAGAATACAAAGTGACAGATATTGATCTTGAGATTTGTGAAGCTGTAACAAATAAACTTGATAATAAAGACGGTATTGTTTACAAACAAATCAAAGGGGTAAAAACAGCCGCTTGTCTATATCATAAGGGTCCATATCACAGGCTTGGCGAATCTTACTCTAAGATTTTAAGTTGGATTGAAGAAAATAATTATGAAATTGTCGGTCAAGTGCGTGAGTCCTACATAGACGGCTGTTGGAATAAAGAGAGCGAGGACGAGTGGCTTACAGAAATTCAAATCCCTGTGAGATTGAAAAGCTAAGATTTTATCGGTTAGTGGTCATGAAGAGTTATCTCGGTCACTAACCGGTTTGTTTATTTTTATCGATTGTTTTTTGAATATTTTATTTTTTTTTGTATAATGACTTAAATAAGGATTAAGAATGTACGAAGATTATAACATTTGGAAAGATTTGCAACCTTTATTGCCGGAAAAAAACCGTATTGATACAAGCAATCCTCCGCAAGAGAATTTTGAAGAGATCAATGATATAAGCGTTCACATTGACCGTTATGAAAATAACTCTGACACAACAGTTGTGGTGTTTCATGGGGTAGGTGGTAATGGTAGAATCGTCTCTTTTTTTGCGGTACCTTTGGCAAGAAGCGGTTACAATGTGATCTGTCCCGATCTTCCGGGGTACGGCTTTACAAAGTATAAGAAAAAAATCAGATATAATGACTGGATAGAGGTCGGGAGTAAAATAGTTGAATCGGAACTAAAAAAATCAAGAAAAGTTTTTTTGATAGGGTTGAGTGCCGGCGGAATGTTGGCTTACAATGTTGCCTGCAAGCAAAGCGGTGTTTCCGGTCTTATTGTAACTAATATTCTTGACAGCAGGGAAGAAGAGGTTAGAATCTACTCCGCAAAAAACAAATTTCAGGCAAAATACGGGATAAAAATGCTTGCCCTGCTGCCTGAGTTCTTAAGAAATATAAAGATCCCTATAAAAATGGTTACTAATATGAACGGGCTTGTAAATGATAAGAAAGTCCTGAAAGTGTTGCTAAAAGATAAAAGGGGACCGGGAAGCAGTGTGGACCTTAACTTCCTTTTATCAATGATGAATAGTGTTCCGCTGATCGAACCTGAAAACTTTAAAAGTATTCCTGTTCTTATGGTACATCCGGGCAATGATCTTTGGACACCTGTAAGAGTGAGCGAGATATTTTTCGACAGGATCGCATCTGATAAAACGAAAGTTCTTCTTGAAGGTGCGGGGCATTTCCCGATAGAGGAGCCGGGACTTACACAGATGGAAGAGGCAATAAAAGATTTTATAGTGAGTTTTAAGTGATAAGTATAATTTAGAGCTAGTCCGGATCATATTGTTTATCTTTGACCATTAAGTTTGGTAAAAAGAAATTAAAAAAAAATAACAAGTGCTAAAATGACAATTAGGGAAACATTGGGTAGAGTCATCTGCCAAAATAGACAAATCAGCCGGTGAGGTTAGGGTAAATATTGAAAA
>CAYYKD010000041.1:23755-25627 GCA_964471825.1 uncultured Spirochaetales bacterium
AATATTGAAACAACTTTTAATGAAGTCAACTTAACTGTTAAAGGAATCAATAAGATACATGATGAAGTGTCTTGTTTTAAGGTTAAATAATCATAATGTTCAATAAGTAAGAATTGGGTTCTCTCCGGCTAGCCTCTCTCTAATTAAAACAAAAATTATAAAAAGAGGATAACCGGTTAAACCCTATAACCTAAAAATTAGTTAACAACTTGACCATGAGGGCATGATGCACATTGTATTTTGCAGTCTTGAGATTTATCACACTTTTCACACTTACCGCAATTTGTAATAGTTTTATCACTCTTCATACAAGCTATTTGTGAAGTCGTTGACCCACATTTATTATGTTGGCTATGCGTGTATGATGTTTTGCAGCTCAAAACCAAAAATGCCCCGATAATTAATAAAAAAAATAAATACTTTTTCATCATAAAAACTCCTTTTTATATAGTACTATTTCCATAGTATTAGTACTATACCACAGATCGGTTTATCTCTTTAAATACTTACATATTTTTTACTGTATGTTTCATTAGGCCTAGAAAATTGACTTACAAAGGGCTTCAAGTTAGCCGATTAAATATGTTAAACAGGTAGAGATACTTTTAAAATTAAGTTTTAATAGATATGTTACGAAAATTAAAGTATTTTGGAGGATAACATGATCAGAAAACCGCTTGAATCAGAAGCAGATAAGTGTATTGAGCTTATCTACATGGCAGGACCCCATATGTTTAATTATTTTATGGCTTCACAACCGCCAAAAGTATATGAACTTCTAAAGGTGTTTTATACTAAACCGGATGTGTATTTTAGTCATAACAATGTACATGTTAAGGTTGAAAATGATGAGGTCTGCGGATTACTTTTGTCACTACCGACTAAAGAGATGGAACAGGCGTCCCGTAACATGATGAAGTATGGCAGAGAACTATTTTCAAAGACCGGGTTATTTAATGCTATTAAAATGAGTTTCAGGTCAGGTCTTCAGAGATACCTTAATGTGAATGGTAATGATGAATACTATATCTCAAATCTGGCTGTTTTTGAAAAATACAGAGGCAAAGGTATCGGCACAGAGCTTTTAAAAAAAGCCGAGGAACTTGCAAGGGAGAGCGGCCATAAGAAACTCTCTCTCTTAGTTGAGTTTTACAACGCAAATGCGAAGAAGGTATATGAAAATTTCGGGTTTATTGAAGAGATTAAGGTGACTTTACCAAACAAATACCATAAGCACCACCTTGCCGGATGTTATAAGATGGTGAAAATGTTGTAATCCGACTCGATTTTGACTTGTCTTTGACGGTAATAACCAATAGTCAAAAAGATCATTTTTTTTGTGATACCCATAAATGATTTATAAAATGCACCGCTGCAACCATTAAAACTGTAATAACTATTGTCATAAGATACCCTGATGTGTTCATATCAAAAATTGCCACACACCAGATAATTAATATCCATTGAATAATATATATTGGCGTAACATATCTGCTCCATTTATAAAGTATATCAAATACAATATTATGAGGTGCTTTTGAAACTAAAACATGACATAGATAGAGCCATAGTAATACAAATCCCGACATAAAGATCATAAAGCCCTGCCTACTATGATAATAATCATTCATATGATAGTCGGGATTGAAAATAACGATTACAAGCCCTATGATCATTATTGTTGCACCTATGACTCCGATTTTTTTGTGAGAGTAAGATATGTTGTCTGTTTTTGAAAGTATCTCACCAATAACCATTCCAATTAATGGAAATGTTATCCATGGGAAGATCGGAAAGCTTATAAGATTTTCGGCAAACCCTGATACCGGCTTATCTCCTACAAATAGATCTAAAAACCGGTTCAGAACAGGG
>CAYYKD010000041.1:25637-28817 GCA_964471825.1 uncultured Spirochaetales bacterium
AGGGATATTTGTGTGAGTTCCCCATAGAAACGGTGATATCATAGACACTATAAAGGCAACCCCTGATAGAATATAAATATTTACTTTAAGCTCTCGTAATACTGCAATAATTATCAATGCAATCCCTGCAAACTGTAGTATATCAACAAGCAAGAATATATTTACTAAATTAGTTTCTTCTGCAGTCATTGAACTCAATACAGTCGGATCAAGAAATTTGATTAAAAAAACCGGAATGACTCCTCGAAACAAATTTAAAATATAACCTGACAGAAAAATCTTCAAACCTCTTAATATAACTGTTTTTAAATCCTTTTTCTTAGAATAAACAAATGAAAGTCCCATTAACATCATAAATACAGGGGCGGCGGGCGGACCACCTAAGAAGAGAATAACCTCACCAAGTATTGAAGATGTTACGACTTGATTTCCATAAACCATCAATACATGAACCATAATCATAAATAAAACAGCAAGCCCCCGTGCAAGATCAACACCGTTAAGTCTTTCATAGTTATGCATTTGATACTCCCTTATTAACCTCAAATCCGACAAGAACAGTTTGCAGTAAGATCAGAGAAGCGTCATTTTTAGCAATATCACCGCTTCTTATCTCCTGCCACATTACAAATAGAAGGTTATATATTACTTCAAGAATCCATTTTGCTGATAATCTGTTGTTGAGTTGACCATTATGCTGCCACACTCTGATCATATTTAAAATAGGTTCTTGTATTTTTTGCTCCTCTTCAATAATCTCTTTGTTTATATTTGAATAAGTTGATCCTAAAAAAGATATCTTATTTCCAAGCGGAATCATCAGATCAAACAAACTCATTAAAGAACCGCGGGTATCATTAGGATCTAACTTTAATTCTTTCAAAGCATTCCTGACTATTGCAACAGCATTAATTGCAAGGTCATCCAGTAGTTCATCTCTTGATGAAAAATGTCTGTGTAGAGTTGCAATCCCAATCTTTGAATAATCCGCAATTTCCTGAAGTGTTGCAGTAGGATTTATTGAAAGAATCTCGGTTGCCAGATTAAGAATTGATTCGTGTTTCAAATCTTTTTTTGATATATTATCTTTCATCTACACTCCAATAGATACATTAATATCTCATGTGATAGATATATATATCATATTGTAACTTTTGTCAATACAGAAAACCGAACATATATAACGGTATTTCATATTTAGAGCCATATACAATATCATCTTTAACTAAAAATGAGTTTTGTAGGTTGTTCCTAATCTGTTTTAAGCTTTTATTCTTGCCGCCGATTTCAAATATTGTATCATTTATTTCATAGTCCCCAATTTCGCTATAATGAATTGTATTACCTGAATTAAGTATCATTTTTATAAAAAAAATTTCCCTTAGGGTGCCAACTTGAGACTCAAAACCAATCTCCGTTGTAACAGATCTATATATATCAGCATTATCAAGAAATATCTTTTCCGTTTTTTTTAGTAGACTACTTCCTGACTGATTTTTTATTATCAGTTGTACAAGTCCTGTTTCCTGGAGAATATTGAGATAGTGACTGATTGTTTTATTGTCAGATCCAATATGCTTTGAGATATTGTTTATATTTAACTCTCCGGGTGGAATGGTTGCCAAATACGATATGATCTTTTTAAAGTTTATCAAGTTTTCGGTTTTTAACTTGTAGTGATTAGAAATATCTTCATAGATTGTTTTTTCGATAATCCTTTGTATTTTTTGACTATAGGTAAATGAGTCTTCAAGTATAAATGGATAATATCCTTTACCTATATACTCTTTGAAGTGACCAAGAATCATTTTGATTGAACTAATTTTCGACTCATATCCTGATCTGTTATTTAATAATTCAGCTATTGTAAATGATGGAATATCCGCTATATTATTAAATAACAAATATTCTCTAAAAGACATACCGCCAATTTTAAAAATCACACCTCTACGCGATAGATCGTAAGCACCCTTTGTTAGATCAAGACTTGAACTGCCCGAAAAAATTATTTTTATATCAGGATATGAATCATAGAGATTTTTTAATTCCTGATTCCAATTTTGATACTTATGGGTTTCATCAAAGAAGAAATATCTTATGCCGTAAAGCTCATATAATTGGTTAACGAATTCAATAAGGTTATTTTGTGAAAAGTAAATATTATCAAGGGAGACATATATACAATCATCAATATTTAAATTTTGTTTTATATATTGAAGTAATAAGGTTGTTTTTCCTGTCCCTCTAGGCCCTATAAGCCCTGTTAGTCTGCTATTTAAATTGAAACTTTTATAAATATATCTGTGATGATTGAAATTGGTATGCTGTATTAACCGCTTATATATTGAAATAAACTCAACTAACATGACCTCACTCCCATTAAACTGTATAATTATTGGAGTGTAGTCTAATTTTACCTATTTTGCAAGCATTAAATTATATCGTGATATTACCTCTCAAGTAGATGCAGAGGAAAAAATCAAATCTCTGCTCTATGAAAAAGTATATCAGAAAAACACTTATAGATTAGGTTCGCTTAAAGATTATCTTATAGTACTAATAAATGATTAAACCGGTTTGACAAGCCATGTTAACAAGTTTACCACCTGTTTTTTCAGATATTTTTTTTGCGATATAATAACTGTTGCCGGTTCCGGTAAAAAAAGTAAATCTCGGTATTATTTATATTATTTTATGTTTTGAATAATGTTTGTGATAATCTCTCGTATTTGATTATCCCTATTTTTGTTGGTCCAATTAATTACATCAGACATTTGCAAAACTCCGTTTTTAGTGTTAATGAGCTTTTTCATTTGACCGAGAGCTAAAGTGCCACCCATCCATTTATATGGAAAATGCTGCGTTACAATGCAGAATATCTTTTTGTTTTCTAAAGCATTTAAGTCTGAAAGGTATTTTTTTATTACGGGATTTAACGAAAAAGCCATAACCCATGAAGCGAAGATTACAATGTCATAACCATCTGACTTGGGTTTATTAACGATTTCAAATCCCTTTTCAATATCTCCGCTTATAGTTATCTCTTCGATCTTAATGTTATCAAATACACTTGATAACGCATCAAACATCATTTCCGCAACCTTTTTTGTATTTCCTGTTTTTGAGTAGTAACCCGAAATTCGATTTAGGATTTTGCTCCTATTACAATCTGCCCGCTGT
>CAYYKD010000042.1:0-6066 GCA_964471825.1 uncultured Spirochaetales bacterium
CTTTGGATAAATTAACCTATTGGAATAAAATATTTTATTTTTGCAAGAGGCTCAAATTAAAAAAATTATTTCCTGAAAAAAAAGACGATGTTAAAAAAAACTTTCATCACACCTTCATAATTTTACAGTACTTATTGAACATACCATAGGCCATTCTAAATGTCAACACCAATTTAACAAATTTTATCATAATTCCAATATTATTTGTAAAATACTTATATCTTAATCAGGATTAGGCATTTAGTGTTTTCTGAACAAACTTTAATTTCTTTGGATTTCGAAATGATAGATTTGTGAGCCATTTGTTTTGATGATACTTCGTTGAACAAAAAAAGACGAGTTCCTGTTTGACAGCTTTATTTATCGGGATCCAAGAACGACCCAATCACCGATGAGAAGAACTCCTGCTCATAGTCAGAAATGAGTGGGTCCGAGCTCGAATGATCAATCAGAATTTTACCAAGAACATGTTTTCCGTCAAGCATAACCTTGAATTTAACCCAGTATTCTTTTGCATCTGTCTGAATGGGCAACTCTACTCGAAGCTCATAATCCTTAACGATCTTAAAAGATGGGTACCTTAAAAAGAACGAATTATAGCAGGAAGGCGTCATTAAAGTCTTTAATTTTTCATAGTCAGGTTTTGTAAAAGCATCAAGCATTTCCTCAATTATTAGACCGGTAGATCTGATAAATGGATCCATCATTTCAGCTGCTATATACTTACCAATATGCTTGTCGCCGGATTCTATCTTTTTTCTCGACATAGGACGATCCCAGTCTTTTGCATTAAAAGTATCGGTATACTCTCTATCTTCACCTAGAGCCTCACTATCATCAACATTTTTTTTTATACAACCATTCATAAGAAGAAATAAAGATAAAAATGCCGCATTTAATAGCAGAACTGCCGTTCTATTTTTCATATAAGATCAACCTTTGATGTACTTCCTCAAACCCTCTGCGATATTATTGACTGTAAATCCAAAATGCATAGCTACAGCCTCTGCCTTGCCTGAATGGCCAAAACTATCAATGCCGAATATTCTACCCTGAATTCCTGTAAACTTATACCAGTATAGGCTCGATGCGACCTCAACAGCTGCTCTTTTTTTAATCTCAGGTGCAAGAATCATCGCTTTGTATTCATCGCTCTGTTTCTCAAATAAGAAATCAGAAAAAACATTAACTACCCTTACAGAAAGCCCCTCTTTTTCAAGCTCCTCTGCAGTGCTAATTGAAAGATCAACCTCTGACCCCGAACTGAAAATAATAAGATCAACCCTTGACTGTTTCTCTTTATGCACAATATATGCACCCTTATCAGAGTCAGACCTGTATGGGCTCAGCGTTCTCACCTTCTGTCTTGTAGTAACTATTACAGAGGGGGTCTTTTTACTCGTAAATGCAATCTCCCAGGCCTTTCTGGTCTCATTAGCATCGGATGGTCTCATAACATTTAAATTCGGTATCATCCGAAGCGTTGTCAGGTGTTCTACAGGCTGATGAGTTGGGCCATCCTCACCCACAAATATTGAGTCATGCGAAAATAGAAATACTACAGGTATCTCCATTAGTGCCGCCATTCTGATTGGTGGAAGCATGTAGGTTGCAAATGCCAAAAAAGTACTTACTATTGGAGTTATGCCGCCATACAGATAGATCCCATTTGCAACAGCCCCCATAGCGTGTTCTCTAACACCATACTGAATATTGTACTTTGTAAAATCGCTGCGAGATATATGAGTACCGTCTTTAATTAGAGATTTATTTGAACCCCCGAGATCAGCAGAACCGGATATAACAAAGTCTAGATCTGCCGTTATCTCCTTAAGAGTCTTATGTGATGAATCCCTCAATGCATGCATTGATCCAGGCTCAAAAACACTTAGACGCTTGAAGATATCCGGCGAAATAACACGGTCAAGGTTAGATTTCAATTGTTCAGATAATGATGGATTTGATTTTTTCCATTGATCAAAGAGCTTATTCCACCTGTTATTCTGATCTATATGATTCTTCTTTTTTTCATTATAGTACTCATAGGCCTTATCTTCAACCTTGAAGTGCTGATCGGGATCTAAACCCATTGAGAGCTTGCATGCCTTTGCCTCTGACTCTCCAAGGGGAGCACCATGGCACGCTGATGAACCCTGCTTATTCGGGGCACCCTTACCGATAATTGTCTTTGCGATTATAATTACAGGTTTTTTTTCAGAGATTCTCATCTTCTCTGCAAGGTCAAACCCTCTCTTAATATCACTAAAATCATGACCGTCAATTTCAACTGACTCCCATCCCATAGACTCAAACCGCTTCACGATATTCTCAGTAAATGTAATATCTATCTTTCCCTCAATTGTGATCTCATTCCTATCATAGATAAGTACAAGATTGTTTAAGCCTAGGTGACCGGCCATAGAACAGGCCTCGTAACTTAGCCCCTCCATGAGACAACCATCCCCGGTTAGACAGAATACCCTATTATTAAAAATCTCGTGTTCTTTAGTATTAAACTTAGTCTCATTGATCTTACCGGCAATCGCCATCCCAACAGCGTTTGCTATCCCCTGCCCCAGCGGTCCCGTTGAAGTCTCAACACCTTCAGTCAGACCAAATTCAGGATGTCCCGGTGTTTTGGATCGCAACTGCCTAAAATCCCTTATATCATCAATCGTTAAGTTGTAACCGGAAAGATGCAATAGTGAATAAATTAGCATTGAACCATGCCCTGCAGACAACACAAACCGGTCTCTATTTAACCATGAGGGATTCTCGGGATTGTGACGAAGCACCTCTCCAAACAGATAACTACCTATCTCGGCACATCCAAGAGGTAGTCCGGGATGACCTGACTGCGATCTCTCTATAGCATCTATCGTCAGAGTTCTGATTGCATCTGCAGATGCACCTAAGCCTTTTACATTCATTATATTTATCTCCAGTAAATTGACATTTGAATTATTTTTAACATATACAATATATCAGAAATAATAAAAAAACTCAATATTAAAAAAACTCAATATGAAAACTGGCCTGATTAGAAATTCGACTGATAGATAGTTGTAAGTTCGACATCAAGCCAACAATTCTTATCAGATTACTCAAATACATCAATTCACTTAGATTTTTAAGAAAATGAAAAACTCACAGTAAGAAAATAAGATTAAATTGAGCGTAATTTTCTTTGACTGATAAACCAAACACGATTTAATTAATTATTTTCTTGATTGATTTGAGATTATATTGTAAAATACTTAATCTTTTTTTAATGAGGTACAATTGATGGCACTTGACGCACCTTTCACACAGGATGACATAGACAAACTTCAACTTAATGATGACGCATCGGTTATCAAGGATATTGAGAATCTTGTTATCCTAATTAGAAATGAATTGAATATTCTAGAAAAACAATCGGCAATATTGAATGAAAAAAATCAAATTAAGGTTAAGAAAAAGCTCAATACGATACTTGACGAAATAATTGATACAAGAAAGATAAAATTCTAGTATCTTAGAATACCAAACTAATATATCGAGGGTAAATATGTTATATCACAGCACAGAAAAAAAAGCACCTAAAGTAAATTTTCAGGATGCCCTAATGTCGGGTCTTGCTCCTGATAAGGGTCTTTATATGCCGGACTCTATCCCAAAGATCGACATTAGATCACTAAGGGGCAAAAAACTAAATGAAGTGTCGTTTATAGTTGCAAAGGTACTCATAGACGGTGAAATAGCAGATGATGATCTAAAGAGGATCATTGATGATGCTGTTAACTTCCCGGCTCCATTGGTAAACATTCATGATAACATCTACTCACTTGAGCTGTTTCACGGTCCTACTGCCGCCTTTAAGGACTTCGGGGCAAGATTTATGGCTAGAACTATGAGCTATTTCCTATCAAAGAATTCAAGAAAGATACGCATACTTGTAGCGACCTCAGGTGATACAGGTTCTGCGGTAGCATATGGTTTCTACAATGTGCCAAATATTGATGTTACTATTCTATACCCATCCGGCAAGGTATCTCCTTTGCAGGAAAAACAACTTACCACACTTGGCGGCAACATTACAGCTCTTGAGGTCAAGGGAACATTTGATGACTGTCAGGCAATGGTAAAAGAGGCGTTTATAGATAAGGAAATTACAGCTAAGATAAATCTTGCCTCAGCGAATTCAATAAATATAGGCAGACTATTTCCTCAGTCATTCTATTACTTCTCAACCTATGCACAACTTGCAGAGACAGATGATGAAAAAATAGTATTCAGTACGCCGTCAGGAAACTTCGGCAATATAACAGGCGGGGTGATTGGTACTCGGATGGGACTCCCTGTTGAAAAGTTTATTGCGGCAACAAATGCAAATGCTGTAGTTCCAGAATATCTGGATACAGGAGTATTTACACCAAGGGCCTCTGTACAGACCTACTCAAATGCGATGGATGTTGGTAACCCTTCAAATTTCTATAGACTCTTAGATCTATTTGGTAACAGGGAAAACATGGCCTCTATGATAAAGGGGCAGCGGGTCTCTGATCGTGAAACAATAGATACAATTATTGAGGTCTACAAGAAGTACAAATATATACTTGATCCTCATGGAGCTGTAGGCTACAAAGCTGCAAAGGACTTCATAGACCAGACCGGCTACAAAGGTAAGGTTGTATTTCTTGAGACAGCACATCCATCTAAGTTTATCGAGGTTATAGAGGATGCTCTTAAGATGAAGATTGAGATTACAGAGGTACTTAAAGAATCAATGTCAAAAACTAAGAAGAGCATTGTTATTAACAATAAATATAGTGATCTAAAAGATTACCTTTTAAAAAATATATAATTTACGGAGGCCTTCTATGATGGGTTTTTCAGATTTTTGGATTTTTCTTGTCTATTTTTTGTGTATTGCTTCTTCACTTCTTTGTATCATCTACGGTGCTCTTAACTGGAATAAAGGTGCTGATGACGAACCTGAACAAATTAAAGAAGAAAGCGAGTGGGAAAAAGGTGAAGTTGAACTTGAAAAAGAGATAGGAGAACGGTAATGAATATAATTATTCTCTCTACAATTGTAATTGTCTATCTTGCTATTATTGCATATCTTGGTTACAGGGGATACAGGGACACTAAAAACTCATCAGACTACATGGTTGGTGGACGAAAGATCCATCCCTATATAATGGCAATGTCCTACGGTGCTACTTTTATATCAACAGCGGCTATTGTCGGATTTGGCGGTACAGCAGGTATGTTTGGAATGAGCGTATTATGGCTGACATTTCTTAACATATTTGTCGGGGTATTTATATCATTTGTGTTTATCGGTAAAAGAGTAAGACAAATGGGGCATAACCTCGATTCACATACATTTCCTGAGCTGCTGGGCAGAAGATACGGATCATCCTTTATTCAAGGTTTTGCAGGGGTTATTATCATTATTTTTATGCCTCTCTACACCTCCGCGGTGATCATAGGAGCCTCAAGACTTATGGAGGTCCTCCTAAATATTGACTACAATGCAAGCCTGCTTATTTTTTCTTTTATAGTAACTTCATATGTACTATTCGGAGGAATCAAAGGGGTTATGTACACCGATGCTGTTCAGGGAACTATTATGTTCGTTGGAATGCTGCTTTTGTTAATTTTTGTATATGGACTTCTTGGCGGGCCATTAAAGGCACATCAGAAACTCGATACACTCGATGCAAATATTAAGACTACCTATAATAATATCCGGGATGAACTGGGTGAAGAGAGACTAAACCTACTCTCAGGTATTCTATCGGGTACAGATAAGACAAACAAGATAACAGCTGTCCTTGCCGGTAAGGAGTATCCATACCCTCTGTTGGACGGGATAATTACCGGTGTCAAAAAAGGTGATAAACAGATTACAGACTCACTTACTGAATCAGAGATTGGCGATATTAAGCTGATAATTGCACAGGATAACGGCAACTCGATCCTGTGTTCTGTAGGCGGCCAATTTAACCTTACAAAGTCTGACATTAGTAAATATTCAGCTATATTAAAGAACTATGGTTTTGTTACGAGTCCTAA
>CAYYKD010000042.1:6076-9909 GCA_964471825.1 uncultured Spirochaetales bacterium
GTTGCAGGGATCGGTTTTAAGGGTTGGGCTCAGATGCCTGAGTTTATTAGCCCACTATGGCTGATTATTATCACCTCTATCACTCTCGGGGTTGGAATAGGTGTACTATCACAACCTCAACTTATGGTTAGATTTATGACAGTTAAGTCAAATAGAGAGCTAAATAGAGCAGTGCTTATGGGTGGTATCTTTATACTATCGATGACAGGAGTTGCATTCCTTGTGGGTGCATTATCTAATGCGGTCTTTCTTGAGAAAACCGGTAATATTGCTATCGTTATGGCTAAGGGCAACTCAGACAAGATAATCCCGACTCTAATTGATACACTTCTGCCAAAGTGGTTTAGCTACCTATTTCTACTTACGATTCTATCTGCCGGCATGAGCACAGTATCATCTCTATTTCATGTAATGGGAACCTCTATCGGAAGAGACATCTATGAGGGATGGATCAAGAATGGCAAGAAGGACACTAATGCTGTCCTTGTAACAAGAATCGGAATAGTGATAACTGTAGTTATTGCTGTAACTCTTGGTTATATTCTACCTGAGGGTGTAATTGCAAGGGCAACAGCAATATTTTTCGGGATAACCGCAGCGTCATTTTTGCCGGCTCTTATAGGTGGAATATACTGGAAAAGATCAACGAGGGTTGCGGCTATATCATCTATGATCTGTGGGTTTATTGTCTCAAGTATATGGTTAGGTTTTTTTCAGCTCAAAGAGGCAACAGAGCTGGGCATTTGTAAGGCAATTTTTGGTGTACCTGCACTTACAATGATAAAAGCTGAAGACGCACTCAAACCGACTCTATGGTCATTTACAGATGCGGTTGTTATAGCACTTCCCATCTCGATAATTGTATTTATAACAGTTACACTCCTTACTAAGAGACCTTCTGATGCTCTAATAAAGAGTTCTTTTAATAAGATTAAATAGGACTTATGAATAATGACTTTCAGATAATCACACTAGATGCGGTAATGGAAAAAATTACCGCCTCTCTAAGTGGCCTAAAATTTGACATTATTGTAGCAGTCGGACGAGGCGGGATTTTACCCGGTTATCTTGCCTCGAGATTGCTTGATATACCGCTTGAGATATTATATCTTACATTTAGAGATGACACACATAAGCAGATCTACAATGAGCCTTTGATAAAAGGTACATTTAGAGACACATTGATAAGTCTGTCAGGTAAAAAGATCCTCCTGACAGATGATGTTTCAAACTCAGGGGCAACCATCAATAAGGCTAAATCCATTCTTAAGGGTAATGAAATAACTACATTGGTCATATCAGGTAATGCAGATATCTCACTATACGGACCTCACGAACACTGCATAAAATGGCCATGGAGTATATAAAAAAACTCCGATGTATAACACCGGAGGTTTTTTAGGGCTTACTGCTGAATAAGCGCCTTTTTGTCAGACTCTTCGTCATTCATTGTCTAAAAAACTCACATACATAAAAAGCTATTATTAAAAGAGTGGAGTCAAACCTATCTGTAGTCTAAGACCTGTTTTAACAGCACTTGTTACAGACTTATAACTTAAATCAATTGATTGATTCCACCCTTTTGAATAGAGAAGACCTGACTTATCATAATTATAATGTGCGTACCTTAAAAAACCACCATATACTCCAAAACCGGGACAATTAGTACCTTCTAGTGGATAAAGATCATTTCCGTCCTCACCTGAGTCAAGTACATTATTGTCATTTGTATCAACCCATGCATGAAGCACAATATAGTCGTCATCAGGAGATTGCTTAGACGCATCAATATTCAGAGTAAACGCTTGAGCAGTAGTATTATTAGCAAGCGAAACAACATTACTTACTATTGTTGAACTGCTTGATACTGAGTTACTACCAAAAAATGCAGCTAACTTTAAATTAGCTCTTTCAACTGTAGGTGTTACCTCGCCACTAATTGTCCACTTAGTTGTTAGTGCAGGTGCAGCTGGTTCACAAGAAACAAAAACAAATAGAGCCAAGAAACTAACGAGACCTAAAACAGAAACAATCGATCTTTTCATAAAAAACCCTCATTAATAAATTGTTTATCTCATACAAGATATTAGCAGATTATATTTATTTCGAATGCAAATGTCAAGAAAATTTTAATAAATTATTACTAGAAATATTAAGTCAGATACTCAATTTAATGTTCAGTTTAATATACAATTTATCTGCCGACAATCTCTAACATCAGTGTTTATCTACGGTCTATCCGTCTTAAAACTCCGCGTCCTCCGCTACTCCGCGTGACACATTTTATCCCCACATTCTTATTTATCTGCGGTGAATTGTCTTAACACACTTCAGTCGAAGAGATGCTCTCATAAGATTACAGCTTCTTGATTTCATCTATGGTTAGGCCTGTCGCCTTAGCAATTATTTCTAATGAAACACCAAGCTTCTTGAAGTTTTTTGCATCTTCAAGTTTACCTTCAAGTTTACCTTCAAGTTTACCTTCAAGTTTACCTTCAAGTTTACCTTCATTTTTTAATTTCATAGCAATTGTCATGGCCGTACTCCTTACTTCATCTGAGATTTTTGTTAGTTTGTTAACGATATCATCAACGCTAACTGTCTCTACACAATTCCACAAGTATCTTATCAAACTCTCTAGAGCACCAAGACTTGTATCTGAGTTAAAATAGATTTGCCCTATTCTTAAAAACTTCTCTAAGTTTTTCTTTAATTCCTCTTCGTTGAAAATATTCTTCATCATCAATAACGACACCTTCAAAAGTTCGTTATCAAATATTTCCTGTATTCGTTCATTACTATAACTTGTCATATCTGTTAAAATATAATCAAAATCAGGTGTGAATTGTCTTAACACATCATCCATTTTTGGAAAATATTCATGAATTTTCTTGTATTCCCAACTTTTTACACCATTTGTACCTTGATAAAAAATAATTGGTATTACAGGAATTATATCTTCTTTTTGTTTTTCTGCATAGTCCCATATCTTAATCATGTATTTAAGAATCTGTTTAAACGGATAGGCAGGAATAAAGCTCTTATGTTCAAAAAGGAGAGCTATTTTAATATCAAGAGTTTTGTATTTACAATTATAAACAATATCAGCAAAATGTTTTTTAAGTTCTTTATCTGTATAGGTGTTATTATCAATTTCAAGGCTACTTAGATCAATATTTTCTGTAATTTCACTTGGAAAAGCCCCTTTTATAAATGAACAGGCAACTTCTTTTTTAGAAAAATTTTCAATAAAATAAACATCATGCGGATTATTTACATCCATCTTTGCGTCCTCTTCAAGTTAGAATATATCAAAAATTTAAAATATTATCAATATAAAAATCTAAATCATCTATTTTCATCTATGTTATCTATGTTCGTTAGTAACTAGAGTCCTGATATTTCTACGAGTCGAATCCTATGCTCAAACCCTTCTTTTACACATCTGTTTTCAGGTTTAATAAAAAGATGATCCTCTTTAAATAGCTGTTCTGCAGCAACCCCTGCATCTTTTAGAATATCAACATCCGATCTGATGTCGGCGATTTTAAAACTCGGCAATCCGGCCTGTCTTTTACCCAAAAAATCCCCCGGACCCCGTATCCTTAGATCCTCCTCTGCGATCTTGAAGCCGTCATTTTCTTTAGTCATTATTTCAAGCCTTTTTTTACCATCATCTGTCAGGGTACTGTGATTTGCTATCATTACCATAAAACTTGGCCTATTATTACGACCTACCCTTCCCCTCAGCTGATGAAGTGTTGATAGACCATAATTTTCAGCATCCTCAACCACGATTATGGAGGCATCAGGAACATCAAGTCCCACCTCAA
>CAYYKD010000042.1:9919-28412 GCA_964471825.1 uncultured Spirochaetales bacterium
ACTGTTGTTGCCGCTAAGACCTTGATCCGTCCTGCTATAAAATCATTTATTATCCTATCCTTCTCAGCAGAATCTACCCTGGAATGCAGCATCTCGACTCCATAATCGCTGTATATCTGTGAAAGCACTTTATATTCTACCTTGAGACTTTTTCGATCATCATCATTATCATCGATGGAGGAGTAGACAAAAATTGCTCTGCCATCAACATCAAGCTGCGATTTTATCCAGCTATGCATCTTCTCGATCCTCTGGCTGTCATCCTCAATAAGCCATGTCTTAACAGGCAATCTCCCCTTGATTGTTCCATAGGCAATAGTTATATCAAGATCGCCATAAAGACCCATTGCAAGTGTCCTGGGTATCGGTGTAGCAGTCATCATAAGTAGGTCAACAGCCGATCCCTTTGAGGAGAGAGCACATCTCTGTTCAACCCCGAAGCGTTGCTGTTCATCAACAACTGCAAAGCCCAAGCGATTATATATTACACTATCCGAAAAAATCGAGTGAGTACCAATCAATATATCAATCTCACCACTTTTTACGCCACTTAATACGCTATCCCTCTCTCTCTTTGTTAGCCCACCCTTTAGAAGAGCAACCGAGATTTTTAGTTCCGATAAATAGCTCTTAATATTTCTGTAGTGCTGTTCAGCCAGAACCTCAGTAGGTGCAAGAAAGGCACACTGCATTCCAGACTCAACAACAGAGACCATTGACAGGATAGCGATAATTGTCTTGCCGGAGCCAACATCCCCCATTAACAATCGTGACATAACCTTTGTGTCAAACAGGTCATTCTCAATAATTCTTAGAGCTTCAACCTGATAGTCCGTCAACTCAAAGGGAAGCCTTTTTATTACTTCATCTCTAATCACAAACCTTACCAGTGGCCTCTCCTTCTTTACAGACTGACCAGTCTCCTTTCTATGCAGGATAAATAGCCTCTGATAGAAGAACTCTTCAAATATAAGTGATCTCTTTGCCTCAAGGAAGTCTTCAATCCTTTCCGGAAAATGAATGTTTTTTAATGCAACTCTCTTTTGTATGAGTCCAAATTGTTCTCTTATCTGATCCGGCAGCTCATCACTTATCTCCAATCTAAACTTTGCAAGTGCAGAGCTAACCCCTTTTCTGACTGTATTCTGTGTAAGACCTGCAGTCAATGGATAGATCGGCAATATTCGTCCCCTATAGTCTTTAACTGCAGGCTCGATATCAAAGCTTGAACATTGAATCTCATTAAATTTAATACTGAATTTTCCGGTTATATAGTACTCATTTCCAATAACTAGTTTATTTTTAAGAAAACCACGATTGAAGCAAAGTAGTGCCCCATAGGAAACCCCGTCATAGATAAGTACTTTTAGAAACGACTTAAACCGTGTACCGATCATCCTGTGATCTGTGACAGCTATCTTTACTGTAGCTGAACCTGAGACAGCCGCATCTTTAAGTGTTGAGAGTTTTGTTCTGTCCGAGAAATCTCTCGGATAGTATTCCAGCAGATCGCCAACAGTAGTCACACCTATTCTATTGAAGTGTTTTGAGTGTTTATCCCCTACTCCGGCGAGTATTGAAACAGGATTATTTATTTGACCGGTAAGCATTAAGTTCTCCTAGAAAGCTAATTATATCGTTATTTATCGAGGCTCTTGCAAAAATCAAGATTTTTGCAAGAGCCTCGATCATTTGAAATTAATTTCTGAGTATCTCATTTAACTTTCTTAATAGGGACTTCTCATCAACAGGTTTAAATAGATAATCGTCAAATGATGCCTGCTGTATTTTATGCTTATCCTCTTCACTGCAATACCCGGTAAGAGCAACTATCTTTACAGTATCTCGACCAATATTTGCAATAGACCTTATCTTCATGGTCGAACTTATCCCATCCATTACAGGCATCTGAATATCCATCAGGACACAATCAAATTTCTTTTTAATATACTCATTCAATGCCTCAAGTCCATTTCTGACAGGGACAACATTATAACCGGCATTTTTTAGAACAGATTCGAGGTATAATAGATTAATCGCATTATCCTCGGCTACAAGTATGTTTTTCTTGACATGAACCTCTATTTTATCTGCATCTGTATCGTATTGATGTAAATCTCTGTCAGCTATAGTACCCGTATGACCTATATTTATTTCAGTCTCATTACCTTCTCTACTTTCATTTAAAGTATTTACTACCAATGAGGCCTGACCATCTATTTCCGGATTAAATTCTTTAGTTAGATCAAATGGAATGGTAATTGAAAACTTGCTGCCCGCCCCTGAATTACTTGTAACGGTTATCTCTGATTCTATAATTTCACTCAACTGCTTAACTATATATAATCCCAGGCCTGTTCCTGCATAGCTTTTCGTATATGAACTATCTAGTTGTTCAAATCGTTCAAAAATCTTTTCAAGTTTATCATTCGCAATACCTATCCCCGTATCAAGAACTGTAAATGTTAGAAATAGTTTATCAACACTTTTTAATTGTATATTTACAGAGAAATCTATTACCCCGGTTGTTGTAAATTTTACGGCATTATTTATAAGGTTTATCAATATCTGTGAGATTATCTGCATATCACAAAAAAGGTACTCAGGGATATCATGGTCAAAGTTAAACTGATATTTAATATTTTTATTATTCAACTCGTGTTTAAAAAGCTGATAGATAGCTGAACACTCTTCTTTTAATCTATAAAATCTTGGATTTGCCCTCTTAAGACCAGCCTCAATTCTTGATATATCCAGGATATCATTAATAATTGACAAAAGAATTCTGCCTGAGACCTTCATCATATCAAGATACTCTGCCTGAGTTCTATCTAGAGATGTCTTACTCATTAAAGAGACCATGCCAAGAAGACCGTTTAATGGTGTTCTAATCTCATGACTCATATTTGATAAAAACTGAGTTTTAATCTTTAGGGCTTTTTCTGCAATCTCCCTAGCCTCCATAGCTTCTCTCTCTACCCTTATTCTTTCTGTAACATCCGTATGTATAGCAAGATATTCATATTCCGTTAACTTAACTCCATGTACACGGACAATTATTTCACTACCATCCTTCCTTGTCAAAGAGATCTCGCTGCAGCTTATCTTGTTTTCTTTTAATGATCTGAAGTGTTCTGCTGCCAAGTCTAATGATGCTTCCGATACAACATCCTCTATTTGCATACCTATTAGCTCATCAACACTATACCCCAGGAGATCAGCACCACTTTTATTTACTCTAAGATATCTGCCATACTCATTTGCAATAAATATCCCCTCAGGAGAATTATCAAAATATGTTCTAAGGAGCTTCTCACTTCGGCTAATTGTTTCAATAGAAGACTTTATTATTTTTCTATTACTAAATAATACTAGAATAATAATAACCAACATCACTAAAATAATCATATATACAATTATATAATTTCTATATTTCTCAAAAATATTCTCAGGTAAATTAATAATAGTAGAACCGGAAGGGAGATCTCTTAAATTTATATTAAACTTCTTCATGACAAAATAGTCAAATATAAACCTTCCCGGGTTATCAGTCACTATCTTTATATGCTCAGGTTTTTTTCCATTCAATATCTGAGTGCCGATCATCCCGCATTCATAACCATGATCATAGGAGGTTAATATCTTACCACCCACAATTCCATGACCAATCCGGTTCTCAATAAATCCATAACATGGCACCTTTGATACAGAGAAGATTCTACTCATTGCAACCTCATAGGGTATAAGCAGACCGCTTCGTTCTCTATGTATGCCTATTGGAATAATTATTCTATCGCCTGAGTGGATACTTCTGCAGATTTCAATCTGCCCGGAGAAGTCCTCCTCTACAATGTATGTGAATTTCAGATCTTGAAAATAACCTCTTATTTCTTCAAGTTCAACTCTTATTGCATCTGATGTAGTCGAACGATCCAGAATAAAAATAATTTCCTTTAAATTTTTATGTATCCGTATAGCAGCGTTTATAGTCTCTTTTCTGCCTGTTAAGAAGTTCTCTGCTACTCCGGTTATTCCGGGAAGTCCACTGATTTGCTCATGGTTAAAGTTGTTTACACCACTAAAGAGGAGTGGTATCTTTCTAGAAATTCTCCAGCTGTTGTTCTTCATAAGATCATATGCATAATTATCTGTAACAATTATTAGATCTATTCTCTTCTTATGCAGCAATTTAATATATGAATCCAATATATACTCGCCATTATCAGGAAATCTCCTATTATCAAGATATACTGTATATTTTTCGATAATTTTATTTCCACTTTTTTCATCTAATGCACTAAGTATTCCACGGTTCTGTTCATCAGTCCAAAAAAAACCCTGATGATAAGAGTGAATAAGAAAAACATTCTGAACATTAGAAATTGATTGACCGATAAGTATATGTGTACATATTTGAATATATAATAAAAAGAATATAATTATTTTACTCTGTTTCATAACTAACATTCTAACAAAATAAAAGTAAAAGTAAATATTTCTTTTATTTTATTTTATCATCTTATCTTTTCTTTTATTTTATAACTTCCCCTCTTTACCAAGCAAAAAGCGGAGAAATCACCGAAAACAAATCTTAGATATCCTCTACAACAATACAAACAGATTTCTCTCTGTGTCATATTCAATTTTGTTCTTTGAATCAAATACAGAGAAGACAATCCCTGCACTATTATACCGTCTCACAAACCCTGAGACCCCAATAATTGCCCCCTTCTCTACCTTGTCACCTTTTTTAAGACTGGTAGCAGAGAGCGATGAATAGGTCGTTATCATTCCATCCGAGTGCTTAATAAATACTGATAATCCATAGCCGGGTATCTCCTGAATAAGCGAAACAACACCGCTCTTAACAGTCTTTATCTCCTGTTTCCTGTCATTTAATATTGCTATCCCGTTGAAATGTGCAGATGAGAACTTCTCAATAGACCCTGAAAAAGGTAGGCAGATATCAAGAGGCTTTCCCGATAGAATCTTAGATGAACTAACAACTGTCTTATCATTTGATAGTTTGATTCGTTGCCCCAACCTAAGATTATCTGATGATTTGAGATTATTTATACTCAAAATTTCTTTTACAGAGATGTTGTATTTCCGTGAGATGCTGTAGATCGTGTCCCCTGCCTTCACCTTATACTCAGGACGGGAGCCTTTACCGGTTTGTGTAGCCAGTCTATTACTTTTTAGATTATCAGTCAATCTGATGACTTTGCCTACTTTAATTTCTGAGCTATTTTTGATATTGTTTAGTTTTAGTATATCATCAATTGAGACACCAGTCTTTCTTGATATACTATAGAGAGTATCACCATTTTTTATTATGTATTCTGATAGTTTTGACGATGATTTAACAGGAAGCCTTATAATATCTCCTGCTTTTACCTTTGAAATATCTGATATCTTGTTTAACTTCTTAATAACCTCGAGTGAGACACCATTATCTCTAGCTATAGACCAGAGAGTCTGATTCTTATCAATTTTTATCTCTATAATATCCTGAGAATTAAGAAAGGTAATTGATAGTAAACAAAGACTACATATAAAAAAGTTTTTCATTAAGGTATCCGTTTTATGAAGCAAACTGTAATATAGTTTCGACTTTCACAATTATTATCTTGAAATTCCTCAAAATATTTTTTATAATCATAACTTGTGACAAGTTGTAATAATTATTGGAGTTACCATGGCTAAGATACTACCAATTGCGTCCGGTAAGGGCGGAGTAGGAAAAAGTTTTTTCGTTTCTAATTTATCGGTTATCCTTGGTGAGATGGGACAGAAGATTGTCGCAGTTGACCTCGACCTAGGAGGGAGCAATCTGCACTCAATACTTGGTATAAAAAACAACCTTAAGGGTTTAGGATATTTTATCAATAACAAGAATGCACAATTCAATGAGATTGTACATGAGACAGAATATAAAAACCTTAGATTTATCCCGGGTGACTCACTATATGTCGGTACTGCCAACCTTCCATTCTTTAGAAAAAAAAAGATAATCACTGAGCTAAATAAACTTGATGCGGACTGGGTTATTCTTGATCTTGGTTCTGGAACTGCACTTAATACAATAGATTTTTTCCTCATCTCTAACTGCGGCATCCTGGTTACAACACCTGACCTCACAGCAATACTTAATCTCTATTCATTTATCAAGAATGCTGTCTATAGATACATGACAATGGTATTTCCCAAAAAAACTGAAGTCGGCATGAGGCTTATTGAGGCTGTCTCTATGAAACTAGAAAAGGATGATCTGAGGTTCTATGAACTCCTTAGACTCATACAAAAAGATCTGCCGGATGACGCTGCAAAGATAGAGAGCTGTCTTAAGACATTCTACCCTAAGATGATAATGAATATGAGTACAAACGAACATGACATAGCATTTGGAGAGAACCTAAGAGGGCTGATTCATAAGAATATCGGGCTCGATGTTGAGTATCTGGGGCTTCTCCCATTTGAGCCGGCTGCAAAACAATCTATTCTTGCCCGTCAACCTCTATATCACTTTATGCAGAACTCAAAGTGGATTGATAACTGCAAGAGAATTGCTGAACGAATGCTATCATTTAAGGACTATCCGATAAGCCTATTTGATGATGATACAGATTCACTTGACATTGTCTACTCCGACCTTATGGAGAGCTATAAATGAGTGAGATATTAATACTGGTTATTATTGGGATAGTAGCCGGTGCTGTCAGCGGACTTGTAGGAATAGGCGGCGGTGTTATAATAATACCTGCTCTTGTAATTATTCTTGGACTTTCTCAGAAACTTGCTCAGGGTACAACGCTTGCACTGATGTTACCGCCTATAAGTATATTTGCAGTAATTGAATATCACAAGAAGGGGTTTATAGATTATAAAATTGTAGCCTTTATATGTCTCGGTTTCTTAATTGGAAGTTTTTTTGGCGGTAAATTTGCAATGAGTATTCCATCCCACATTTTAAAAAAGATCTTTGCTGTATTTATATTGATTCTGTCCGTAAAATTTCTAATAGATAAATAGAGGGTATTATGAACATTAAGTATGAAAAAATAGTCGATTTTCTTTTAGGATCTAACGAGGATGAACTTAACAGGCTCGATTTTGGAATAATTGGTTTTGATAGTAAAGGCATTTTAACTGCCTACAACACTATGGAGGAGACCTATTCAGGACTTTCGAGAGAAAAGGTAATGGGAAAACCGCTATTTACCGATATTGCACCTTGTCTCAATAACTATATTGTAGCTCTTAAGTTTGAACAGAATGAAGAACTTGACGAATATACACCATACATATTGAGTTTTAAGGTAAAACCTACCCCAGTAGACCTACGATTAATCAAAAATAAAAAACTAAAATATAACTATATCCTTGTAAACAGGTCAAAATGAAGGAATTCGAAGAACTTCTTGAGTTTCTCTATCAGACTCCCATTGCAGTTTGCAGAACAGATCTGAATGGTGAGATCGAAATGCTCAATCCATTTATGGTCAGCACACTTATGAGTTTAAACTCAGGTGTCCCTGTATCCAATATTCTTTCAGTATTAACCAGATATGATAAAGATATCTATAAAAATCTTAATCTTGATAACAATAACGGGGCGTCTCTTTTACTCGATATCGAAGATGAAACAGGCGTTATTCCATTTAGAAGGATAAAGATAACTCAGAAGAGACTCTTTGATGATAGGTTGATATTTCTAATAGAGAATGAATCAGCCTCATATGAACTTGAAAAACTAAAGAACGATGTTGACAGGATGTTCAGGCACGATGTCAGGAATCAGTTGAATACAATAATAGGTTACAGCGATCTGATCGACATGGACAAAGAGAATACACCCCAATACACCTCAATAGTCAGACAGAGTGCCTCTGAGATACTGAAGATGTTAAATAACTCTCTTGATTACTTCAAAATGGAACTCAAGAAATACACAATTCAGAGGATAACATTTTCAATGGAGGACTCTATCAAGGTGATCCTTACCGGCCTTAATTCACTTTCAAAATCAAAGCAAATCGATTTTTCGATAACAAAGATATCAAAGAGTACAATACCAACAACAACTGACTTTAACATATCAGCAGATAAACCTCACATCGAGACAGCCCTTGCCAATCTAATAAAAAACGCTGTCGAGGCTGCTCCAAAGGGCTCAACCGTTGATATTAAGTTCGAAAAAGAACAGGGTATTTCTACTGTTATCATAAAAAATATGGGGATGATCCCTCTCGAGGCTCAAAAGAATTTCTTTAAAAAGTACAATACTTTCGGCAAATCCAATGGTAATGGAATAGGTGTATATAGTGCCAAACTGATAATTGAAACTCATGGTGGTACCATTTCATTTAGAACTTCAGAGATTGACGGAACAGAACTATTGGTTAGAATCCCCGATCAGCTTTGATTTTACATACTTCTTAGCATTTTTCATTCCGCCAAAATCTTTAAACATATTTTTAACCTTCTCCTTCTCAATCTGTTTTGAGTTTAAGCCATCATATCCACTTTCTTTTACAAGTTTAAAATAATTATTAAGCCTTTTCTCTGATAACAATCCCCGTTCGACCGAATTTCTAACTGCACAACCAGGTTCATTAGTGTGAGTACAATCATTAAATCTGCACCCTAAAGCCAATGAATCAATATCTTCATAAACGCTTGATATATCTGTGCTCTCTACACCTATCTCTCTCATCCCGGGGGTATCAATGACCGCTGTTCCATTAGATAAAAACATCAAATCTCTCCGAGTTGTTGTATGTCTCCCTTTGCTATTTCTGTCAAGATCCCCAACCTTTAAAGAATCAGCGTTCATTAATCGGTTAATTAATGAAGACTTACCTGCACCTGAGGATCCTACAAAAACCACAGTTTCACTTTGTTTTAGACATGATAAAAGAGACACATGACCATCAACCTTATTCGAGGAAGTAATCACTACATCAATTCCTATCGCAACATTATTGACTGCTGTTACTTTTTCTGCAACACAGTCGCAAAGATCCGACTTGGTTAAAACAACGACTGGCACAGACCTACTATCCCAGGCGACCGCAATATAACGCTCTAACCGGTTTAAATTAAAATCCCTATCAAGAGAAACACAAATCATCACTTTGTCAACATTTGCTGCAATTGGCTGATACTCATGAGAACTGCCGGGCATGGCCCTTTTTACAAGTGAGCTTCTCGGTAAGACCTCATAGATAAGACCATCGCCACCTGAATTATTATCCCTATCAATTTTAACAAAGTCACCGACTACGGGAAAGTCCCAGCTACCCTCTGAATCAAAATGAATTTTTCCGGATACTCTGCCTAACAATTCATGATCCTGAACAATAACTCTGTATATATTCTTATACTGTCCGATTATTCTTCCAAAATATTCTTTGTTAATTTCAACATTATTAAAATTATTCATCATGACCTCCAGAAATGATCTATACCTCCATGAAAACTTAAGGTTTTGCTTCACTTCCTGCTAAAATCCCGCCATCAATAGTTAGCTCAATGCCTGTAACATATTTGCTTTCGTCACTTGCCAGATACAACGCTCCGTAGGCTACATCTATAGGTTCACCAAAATGTCCAAGAGGGATTCCAGACTCTACACTTTTAATAATTTTTTGCCTCATCTCCCCCTCACCCAACATCGCGTCCCACATCGGAGTCATTATTGCCGCAGGATGAATACTATTACATCTAATTTTATATCCATTTTCAGCACAATAAAGAGCAACGCTTTTTGTATGATTTCTTACAGAGGCTTTACTAGATGCATAGGCAACTGCTCCCGGGATACCAACTATACCGCTTCGTGATGAAATATTTACAATACTGCCACCTTTATTTTTCATCATCTTAATTCCATATTTACATCCAAGCATAACACCTGTAGAATTAACTTTATGCACCTGATCCCATGATTCAAGATCAATATTTTCTGCATCCCATGGGCCTTTTGTCTCTAAAAATCCTGTTATCCCTGCATTGTTTACAAGAATATCTAGTTTACCGTATTGAGATATAATATGTTCCGATACATTTATCCAATCCAACTCACTCCCAACATCCAACAAAAAAAATGAGGATCTTGCTCCCAGATTCTTTGCTAGCCGTTCGCCTTCTTCAACCATTATATCTGATACAACAACTCTTGCTCCTTCCCTATAAAAAAGCTCTGCAATTGATTGACCTATCCCCCTTGCAGCCCCTGTTATTAACGCTATTTTACCATCTAGTCTCATATTAACTTCTCCATAATTTTATGTCGTGTTGATACAATTAATATTCATTCAATTATTCGACATTCTAAGAATATCAACTTGCCCTAATAAAAATCAGTTTTTATCGCTCATACTAGTCTTTAAATTTAAAACATCATTAATCATAATCTCATTCATCCGTTTAGACTCCTCAAATATTGGACTATGTGCTGATTCTGAAAATGTGTAAAACCCTTTCACAGGAGCAATCATTTTATTAAAATACTGCTTTGACAACTCATATGAACAGGTATAATCATATTTGCCATGAAAAATATATATGGGAATACGAAAAGAAGTGTATGTTTCCATCAAATTTGTAACAATCATTTTATTCCATAATATGCTAACGCCAGATTTCGATTTCCCTGACCATAGATTGTATTTTTCACTAATTGTATATTCACTAAACATGAATGATTGAATAAATAAATCTGTAAAAATATTATTCATATCCCTTGCTGTTCCTACCCCAAGTTTATGCATAGCAACATCCCGAATTTTTAAATATTCAATAGGAAGAGTACCTTTTTCTTCAATATATAAATTTTTTAGAGATTTTATCATTTTTTGGTTATTAAGCTCTTGAAATTTATTACGCATATAACTAAGAGCAATCTGCTCAGACTTCCATTGATCAGAAATTTGGGCAATTCCAATATATGCATAATATAACTCAGGATGTCTATCTATAACAAATACACCCGTGAAAGTCCCACCAGAGTGCCCCATCAGATAAATCTTTGATTTATTAAAGCGAGCAATTAGATAATTTGTTAGAGCTACTGTATCATCAACTAATTGATTCAGTGAAATAGCATTATTTGATATACTTGAATTATAAGATATTCCGGAGCCGCGTTGCTCCCACCATACCATGGTAAAATTTTTCTCAAGCCCGGTAGGATATCTCTCTGTTAAAAAATAATCCGGCATTCCTCCATGAAGATAAAGAATTATTGGGTTATCTATATTTTCACCTTTTATAAACATTCCAAGTCTTACACCATTGATTTCGACAAACAATTTTTCTGAAATACTATTATTTAAAATACTTCGATTATTATCTAAAAACTGTTTAGGATTTCCAGAACCTATAAAATAAAATACCATAAAGATAACAATAATTAATAATACAACCATCCCAAATATTAGTATCATAATTTTATGAACTCCTAGAAATTTCACATTAGAATTAACCACACTAAACTCCCGATATCATAGACATTTTTTTATTTCAGGGTACTTCTAACTACACACTTTGAAATTATGGCAAAGTAATTTTTTGACAAATTCGAGGCATAGAATCAGCAACATCTATGTTGACAAATAGCGATATAAGCCGAAATCAATATTTCCTTAGTGCCTTATAATAAAATATTATAAAATAATCAACAATTATTGATTAGATTTATTATGGAAATTCTACATTCGAGTATAGTTTGATTATCAATATAATTGTTAATCCAACTATAAAAAAAGCAGCGAAATAAATCTCGCTGCTTATAGTATGTATGTAATTTGTCTAAATTGATGTTATATTCTTCACAGAAATCGCATTACTAAGATAACAATTTAAACAAGGTTAACAGCTGCATACCAGCTCTGTTTCAAACAACTTAAGTCCCTCATCCTTGAAATATTTTTTTATCTCACGGATTACCTCTTCTACCTGTCTTGCCTCATCCTCATCACAGTAGGCAATAATCATGAAGTTCTCTTCAGGCCATATATGATCCCCCATTCTAGGCCCAGAGTTACCACAGCCATAAACAACAGGTATCTTTGTATAATAATTGACAATGTTTTTTTCTCGAAACTTCTCAAATATCTCCTCTTCAACAGATCTATTACCGATTATCTCAATTCTCTTACGCATTATCAACCTCCGTTCCTAATTCAAGATATCTCTTTCTGTTTTCTATTCTTTCAAGCTGTCTCTTATACTTCCGTTCTTTTCTTCTATCAGAGAAGCCGGACAAGATCGCATAGATAACCGGTATTAGAAAGAGTGTAAAAAGTGTACTTACACTGAGTCCTCCAAGAATTGTTAATGCAATCGGCTGACTCAGATCGGTTCCCTCCCCCTTAAAAAATGCCATAGGTATCAAACCAAGAACTGTTGTAAGGGTTGTCATCAATACTGGTCTTAGACGGTTACCACCGGCCTCAACTATCGCCTCAATCCTTTCAATGCCACGGGATTTTAAGAGGTTAGCGTAGTCTACAAGGACTATACCGTTATTAACTACAACTCCTGAGAGTATTATTATCCCGACCAGCGTGTAGATACTCATAGGTGTCCCTACTGCAATGTAGATCCATATTACTCCGATCAGCGTAAGCGGAATGGTAAAGAATATGATAAATGGATCTATAAGTGATTCAAACTGCGATGCCATAACGCCAAATACCAGCAATATAGCAATTAGGAATATCCCTATAAGTTTAATAAAATACCCCTGCAACTCTGCAAAATCCCCTGAGAACTCAATAATCACCCCATCCTCATTAGGAATATTCTCTCTGATAACCCTTCTGATCTCCAATTCAACCTGATCAAGTCTGTCACCCCCCTGATAGCCTGCGGTTACATGGATTATTCTACCTTGATTTTCCCGTTTAATGCTTATAGAGCTTGTTGATCTCTCAAGATGAGCAAAACTTGAAACAGGGATCCTCTGACCCGCCTGATTGATAACAGATATCTTATTTAGATCAGGAATTCCCCTTCTATCAGCACTATCAAGAATAACAAGAACATCGTATTCAGTACCGCTCTTTCTAAATTTGGTTGCAACAGTTCCATCCATATTTGCCCGTATCTCTGTCCCTATTGTATAGACATTCAATCCGAGACTCGATGCCTTGTCTCGATCAATGATAACATCAACCTGCGGCAATCCAACCTGCATATCAATAGCCGGCTCTGTCGCCTTTGGAACATATTCCTTAATGAGGTCCCTTATTTTCTCTGCGATCTCCCGCCCTCTTTTCAGATCATCAGTCTTAATTAGAATATCAATTGGTGAGGCGTTACCACCGCCAAATCTCCTCTGACCGAATGAAAATATAGCCGGAAATTTGTTAAAGTGTTTCCTAAGTTTAGCCTTAACCATATCAGAGTCATCTATTCTATCTTTAAAGGCAGGTAATGTAACAGTTACACTCCCCTTATAGGTTACTGATGAACCTAGAAATCCAAAGAACCCCCGTTCACCGGCACTAACTATAATATCCTTGTATCCTTTTACCTCTGATTTAACAATATTCTCAAGCTGTGTAAGCATAATCTTTGTCTCATCAAGCTTTGTCCCTACAGCAAGCTCTACATTTATCGTAACAGAGTCATCCTTTCCCTGCGGCATCAACTCAAATCCTGTAAATGATACCAAAAACATAGTACCGACAAAGACTGCTAATACAAACGCTATTGTAGTCTTTCTGTGTTTTAAGACCCATCTTAATGAGGTTTTATACCACTCTGACATCCCTATAAAAAATCTTTCAAGGCTATCATCAATTTTCTTGGGTATTCCTTTAAGCGGATCCTCCATCCTCGTACTTAAGGGAAGAACAAAACTTGTTAGAACCGGCACCAAGAAGATAGCAACAAGAAGTGATGAGCTTAACGATATTACAACAGTAAATGCAAGATCACTAAAGAGTACGCCTGCCATTCCAAGTTGATTTTTAAACATTACAACCGGTGCAAATACACATATTGTTGTGAGTGTAGATGCTACTATTGAAGTCATCATCTCCTGACTACCAACAATTGCAGAGACCGTATGCTTTGCCCCCTTCTCTCTGTATCTATAGATATTTTCCAGTATTACTATAGAGTTATCAACCAACATCCCTATCCCCAGAGCTAGCCCTGAAAGTGTCATTAAATTCAATGTTAGATTAAAAAAATACATAAACATCAGTGTAATTATTACTGAGATCGGTATAGATAAACCAATTATTACAACGCCCTTAAAACTTCTCAAGAATAGAAATAGTATAAGAACAGCAAGAATTGCACCGCTTATAACTGCTGAGATTACTGAACTAAGCGAATTTCTAATTAAACTTGTCGTCTCATTAACTATCTCAATATTTACACCATATGGCACCTCATTTCTTATCCGTTCTAATCTTGCCTTTAGGTTATCCGCAGTTTTAACTGAGTTTGTACCTGATTGCTTCTGAACTGTAACATAGACTCCGGGCTTCCCATTAAAGAATACAGCAGAGTCTTCATCCTTAAGCCCCTCATAGACATTAGCTATATCTCTAAGTCTAATCATTACCTGATCCTTAGATGGCATACCAGGAATCATTGATCTGCCGCCCTTATACGCAACAACTGTATTTCTTATCTGATCCAGGTCTGTATATTCGCCGGATGTTCTTATCAGATAATATTTATCGCCCTCTGATATTGAGCCTGCACTAATCTGCATATTCTGTCCTCTAAGCATATTAGAGACCTGCGTTAGTGTAAGATTATATGCCTCAAGTCTGTTCTGAGAGATTTCAACTCTAACGATCTTCTGTCTTCCACCTGAGACACTTGCAATAGATACACCTGCAACCTGTTCAATTCGTGGCTTGATAATATCCTCAGATATAGTCCTTAGCTCTTCAGGTGATCTGTTACCGCTTACTACAAGATTCATAATTGGGATCATAGAGGGGTCAAACTTAAAAATCATCGGTGTCTCTGCCCCCTCAGGCATCATCTGTCTTACAAGCTCCAACTTATCGCGGACATCATTGGCAGCCGCTTCTAAATTTGCACCCAGATTAAATTCACCTTTATAGTCCGTAAATAATAGTAAAATCGGCGGATTTATATCAGGATAGAGGTCTATTGCTAGGTCTATACTTGCATACAACCCAAGCAGTATCAGAAGACTGAAAACTACAAGCGTTGTGATTGGTTTATTTACAATTGATTTTGATATCATTATATTCTCCGTTAATTAATCTTATCTTCAATACTTAGCGAAGGTAGAGTAGATATAAGATTAACCTTTGTATTATCCTCAAGAAGTGTCTGCCCTCTTATAACTACCAACTCGTCCGGATTTAGGCCGCTTACGATCTCAACTTTATCGTCTATTCTAATCCCGAGGGTCACCTCTCTTCTTTCAACAAAGGTAACAATATCTGATACAGGCTTCTCCTCTTCAACAACTTCTGAACCCTTTTTAGGTTTGTTTTTCTTCTGAGACGCTTTCTTTTCAGCAATCTTCTTATTTTCATCCTCTGTTAGTTTTCTTTCCTTAACAACAAATACATAGTTACTTCCAAACCTATTTACAACTGCATCTGCAGGTATCTTAACAACACCATCCTTCTTTTCAGTTATTATCTTCAATCTGGCAAACATCCCCGGTTTTAGTAGATTATCCGGTTGATTAAGTCTTGATCTAATCTCAAGCATCCTCGTTGACGGATCAACTATGGGACTGACATCTGAGATTTTTGCATTAAACATTTTCTCAGGGTACGCCTCTACTTTCAGAAACACATTCAAACCTTGCTTCATCTTTGATATAAATCTTTCTGATATATAGGAAATGATCTTTATATCAGTTATTATCCCAACCTTTACAACGGGGGTCTGCGGTGATACGGTTGCTCCAAGCTGTGCAGGTATCTCTGTAACAGTACCTGTTAGCGTTGATCTTACGGGACTCAATGAAAATGTCATCCCCGGCTTAGAGGGGTCGATCTCAGCAAGAATCTGTCCCGTTTGAACTCTGTCCCCTATCCTGACATAGATACCTACAAGTTTACCCATATTATCCGGATAGACATCAACCTCAGTTGTTGCCTTCACATCCCCATTGATCTCAATATAGTCATGAATCTCACCCTTAACAGCCTTAATTGCATTAACAGCAAATATAGTCTCAGCCTGCTCCTTCTCTTTTTTACATCCAAACAACAACGCAGCCATTAGCATTGTTAATCCTACAATTCTAAATCTCGATACTCTCATTATTTTCTCCTTATCCCTTTGAGGCTCTTGCAAAAATACTCTTTCACAAAAACCAATCTTTTTGTTAACTACTCTGTTTATTTACTACTCACCGATTATATATCTCAGGTCAAGTAGACCTGTATTAAAGTTGTATTTCTCCTGTAGGAGATTGTTCTTAGCTTTCTTATACTCAAGCTCAGCACTCTGAAGATCTATAAGATCCTTACTTCCTGCATTAAATGCCTGCTCAGAAAGGGTCATTGCCTCCCTTGCAATCTCAACATTTAAACTCAAAGCCTCCATACTTTTAATAGATTTTTCAAGTTTCATTATAATTGATTCTATCTCTATCTCATTTCCCTGTAGGATCTGTTTCTTTGTTATATTAAGTTGCTCCAGGGTAAAGTTTGATTCTACAATCTTCATCTGTGTACCCGAAAAAGGGAACCATGAGTCGACAGGGACTGATATCCCTAGAAGTAACGAACCGGATCTTTGTTTCCAGTTATCAGTCATATAAGTACTGTCACCAAACCAGTCATCCTTAACCGGGTCCTTTTGAAATGACGGGTCAACAGTAAATCTCATTAAAAATGATGGGGTCAGTGAAGCAATATTCATGCCCCTTACATTTTCCATCATCTTTATTGTCTGATTAAGCTGTTTAATATCCGACCTATTTACAAGGGATTTAGCAAGAATCTTATCTCTGTCTATCTCGACTGTTTCTACACTCATCATATCAATTAGATCAACCTCAGTCTTTCCAGATATCCCTATGCTATTTTTAAACGCCATAGAGGCAGTTGCATAGGCATTTTCAAGTTCAAGCAATGCCGGTTTAATATTTTCATAGGCAACCTGTATATTTAACATAGTCAATCTCGGTATCTGACCGAACTTAGATGAAACAAGAGCCTGCTCATACCTCTTTTTTGCGGCATCAACATTCTCCCTCATAAGAATAATATTTTCCTTTAATAGAAGAAGCTGATAGTAATTCTTTCTTGTGTCCCGTTCAACCTTCTTTGCGGCACTATCAAGGGTAAGCTTACCTGCCTCATAGTCAAGAGCTGTCTGATAGATACTCATAACCATCGCTGCATTCACTGCAAGTGTCATCTCAAGTGAGAGTCCGACTCCCCACTCAGGAATAGTCTGAGAAACAGTGGTTATATAAGGTGACATAGGAATTGGAACAAGTACTGATACCTTTCTATCCGCCTCTTCCTTATTTGAGCGCATCATCGAAGCCGACAATGTAGTCTTGGGGATAAATACATTCCAACTCGTCCAGAGTGCCCACTTTTTTTGGTCAACCTTTAATCTCTCAGACTCAAGCCCAAGGTTATTCTTCAAGGCAAGCGATACTGCATCATTTACAGATAACTTTACTGTCCTAATCTCCTCATTATTATCTGCATTTATTATAGCTGTACTTAATAACAATAAAAACGCAGACAAAATAAAAACTTTTCGATTAAATATCTCTTTCACAAAAATTCTCCTTACTATTTAAAGGTATAATATTTTACACGATACGATTAAACAGTTGTAATCTGTTCAATTTTAGCTGTATTTTTCTTAATCAACACAATTACTATATAGCCTGCACCAATAAATGAATAGAGTGCTTTTATCAGTCCCGATAATACCGGAATAAATGAAGTTGCAACAAATAACCCGCCACCTATTAGGAAGTATACAAATCTTGATTGATCAGCCATCTTAAATAGGTGTTTAATCATCATCCCTATGAAGACACTTCCAAGAACCTGAGATATAAGTGCAAATGGAAACAACAACAACATTAAAAATAGGCTAATAGGCAAACCAACAATTGAGATGGCAGTAATAAATATCAAAACAGGATATAACAGAACCACCGGGATTCCATAAATTGAAAAGCTCATTATCTGTCTTGGTTCTATAGTCTCATTAAGTTTCCTTGTTACAGGAAAGATCAATAATAATAGACCTATAACAAAAAATGAAATCATAAATATCAACTTGAGGACAATTAAAAATGGAGCCATCACTTTCAGAAATTTTGCAGGTTTTAAGTCTCCCTGTCTACTGTCAAATGATATAGTTCCAACTACCCTTGATGCCTGATCCTTATTTAGTTGAGACTCGGAGGTGTATTTTAGATTTCCCTTAATGGATGCACCCTCTTCAATAGTTAGTTTGCCGGTATCACCCTTAGCATTTCCACCTATTGTCC
>CAYYKD010000043.1:0-9372 GCA_964471825.1 uncultured Spirochaetales bacterium
ATATACTGTATTATTTACAAAAAGTCAACTATATTTTTAAATAATTTATTTTTTTTATTTTTTTCATTCACTTGCAAAATATTTTTGATAGTGATGATCACATAAGCGGGACACCCTATGGATGGCTATAGCATCTTTTCAAACATGATTAAACGGACATAGGTTGTCCCCACATGCTAATTCTCCAAATCTATAGTACAATCCCTGTTGCTGCAAAAGAAGTGACAACCTTAGTAACAGACACTCTTGATAACCTATGCTAATAGTTTAACAAACATACAAAACATTTATGTATAAAAGGCGATGTATCTTACTTAGGTAGGGCTTAAATAAATAAGACTTCATTACCAACTTTGTTTGTTGTCAAGAGATGCTCTATATTCATGACTGAGTTTTTTTCACAATCGCCTGTGAAATAGAAACTTAACACTTACAGATATATTATTATAGAACACACCGGTATCAACATTAGATAAAAACAAATGATCAACAATAAAATTAAAAAACTTAAAGTTGATATCAAAACCATTTTTTACACCTATTTCTTTATAAAGAACCTGTTCACTATACGATAACTTATTTGTAAAACCGGTTGTAATAGTGATTAAATCAAATAATTTAAAATAAATACTATTGTCTAATGTTGTGATAAAATTGTTAAACTCATTATTGTAAAACGATATTGTACTATTGATTTCATGACTCATGCCAAACTTAAAATTATCAGGCCCATAAAATCTAAAAAACTCATAACCTGTATAGTGACACATCTCAATATCATAACTGATGTTGTTATAAATTGGATCCACATTTAATAAAAATCCGGCATCTGCATTCCAAAAAAAGCCATAGTAATAATTACCTGCAAACTTAATATCTGTATTAGCCTGAATATATAATCCATCCGCAAACGATGATTCAAACAAAACATCTGTATTAATTTTCATCTCAATATAGGCCATATATTTAAAACTATGCTCTAAACCGACTATAAAATAATTATATATAAGCTCCTTCATATCAAAATCTGCTATAGAATTATTTAAGACATTATATAAATCAAATACAAAAATATCACTGAAATGTCCGGTTAATATATAAAAATCTTTTTTATAACTTAGGTTAACACCTAACTCATTTATTATTGACAGATTGTTATTTATATCACCCATTACATAACTATCTATTCCTTGCATGAAATAAAACACCAAAAGTCCATCTTTCTCTTTATTATCTAAGGCAATAACACTTAAAACTTGAATAATAAATATAAATACAAATATTTGCTTACAGCCAACATTTTTCATTCTCAATTACAATAACCTACTCTTTATTTAATATCCAATCTATTGCCCTATACTGCCTTTCAATTAACTCAAACTCTTTCATTATTGACTTTGTAGATGTTACTATTTTTTCGATCGATATATTATCTGATGAAAGTTCTAATTTTATCAACTCGTTTTTCTTTTCAATCGAATTCAATCCCTTAAACATTCTGGAGATCTGCTTCTTTAAAACAATTCTTTCCCGGGGTTTTAAACTATCAACAAAGATAACTGTATTATTCTTTAACTCAATGTTAAGCATCTCTATCTCGTGAAATCTACCGGATAAACCGGCCCTGTCACTGCCTCTAAGTTCCCTTAAAAAATGATCACAATAAAGATGAAGTTTCATTACATCTTTCTTCCCGCTATATAGTAACGAGGAATCAATGTACCCTTTAAATAAATAACCGGGTTGATTTTTACCTGAATATTTTCCTCGATTATCAACAAATCCTTTATTAGTACTACCCGCGCCAGCTTTACCCTTATCACCTTTTGTAACACCGGAGGAAGAGCTATTTCCACCGCCGGTACTATTAAGACCTACAATTTCTGATGAATACAAATGGAGTATAATTATTGTGTAGAAGATTACTATACTAACTACTTTTCTCATAATATTACTCCATTATAACATATAAAATCAAAGTTGGTATATGTTTTTTAGGCATCAACCAACTTTACTATTATTTATTCTACTATAGTTACCTCTCCGGCGACCACGATCTGATCCTGAACATCAGTTGAAGAATCATCTGATTCTATCAACAGATCATAAGTTCCGGGTTCAAGATAGCCAATCATCCAATCACCGCTGACATCACATATAGTTCCTGCAAAAGCAACACTTGACCCATCCTGGAATGCAGTAACCATCACTGTTTTTCCTTCAACCGCAGCCACCGATCCTGATAAAGCTCCGGTAGTTTTAACAGATGCAATTCTAGTTACAGGTGTTATTATATACTTATACTGCGATGAAACACTATCATTTTTAACTATAGAATGTCCTGCGTCAAAGTCAACAATTAATTCGGTAGTGATGCCATCCTCAATAGTAAACGGCTTAACTAATTTAATTGTATCAGATGCAACATTTATTTCGCTACTGTCAATAACAGTATTATCAGCTAATGTAATTGTTGCAGAAGACACAAATATTCTTATTTGATTATACTTACCGGCAGCAAGATTTTTAACACCCAACTCCTGCAAGTTACCATTAGTAAGCGTAAGCAAATCTATACTACCCCCATCATCATTTATTACTATCCACCCCTTATCACCGCTTGTCGATTGAGAGACCTCAATGCTATCAAAATCGACTACAACACTCTTAAAGTTAGCAGCCGGCGCATCTGTTAAAGACAGCTTAAGAGTACCTGTACCGCCGTCGACTGCCGTACACCCCAACCAAACCATTAATGATACGACAACTAAAACGACCATTAAAACACTTAGATTCCTTCTCATGATATACCTCCATTTTTTTTAAGCTTTCTCTAATATAAAAGCTTTTACTTTACACTACAAAGTATACCTCAATTAATAATTATCATCATAAGGGATTACTATAGATAAACACTGAAAAAAACATTATTTTATATTAAGGGATTCCATTAATAAATACAAATTTCACAATCCCGGGAGGTTACTACTTTTTATTAATCATCCGCCATTCTACAGCTTTTTTTATAAGCTGCGTAAAATTTTTTATATCCAGCTTCTCTTTTATCTTATTTTTGTATGTCTCTATAGTTTTTATCCCTAGATCTATGCGTTCTGCAATCTCTATTGTGGTCAAACCTTCGCCGATTAATTCAAAAACCTCCAACTCTCTATCACTCAATAATCCTGTATACCCACAATCACCTTTACTATCTCTATTTGACCTAACCGCAAGTTCTACTGCAGTATCACGACTTAAATAGTTTTTACCATTTAATATTGTCATTATCGCAAGAATAAGTTCCTTAGTAACCTTTTCTTTATTAACAAAGCCATTTGCACCGGCCGCTATCGATCTCTCTGCATACATCTTATCATCAAACATCGAGATAACCAGTATTTTTAGGTTTGGACACACAGCCTTAACTTCTTTTATTAACTCCAGACCACTGGAGTTCTTAAGTGACAGGTCAACTGTAACAATATCCGGATTAGAAGATACTATAGCTGACATTGCATCTCTTGAGTTATTGGAATGCCCTACAACCTCAAGCTCATCTTGCTTATTAATAACCTGCATCAATCCTTTAACAACTACAGGGTGGTCCTCAACGATAAAAACTTTTTTTTTAAACATATATTACCTGCCTATATTATACTACACAAAACTCTAGTTCCTTGACCTAAAATACTCTCTATTAGAAGTTCGCCATTTATTACTCCGGCTCTATACCTCATAATCCTTAAACCCATTCCACCGCCTCTCTCACCGATATCAAAACCTACCCCATCATCTAGAATTTCAACTCTTATACCTCTATTTCCAATGTCTACTATGTTTACAATAATAGATCTGCAATTACCATGTTTAACTGCATTATTAATTGACTCAATAATTATGTTATATAGATTTAACGCAATCATATTATCATTAAGCAAATCGTTATTCTCAAAATTAAAAGTAATTTTTTTATCATATACCGATTGAAGGTTAGTAATAAAGTCCCTCACAGCCAATGGAAAGTCCTCGCCGACAAGGTTAAATTGAGATATCCCCCTTGCTATTAATTTTGTTTTTTTAATTGATAACTCAACTAACTCTTTAACACTACTTATGATTTGCTTATTCTCTAAACTTAAATTTTCATCAATAGACATCAAGTAGAATGAGATACCTGTCAAAACTTGCCCTAGATCATCGTGCAGATCATTACCTATCCTCCGTCTCTCTTCATCACTTATTGTCACAAGTTCACCTTCAAGTTTCTTTCTGGCATTAACCATTTCACCAAAAGCACTTATAACATCACCAATCTCATCTGAACGCCTATTACTTATTTCAACAGGTTTGTCTTCTGAAAATCCCACTATTAAATCTCTTAATGATGAAACAGGTTTGAGAACAATCTTATAAAACAAAATGCCGCTCACTAAAAAAATTATCATTATTAGGTTTATTATTAAGAATACCGGCAAAATTACTCTAGTTAATTTACTAAGAAGAAGATCCTCCCTAACAAGAACCATTATTACCCAATCTGTTACTTCATTAAAAATTGAACCTACATAATACCTATAACCACCAATACTTGCCCTGATCACCCCCTCCTCACCGGACAATATCTTAAAAATGAATTCTTCTTTTGAAACATCCCTATTATGATAATTAAATCGTGTTGACTCTATCCCCGAGTTAAATAGAAGGTTTCCGTATTTATTTGTTATAATTATATCATTATCGATAATGATAGGATTATACAACGATCCTCCGGCAACAAACTTATCATCAATTTTATAACATACATAGAAAGCACTATCATAGACTACTCTTCTGAGTATTAAATAATAGCTATTTTCATAAAAATACTCTTTATACTGCAGGTCAGATTCTATAGTAAAAAAATCATAATCTCCACCATAGTCAAAAAGCTCGCCATGTTTGTAGGTGACCAAATCATCTCGCTCAACAGTAAAAAAAACTAAACTCCCTCGTTCAGAGAGATGTTTATGGAGCATATTGAAATCTGTATTCTCTCCACCAAAAAGGTCGCTACTATATTTAAAATATGTAACCAGATCATTAAAATTTCTAGATTGGACATCATCAAGATACTTTAAATAGTTTACAATATTTCTCGACTCTGTATTATTAAAATATCTAACTGCCAAAAAAATAAATATTGAAAAAAAGATCATTACTATCAAAAATGAGGACAAAAAAAGTAATAAAACCTTTACCTTAAGACTTTGATGTTTTTTCATATAAATGGATTATATCACACAATATATATTTGCTGCACTTTTTTTCATTAAATTAGATTATCTGCACCAAAATACGATCAGGTAATAAAAATTATTTATTATAAGTATTATCTAAAATTTCCATGTATAATGTTAATAAAATCTTAATATCAAGGATTCAACATGAGTTATTATTATAATTTTATCATAAAGAAGGGATTAATTGAAGTAAGTGAAAGTGATAAATTAATCGGTCAGTTCATCTATATTATCAAAGTTACAGATCACTTTTTCTTGGGAGTTAAAGAGTTATTTTCGAAAAACTATCTTGAGTTATTCATTGGCAAATATATTATACCTTTAGCATTTGATTTATACGATCCGAATTTAAAGATTATTTTAAAATCTAAAAAAACTGCAAATTTAATTAAAATATTTTTTAGCTATAATAATAACAGGTTGTTCATAATCCATAAAGAGGGCTCCAAGATATGCACTATTAGATATTCACATGCTCTGCTAAAAGTTAAGTTTAAATATAAATATATATTAACAAACAGATCTAAATTTAGCTGGTTAATTAATAGACTTATTCCAACCGACAGTATTTTTACATATAATTTTTTTAATCATATAATAGTGAGCAAATATAATGGTAAGCGGATAAGGACAATCAATGAAAATATTAATTTAATTGGGATAGATTTGCCTGCCTATCTAATAAAGCCAGGCTTAATGAACTTTACACTGATTTTGAAAAAAAATAAATTAATTATAAATAAACACCTAAGCATTATTAAGAGAACGAATATAGTTCGAGTAGAGTTAAAAGATGATTTATTGCCTCATCATATTGTGCTTGGTCAAGGTGAGTTGCAGTTGTTTGGAAAAAAGTTAGAAGGCAAAATCACTGTAGATAATGACACAATCAGAGTAAAGATAGATAGAAAAAAATACATTAATAAATTAGTTATCCCGAGTGACACGGTAATTATATTTGATAAAGCTATGAAAATACTAGCGATATATAATAGGCATCTTCCTATGGTTAACACTACTCGCATGATGTTTGCTATAGTAAAAAAAAATTATAACGATCTCAAGGAAAAGCTTATTCTTAATAAAAGAGTTAAGTTTATTGTTCAATATAAACGGAATAAACTTATTGCTAAGAATATTCTTGTTAAGACTTCATGTGCTATGTCCAGAGACTATTATTTTCCTTTATTTGATGAACCTAAGTTAATAGTAAAAATATTTCCAAGAAACACTGTTTCAAAAAAGAGATATCTAGAGTTACATTGCGATTACTGTGAAATAAGTGGAAATGACTTAATACTCTACAACAGTTGTTTGATAAAAAATGAGTCATTTACATATTCAAAAATAATCAAGTATATCTGTAAAAGAGATTCTGTTTGTATAAATAATATTGATTTAAACAGCAAAACTAAAACTGTGTTTATCAAGGTATAAAACTCTTAAACGATTAATAAATTGACATTTAAAGAAATCACTATTTATACTTATTTTATAGTCATACGATGATCCATAAAAGGAGATAGTGATGTCCTCATAATCTATATGAGCCCACCCCATTCCGATTACTTGATAACAGCTTCCAAATAAATCGGGTAAACCCTTAAAGTTTTTATGATAGACAATGTTGTTAAGATTAAGAAAATTCACAAGCATATCTTTGTGATAAGTTTCATTATTCTGAAAAATCAGATAATCTTTTTTATTTAGTATTACCTGTATAACCTTTAGCTTTTTTGAACCGGTTGGTAAGTATAGTATTTCCATAAAAACAATTTTATAAAAAAAAAGAATATAATTCAATCAAAAAAAAATTTTTCCAAGTATAATTAAGTATAAGCAATTATAGTTCCGGATTATATATTATAACCAAATAAAATTAGTTTGTCAAATTACGAACAGAACATTAATGAAAAATAGTGCCTGTGAAGATAGAAAATAGTATTCGAATATTATACGAATAAATCGATTTTTTAAAAAAGTGGTGATGACAATAATAATAAACAGCAAGCACCTGATTTATGTAAAAGAAAGAAGTATTTTTTTTGGTATAACAGTTGCTAATTATATTGATATAGCACACCAAATATACTAGGCGGGTGTTATTTGTGCTACTCATCCAAAAATTAATATTAAAAGGAGTTAAGTATGAAAATCATAGCGGCTTTTGAAAATGAATTGGAAATATTTGGATCAAGTAATTGTATGCAGATATTGGCGGTCACAGGGATCCCCGGGCTTGGCAAGAGTACATTAATTAAGTCTTTTTGTAAAGAACACTTTGATGAGACACTATACTTTAGTCCATCATCTTCATCGTTGAGTCCTAATACATTTTTCGCTACTCCAAATATCAGAATTACTGCTGAATCGAAATATGACAAAACTGATGTTTGCAGGATATTAACAAGTGATGATAATAAGAGTATAGCGGTTATATTTGATGATATTCAGGATATAATCAGCGATGATGGTATGAAAAATCTTACAGTTCTTATCAAGAGCTTATTAGAGGGGAAAATACGGCTTACTCATTCTGAGTATAGTTGGGAACAGAAGCAAATTAAATTAATTCTTATTTCAAACACCTTCGATCGTTCAAATTTAATGAGGTTTTACAACTCTGGATTTGTGATGACGGCAGATTTGCGTCGAAGGATAGATATGTCGTTAAAGTTTGAATACCATGCAGACCGTTATATGGATATCATAAAAGCAGAGATAAAGAGACTTGATCCTATTAGATCCGATGAGATTATCACAGCGGTTAATTGGGATTTGCTAACCGGCATCGTGAATGATATATATAATAGATTTGCTGATCAGGTTGATTTTCCACTATGTATCACCCCAAGACACTTCGTGAACTATATTATCACTGTTTATAATGCAAAAATAAGCGAAGAAAAGCAACTAGAACTCATAAAGTCAATCCTAGTAATCAATAGAAATACAGGCCGTCTTCAGGAAGAAGATATATTAATTCTCCTCTGCAAAAATAGTAAATTAAATATCTTCCATTTGTTTAAAAAGTAAAGAAGGAGCTGATTATGAATAGGGAAGAGATACTTCAACAACAGTTATATGCACTGATAAATACTCAATCCAGCAGGTTAGTAAAAAAACGGTTTAAAGACCATAAGTTAATTTTTGGAGCTTATCAGCCAAGAGTAGTTTTTGGTGAGCCCCTAAAAATTTTCTTGGATCCATATACGTGTGGCTCAGCATTTCATCTTTATCATGAATTCTCCCATGTTAACTTATCACATCATAACATCCAAAATCATGTCGTAATTGATATAAATAAAAATGATCAATTATCAAAAAATTTGCACAGACCGGATTTGTATACAAACTCTATATTTATAAATAAATTGATAAATGCGATGACTGATATACATATATACAGAAACAATAAGAATAGCCACTTATATCCGCACTGTTTTAATGATGATGATCTTTACAATAGATACTTTCAATATTCACATAAAAATCAGATAAAAAATATAGATGGATTTATCTTTGAAATGATTGCTGTATTGAGTAATCCTTCTAAGTTTTTAGGTAAAACAAGCAGTAAATCGGTTGCATTTTTTTTTCAATCAATACTCGATGCATATACACTTGAGAACTATGCTTCAGTTAAAAATGCTATTCTTGCATTTTTTAAGATAATTGCGGTTAATTTTAAAATAACTGATGAGAGTTTATTTAAGACTAACAAATCGCTTATTAAAATGAGCGATGCATTACATCAGTTGCTGCAAGATAATTTTGAACTTCTAAACGAGATAGTGTATGAATTAAATACTCAAAAAAAACATGATAACGATGTTAAAAAGCTGATAGATAATAAAATAAGTTCAATTGACAGTTCTATGAACAAAGATCGTTATAAAAATAATCAAAGTGAAGAATACGACTATTGCTTTGACGGAATCCCAATTCTTGTTGATTTGTCCTACTTAGATATCGACTATAATAAAATTATTGATCTTGATTGGTTCGATGCTTGTGTGTCCTATAATTATTTCGCACCAACCACCACCGATACAAAAATTTAAAAAAGAAAAAAATATTTTTGAAAATGTAA
>CAYYKD010000043.1:9382-27019 GCA_964471825.1 uncultured Spirochaetales bacterium
TAAAATTATTGATCTTGATGTGTTAGTTAATCAGGGTGAGAACTATTATGTTAAAGAAACCCATGGAAGTAAATCTATTATTTCAGATCAAGGGGACAATATTGAAATTGATCGAGTGACATTTTTACCTATAATTACGAAAAACATACAACTTATCAAGGTTCCGTTTAAACGAGTATATTTATTTATAAATAGTCCTTATTCCTTCATGAATGATGAGCATCATGAAGAAGATATTGATATGTTTAAAAAAACTATTTTTAGTACTATTGCACTCCTTCGCACTCATAACTGTGAGTGTATAGTAACTTTTAATACTAATTACTACCTGACAGGAAGAATAAATAATGGAATAGCTAAGCTCGTTAACAATGCGTACCTTGAACACCAGAGGATGGTATGTTGCAAAAAAAAGACTGATTTTAATTATATAGCAGGCATGATAGATGAGTTTATAAAAGGTGTTAAGAATAGAGACTTGCTGAATGAATATAAACATGTAGATGCAGTAGAAACCATGAGAGAAACTTCTAAAATAGATTTGAAGCGGATAGCAGGAGATTATATAATTTCAATTGAACATCATCAACAAAAATTTGAAATAGATCATGATGATTTGCTGATCTCGGTCTCTCCTAAGCCAAAGTCAGGGTTTAGATTGGTTGATGATTCACTTGTGAACAGACTTGATAAACTGTGCGGAAAATGTAATGTTTTAACTTTCTGGATTGATGACAAAAAAGATGGATATATGCAATCAATACTTTCAAAGATGCTCTATTCAAGTAATGTAACCGTAAACCCTAATTTTACAGATATTGAAGATGGCGTTATTGGCAAATTAAATCGTTAGAGGGGGACCTTATGAAGAGATCTATTATATATGGCTGTGAAAAATTCAAGAAACATTTGCAGGGGGTATATGTTGATCAAAATCAGTTTACATATCTTATAGGTCAGAACAACACGCTGATTCCACTAGTTGGGGATAAAGGAAATAATTTTCATTATGTTGATTCCTTCATAAGAATGATAGATGAAAGACCGAAGTTGGTTTCAAACTCAGATTTTTCTCAAAATATAACACTTGATAGAGAGCTAAATATTGTTACTAAAGGTAAAATTGAAGTTATTCAGAAAAACATAGGTTGGGTTGTAAAGTATAACAGTGAAAAAATTGAATTATTAAAATATATTTTTTGTCTATATTACAATGAAAATTTCTTCATCATAAAAGGGATAAGACATGAAAATAAGATAATAACAATTTTTGGAACTTCCACTACACAAATAAACCGGTATTTTGACTATTATAATTATGAAAAAGTAATAGAAGAAAATTTAAGCGTGTTTATGTCAACTGAACTTAACTGTCAATATTTAATTGAAAGCAAGGTTTATAAAAATTTAAAAGAACCTAACAAATATAGGTTTGCAATTGTTACAAAAGAAAAGAACGATGAATGGGTACTTAAAAAGGTTTTTATATTTCTTAACAATGAATTAGTTCGAAATTTTATCTCATGCTGTTATTGGGGTGATCATGTAAGTATATTATTTGAGAATGTAGATAACCAGCTTGTAGTGGTAACAGAACAGGTTGATTTGCTATCTGATGATGAAGATTGGGGTTGATGTTTAATGGTAAACAAGAACAAAGTAAGAAGGGGGATAAGATGAATGATATCATAACACAACAGGCAAATAAAGTTGTTTTTAAATTAAAAGAGTCAATAATTGCAGACGCGATTATAACTCATAGAGATGTAGATGTTGAGATAATTGATCGGTCAGAGGCTGCTTCCGGGGAATTATCAGATGAAGACTCTACAATATACTATGGTTTTGAGGGTTATTATCACAAAGTAGTCTCTGGCAAAATGGTAGAAAAGTTCAAAATTGCCGGTGTAATTCACGCTTCTCATCATTATAAAAGTCACGATGATAATTATATTATCTTGCTAACAAGTGACAAAATTCATTATATTATTAATAATAGGGATTGTTTTGAACACTTTATTAGCTATGATTTTAAATTTGATGGTCGTTATATTGGTTCTTTTATTAAAATGGGCAAATTTGAGATACACACAAGAGATGATGACGTTGATAAATTGAATGTGTTTTCGGTTAACTTGTTAAATTTTCATGTTGAACAATGGTCTTTTCCTCATGTTGATCTTCTATATACAATTGGTGAAACTATATTCCAAAAAAATAATGATGAGGTAATAATAAAACATAATGGAAAGCAGGTGGCAAAGTTTAACGATAACATTGTATATAGCCTTGATTTTGCGTATGAGACACTTATGATATGTTTGCAAGACACTAAGCGTATTACTATCTATGACATAAAATCATGGTCAGTCTTGCACGATATGATCTCAGATTTTAATCACACAATACTAAGTGCTAAATATTTAAGGTTGTATTTTGGCGGAGAAATGATGGAAGTTATTTATGTAAAAAGTTTTTCAGAGATAGCTATCTATGAAGTGAATAGTCAACAAGAGTTACTGCGGTTATCTGATGAGCAAAACTTGATGTTTTTTGAAGTATACGGTACCCTGGTCGCCCACCAATATGATCGTGGCGTTCAAAATATAAGCACATATAATCTACTCACTCAAACGACCACAAATAGTTTTGAATATTCTACAAACGATAGTGTTAATAAGACAATTTATGGACTCAACATAAAAAATCATGTATTGAGTATTCGGCTAAATAGACATAGAGCTCTTCATCTTGATCTTGAAACATTGGCATTATCGTTTACAATTAATAAAGATACTCTTAGGAGTGATTATTGTGCTGAAAATCTAAGTATTAATACGGATTTCATTTATATATCTTCACTTAAAAAAATTACTGATAATTCTCCGGTTTTAAATCCCCTCTCCTCAAATTATAAACACATATTATACTACTGCATCCAAGATAGTTTCTTATATTATATTAAGAAACACAAACTGATTGAGATCATAAAAATTGATTCATTGAATGATGTCCACTACATAGATAATGATAAGGTTATCATTATAGCTTCTTCTGTAATTGAGTTACATAAGTTGACTGATGATGGATTGGAACTTCAACAGAGAATATCAAACAAGGAGTTGCTAAAGAACCCTGAGAATTACCTATTTGCATCTAGTTATATTGCAGAGGAAAATCTGTTATTTATGGGGACAAATAAAAGACATATCATCGCCATGTCTTACAATAAAGCTAAAGGTCTACAATTATTAAAAATCATTAAAATGAGTGAGATTGAGGGTGATGAAAGGATCTACTGTATGGTTAGCCACAACAATCTTTTGTTTGTTGGTACAGATAAGGGGCGATTGAGGGCATATTATAGAAATGGGCTTGAGCTTGTTGAGTTATTAGATGGTTTTGTTGATGGGACTCACATTATAGCTAATCTGCTACTAGTTTCAAAAACAAATCACTTTTATCATCTTAATCCCGGCAGTAAGGAAATGCCTAATCTGAGGTTTAGAAAAAAAGGTAAAATAGCTTCACTGTCGGATGTTGAGAAAATATTTGATCAATCACCAAGCTATTTTATTGATATCTGTAGAGATGCTAGTAGATACATAGAAGTTGATAAGGCAATGAAGAAGATGGAGAGTTCCAAGAAATCAAACAATATTAAACTAAGATTATGTAACAAAGGAGCATAATATGTTATTAGAAAATAATAAACAATGTTGGAGTTTTAAAGAAATTGACGAAGAATTGTTATTGATAATTGATCATTTACAGACTGAGTCCTTGTTGAATCTAGACTATCAAATGAAAATCAGCAAGGTTTCCTTACAATATGAACTTAAACTCTTGGATTTGAACAGAGAGAGGATATTGTTAAACGAAAAAATCAAACTGATCAAAAATGGGTTAACAGAGGAAGAGGCAGAAATTTTGTTGAAATCAGAGGCATTTCAGAGAAAAATTGAGAAAGAGTTAAGAGAAGAGGAGTTGGCATTAGAGGAACGCCAAATGAAGGTTGATAAATATATTTTTGGAGAAAACGATCAAGAGGGCGTCACAATTGAAGATAAAAATTTTTTTGCAGAGGCACTTTCTATTAGAAAGCGACTATTACAACGGTATCATCCCGATGTTATCACTTTTCGTAATCCTGATTTAACTGAGGCACAAATAACTGAAATTTCAGAAAAAATTAAAGCTTTTCTAAGTATCACTCCTTTAAAAACTAAGCCGACAGTGGACGATGTGCTGGTCTTAAAATTAGAAGTAGAAAGAATCATCGGCTATGACCCCATAATTGAGAGTTTAGACGGAACAGTGGACAAACAAAAATATGAAGATCAGTATAAAGCAATTATAATAAAGAAGATGGCAGAACTTAAGATCTTGAAAGAAGAAAATCTCAATCTTCAACGGCTTTTATTGGATGGCATGTTTAACTTCGAGGAAGGTTTGAAGCGACAAATAATTATTATTGAAAATGAGTTAGAGGAATTGAAAGATGAATATAATCAATTAGCTGCTTAGACTTTAGTTTTTGTGAATATTATTTGATATAGAGTTCTGACTGTGACAACCAGAGCTGCCAACCTGATTTTTGTAAATATGCTCGAAAGTGTCATTAATAATTATTACTAATTAATAGTAATAACTTGTTTTGTATCTTTTTGTTCTATACTATCAATAAACTAGTATTTGAGTTATAAATTTATTGGCACAACTGTTGCTTAATTAACTTCAATGATTATTGTCGTTTTTAATCCGCTTAAATTATCCTGAGTTTTTTAACTAATAATTAGTTAATATATGATAAAAAAATATGGAGGACTTTATGAAGATCATTAAAACACATGAAGAAGAATTAGAAGCTTGGAATTGTTCGTCAAATTTGCAAATTCTAGCTGTAACCGGTATTCCTGGATTGGGTAAGAGTACAATGATTAAGAACTTTTGTCAAAAACGATTTGATTCAACAATGTATTTTAGTCCCACTTCGTCTACACTTAACCCCAATAATTTTTTTGCAATACCAAACATTTCTCTAAGTGCTAAAGAGAGATATGAAAAAACAGAAATATGCAAAACGCTCGTAGACAGTAATATTAAACGAATCGCCGTAATCATCGATGATGTGCAGGACATAATTTCTGATGACGGAATAAAGAACTTTACAGTAATTTTAAAGTCGCTAATAGAAGGTAAAATCCGTCTTACTCACTCAGAATATGACTTTTCTGATAAAGAGATTAAAATTTGTATTATTTCAAATACTTTTAATAGATCTTCGTTAATGAAATTTTATAATTCCGGCTTTGTTTTGACGGCTGATATTAGAAGAAGAATTGATTTAAATATCATATTTGAATATGAATCAGAAAGGTATCTTGAGATCATAAAAGCTGAAATTGAAACATTTGCACCTACTCGGGCTAAAGAAATCATTGAAAATGTAAACTGGGTATTGCTAATTGGCCTTGTTGACGATATACACAATCGCTTCTCTGATAATATTGATTTTCCTATGTGTATTACGCCGAAACATTGGGTAAACTTTTTGCTTCTTGCCTACAGTGCGAATTTAAATGATAAAAACATGTTAAAAGTTATTAAGTCAACACTCGTAACTAATCGAAACACAGGTAGTTTACAAGAGAATGACATTATATCGATATTATGTCAGGATAAGAAAAGAAATATCTTCAATATTTTTATAAATCGAGATACAAAATGACAAGAGAAATGCTTTTAAAACGACAGTTAAATCATTTAATAAACACCAGTGGTAAAAAAAACATCAAGAAACAGTTTTTGGATTATAATCTGCAACTGGGTAACTACACACCGAAGGTTTGTTTTACTGATGATAGGTTGGTTATATATGTAAATCCTGAAGTGAGTACCAGCGCATTTGATCTACATCATGAGTTTAGTCATGTGGAGCTTGGACACAAAAATATAAATAAGGAGATCTTAGAAGATATTACTAATAGTGATGTGAAGCTAATGATATCATGTCCTCAGGTTACAATGAAAGCTGTTTTTTTTGAGAAACTGATCAACACATTCTGTGATATTCATGTTTATCGAAACAACAAAAAAAATTTATTACTACCTCATTGTTATTTTGATGACGATTTGTTTCTCAGGTTCTTTAATGCCTCTAAAAACCAGAGGTTTTTACCAACAGATTATTTTATGTTCGAAATGAATGCCTGCTTATCAAATGAAAAGTTTTTAAAATATGCCATGTCAAGTACAAGACAACTCTATGAAAAAATATTAAAGAATTATACGCTAAATAACTATCAAAGTATCAAAAATGCATTGTTTACTATGATAAAAGCAATAGCACATACTCTTGGTGTTGATCTGCCCATAAAAAAAAGTCGGAAACTCACAGATATATTAAGTATCTTTAAAGATATTTTGTATCATAGTTTTAAGCTTACTAATCAATTAGTTTTTGAATTAAATAAGTATGAAGTAAATAATGATGCGAACGATATGCGAAAAAGGATGATAGATGTATTTATTCACACATCAGAACGCTTAAATGGTCAACAACATAATTATGAGAGTGGTGGAATGTATGATTATTGCACCGATGGCATACCGATTTATGTTGACACTAATATGATTGAAATTGAGTATAATAACTTTATCGATCTTGATAAACATACTTCATTAGTTGATAATTACTTAATACACGAGCAACATGGCATAAAATCGATAATTTCGGATGATGGTGATGACATTGCTATAGATGAAACAACTTTTATGCCCGTGACAATAAAAAATATTCAAAGAACTAAAGTGGGGTTGAAGAGATTATATTTGTTTATTAACTGTCCATATTCATTTTTGAACGGCAATGGACTTAAGCCGCAGGATAAATTATATAAAGATACTATACTAATGTTGTTGTCCTTAGCAAAAAACAACAATATCGAGTTAACTATAGCATTTAACACCAACTATTACTTAACCGGAAAAATAAAAAATAGTGCCGGAAGTATTGTTAACAATGCATATTTAGAAAAACAGAGTATAATCTTTGTCAATAAAAAAAGTAATTATAACTATATCGCCAGGCAACTTGATATCTGGATGAATGAGATTGTAAATCGGGAGCTTATTAAATATATACATACAGATGCACCCGAACCACTGTTTGAAGAATGTATCGATTATTTAAGTCAAACAGCCGGACATTTTGTCATATCATTCGAAAAGTTCCAAAAATATTTTGATATTAATCATGATGCTATTCTTGTTAGCGTTTCTCCGACACCACCGCCGAAATATAGATTAAATGAAGATACATTTGCAAAAAGATTATCAAGTATGTACAATAAGACAAATGTGTTAAATATTTGGGTTTCTAACCAAAACGATAACTACATTGAAAACATTATTGCGAATGTTACTCAGCCTAATCTAAATTTGCTCAATTCTGAATTAGGGGTTATAGAGATGGCAATTTTATCACGACTTAATGGAGGTTAATATGTCTTACTCGCGCATATATGGTTGTGATCATTTGCAGAACGACATATCAGGGGTATTTGTAGACCGGTTTAATTATGTTTATTTAATCACTAAATATAATAGAATATCATTAATTAAAGATCAAAAAAACAACTTCAAGCTTGATGAGTCAATAACTCGAGTTAACACAGAAAAAACATATAAACTAATGAGTACTAAGATGAAAAATATCAAGCTTGATCACAACCTTGGTATCCTAGACGAACATTCTTTGATAAAAGTAATTCTATCAAACTTCTGCTGGATTGCTTTTAATAATACTATTTATGAAATATTTCTAAAAATAGAGAATATATGTAGCTATAATGACATATTTATAATAAGTGGAGTTGTTATGCATGATCCCGGATCACCAAGAATACTTACCATTATCACTTCAGCTACCGAAACTTATAGATATGAGGATTATTACAGTGAGCAAATAGAGGTTGAGGTTATTACACCAAAGTCAAAAAATATAGTTTTTTTACAGTCAAAATTAAATCTGAATAAAAATAAAAAAACTACTTATCGATTTGCAAAGTTAGTTAAACACGGAAAATTTATGTTTTTTGAAAAGGTCCTTATAAATATTGATAATCCTAAAAAAATTTACGGTGCATGTTACCGAAGTAATAAAATAAGTATATTATTTTTGAATAATGATAATGAATTAACGATTTTGACTAAAAGTACAAATGAGATTTTGTTTGATTTGAAAAAGGAGGAATTATAATGTTTGATGATGTTAGAGTTTATGATCTCGAAGAAAATTATATGCAAAGATCAAGCCAATTTGGATTTAATGATTTTATTGAAACACTCGGATTTAAAGAACTCGAGGAGGTAAAAATCTATATCAAATCACAACTGAAAGATCATTTTGAAAAATTATTTTTAATTGAAGCTGAGTTATATAGGAGAAGTACCAAATTAGAATTTGTCTCAGAGTTTCAAGATGTAATTCAATATCAGCTTTCTTTAGCATTTGACAATAGATATATTGTGGACAATCATAATACTGAGATGTTAATGAGATCTTTACATTTAGATTTTGATATTAAAGGGCAGACCAATCAACTTGAAAATCTGAAAACCAAACTGTATGAAACAATAAAGATATTTGAGTATCAAATAGTGCTAAAAGATGCAGTAAAAGTTTTTAATAAAATCTTTGAACTCGATAGATTAGTTATAATTTTTAATGAAGATGGATTTGTATTTGGAGAAGTTGTAAAATACAAAGATACATATTATATACTTAAAAATATCAAGTGGTTAGGGGGAAAAAATAACCCGATTTTATGTTATAATGGGCAAATATTTGCAGACAATAGATATATTAAGTATATTATCGATAAGTTTAAGTATGATTCAAAAAAGGATATTTTAGTAAAGCTTGAAAATCATTCTATTCGTAAAAATATTTTAAAGAATGTTATGTACAATATGGTAAACCTTGAATATAGGGAGTCCCTTTTACTTGATAAGTTATTAATGATTATATCAAAGAAATCAACGATTGAAACAAATAAAGAAGATTATATTCTATTTCTGTTTATTGAGATTTATTTTAATTCGGAGGATGATTATTCGATAAACTGGCAAAATGTGTATAGTATAATTGCCCCAAAAATGTCAAAAGAAACAAAAACTCCTACAGATATGGAAATACTAAACATGCTTATAAAACTTAATCTTTATGAAAAAGCGGTTAAGGAGCAAGATATGTTAACCGAAATGCGACAGTATATGGAGCTTGATATTAACAAGGTAAAAAGTGATCTATCAGTTGTAGATTCGCTAATAAAAAAGATAATCGCGTCTTCAAAAAAAAGACAATCATTAGCAGAGCTTACATACCAGGAAGAGTTGCTATTGGGGGCTTTTATTTTAGGTGATAAGTTTAATTGCAAAGAGGTAAACATTGATTTTATTAGGGTGTCTATCTACAATGAAGTTGGTTTTGCAAACGAAGTGATATTTTTTGAACCGTGGTTAAGCTATTCAATTGAAACGATATATTTTTTGTTTAATAAAAGAATTGAGCTGGAAATGTAATGCGGAGTACGGAATATGTCCATATAGAAGTGGCAAAAAGAATAAACCATTTCTTTATAATGAGTAAATCCTAAATAGTATTTCTATTGAACACTTAAATACTGATATGTTAAGCCATATTAATGCGATTAGATAGGATCTTAGGTGGTTGTCAGTTCTAAATAAATTAAAAAATTAGGGGCAAAGAACCCCTAATTTTAATTTTAGAGAAGTGCAAGTAACCAGGCAATAGTTTTTTCTTCTAACTTGGCTATTGCAACTTGAAGAAACTGTTGAAACACTTTTGAGTTGTAGATCGTGTCACAGATGCTATAGAATATATCCGCTCCAACGATATTATGTGCAATAGGAAGGGTCTTTGGAGTTAGTTTTACGACATTCCCGCACCAGTTCCAGCTCGCTTTGTAATTCGGTGCGTTAAATGATGTGATATATAGCTTTTGCCCGCCCATGTCTCTACCATCTGAGTAACTAACGGTAATAAACTCCCCGTTGTTTTTAGTGTTTAAACTTGCTTTAGAACCAAGCTCTCTGCCTGAGCTATCTGTAACTCTAACTGATAGACGGTCCCATGACCCAGTTTCAATTTGCAGGTATATAATTCACTGGTCCAATATTTGACGGGACATACAGCTTTTTTGTGACCGTTCTACCATAGCGCAGCTCATAATCAAGCCTTGATCCTGACCAGTTGATAAGTTTCTTAATGTAGTAAGGTCCATCAACTATTCGATTCCCCGCTATATCTTCGAATCCAAAATATAGATTTGTTATTGGTTCCGTTATTGCAACCTCTGTTTCAAATCTACTGGACCCGGTCGTAAAAACTTCTTTGTAGTTTATCTCACCGGCTATTGTTACCTCTTTAAAAACTTTCGCTTTTGTTATGTGGCCACCTATGTCAACGCAAAACAAAACATTATTTGTTTCGGGGAGACATAAAGCTGTTCTCCCTGCTGATCGGTAATTTACTCCAGTTCCTTCAATCATCACATAGAAATCTGGAGCATCTATAAGATCATAGCTGTAAACTTTAGTGGGCAAATACACGTTAAAATGACGATGATATGCACCAATACATATATCAACTTTTTTGCTACTAACTGAGCTGGTATCGATGCTAAGGCTGGATATACGATTGTTCGCATTGAAAATTATGTCCTTCAATACAAACTCTTGCATATCTCTAAATCCACCATTAAAAGATAATTTTACAAAAAACTCTAAACTCTCTGAGTCATCTGAGTCAATTAAAATAGAATCAGGGAATTTCGAAGAGGCTATTTGTCCTGAGCGTAAATCGAGGCTAAAGCTTGGTAATCTATGTACGGCTACACCATTATAGCCTCCAACCTTTGCCATTATAACAGGATCAATCTCAGGTGATTGAAGCAACTCAAAAAGAGGTGGGGGCAAGTTGATAGCATCCTGATCATGATCAGTAATAAAACTTTGTGGAATAGCAAATGGTATTGACCAATCGGGTAACTCCGCATCATCTGTTCTAACAGCACGAGCTATCGTTATACCCTCTCTATTGGTGATAATAGCTTCGGAAATCTCAAAATTTGCTCCATCTTCAACAGCAAGAGGTATATCAGGGTCAATTAGTTTTATAAGGTAATATGGTTCAGAATTAGATCCCAGTTTCTTTGTAACCTTTATAGCTCTAATTAGGATGCCCATTTCTGTTATCCCCCCATTTTCGTCAAGAGTCAGAGCCGGAGAGGTGCTGTCTTCTGTGAGATCAGTTTGAACTGATCTGCATATATTCAATACCATAAATTTAGCAGCTTCAGCAAATGCTTCATCAGGTTCACTCCAAGGGGGGAGATCATTTTCAAGTCCTCTTGTTGAATAACTGTCAGAAGCGATTGTGAGTGTAGTCCATCTAAAATCCGCCTTCGTTAACTCTTGTGCACCTCCTGTACCGTTAGATTCTGCTATTTGACATGCAGAGGTTAAAAGAAAAAAAATAGCTAAAAAAACTAAAGTAATACTTTTCATCTGGATCCTCCTTTTTAAAAATAAAATTTTGTATTACAAATACTACAATACTTGGAAAAGTGATGAAATGTGGAAGTTTTTATATAAAATATTTAGTATTTTTTAAATTATGTTATCCCCTATTTTAAGGGGCAAGAGGAACTGTTCGTTATAAAAAACAATTATGAGTTAATATTTATAAGAGAAGTCATATTTTATACTGAGACCAACATTTAAATAGTTAGTTTCATTTTCAAATATAAGAGACACATTATGATATTTATTTAATCTATTTTGAATAAAATTGGTTATTATGAAGTATATAATTGCTGACACCGATAAAAATGATGAAGCCAAAGAAGAAGTTGAAACAAAAAATGCACCCCAACCTAAGAATGTTTTATCAATTGGTGGAGTTGTGATAGTAACAGCAATATCGCAAAAAAGCTTAGTAGCAGTTAGTGTTATAAGAGCGACATTTAAATACAATATCGTATTTGAAATCTTTCTGAGTAAAATATTATTCTTTTTGTAAGAATTTAAAGAAATTGAATTTAAAGAAATTATGGTAATACTAAGAGGTAAGGATATTGAATGTAGAACGACTGGAATAATATATCCTCGATCTGTAAACACATTGTTACTAAGCTCTAATATGTATGCTGATAATATAAATGGGAATGAAATAGTATTAGCTGCAGCACTAGCGATTGACAGTTGATTTCCTTGATACAGTAAGCTATCCTGTATATCAATGAAAAATTTATCAGTTGTTAAATCACTCGAATTTAAATCCATTATTACAAATAGAAATAATAATTTAATTAAAACAACCTTCATAATACCCCCACCCTTAAACAAATAATAAAAAAAAATCTATTCCGGTTAATCCGGTCACCGAATCCGCATTTATCCTGATACTTTTTTTTAGATTGAATCCTACATCTTTGATACCACAAATGTCCGGATAAATCAAGAATTTAATTTTGTTCTGGGTCTTTTTTTTCTTAAGGATTCACCGGTTAATTCGATTTTGTAAGAATTATGAATAAGCCTATCACACCAATTATCTTATCATTTATACTCCTTGCAATTCCAGCATTCTTCTTTGCAATTTCAAATGCATGCTGACATGCTCTTATTGATAACGGTGATATCTTATTCTTTCCGGGGAATAAATAATTCGCAGGTCTGTATGCTTTCCAATATTTCTCAAGCTGTTTTAAGGATATTTCTGATAATATCTAATACCTATCTTTAGCACCTTTTCCCTGTCTGATTTTTATGAGCATTTTATCTCTGATGATATCTTGAGCTGTTAGATTTACTATTTCACTGACTCGCAAACCTGAACTATAGATAAGTGTGAGCATCGTTCTATGCTTGAGATTTGCAATATTTGATATGATCGATCTGACTTCCTCAAATGTATAGCAAGTTGGTAGTCGCTTTTTCTGTTTTGGAAATGGAATGTAGTCTAACTCATAAGGTATGTTTAGACAAAATGAAAAAAAAACTTAACAGCACCGATTGATTGTTTTAAGAGAACACTCCGAAAGTTTCTTGTGATTTATTAATTCTGAAAGAAAACTCTTAAATGATTTTGAACTTGGTAAGACCTGCAATGAGTCACAAAACTTAAGATGTTTTTTTAGTTCTCCACGATAGCTTACCTTGGTTCTCTTAGCAAAGTTCCTGATATCCTTCTTCTGACAATAGTCTTTGATTACTTCATCGATAATGATACTCCTTGTAATATGTAAACAAAGAATATCGAAAGAAAATGCAACTTTCATAACACTTAAGACTCTTAAAAGCCACCACCACAGGCGGTTTCAGTTCAACTCATAGGAAAGCATATTATACGATAATTTCAAAAGATTCAATCAAACATTAACCATAACATTAACCATAAGTTTAAAATAAATGCCATAGTTGGCTGAAACCGTGCTGCATACAGCACATGTCATACATCCTGCACTGTAAGAGTGCATTCCTACTAAGGGTACTAACTTTATTCATCTCGCTTAATTCTCTTAAAATTCTTGAGAGCAAAACCTCAACACCTTCTTGAATATAATGAACATTTTTTCCATCGCGTTCGTATATGTATCTTTCTTGGAGTTCATTCCAATTTCCCATAATCAGATGAAATGATAAGTTCGTATGTTGGATATGTCCCATGACCATCTCTATTTATAGTTTTTTCAATTGCGATTATTGATCTATACGGCAAGATTCAATATTTAGATTGGATTTCGTACCTCCTTTCTGTTTCTGGTATTATCACAAACTTGCAATAGGTGTCAAAATACTCAATTGTAATAAAATCAATGTAGGATCCAACCATAGTTGACGCATTGGCCGATTCGATAGAAATAATTTGAGAACATGCACCATTCTTCTCTTTTAGTCATTCAGGCAATTTTTCACTTTAAGCTTTAATAGTCTCGATAATAGCCTTAATTTCGTTTTTATTCATTTTTGCTCCTTTATTTGCTTAATTAATACCGGGAAAATTTTTTTTTAATTATTTCAGGATGATTTATAACATTTTTTTACATTTTAACTGTCGTATGAATACCCCTTAATTCAACATGCTCAAGTGACTTGCAGCAGCAGTATTTTAGTCAGCTATAATTAATTTCTTCATGTCATGTTATTAATAATACCTATCATCTACGATACTTTTTAGTAAAAAATATTTTTTTTCTTTTGTTTTTGAAGTATGTAAACTATAATTTTTAACAAAATCAGAAAAAGTCATTCCTTGCTTTATTTCATTTAGCATAATATGATATTTTTCTCTCTCAAACTCACTAATACAATTTTGTGTTCCTACTAATAATTCAACATCAAAAGAGCAAGTTGTGAAATATTGTTTTTTACTAATATAATTTTGTGCCCACACTCTTATTTCAGAGTTGTAAATAGATGACAAAGACTGGTGGTAAATTATTGAGTTTGTAGTCTCAGTTATCAATAATTCTTTTTCGGATTTAGATATGTTATGTTTTGTTTTTCGAAATGCATCAGAGACATGTTTATATAAACGATCTCTATCAAAATTCTGCTGATAATATGAGATGGTTTTTTTTTTGAGAATATCCAGCGATAAATTCAATAATTTCGTTTTATCAGTATAAATGTCGATTAAAAAAATTGCCATTTGAGATGCTTCCGACTGGAGTGCATGTCGGAATTTTATACTTTCTTCTTTTGATTTTTTTTTAACATGATAGCGAAGGGTTCCATTTCTATCACTAGTATGTATGATAAAATTTGTAAGATAGGCTAATATCACATTTTGATCGTAATTAGAAATAACTATAATTGTCTTTACTACCTCAATCCAAAAAAGGTCGACTGTTTTTTTATTTAAAAACCTTTCAAGTTTGTTAGTCTCCATATAAATTTCTTTTGCCAATTGAAAAAAGTTTTTTTCATATTTCTTTTGGTTAACCTTATCATCTACCCGAACAATCATTTTTACATTGCTATCCATATAAAAAACCTCCTGATATACGACATTGGATCGATATCTAACCTTTTAGCATATTTCATGCCAAATAATTCATTTATCAGATGCGTTTTTACCTATGATAGAGGATATAATGTTAAATTTTTTAAGTATTAATAAATACTAATATTTATTAATATATCAAATATTATTAATTCGGCAGACTATACTTGGCGTTTTTACATGCGCCTGTCTTAATTATTTTTTTTAAAAAAACAAACTGAGAAACATATTGTCTGATACTAGATTCTTTCACTTTTAAATCACTTGCTTGAAACTTTTGAATAATCTGCTGCATAGTTACGCAAGTAGAACTTATAAATAAATTAGTAAAAAGATGCTCATATTTTTCCCATCTTTCGATTATTTCTCCGTTATTTAATTTTATTATGTTATTTTTACCTTTTACTGTTGTTTTATACCCATCAAGTATTTCAATAACTTGGTCTTTTGTAAAAGCTTGACTCTCAATAATTGTTGATAAAACTTTATCAAGTTGTCTCGTATTGCCTTTCCATTCAAAATTATATAGTGTATTAAGAGCTTCTTCTGATAAATACTGTAAATCATTTTTTTCTATTGATCTACCTTTTATTAATGCTTCAATGTCATCCTTCCTATCACATAAAGATGGCATTGCAATATGAAGATCCATTCGAAAAATAAAGGGTCCAAATCGGTCAGAAAGATCTGTACCTGTAAATATTATTTTGTTTTCCACATTTGAATATTGACCTATTGTATTGTTTGCAGCAAGATAGGTTTTATCTGTCAAAAGAGGAAGAAAAAAGTCCAGTTTTACCTGGCTAAACGACTGTACCTCTTGAATGATAATAATTAGATTTTTATTGTAAAAATAACCGTCTCTTACTGCAACGCCGGTAAACTCTTTGTCCTTAACCCCTGTAAACAGTTTAGGAAAATACTCGTCACTATATGAATTGGGATTAATTATAACATATGTCTTATCTAAATGATTAGCTATGTTCTTAGCCAACTGATCTTTTCCTGAACCCGTCACCCCTTCGATCAGTATAAACTGAAGATTATTAACTCTATCAGTAAGTTTTCTTACTATTTGTTTAATCACATCACTCTTGTAATAAAAGTCCTTGCCAAATTTATAGATACCTTGAGCACCCATAGAAAAAAATGGCTTTTCGATATGCCGGATTTTCATATCACTTAGGTTGATTTTTGTCCTGCATGGAATAAGAATCTTACACTTTCCTTCAAATAACAGCTCGAAGAACTCTTGATAATCCGCTAACTTTTCTCTATCAACAAAAATTTTATTATTTCTTTGTTCTGCGATCATTTCGACACCAAAAGCCCTTAGTACAACTATAGACTCTGGTGACAACAAATTTTTAGTTATTAGTTCATCAATAAATTTAACTGCCCCCCACAATCCCATCTGACGATTAGTAAAAGATAGTTTTTTCGGTATAATAGTCTTAACATCAGCTGATACATTTTTGAGTTCATTATTCATATAAAATTTGTCTTTACTCTCTCTTAGCGTATTAGTTTTAATATTTATAACTAATACATCAATTTTTTTTGTATATTGATTAATCAGGTTTTTGTCATACTCACTATCTGACACATAAACAATCGTTTTCTTACTTGCTTTAATTTCAAAACCTGTAGTTAGCTCCTCAGAAGAAGAGATAATCGAATGATATGCTATCTTTGGGGTAATGTATGAACATGGCTCATTATTTGAAGGTTGCCAACTCAAACCAATTATCTTATCACTCTTATATATTGTTATATCTTTATTATGTTCTTTAATGTTTTCTAGCTCATATGTTGACAGCGTTGGAGGATGTCTCGACAGATCATAACTTGATTCTGTGCAAATAGATTCTTTAAAGATAGATTCATTAGCAAACAATTTTAATCCAGATGCATTTTGAATTATCGGATTTAGATCCCTCGTTGTATCAAATTCATGAGCGTGTGAGATTAGAACATCTGTTACATCAGCAAGACTTATCCCAAGCTGTTTTAACCCGGCTTTAGTTCCTTTACCGGGGTCAATAATGATGAGTTTACCATCAGCTTTTATAACTACACCTCCGTGTCTTGGATAATGCCCATCAAACTCTTTTACTGCACCATACTCTCCACCCATGGTACCAAGAAACAACAAAAAGTCATCGTTAGTCGATGTCATTTTTTTTGGTTTATTTTTTTGTTCATGAAAAAAATCATCTGCTTTCTTGCTATTTGCTATATGACTTTTGATTTTATCATGATTTCTTTTTATCTTTTCTATCTTTTGCTCAACAATTATTGATTTTTTCAATTCATCTGTTTGTTTTTCCAGTTCTTTAATTTGTATTAAAATGTTGTCCGTTTTGTTAGTCATAATTCACTCCAAAATAATAAACTTTATACCTACTAATAAGCGTTTGTAACATATAACTTATTTCTATATGATTTATAATTTATTACTTTTTTAATAATAAATAAAGTTAATAGAGCCTCTTGCAAAATTAGTTTTTGCATGAATTAAATGGATAAATGCCTTAAAT
>CAYYKD010000044.1:0-25995 GCA_964471825.1 uncultured Spirochaetales bacterium
GTCGCATGGGTTTCCTAGAGCTATATTTGAGCTTACAGATAAGATGAGGAAGAATAACTATTCATTAAATAGGCTTGCAGGGGACAGCTACACAAACCCTGCAAATCAGAAGTCCATCGGCTGGTTATTGCTATTGATTGTCTTTCTTATGGTTGCATTTGTGTTAAAGTTTTCTTTAAATGGTTTTGCCGGTGCAGGGCTTGTATATATCGGTGTTATATTGATAAGGTTTTTGTTATTAAGAAAGGCATATAAAGGCGGGTAGGGTAGAGTGTCGTCGTGGCGACACATTTTTTATAAAAAGTGAGGTGTAAGGAAATGACTAAAGAAAAAACAATTGTAGAGTCTCAGAGGGCAACACTTGAGAAGTTAGAACACCGGATCAATCTCGGTATCAAGAACACAGCTCAGAATATGGCGAGTGTTTTGTTGTCGCTAAAGGAGATTAGGGATAATAAGTATTATCTTTTGCGGAACTGCAAATCGCTACGGGATTACATTATTAAGATGGATTACATGAAAAGATTAAACCTGCATATTTCAAACATTTTTATCAAGTTGCAAGTTATTGATTACGGTATCAAACACAACCTTGAATATCAGGATATACAGAGTATAGGAGAGGCAAAGGTTAAACTTCTAGTCCAGACCGATAAAGAGATCGGTAAGGACATATCTGTTGAGGATTTGAAGAAGAAAAAATTGATAGAGTTAGAGTACGACTTTCGGAAATCCGGCAATAATCAGTTAGAAAATGTGTCGTCAGTGACGACATGTTTGGATTACACACCAATTCAGATAAGTCATTCTGATGTAAAGGAAATCGTTATAAATGACAGAGAACAGGAGATAACAGTTAAAATATGCAAGGATTATTTTGATAAGTATCTTATGCGGTTAAAAGAGGTTGATAAAGTGCGGTTTGTGGAGTGATATAATTTTTTAAATAACTCTTGACATTGCCCTACAATATTATTATACTGTGTTTAGTGTAGGGCAATATATGAGTGTTATAAAAGATGTGATTTCAGAAGAAAAGGATCGATTGATTTCTCTTATTAGTTTCTATCAAAGTGAGATAGAAAAACTTCCAAAGGGTTATATTTCGCCTAAAAAAAGAAACGATGGTGTTTACTATTATATTTCGTATAGGGACGGTAGTAAAGTTCGTTCAAAGTATATAGGCAAATCGGATTCAGATAATTTAAAAGAGTTGATTATAGCAGTAAAGAAGCGGAAGGATTTAGAGTCAAAGCTGAAACAGGCAAGGGTCAATTTGAAAGAGGTTCAAAGGATGTTAAATGGATAATAAATCATTGTTTCAGAGTGTTTTAATTAAATTAAATGATCGTGGTGTTTTAGATGAGATGATTCTAATCGGTAGTTGGGCGTTACTCATTTATCGTGATTATTTTCATTCAGATGAAATTCCCGTAAAACGGACAATGGACATTGACTTTCTTTTGAGAAATCCTCCAAAGATAACAAGTGAGGTAAAAGTCCCTGATCTGTTAGGTGAACTGGGTTTTGACCTTCATACAAATCTTACAGATGGCTTTTCAAAGTTTGTTCATCCTGACTTGGAGATCGAGTTTCTCATAAATCAAAAAGGTCGTGGAGATGAAAAGATATATAATGTTAAGAGATTAAATATCACTGCTCTACCATTAAGATATCTATCCTTGATTGAGGATAACACGATTATACTGGAATATATTGACCTGAAATTATGTGTCCCGGAGCCTACTGCTTATTGTCTCCATAAATACCTTGTAAGTGATGAAAGGAAAAATCCATTAAAAAAGAAAAAGGACTTGGAGACGGCAAACGAGCTTTCTATATACCTGATGAAAAATGCATCGCAGAAGTTATTGTTAAAAACTATTTTATTTTCTATTCATCCAAAATGGCAGAAAAAAATCTTAAGTGTAATCGCTATTAATAATAAAGAGTTATTTGAATACTTAACATATTGATTTACCGGTGATGACTTGAAGAAGGTAAATTAACTTAGAATAAAAAAAATATTTTTATTTTTTTTTTTCTAAGTTAATTCGACTTATCGTATTATAAATTATTGTATAATTATAATAATAAGAGGTTTAACGAGTAATATATAGCATTAATATAATATTTAAAAATAAATGGTATTTATCAGGTAAATCTGATTGTAAATCACAACGCATTGATTCCGTTTGACGATTTCCCGTATAAATATCAATCACTTATCGGTTGACAAATTTTATTTTTTGCGGATAATGGATGCTCATTATGTTAATTAAGTCTATGTTATATTTTGGAGTTTTATTATGGCAAATGAAAGTGCAAATTTGGATATACTATCGATTGACAGCATAAACGATTTAGATTTTGATGATCTGGAGTCCAAATTACAAAGTAATTTGGATGAGCAACTATCCGATTTGGAATTTTTAAAAGAAGATCGAGAGAAAATAGGTAATCCTGAAACTCTTGGTAGTACTGTTATGAATATTGTTTGGGAGCAATTTTTAAATCAAATGGCAAATACTGCTGGAGAAGATTTTATTCGTGAAAATCGAGGTCTTACTTTAGACTTGAGGAACGATTCTCATATTCAGACTACTGAAAATTTTGAAAAAGGTAAAATCGCAACTCATAACAATAATATTGATTATCAAAAAAGGCATGACGATTGGAAAAGTAACTTTCAAAAAGACGAAAATGGTAATGTTAAAAGACAATATGATAATAGGAGTATGACTGAAAAAGCTGTACTAACAAAAGAAGCTCGTACTCCTTTTGATAAAACTCGAGATCAAGGCTCTGCATCAGTTCACAAAGATCATACAGTATCTGCAGCAGAAATTATAAGAGACCCACACGCAAATGCTCATTTATCAAAAGAAGAACAAATTGTTTTTGCAAACAGCGATACCAACTTAAAGGATTTAGATTCTAGTGCAAATACATCAAAAGGTGATAGCACTATGACTGAATGGCTTAATAGTGAAAGAAATGGGGAGAAACCTGCTGAGAGATTTAACATTGATGAAGAAAAATTGCGAGAAGATGATAAAGTTGCAAGAGAGGAGTATGATAAGCTTAAAAAGGAAGGAGAGCAAAAATCAAAAGAAGCAGGGAAAAAATCACAAAAAGAAGAAGCATTTAAAATTACAGGCAAAGCATTGAGAACATTGATAATGCAATTACTCTCCGAACTAATTAAAGAAGTTATAAGAAAGCTTATTACATGGCTGATGTCTGTAAAACGAAGTACTGAGTTACTTCTTGAGTCAATCAAATCTGCTTTATCTTCATTTGTAAAAAAACTAAAAAACCATCTAATTAGTGCGGGTACATCAGTTGTTTCTACTATAACAACTGCAATCTTCGGACCTGTAGTGCGCACAATAAATAAAGCATTTACTATGCTGAAGCAAGGGTGGGCTTCTCTTAAGGAAGCGATCAGTTATTTAAAAAATCCGGAAAATAAAACTAAACCAATAGGGTTTCTTATACTTGAGGTTGGAAAAATTGTAATAGCTGGCTTGAGTGCTGTTGGGGCATTAGTTCTAGGCGAGGTGATCGAAAAAAGTTTAATGACGATTCCATTTTTAGCATTTGACATTCCCATAATTGGTAGTTTAGCAAGCATACTCGGCCTTCTTCTGGGTGGTTTAGTCTCGGGAATCATAGGTGCATTAGCTATTAGTTTAATTGATAAAATAATTACCAAAAAGAAAAAGGGGTTAGCAATAGAGAAGGAAATAACTCAAGGTAATGAAGTGTTAAATACTCAAAATTTGATATTAGTATTGAATGAAATTAAACTTGAACGAACAAAAGATAATGTATCCAACACAATATCAAAAAGACATAGTGAGACTGCAGCTTTAGTTAATGATACTTTAATAGATATTTTACAGGACGATATTAAAGTAATTAATACTGGTAATGAAGCAGATTATGACAGACTGTTACAAAAACTAAATGAATTATCTGATTAAGGAAAATATATGAACGAAATTACTTTCAATAGGCATGATTTTGATGAAGCAAAAAAACAATTAAAAGATTTCTCAGAAAAGATTCCTTCAAATATAACTTTGCAATCAGTTGCAACCAATGGAGGTTTATTTAATTTGTTTGATCATAATGTAACTGGAGAAGAGTTAAATACTTTGACTGCTGATATCCAGAGACATATTATTAATATTAACAACTTACTAACCAATTCAATTAAAGAATTTGGTCAAGTTTACATCGCATTAGAAACATTAGATAAAGATTATATTGACTCTATAATTTTAAATGTTGAGGCCGCTGATGCCGCAAGTAAACAAGCTAAAAAGGCAGCAGAAGAGGCAAAAAAAAACACCAAAGATATAGCTAGTGCAATGGTTGTTCAAGAAACTACAGTAAATGTGTTAACCCAGTTTAAAAGTAAACTTGAAAAAATTGAACATCTAATAAATATTGATGAAATATGGATAGATAATAGAAACATAAAAAACGATCTGAATGTTGCCTATAGTAAGATTAAGCAAATTGAAGAAGATAATTATAAAACTAGAATCACAAATGAAGATAAAGTTAAAGATATTTTAAAAAAATTAAAACTATCTTATTTTTTAGCAGGAGGATCTATTATTATTTCAGTTATTTTATTTATATTGAACATGATAGGTGTATTATGATTGAAGGTAAATATAAAAATGAATTTTTGGATTATGCTTCAAAATTAGATGCTCTAACTGAAGGGTTTGGAAAAATCACAGATATTGCTAGGGTTATTACCGAAACCCAAGATGAATTGTCAACAAAATTATTACTTCATCGGATTTCAAGTGTAATTGATTCTGGTGACTTTCCAAAAGAGGTTATTCTTATTGCTAATGCATTAAAAGATAGTTTATTAAAGTATTTTGGATATATAAAGATTCTTGATCTTTACGAACGGAATCACTCTGTTGAAGAAAATAGGTCATTAGAAGAGATATTAAATGATCTAAATAGTATGGTTGGACTCAATGATGTAAAAACACAAGTTAACAATTTGATATCATATCAAAAAGTACAAAAGCTTCGTGAAGAAAAAGGACTTGTTACAGTAAAAGGGACTTTGCATATTGCTTTTACAGGGAAACCAGGCACTGGAAAAACAACAGTAGCAAGAATTGTTGGTAGATTATATAAACATATTGGATTGTTATCAAAAGGACATTTTATTGAAGTTACCCGAACAGATCTAATAGCCGGCTATCAAGGGCAGACAGCATTAAAAGTAAAGCAAGTTATTGATAAGGCTAAAGGTGGAGTATTATTCATTGATGAAGCTTATAGCATAACAGAGAATGATCACAGTGACTCATATGGTAGAGAGTGTTTAACTGAATTAACGAAAGCTTTGGAAGATTATAGAAATGACTTGGTTGTTATTGTAGCAGGGTATTCTGAGCCAATGAAAAAATTTTTTGATTCAAATTATGGGCTTAAGTCTCGCTTTAATACATTTATTGAATTTGATGATTATACTCCAGATGAAATGGAAGAGATATTAGTTTTAATGTGTAAAAAAAATGATTATTTTATGAGTGATGATGTAAAGAAAATCATAAATCAATTCTTAATTGACAAGGTTACTTCCAAAGATAGTAATTTTGCAAATGGGCGTTTAGTAAGAAATATTTATGATAATATAATAATGAATCATGCAAAAAGAGTCATCGGCCTAAATGATCCTAGTTATGAGGCCTTATCTATGATAACAAGTGATGATTGTAGATTATTAGAGTAGTTTTTCACGGATAATGTAAGAGGGTTGGTAGCGGGCGGATATGTCTTCTGCATTCACAAACGCTGGTTGCTCCGGCAAAACGCAAGTGCCGTCTCGGTCGTCCGTGACCTCGACCGACATAATCTGGGTTATCGGAAGTCCCCGTTGGGGTCGGCATCGTGCCTTCATCCGATAACCGAGATTATGCCGACTTGCTTAGTGGGTTGGTTACATAATATCCGCCCGGAAATAGATGTTTGTTGGTGGCAACAAAAAGCCGCTTGTCGTCACTTAAAGCGACTCCAAACCGGCTTTTTGAGGGTGGTCGGGTTATTAGTATAATATATTTTGATTTAAACATCATGTGGTAAATTGATAACAATATACGATTGAATTATTCATTTTAGTTGAAGGATTTAAGATGGACGAGAAAATAGAAAAACTATATTTTTCTGTAAATGATTGGTTAAAATATGCTGAAGCAAAGAATGCTATTATTTTCCCTATATTTGTTGCAATTTTTTTAGGAGTCTTAACTGCCATAATTCAGGTCGAGATACAACTTATTTATATTAAGATTTATTTTTTCAATATATTATTATTTTCATTTACTGGAATTATTTCGACTCTTTTATCTTTTTTTCCGAGTTTAAAAAAACCTTTTCTATTTAAATGTAAAGTAACAGGCACAGAAAATTTACTTTATTTTGCAGATATTCAAAAGTTTTCTGCTGATGACTTTAGTAAGTTGTTTCTAGATAAGTTTTGTGATAAGACAGATTCTTTGAATGACTATTTTTTACAATATGTAAATCAAATTATTATAAATTCAAAGATTACTTACTCTAAATTATTTTATTTTAAAATAGGCGTATTCCTTATGTTGTCAGCTTTTATATCATTACCATTTGCATTGTTGATTGTTTTAATATTCTCAGAATAATAAGGGGAGATTTACTTTGATAGCGACTGATCAAGTTTTAAATGGTGTTTTTAAAATTATCGAAGAACAAAATAAAAATTATGAGAATACAACATCTATTCAAATAGTTAATAATATACCTTCTACCGACCAAATCCCAATTGAAAACCCCAATCATTGGCTTAAAATTCCGGATGTAGTTTGTGTCTTTGCAGATATGATTAATTCTACTCAACTAAGTGCTTCAAAGCATGACAAAAGTTCAGCCTCTATCTATCAATACTTTACAGGGACTATAATCAGATTATTTCATGAGTTTGATGCAAAATATATTGATGTGAAGGGTGATGGCGTTTTTGCTTTATTTGACAAAGGAGAAGAATATAGAGCTATAGCTGCAGCTGTTACTGTTAAAACATTTATTGAGATAGAATTTACTAAAAAGGTAGGACGATTTACTAATATAGATATTGGTGGGCATATTGGCATAGATCAGAAAACTGTTCTTGTAAAAAAGATTGGTCTTAAGTCATATAAAGGACGCTCAGATCGACAAAATGAAGTATGGGCGGGGAAACCCATAAATATGGCCGCTAAGCTTGCATCACTTACAAAAGCAGGAGAATTAATTGTTTCTGATAGATTTTTTAAAAAAATTAATAATCAGTTAGTAAGAAAATCCTGTGGGTGTAATGGTAATGGGGAATTATCTAATTTATGGGAAGAAATAGATTTATCATCTGAAAATAAATTTGATTTTGACAAAGCATATAAACTCAAAAGCATTTGGTGTTCTATACATGGTAAGGAGTACTGTCTCAAAATATTACAACTTTAAATATGGTCATACGATTATAAATATGAATGTGATTCTGATTTGGAGTATACTAAATATCTTATTCCGGAATAATCAGAAAGGGGTTAATTAATATGAAGAAAATTTTTAACGGTGTATTTAACTATATAAAAAAAAATAAAATATTAAGTTCGATTATTGGTATTTTAATAACTATTATTATCTCTATGTTTTTTTTACTTGTAGATAAGGGATGGGATAGAGCGTATTACAAGAATAAGATTGGATTAGAAGTTTCACAGGATACAAATATAATAATGATTATAGATCGAACAATAAATCTTTCTATAAAATATCTAGGTGTAGATTTCTTTAAAAATGATGAAGTAATAAGGGTTATGCATTTAAAGTTACATAATCAAGGAAATACGATAGAAGAAGGTAGTTACTCATCAGAAGAGGAGTTCGGTTTTCAACTATTAAATGCTAAAATTCTAGATATTGAAATTGTAAATCCAAGTTCAATCAAGTTAGAAAAGTTTTTATCGACTGATTTAATGAATAGTGTCGATCAGATAAGAAGTATGACTAGTATTAATCAGTATTATACATCTCATGATGCAAACATAGAAAACTTAAGAAATGGTGTTGTTAACTTAAATAAGATTATATTTGATAGGAATGCTTATTTGTCTTTTAAAATAATTTATATATCGGATAAAAATAAAGAAGTAACTGTCACCCCAATTGCTTCAATATCAGAAATTGAAGTTAACGATATAAAGGTTAAAAAGATAGATAATGAGAAGATTGCAATTATTATTTTAGTTTTATTTGCTATTCTTTTTATTATTTTCTTAGCAGGATATATTATTTATTTTATAAAGAACTTATTTAATAAAAGAAAGATAGAGTTCTTATCGAATCAAAACATACTACTGTTTTATAAACTAACATCACATATATTAGGAGCAGATGAGTCCAGATCAGAGATTGAAAGTATTCGAGAGGAGATATTATCAAGATTTGGAAAGAGTGATGAAGCATATAATCTAAGAAATCTGTTAGAGCAGCTTCAAAAGATTAAACAACAACAATTAGAGACAATTATATCTATTTATACTAGCAAGAGCATAGATGACATAATGAATCTTAAGACTGCTTTAAATAAAAAACCTTCAAAAGATTTAATTATGAGTGAGATAAGTAATGAATAACTTGAATCATAAGCACAATATTGCGCAACATGTAAAAGCCGATAATCAATCTTATGTCTACCAATGTGATATTTCACAAAATTTTAAGGTAATATTTGATTTATATCAGAATTATTTATTTTATTAATTGCTTTTCTGATATGTGCCGGTGTAAAAAGACTTTTTTTCCGTTCATTCCATTTTTGTATATAGTCAATTATACTGTTTTCCTCTGTGATATTTTCTTTCTTAATAACCCAATGAACAGTTGCAAGAAGTTCTAATCCGTATGGTGATTCATAACCTTGTATTAAATTAATTACTTTGTTAAATCTTTGAAGAGTTTCATTATAATTCTTTAAATATTCCAGCCCTTTCTCTAATTTTTCTTTATTTAATTTTATTACAGAGTCAGAAGAATGGTCGCCATAGCCGGTAATATAATGTCCGTCAAGCCTTTGTAATACATGGTTTAAATTATTAGCGTAGGGTCCGTATTTATTTTTCTCATATCTTAATTTTAACGGCTCTCCTGCTTCCTGTAAAAAATACATTAATTTTTGAACGACAAGATTCGTTATATCATCACCAAATTTAATATATTCCGAGAGTAATCCGATTAAAGCTGCTCTTGGAGGTGTTAATTTAGGCTCTTTTGTATTTATTTTAATTTTCCCCGGTTCTGGATAGTCTGAGGGTTCAAAAAGTTCAATTTTTATACTTTTTATCCGGTCTAATTTACTTAGAATAATAGGTTTTACACTTTTCCAATCTAAACCTCCGTAACCACAACCGAGAGGCGGTATTGCTATTGACTTAATTTTATATTTATCAATTACACTTACAAGATCGTCAAGTCCCTTTTCTATGTAGTCTATTTCTGATTTTTCTTTCCAGTGTTTTTTTGTCGGGAAGTTAATTATATATTTTTTTTCCATCAATGAGTTTAATTCGAAAACAAACATTTTTCCGATTTGAACTTCATTTTTATTACAAGCATTTTTATAAGCATTGTAATTATCAGGATATGCTTGTTTAAATTGCAGAGCAATTCCTTTACCCATTATTCCAACACAATTAACAGTATTTATATATGCTTCAACATGCTCTTCTAATAAGTTTCCGGATTTTTTAATTTCAATCATTATTTTATCCTCGATTTCAGTAATACCACTTTTTTATTATTTTGACATCATTTTTAATATTATTTTGCAATAATATTTTCTCTGATGCCTGCTTTATATTCTCATTCATAACGCCGATTCCGATAATACCTGTAACCGGAAATTTTTCATAAACAAGAAACTCTGCTTGTTTTCTCCTTTTCTTATCCGGGTCATCATCAGTATTTGCCCAATATTCGGCTTTTATAGTTTCCCAGTCCAATTTATCAATATCGGTAATAGAGTTAAAAAACTCCGATATATCCATTGCTGCATGACCATCACTAAAAACAAATTGTATTTTATCATTGATAATCAAATCAGTAGTTGTTACAAGATGTATTATTTTATCCTGCCCATCTTTATAATTTTCAACCGCATTATTATGAATTGCTAATAGCATAGGGCATCTTGGACACAAATAAAAAGGAACATAGTCATGAAGACATCCAAAAGGTTTTATTGCAATTTGCTTTCTTGCCCGACGATCCTGTATTCCTTCGTAAGCAATGTTGACAATCGGTCTTGGGTTGTTATTCTTACTGTAAATAAAACCCGATTTTAAGATTGAATCAAGATTGTTTATGTGTGTTATATGATATAAATAGGTCATTTTACCTCTTTTGTTTTAAACATTCGCATTATTTTCTGATACAATTTGATATAAATAAATTAAAATCATTTTTTTAATAAATTTATACCTCTTAGATCTCATATCAAAAGCCTGTTCGTCACCTTCCATAATATCACATATCTCTTTTTTTATTATCTGTTTTTCCACCGTAACATATGATCTAATACAAGAGTCTTAAATCATTCTGTCATTGGCTTAATCATGCTTTCAATAAATTCTACTTCTTCTTTCTCTAATTTATACTTTTTATATAGTTGTTCATCAATTTCTGGAATTGATTTGTTCCAATCTATATCTGAATCATTTGTAAAATTCTGATTTGGAACAAATATATACGTCTTTGATGTACCATGATGACTTGCTTTAGCAAGACTATGAGTAAATCTTGCAAACTTAGATTTGAAATATTTACAAATATTACTTGCAGAATCTAAATCTAAAGATAAACCAATTCCAAATACAATATAAGTCTCAGTACATACAGTACCTTTATCACCAATGAAAGTATTAAGGTTGTCGTCGTTTAATTCCGTCCCAATATTATTGGTATAGGGTGCAAAAACTTTAACTTTATCTATCAGGTATTGATTTTCAGTTACCAAACTTTTAGCTACATAACCAATTTTTTTTCCTTTCGAATAACAGGTTAATAATATTTCTTTATTTTTTTTCGATGTTTTAAATATTGTTTCATTATTAGTAATATTTCCTTCAATACCAAAGGGCTTTCTTGAAGAGATATAATTTTTAAATGATTCAAAATCAGGATGAGACCTAATTTTATTTAACATTTCAAGGGCAGTATAATGGCGAATAAGTATATCAGAATCTGCTGTCTTTAAGCTACGATCAAAGCATGTTGGAATAAGATTATCTTTATAGGTAAACATTTTTGTTAAGTATTTAGAGTTATCATATGATTTGTCCCATAACAAATAACAAATTCCACCTCTTAAATTTATACTTTTAAAAATAAGTTCTGGTTCTAGAAAGTCATGTAACTCAGATATATGAATATCCTTCAGCATTACATCCCGAAAAGATTCTAGACCTTTTCCACCTGCATACCATTTAGTTGGCATAATCAGGGATATATAATTAGGGCTTAAACTTTTTGCAACATCCATAAATTTATTATAAATAGGGGATGCACTATTTTTGTTAGTGCCTTCATCTTTTTGCTGATATGGTGGATTTCCAACTATTACATCAAATTTCATAGCCGTATTATTTATTTTTATTATTTCATTATCTATCAAATTATTCTCCTTTATTAAGTCGTAAGATGTATAATTTTGCTCTATATGACTCAAATCTAATTCTAATAGTGTATACACCTTTCTTGTAAATTCATAAGCAATATTAGAAGTTGGGATTGAGTAGAATTTGTTTGCTACTTCCCTTCCAAATTTTTTATAAACAGAATAAACAAATTCACCTTGTTTAGCTGCAATATCAATTAATGTTGTTGTGTTAGTTATAGCATTAACCGGAAGCGTGTTTATAATTTTATCTGTTACAATTTCAGGTGTTACAACTTCAGAATCGGACAATCGGCGAAATTTTTTCATTGCGTTGCTAGCCCTCTCTATGGGCACAACACTTAAATCATTTGACAATGAATTAACATTTTGGATTTTATAGTCTAATTCGCTTAAAACAAATGGATTTATATGTTTTTGCAATAATTCGAGAGTCATTTTATTGAGTGATAAATGAGTTGCAATACGAAGATTGTCTGTATTGATTGCAATTTGGCTTATTATCTCTTGAAGTGATTTAACTATAGAATCAGTTAGAAAAGAAAAAAATAAAATGCGCGCATAGTACATGGCAAACTGACCTTTATAATCAATGGGCGTTTTTTCGTCAAATGATTTCGTTGCTGTTTCATCTTCTTTTTCGCTTTCCTGGTCTTCACTATCTAGATAGTCATCTATGTCTAAATCATCGCCTTCTCCTTCTGAAGGAGTAATCTCTATACCTTGTCGAGATCCAATTTTACCTTGTTTTTCAATTTCAGCTTTTATTTCATCAATTTCTAACAATGAGTAGTCTATCGAAATTGATGTAGCTTCATCAATAACACTTCTTTCATTAGAATATTTTCTTACAGCATCTAAAATATCTGCTGGCTGTATTTGAACCATTTTATTATTGTTCATAACAATAATTGGAGAGATTTGTAGTTCTTTTTTTATCCGTTCTTCAAGTTTCGTGTTTCCGTTTGATTCGGTATTTACATTGTATATTTGCGATTTGTGTTCCTGCATTTGAAACATACGATTTGGATTAAAATCTACTAATAATGTTTGAGGCTTCATATTGTATTTTACAATGTCGCCATCTGGTTCTTTATATTCTTTAACGAACTGACTTTGTAGCCTGAAAATGGCTTGATCGTACTCTTGTGGGGAAGCAGTATCTTTTAAGTACAACATTGTATCCCATTGGGGAACAGTGCTTCCTGTCAGCATTTTATTTACCGTTAAGGTAATGGTTTTTTTATTTTCACTTTCACATATACTTATTCTTGATTTTACTGTCTGCGTATCTTTGTATAAACGCTCATTTTCTATACCGGAAATGTTAATAATTTCATAAGTGTTTAGGTTTTTAAAATGATTGGATTTAATTAATTCTTCAAGAGCATCACAAGATGCACGGTAAGGTAGAACACAAACAATGTGACGACACATTTTCCCATCTTTGAGTTTACTATAGTCCAAGAAGCTTAATAAGTTTTCATCTTCTTGTGAACCATCAATAACATTTAATAGATCAACGATTTCTTGTTCATGGATAAACTTTTTATGAAGTTTATTTTCATTATCTATAAGTATAGACTTCGGTTTTAATAATTCTGAAAAAGCATAGGTTACACCATTGTTTTTAAGCTCTTCCATTTTTTTTCTTGAAGACTCATTGGGATTAAAGGCGAATCTTATCATTTGAGGAAAGCCATAATAAGGATTATCCCACTCTTTTACATCATCCTTTATTAAATTCTCTTCATTCCATTTTTCTAAATCTTCTGCAATATTTGTGAATTGATAAAAGGCTATTATATCGTCATTAGTGAATTCGCTATCCATTAAAATACGATAAGGCGTACCTGAAAGATGTATTCGAACCTTTGAGTTTATGGTTTTGGTCGTTTCTTCTAATATATCAAGTGATTCATCATTAAGTTTTTCTTCACTTGTTTTTTCCTTAGCAGAAAATTCTTTTAATACCTTACCATACTCTGAAGCTCTTGCACCAAAATGAGTTTCATCGATGAGTAGCAGGTCAATTTGGTTTGCAAAAATTTCTTTGTGTTTTTCTTTTATCGAATTCCCTTGCAAGTCTTGTAGAGTAAGAAACAATGCTATCTTCCCATTTGCATTGATGATTTGTTTAATAACAGATTCTTTATTTAAAAGGGACTTACTATCTAAAAAAGAAAAACCATCAAATTTTTTGTGGCTTTCAACTGTTTTTTTCCATTCATCCTTGACATCAGCTTTTGCAGAAACAATTAAAACGATTTGCGCATTCATTTCTACTGCACAACACAAAGAGGTAAAAGATTTACCGAAACGCATAACAGCATACATTAATAAATTTTTTCTGCCTTTTTTTATGGCACTATTAAACCTATCAATAGTTTCCTGTTGATTTGGTCTTGGTTTGTATTCTTCTGTTCTTTTGTAAGTGTGAATTATCGGAATATGACTATCTTCAAATCTATAAAACTGATATTTTAAATCATTGTTCTTATGAGCAACTTTAATATGCGTTATAGCATCATTTAAGTCATCAACTGTGATATCTTTAAAAAATTCATTTGAGTAATATGGAATAGATTTAAATGAATCGGGCAACAGTCTTTGCTTATGTATCTCGTTTTCCAAGTACTTATGAACTGCAAAGTCTCTAAAAAAAGTCTCTTCATCAACTTTTGCAATCTCCTGAAACTTTTTTTCCAGTTTAGGAAAAAACATCCTCCATTCATTCAGTCTTGTTTCTACTGGTCTGTATGTGTCACCAACTTTTAAATAATTCGGGACTGTTTCAGTAGTAAACGCATAAATTTGAGGTTCAACCCTTCCGATTATAATTTCATCAAGTAATGTTAAATCTATATTCGCCATATTATCTATTCCTTACTTTTAACAAGGTCAATAAATCTAACTTTTTGCCCTTCTTGACCCTGTTCTCTATCTTTGTTATTCCAATCTTTAATCCAACAGTAAATCCCATTATGTTTAAACATATTTTCTTTAAGGCACCCCTCACATTGTATTGTTTCTATTTCAGACTCACCAAAAAGATTATCTGATTTTTTTGTTTTTATCCCACAGGTTTTTGGTATAACACCTTTAAGACCATCCATTTGCCAAACATTCCATGAAATAATATACGCAATGGTTTGAATTGCTTCTAATACAGGCTCTCCTATGAATTTATAATTATAATTTTCAATAAATGAAACAAGCATAGCTTCTCTGGCAATCAGTAAACTGTCACCATGATATTCAAAAGCGTAAGTGCTTTTCAACGCAGTTTCAGCAGCATCAAGCCATTCCCCAACATTATCCACATTTTCATTAATAACTCGAAACTTTCTATCTAATATTCCAATCCGCTTTTCAACATGAATAAACTCACCAGTTGTTGTATCATAGCGGCTTGTTATATATGGAGCTTCTCCACATGCAATTTCAAGTCTTCGATCGCTAATATAATCTTTCCATGTTTTATTATCAGGAAAAGTGATTTTATTCTTATTAATAACCCAACTATTTGTGTTTATTTTGTTTGACCCTGTATTAAACACATTCGATCTACCAAACCAAGCATTGTCTATCATGTTGTTTTGTTGATTGCAAACCCAAGAAGGGGTAAACACTTCAGCCATGTCTTTTGACCGAGATTGTTGAAGTAATATTTTTTTTTGTACTCTTGGCACGATAATGTTACAATTTTCATTAGTTATCAATTCTGGTTGTATCTGTGCAGTGAAATGATAGTATTCTCCTAAGTGTTCATAATTATCTGTAGCCCAAAGAATATTTTTTTTGGTTGTCTGATCTAGTAAAAGAATATCAAGTACATCTGGGTATAGCTTAACTAACTCATTTTCTTTTATATCAATTCCAGTCTTTAGCAAATTATATTCCTCATTTTATTCAGCTCAACACAACAACTATGTCAAGCAACATTTCGTATTTTTTTTTCTCATCATATAATAGTTTATTTTTCAATATACTGTAAATGATTGATAGCCACAATAGAGAATTTAAAAAAAATTACCGGTGTTAAAACATCTCTGCCACCACCCATTCATCTTTAAAATCAATCTAACACTTATTCTCTCCCTTTTTATTTTAAATCAAACACATATCATAACATAATGTAGGTGAAATTTTGCTTCACATAAAATAAATACTCTATACTATTAACATAATTTACAATATTTTAAAAGCTCTTGTTCATATACTTTTTAGTTTTATACAAGTAACCAAATTATAAAAAAACCATAAACAATTCATAATCCGGAGCAGTAAATATAGTATTTTGACTTTCAATATGATTTTTTACGAATAGCTCTGCTTGTTCTATAATAAAATTAAACTCTTTTTTCACGCATACCCCTTTATCACTTTCGAGATAGTCATTCAATATTTTGATTAAAGTTTCATCAGAAATAACTGGAAAAATATTCATTATAATATTATTCCTTAGTTTCTTTTAAGATTTACCGTTTGTTTTATTTCAACAAATCTTTTAAAAAATCCAAAGCATATTTCCTTTTTATAATATCATGATGTTTTTGATTGTAGAAGTTACATAAACAACTATAACAAGCAGACATACCTTCGCTATCTTTCCCACAGTTACACTGTTCGACAATATTCAAAGCAGTATGGAAGAAATTTCTCATCATATTACTACTAATACTTAATAATTTATGAGAATATCCTACACCACCCGGGACTAAATCAAATATTAAAAAATTAGTTGTTATTACTCCTTCGTCATTTGTATAAAATATCGTCCCGTTAAGCTCATCTCTTTTTATGTAAAAATATTCTGAATATCCTTCTAATAATGTATAAAGTACAGACATGGCAACATTATTTTCAATTTTTAAGGGGAACGAGAGATAGACAACATCAGTCCTAAATTTATGACCAATTGTTCGTCTAAAAAGTGTATCACCTATACACTTATAGCCATAATGATTCTTATGTTCTTGTTTTTTTAGAGGTACCATTGTTTTTTTATCTGCTAGACTTGAGAATCCACAAATATGACAAACATAAAAATCAGAAGTATTGATCACACATAGCTCTGCATTAGATAATACTTTTATTAAAATATTATTCGGACCTAAAGAAATCTTTTTTTCGCCTATTTTAATATAGTTTTCTTCATTACCTACATAATAGATTTGTCCTTTATAGGTTTTTTCTAGTTTTTTTGTTGTTGCATTTCCTGTATTTGTTCCAATGAATCCGTATTCCGGTATAATGAAAGTGTTACTCTTCATTATTTGTTCACCGCAAACACTACATGGCTTAGGAAAATTGTTAATACTCTCACCTAAATTCTTTTCTATAACAAAGTTATTACACTCCTTATTTTTACAAACACCATAATCATACACATCCCAAACCTTATTTTTGGAAGCGGGTTTCTTTATATACTCAGACCTAAAAATATTTCCATCTGCAATAACTTCCGAACCGGGAGCATATTCAGATATAGCCATTAATAAATCTCTTTGCAGCCTTAAAGGCCCTTTCTGCTCGTAATTACTCTTGCCACTACTAGATGTTATTAATTCTACTGTATCAATAGGAAAACCGTATTTTGGTATAAAATTTTTTCGGGCTAAATGAGAAATAATGGATTCGCTTTTTGTTTTTTCAATTGTTAGTGATATTTTTTTTATATCATTATTTTTGGTTTTCTCTTGCAAATATTTAAGTTCATCGTTATATAGTTTTTCCAGCTCATTTATTTCGGCTGTATATTCATTGTGGAGTTTAATAAAAAACCCTGAATCGCTGTAAATATCTTTTATCCAATCATCTATTTTGGCATGAAGAGAATAAGGGATAACGTTTGTAATATAGCCTTTATAATTCGGTATATCTTCTTTTAGGAATTTATGAAACTCATCTTTACAGAGACTGTTATACAAATGCTCAGTCTTACCAAAATACGTCGATTTTTTTCTCCAAAACAACCCCAGAATAAGTGCATGGAAGTGGCGCCTTACAATTATCTCATTTTCAACTTTAAATATCGGGGGTGTTATCTTACCGCTAATCATTTTATCCGGACTTGTAAAAAAAGAAAGATCATGAGAAGACAAACGACAAAAAGTGAGTGAAAAAGCGGTCGAGCTTTTATTACGCCCGGCTCTACCAGCTCTTTGAACGAAATTTGATGGAGCTGGGGGCATATTTTTCATAAACACTGTTTCTAAATCTCCTATATCAACCCCCATTTCAAAAGTTGTTGAGCAACTTAAAATATTAATATCCTTTTTTACAAATGCATCTTGATATTTTTTTGCTTGATCACTACTTAACTGTGCAGTATGCTCTTTGACCTTTAATGGTGCAATCTTCATGTTTGTATATAGGTGTTTATAATGATTATCTTTAAACTCTTTTTCTACTTCACATAATTCTAACTCACCATTACATCTATATGATGGACAAACATTTTTTATATTATTAACCGTTATTCGCCCACATTTCTTACATTTAAACCATCTTAAATCATGAGTAAATACTGATTTAACTTTAAATTGATTTATATCAATTAAATAATCAGAATTTTGTTTTAATTTTAAACATTTCAGTTTCTCTCTAAAAACTCTATCCCAAACAGTACTTAAAAAATCTTTTATTTCTGAATAGTTCTTACCCCTTTGTGTTTTTAAGATGTAATCATACCTTACATTGCTTGATCCCTCACGAGGTATCCATTTCTTTGCATATTTATCTTTAGCTTCTGCTTCTGATAAAGTCATGTATTTCTCATGTCCTTCAAATAAAAAGTACTCTTTATCTATTTTTTTCATTTTATCTAACAAAGGATAATCAAAAGCGCAGTCTCTCTTAAATGAGTTAGCAAGAACCCTTTGTACCGTGACAACATCATCTCCTGTATATAAACCCATTTTTTCAGACTTAAATACTTCAAACTCAAAAGATAGGATTCCAAGGTTTTCAAGACTGTTTCGGTCACTGCTTGATATCTCATATAGTATTGTCTTCCATGCTTCAACCTCGTTACCTTCACTATTAAATATAGCATACTCTTCAAAAATACGAGCGATCTCTGATACTAGTATGTTTATATTAATTCCTGTATCATCAAATTTTTTAATAGATCTTATGGCTTCAACAACAATCCTTTTTCTCAGAATATTATTATAAGTAAACTCTAAATAACTTGCAAAAAAGGCCGCTTCTTGCCTACTATCTGAAAATGATATTAACTGTTTTACTTCTTTCTTAAAAAATTCTTCTTTGAGATTCTTGGTCTTTTCTTCTTCGTTACTACCAAAAAAATCGTCATCATTGATTTCCGTTATCTTAGTATGTTTTGATACATCCGGAATCTCCTCATATAAACTTGAACATAAAACGCTTGAAGCCGCATCTTGACCTAAATAAAACCCTCTTAGAACGCTTCCTTGTGTACTAATCAAACCACAAGCTGTACATTTATGAAGTTCTTTATTACTGACTTTAACTTCTTTGACTTTTACAAGATATTCTTTACCACAACAATCTGATTTATTTATTATATTCTCTTTTATAATTGAACCGCATTTTCCACATAAATCATAAATACAAACATCTTCTTCAACATCTTCTTCATCATCAAAGTCATTTAATACATTTTGATTTTCTTCACATAACATATAATAATTAATAGATGAAAAAACTTCGGATATTTTATATTGTTTTAATTTATTTTCTTCAATTTTACCTTCAATATAAATCTTGCCACAGAATTGACAAACATATATTTTAAAACTTTTAAACTGTTCATTGTTTATTATTGAATAATCTCTTGGTAATACCGATAAGGTTTTGTACTTCCCAACTGTAATATATGCACCTTCTAAAGCCCTAACAAACAAATGATAGCGAGCATTTAATAATGAAATATTATATTTTTCCCCTTTTACAGCACAATTAATGAATGATACGAGATCTGTCTTATCAATACCTATATGTCTTGATAACTCATCTAAAGCCTTTGGGCCATCTTTAAGGGCAGACCTTAATTTATAGTACAGTCTATCTTTTATTATGAGATCATATAAAAGTTCATTGGTATTGTTATTATTTTCATTTAAAATGATGCCAACATTGGTTATTATTCTTTCTAAGCTTTTAAAATCATTATTATCAAGATACCCCTCTATTTCTTTATAGATTGATTTATTCAATGAAAGTAATTTTTCGCCATTATCAGAAAATATATACCTTTCAGGTCTTATTATACTATCAACAAAAAATTCTTTTTCACAGCATAGTCTCTTAGCAAACTCAAGAATTTCATTATCACTGTTTTTATCACCAAGAGTAGCACTTGTTAAAATAAATCTAATACTATCAGTAGTAAATAATTGATTTACCACTCTTCTCATGAGCATTGATATTTCGATTCCATTTGTTCCGTTATATGTATGTGCTTCATCCAGAACAATATATTTCCAGTATTGAGAATATTTACCGTTAAAAAAAACATTATCCTCCGGTCTAAGCATCAAGTACTCCAGCATTGCATAGTTAGTAATTAAAATATGTGGTGGATTAGACTTGATAGCATCTCTTGAGAGTCGCTCATTAATTAATGGTTTTTCATTGTATAATTCTATATATTTATTTTCCGCATCCTTTGAAGTGTGTATAGTTTCCCCTGTATATGATCCAAATGTAATAAAAGGATAATTTTTTAATGTCTTTCTTAATCTTTTAATTTGATCATTTGCCAATGCATTCATTGGATATACCAGTAACGCTCTTACACCGTCGTTTAGAGTACCTGATTCTTTTCCCTTCATTAAATAATTAATTATTGGAATAAGAAATGATTCCGTTTTTCCAGATCCAGTACCGGTTGTAACAACAATATTTTTGTCTTCAGTAATTATTTTTTTGATAGCTAATTCTTGATGTTTATATAAAGGTCTATTTAATAGCGAGACATCTGATTTGTCACTATATAATATTTTAAACTCTTCACTTAATAGACCATCATCGATCAAGTTGTGAATTGACTTTGTTGTTATAAATGAATCTGAAAGCTCTAAATAAGGCCCTTTAGAAAAGACACTCGCATTATTAACCTGTTGAATAAACTGCTTCATGTAGTCAGGATCATCGATATAAAATGTTGTTGTAATATATCTTAAATACTTCTTAACAATATTTTCTGATGCAATTATCGGATTTAAACTCACCTTAAACTCTCCTCAATCTCAAAAGTAATTTCTTCAATATTTTTACAACCCGCGTCATCTTTTGGATTAACAAATCCTGATGTCGGATCAATTATTACAGCTTCTTCATCTTTATCTTCAATATCAAAATCAATATAATTATTATGCGGGTTTCTAATAAGTGTTAGTTTAAAAGGATTCTGAAAAAAGGACTCCCTTCTGCCTGTTTTTGTGTTTATAAAGAAAGCTTTTCCCTCATATAAATTTTCTTTAATTAAGCAAATTTTTTCTATATAAAAATTGTTGGTTTTAATGACCTTATTCTCTGTAGTTCTACATTGTCGTGCTTTCAGTATTTTATCACGGCATTTTATTAATACCGGATCACCTAAACAAAATTCATTATGATAAATTAATATATTATCATTAGAACTTTCTCCAAAAAAATCATCCGTACTTTTTCTGTAAAATATAATAGTATAGACACCATCTTTAAGTAAGATATCCTTATCAGATATTTCACTCTTGTTTTTTATTAAGTATTGTTTAACTTTCTGTTTATTATGGCATATTAAAAGATTATAGCCATCTGACTCTCCAATATATGTCCAAGATCCTATTAATTGAGATTGAATGTAATTTATACTACAATTAATAATTGTTTCTTTAAAATATATAGTTGTTAACTTGATCGGGTTATCTTTGTTTACTTTTACTAATATTTCCACATGATCTTTGTTCGTTGTTTCATCAAATGCTTTACTAATGTTTACAGATAGATAATCACCTTGTTGTGTAAACTTAAGCTTTGTCTCATCTGATTTTCGTTTTAAATAAAACTCAATATTTTTAATATTTATTATTTTAAAGTATAGGTTTTTATCGCTATTTTCCAGATCTTTATACCAAATAATTTCTTTTGAATATTTTGATCCCCACCCAATATGCCATTTTAATAACGGCAATCTAATTATAAGTTCACATGTTACATCATCAAAAACAGTTATATCTATTGCCATTAGATCAGAGCTTGTTAGTTTTTCTAAAAATTTTGAAGATATCATACCAAGAGACTCTGAGTTTATGCATATATTACAATCCTTGTCACTCCTTTGATAATAATCTTTGTAAAACTCTATAGACAAATCATCAATCACAATAATATGCTCATTTATAAGATGTTTATCGGGTTTTCCTTTCTCTCTAATTACTATATTTTTTGGTTTTAATTTGAACTCCTCCATTATCAATAAACCATAAATTTTATCTCCTGATCCGTCCATAATGTCTGTAGGATCATTATACACACAAATACTGTTTAATTCGTAATTCTTATTATCAATCATAATAATATAGTCTTCAATAGATTTTTCACATGAAACTCTAATGAATATTTCTGGAGCAGATTTTAGAATCTTGTATTCCTTTTCTTGATATCTAATACATGCCCATTCTAACATATCATTCTTATTAATTGTACTTTTACCCAATGACAATGCAGTAGATATCATTTTATTATTTATTGTGACTATTGTTTCGTCCGTAGTCATAATATCAATAAATTTGTAATCTTTAATTACAATGTCATTTCTGTATAGGATTGATTGAAAGTTTACTTCACTATTAATCGGGAGTAGTACTCTAAAAAAACTATTTTTTTCAAATACTTTATCCTCTTCACCATTTTCATTAAAAAAAATGTACTCTTTGAATAACTTGTCTTCTGAGTCATATAATACATTATTGGAAAACTTCGTTGTTATTGTATATCTAATATTTTTTGGGAATTTATTTAATCTTATCTTTTCCGGTTCAGTTTTTAAAATAAATCGCCCCTCACCTAAGTCAAGATTTACTTGTTCTATTAATTCAAGGTCATCATAAATGTCTAGATTAATTATATCATTAGAAAATTCTGTTTCAATATGTTGTTTAGGAATATATAGATATAAATCATTGTCCTCTAATAAATATTTTGCTATTGAAAATCTTTTTACATACCCACTTTTTTTTAGTCTTTTCTCCTTTAATTCTTCTTTTTTTGTATTAAATTCTTCTTTATTTTTTTGTATGCAATCAATAAATCTTTTATATCCTTCAAAATGAGTATTATTAGAGTCATATAGTGAGTAATTTTCTTGATGAATATAATAAAAAACTTGTTTAATTATTGGTCTTACTAATTCTTGTGAGTAAATATAACCTAACCTGAATGATTTTGGCAACTCATTTTGATAAATTGATATTTTCTTTCCTTGTACATCAAAAACGACATCCTCTTCATCTAAACAACTTTTAAATTTTTTTAAGAATATATCTAATAGTTTTTCAATTTCTTCTTCAATATAATTTTCTTCTAATTCCTTAATATATATATCAAATAAAAAACTGATGAATTTATCAATATACACATTTGGCATTATTGAATGAGTGAGAATCGTTGTTACATATCCTTTGTTTTTTTCTCCTTGATGAAAATACAAATTGTTTTCTCTACAAAATCTCTCAAGTATAGGTTTACATTCATTTACCAATTCTGTTTTATCACAATCTAATATTTGACTCAATTCATCCCAAAAATTTGATTTGTATTCATATATGCCAAAGTTAACAAGTGATAATACTATAACCAAATCTTTTAGTTCATTATTAACAGAAGGACTGTTATGTAGAATTTTTTTTAATGTTCTTAAAGCATCATAATATTCCGTTGGTTTTAATTCTATATACCCTAATAGTAATGATGATCCATATTCTTTCATTTCTTCCTTAAACAGTTCAATGACTCCATCTTGTATCATTATCTTCCCCCTTCTAAACTCTTCATTCTACTCTTATTTCCCACTTTTCTCAATAGGCTTTTCGGCCTATTAGACTAGGTATTTCGACCTATTTTTCATTATTTTTTGTCTTTTTTACTGTTTTAAAACCGTTGTGCCTCCTTTCGTTCCGCTTGAACGACCAAATTATATAACTTTTTATCACCCATCAATTCGATCTCGTCTGCCGGCATAACGATAGATTTAAATAACCGTATTCTTGCATTTTTATATACCACATCCATAATCGGATGAGGTTTTTCCATGTAAAAGACTAGGCTATATGATAGTTTTTCATTCTTATAAACCAGCCCGTCAAATATGCCGTTTAACCTTATCCGCCATAGATCAAGATACCTCCTTTGTTCCTCCGCAAATACCGGAAACTTTATCTCATACTTTTTCATGTTTTTATAATCAGAGTTAGTGTACTCAATCGACAACGGGGAACCTGCAAGATATTGAGGGTAGAATTGATTCCGTTCAACTACACTCACAGGCATATTGCATAACGGACAGAGATATTCATCCGGCAGATTAAATCCATACCACGAACATGATGAACAACTACAAATATTCCCGACAACCGGATAACATTCATCGTTACCTAAATCTTCATTTACTTCACATCTGATGATTCTCACAAATTCATTATACTCCATACAGTACCTCCTTGAAAAGTCCCCCCCGAAGGGGGTAAATTATTGTATGTACATACTCTTTAACTCTCTTGACAACATTAAATAAATTTGCAATTCCTCTTCTTGAGGTTCCCTCGAAAAGTTTCGTCTATGCTCTAAAACAAGGATAGAAAAGAACGCATAAAGTATGCTATCTGTATCAAACAAAGTACTTACTGTTGTAACATTTAAATCTATCGTATTGTAGGTAATCACATATGATAATACCAGATGCTTCCTATTATGTAATTGAATAGTTCGGTTAGAATATGTATCTTGACCCAAGTACTTCACGCCCATTCTCGAATTTACTCGCCCTTCAGATGGACTATATTCCTTTACAACAATATCATACCCACCTGCAGGAATCATTTTATGATAGACAAGATTGCTTCCATAATGAATAGTTGCCCTTATGTCGACCCCTAGAGTGTTCCATACATAAATTACTGCTTTACTAGTATCATTCGTTTCATCATTAAAAACAGGCAGTGCATTGAGATTTACATCAGAAAATACTGATACATTAATAACTGCAATAATGAAACTTACAAACATCAAACTCTTTAGATTCATCTTATTCTCCTCCTTTTTCATATTATTAAATACTTAAATGCTATCTTTAAAATAAATCACCCCCTTTTATGTTGTAATTTGGATATAAAAAAAACCGCCTGAAAACTCAGACGGCATTATTTAACTTTAACCTATATATCTTTTAAATGTCCATTTTTAAAAAATTATCTATTTAATATCTAATTATATATTTTTATTATTATTCTACTTACTATACCGAATTTCCAATCAATTTTGTTACTAATATTGATTATTTTTATCTAATTTTACATAGTCGTTACACTTGACAAATTACAATCAACATATAGATTACAACTCAATCTTTTCACTATATATTGTTCTTTTTTCCGTTAATTTCGAAAATAAAATTGCTTACTTTCACTTTAATTACAATACTATCGTTCCTACCCTCCCCCATCGTTTTCGGAAGAGGGCTGTTTATGGGTTCTGTAGCCGTTTTTGTCTTTGCCTTTGTAAATGGGTTTGCAGGTGAAACAGGTGGCGGGCTTCCGGCTTTGCCGGATATGGCGGTTTACTCTTTCGGCTTCAGACCCCATACCCTATTCTGTCTCAAGATTAAATATTCGTCAAGGGTTTCCGCTTTCGCTCCAATCCCTTCCGGGACTCATCGCCCTTGACAAATATTTAATCTTAAAAAGCGTTGACGGATTCGGGTTTAGATTATATACTGGTTTTAGTTTATAGGGATGTCCATCCTTGTAAGTCTATTTTAATGGTTGCCTTCCTGAAGTGTTGCTTTGGGAAGGCTTTTTTATTCGGTATTTTGTCGTTTTGTACTGTTTCTGGTTTTAATTCGGCTCGTTGATACTCTTTTCTCACGATATCAAATATTTACAATATTTATCAAATTATTTCTTGATTATTAGATATTTTATGATATAATGCAATTAACCATTAAAATACGACTAACAAGGAGGAATTTAAACGAAATGGACATCTATTCAATTATTACGGAGAAGATCATC
>CAYYKD010000045.1:0-2248 GCA_964471825.1 uncultured Spirochaetales bacterium
AATATTATTATATCAAGATTTGAAGTAATAATCAATAAATTTTACTTTTTAATATTTTTCAAAAAATATTTCAAAAAATATTATAATATTTATAGAAATTCGAAGCTCCAATTTGCATTGGGGCACGATTTAAGATTAATTTTTTGATATACTTTTATTAGCAGGGATTAAGATAAAAAAACTTATAGAATTTTAATTAAATTACAATGAATAAAATATTATTTTTATTAACTATTATCTGTTACTGCGAATTCATTATAATCAGATATAATTATAGAGCAAATAGATGATATCTTATCTCGAAGTGTAAGTGATTGTCAAGGTATCAGAGAAATCAGTTAAAATAGGAAGAACCGGATATATGTATTCTTTCTACCTATCCAGCTTGATAGTTAAATTGTTATCTTCCGGATATAAATCATTAGACCAACCTTCGATTAGATCCTTCTGTAGCAGTACAACTATCCGACTCCACAGACTAAGACCTTTAAAACTTACAATATCCTTCTTAGGTTTTTCATCGCCTGCAAGGTGAGCTGTATAGGCATAGGCAACCTGAGTTGCTATATTTGATATATCTTTATTTGGTACGCCAAATTTCTTCAATTTTTTTTCTGCCATTTTGATAGTCCCTTCAAAAACATACTTGTATGAATAACTATGAAAATCTTTTATCGAATCGATCTCTTCAATAACTTTTGAGGAGATAATCATCTTCTGCTCAGCTGTTATGCTGACAACTCTATAGGGACATGGGTAGGTTACAATAGAGCCTGTTTCAATATCATAGATATAGTCTCCGTTGTTATATTCTTTTTTGGTGATATCCTGACTATGGAAATGCCCCGTAAAAATATAGTTCATCCGGTAATGGCTAAACATCTTAGCTATCTCATCATTAAAGTTTACAACATACGCTCCGTAAAATTTCTTGTTAGAATTATAATGCTCAAGTATTCCGTGATGCATCACCCCGATAACTGCCTTTTTTTCTTTTTGAGCCTTAATTAAAACGCTCTCTATCCAGGCAAGAGTTGAATCCCCAAACTCTCCCTTAACGATAGGTTCATTATTGATATCATTTCTATTCCATAGGCATGAATCCATAAGAAGAACCCACAGTCCATCTTTAGGTTCAACAAGATAACTTAGAGATTCACTATCCCTATCAATAGCATCTCTATAACAAACCTCATAATAGAAATCTATAAACTCATCCTTGCTGGTTGTTTCAACTTTTTCGACTTTATCCCCATCGTATCTATAACTATGGCCGCTATTTAGGTCATGATTTCCATTTATAACAAAAACTATTTTACCGCTCTCCTTAAATTTTTTTAGTTTCTCACTAACCTTTAAGTGATTAATCTTTTCACCATCCTTTGTCAGATCACCGGGAACGATTAAAAAATCAACATCTTCCTTAGATATCATATCCAGAGCTTTATTAAGAAGTTCCTCACTCTCTACAAGGAGTTTTCTATCATTTTCAATATAGTCTTTAAAAGCACTACCTGTCACCCCAAGTGATTTATCGTAGTAATGCAGATCAGAGATAACTGCAAATTTCACCTCAGGAAATTTAATAAACTTTGGTTTTATGTCCCTTTCATATTGAAACTTATAGGTTGACCCGGAACAAGAAAAGATAAGAACAATTGAGAACAAAACTATATATGACAGATTATTAGATTTCATCTAGTTAACTCCTTAACAATAGTATATACAATAATTGTTAAAAATAGGTAATACTTAAATTAAATATTGGATAGTTTGTGTAAAGAAGAAAAAGAACAAAAAAACAGGCTTGACATTCCCTTGACTTATAAATAACATCTATGGTATAAACATTTGTTGATAAAGAATAAACTATACGGAGTTTTTTGTGAAAATAATTCTACTGACTGCCGGGTCACGCGGTGATATCCAGCCAATGATAGCTCTAGGAATTGAACTACTAAAATCAGGTCATCATCCTACAATTGTTGCTTCTATGGACTTTGAAAAATTGATTACAACCTACGGGTTACCTTTTTTGTCAACAAGAACAGATTTGTCACAACTAATGAAAAGCGGTAATGCCAGTGAAGCGGCCAGTGCTGATAATCCTCTAAAGATGATAGCAACACTCCGGAATAAGGAATTCAGAAAAAAGCTTATTGAAGTACAAGAAGATTATTATAATGCATGCCAGAATGCTGATTTAATCATTTACCATCCCGGGGCCACAATCGGCCATTTTGCCGCT
>CAYYKD010000045.1:2258-7470 GCA_964471825.1 uncultured Spirochaetales bacterium
TCTTCAGAAAAAAATTCCCTCAATAATAGCAAGCCCATTTCCTATTGCAGCCACAGCCAAATATCCTGCAATAATGTTCTATAGATACAAGTTCCCGGGTTTTCTAAACCTAATTACTCATCACATTTTTATAACTATGTTCTGGATGATATCAAAACCGCAGGTTAGACATTTTTTAAGTAATAATGTTAATAAGTATTTCAAGCTAAATAATCCAATTCGACTAGACCCAATTATGACATCCTGTAGTCCGGAGATTTTTACACCACCCGGAAATACCTTTTGCAAAGGCTACTGGATAACACCTGACCCTATTAATTATCTGCCTCCGGTGGAGTTAAAAAAATTTTTGGATAATGGAGATAAACCGATCTATTTTGGTTTTGGAAGTGTTGGAAATATAAAAGATGCTGAAAAAAATACTGAAATTATAATTCAAGCTGTCTTGAGAGCTAAAAAACGAGCCGTAATCCATACAGGCTATGGTGGATTGTCTAGTAAGAATAACAATTCAGACTCATTATATTTTATACAGGAGGCACCTCATAGCTGGTTATTTCCAAGGATGAGTGCAGTTGTACACCATGGTGGAGCCGGAACTACAGCATCTGGATTTCATGCAGGGGTACCACAGATTATAATTCCGCATGGATTAGATCAATTTGCCTGGGCAAAAAGAGTTGAAGAGCTTAGCGTTGGCGTAGACTTAGTAAATGTAGAAGAGCTTAACATCGACAACTTGTTGATGGCAATTAAACATGCAGAGAAGCCTGAGATAATAAACAATGCAAAAATCCTTGGCGAAAAAATCAGACAAGAACGAGGTGCGGCTGATGCCGTCAACTTTATCTCAAACTATGCACTAGAACATAGAAAGAAAATAGAAAAAGAAAGATCCCCAATATGACTTATTAAAAGATCATGCAAAAAGCTGAAGGGATTTTTGCAAAAGGCTCAAAAGAGCTGTTTTATTATTAATCAATAACTAACGGTGTCTGTGAGATTTTTACAGTTGCTTGATACTCTCCAAAAGTGAAGCCTGGAAATATTTAATTAACTATTATGTTTCATTGAAGTAGAAGTCCCATCTTGTGCCGTTTTCATTGGAGAACTCATATCTTCCTGACACCTGCTCTATCAGGCTTAGAATTAGTTTAATACCAAGAGAGTCGCTTCCTTTATCAATATCAAAACCGGATCCATTGTCAGATATTGAAAGACATATTTGCTGGCTAGTGTGCCTTGACTTAGTAGAAACAATCTCATCGTCATCATGTTGGGACAGGTTGATAGTTATAGTATTCTGTATGTGATTATCTTCAGAAAGTGCTTTTGGTTGATTGAATGCGTACTTGAATATATTAGTTATAACCTCATTAATCACCAGGCAAATGGGTACGGAACGGTCAATTGAAAGGTGTACAGGTTTTAGATGGAGAGAAAACACAACGCCTCTCGACTCTGCCCCGTAAACCTCTTTAATATCTGTTATAAATCCCTTTAAAAACTCAGAGATGTCTACAGTTGCAATATCTTTTGATTGATAAAGCCGTCTGTGTATAGAGGACATAGTTAATACTCTGCTCTTTAGATCCTTAAATGATACTCTAAATTCTATTGGAATATTATTTTCCTGCAGATTGATTAAGCTAAGGATTATTTGCAGGTTGTTTTTTACTCTATGATGCACCTCCTTAATAAGCATTTCTCTTTCCTGGACAGTAATCTGCAGTTGTTGATTAACTCTCTGTATCTCCTCATTGGTTTCCACAAGCTCCTCAAGAGTTTGGTTTAATTCCTCGTTCAATGACTCGAGAGTGTTAGATTTGTCAACTATTTTAAGCTCCCTATCTCTGATCGAATCAATCATCTCATTAACAATATCAACAAATTTATTAAACTCATCGTGGTATTGAGGTTTAAGTTTTTTTGTGTAATTTCCGGCTCTAACTGTATCTACTAAATTGGTCAAATCATCTATTGGTTTAGTGATAATTTTTAACACACTATTAAGACTCATGGTTATAAATATGCCCGTAAGAATTATAATAAAAAAGGCAACAACTGTTGGTGAGAGGATCGGTGATAATGCACTAATTATCGGCTCCTCAGTAAAGACCTTCCAGCCGGTTTGATAGATGACTTCACTGGTTCCAATAACCAGTGAGCTATCAATTCCTCTATGGATAGAGACATTCTTATATTCTAAAAAAGAATTCGGATAGCTACCCAGAATCAGCTCTCTGTATGCCCCATCTGATTTACTCTCGCCTATAAGTGGATTTCCATAGGAATCAATAAGTGTTATTAAGGTATTACTATCCTGATTGTTTTTGTTTAGTATAAATCCAAGATATTTTAAGTTAATGATAGAGATAAATGAGCTGTTAATAATTCCTTTTTTGTCCCGGAGCGGTGAGGCCAATATTATATAGTTAGAGCCATCTCTTTTGATCACCGGTGAAATGTATTCGGTCTGTATAACATTTGTCGTTCTGTATATCTCAGAGATAAATTTAAATACAAATTTTCTAAAATCAATGTCCTGTGTCTGATAGTCGTACTTTATATTTGACATGTTGTCAATGACAGCAAGATATTCAAATGAGCTGTTGTGTTTGGGGATTGACTTAATTAACGATATCATAGACTCTGTATCAAACTCTATAAATTCATCAATTCTGCCTATCAGGTTAACAAACCTTTTAATATCTGTTAGGTAATAGTTAACCTCATTTGTTATTGATTTTGACTTAATCTGTTGTTTGTTGAAGATCAGTCCAAGATTGTTAAAAAACAAATATGCAATAAAAAAGATAGTCATAATTATCATACTTATAGCTGTATTTCTAACCAGGTATGAAGATATAGTCTCTTTAATTGTACTATTGTGCTTAGAGTTGTTTTTAGTGTGAGATCCTTTTATATGATACATAGTAATTAAGTCAGGTTTATATCAGTGCATTCTAATATTCTCCCGGCACCCCCTGTAATTTTAAGATGTAATAAAGATCATCAATCTCGGTTAATTCCTTCTTTGTGAATTTTTTGTTGAATTTTCCAAGTCTTACAGCATTCTGTCTCATTGTATATCTATATAATTTACCCTCCCATTGTCCTGCAAGAACAAGTTTTGCTGACTCTAAAAGGGCTGCATCAACCGCCTGAACTGAATAAACAAGCATTGTATTAGGTGCATAGTTAAATACATTTCTATTCCAGCTTATACTGTTTATCAAATTATCTTCACAATATTTAAATACCGGTATACCTGCACTGTCAGCATTTATGATAATTATATCAACGCCTGATCTGTGTAGGATTTCTGCTTCAGCTAAAGCCTTGTTTTTGTCTGTCCAAGAGTTAATGTTGGACAGTGTAAACTCAATATCTCTATTGTTATTTATCGTGTTGTTTTTACTACTATTTCTAAACTCTAAACCTTTCTGAAAGTATTCTACTTGAATTTTAGTGTGGGGATATAATCCGCCCAATATGAAGCCCACCTTATTTGTCTTTGTTTTTATGGCTGCAATGTACCCCAGAAGAAATGATATCTTGTCGGTTTCAAATGCTATTCCTGCAAGATTGTTATTGTTACCCGGATAATTTGACAAAACCCCGAAATTTATATCAGGTCTCTTTAGTGCGGCTTTTTCCATAGACTGGTTATATTGAGCTCCGGCTGCGACAATAAAGTTGCAATCTTTTTGGACTAGACCCTCTATATAACTCTCTGCGTCGGTATCAGAGACATCTTCATGGTAATAGATTGCAGCGTTTAGTTCATTTTTAATTTTCAACAATCCGTTATAAGCTAATTGAGACCATGATCCGTCGTTTTTATTGCCCGAGATTATCAACCCTACTTTAAATTTATTATTACTATCAACTTCTTTTTTGCAACCTAAGCAAATTGTAAAAAACAGAACCAGTAAGAATGTATATCCGGAGGCTCTTGCAAAAATAGATTTCGATTTTTTGTAAAGTGTAAAGTTTTGGAAACCCTGAAAGAGTTTTGTAAATAAACTCAAAATAAATACTTTTTTTGAGTTATTTTTGTGACGATTTGATGAGTGTTTAACAAGCTTAACAAATAAAATAGCATGCAAAACTACCGAGGTGATTTTTGCAATAGTCTTTTTAAATATTATTTTTTCCATAATTCATTATAGCATAATATTTAAATTTAAAAACGAAAAAGTAGTATAAATTATATTTTACATTTTTTTGGTTATGCCGGTCTTGTTTATGCAGGTATTTGAAAACTTTATGTAGATATGTGAAAACTTTAGTGAAAACAACAATCTAGAGTTCATATGCTAGAGTTCATGTAGAAACAATAACGAATCTAAATCCAGAGTAATTACCGAAAAGTAAATGTTTTTGTGAAATCTATTGTGAAATATTTTTGTGAAATATTTTTGTGAAATCTATTGATGTGTTTAAAAAAAAAGGTTATTTTATTAATATACTCTTGCATAGAGACCCGGTTATATGCATATGAGGTTACAGATCTGTGTATATATGGGATCCAATCTTCAATATCCGTATGGGTAATGGAGTGTGAATGTACTATACGCCATAATTATAGTAGTTCTTTTACAGATTAAGTGCCTATAGTATTTTTCCGAGGAGTTCTATGAAACAGATTTCATTCGAGCAATTAAAAACAGAAAATATATTATTTGACCCCGGCTATAAGCAGGGGGAGTCAGTTGACCTCTCACTCTTCTATGATTACTATTCACTTAGATTTAAAAACACAAGAAATTGTTTTGGATATTTTTTTTCGAAGGGGATAAAGATTGCTGCCTATGGGTTTATACCTGAGGTCTATACAGATACGGCTGTGGTGCTTCATGGATATTTTAATCACACAGGACTTTTAGATCAGGCAATCGGCTTCTTAACAAAGAAGGGGTGTGCTGTTTTTACGATAGATTTACCGGGACATGGACTTTCCGGTGGTGAGAGAGCCGGTGTTGATGACTTTGATGATTATTCACATGCATTGCTTTCTCTTCTTGATATAGTTAAACCTCATATAAAGGGGGAACTGTTTGGAATAGGTCATAGCACCGGGTGTGCAGTTCTTACATCCTGCGTAGATAACAATGCTCTTTCATTCAGTAAGCTAATCTTCTGTGCCCCGCTCATAAGAATAGTTATGTTCTTTCCGGCTCTCATCTCACATATGATTACAGCGAAG
>CAYYKD010000045.1:7480-25566 GCA_964471825.1 uncultured Spirochaetales bacterium
GCGAAGAGTGCAAAGTCAATCCCAAGACTGTTTAGAAAGACCTCCTCTAATGAGGATTTTATGAATTTTTTAAAAAACAACGATCCATTACAGGCAAAATATATGAGTACAAGCTGGATAGAGTCCTATTTTCAATGGTACTTGAAGATGGAAACCAATAGGGAAAAAAGAATTAGAACTAAACTTCTGGTAATTCAAGGCGATAAGGATTCTGTTGTAGGGTGGAAATATAATCTGCCATTTCTGAAAGAGAAATTTGTAGACTCGGAGATCTACATGGTAAAAAAAGCAAGGCATGAGCTTTTAAAGGAAAAGCAGAAATATCTTGATCAGGTTTTTTATAAAATGCAGGAGTTTCTGGGACTGGGTGGTATCTGATTACTATTAATTGATTACTATAATCACTTTTGTTTAACCTTAGTTTCACCGTAATGTCACATTAATGAGTTTTTACTAGTTTGTCATGAAATGAAATGAGAAAATAATTTACAATAATAATGAAATAAGGTATAAATATTATTGAGCGTGTTTGTATTCATTGTAAATTGTAAGATAATTAAAGATATTTATTGCTATTCGTGTTACATTAGATATTAATATTTGTATATATTATTTTTGCAGGAGAAAATTATTATGAAAAATGTCTTGTTGCTGGTTGTGTTGTCTTTTTTTATGCTCTCATGTTATACACAGGTTATTACGGTTAATCCGGATAAGAAGAGCGGTACTATTTCGCTTAACTACTCAATTAATGCCGAATCAATTCCTGAGTTATCCGGAATAATTGCTCAAGTTTCATCGGCTGGTCAAGGTGGCAATAACATTGATGTAATGTCACTGATAGATGAAAATACATTCAAGAAAAATTTCAAAAACTCGGACATGGTGAAGCTTAAGTCTGTTAAAATTGAACCGGGTGAGGTATATAATGGAACTGTAGTATTTACATTTACAGACTTTGAGAAGGCATTTAATGAATTGCCTGTTGGGTTTGTAAAACCGCAGATTGTTCGTGAGGGTAATACTATTACGATCAGTCAAAAGCTGGTGATGAAGGAACTCGATCCGGATAACCTTGCAAACAGCTTACTGATGCAGCTGGCAGAGGATGATCCGGAATATTACAATAAGTTAATGAAAACTGTTAAGTTTGATTTTGAGATTATTACACCAACTCCGGTTATATCTCATCAAGGTGTTACGCTATTATCAAAAAATCGTGTTAAATTTTCTTTCAATATAACAGAGTTGCTTAATGCAAAAGAGAAGTTTTTCTCTGTAAAGTTTTAGGATGAGGTGGTAATTATGATCAGACAAATTTATTATTCAATCCTATTAGTTATATTTTCATTTTCAGGTTTCATTCTTAATGGAATAGAGAATGATGAACTTGTGAAGAGTTATAGTGGTAACATTCTCTCGGGCGGCTCTATAAGGGTTTTACCGGCAGAGGTACTCAAAACAATTGATGTTATAAATGCCAATATTACTGTGAATCTATATGATGAATTTTCAGTTATAAAAGCAGAATATACTCTTAAGAATTCGGGTGAAAGTACGGCATTAAAACTTCAATATCCGAAGTTAGATACAGTTATTAAGAAAACTATTACCAGGGGTGGGAAATCTGAGGCTCAGATTGAAACGATTAAGGGAGACTATGATGACTTTAGGGTAACTATTAATAATAAACCTACTAATTACTTATTCTCGGATAATGATACAGTTTCAACTCTTCTTCCCTATAAACTTGGGGATATAAAGATAAACTCGAATAACTCCTATAGAGAGGTCATTGACTCCTTTGAGCATTTCTATAATTTCTATACGGTTGATCTTACCCTTGAAAAGAAGGAGACAGTTGTAGTTAAGATTGAGTATAAAACACCTAATTACAGAAATGAGATTGTATCAAAGAAGTATTTTGAACATGATCTAGTAATTGATCCGCAACTTATATATGCAGAGTTTGATTCTCCTGATCTGAGAACTTCATCCAGCGAACGGATTTTTTATTATCCGTTCAGAACAAGTTATTACAATGACTCAATGGACATAAAGAAGATGATCGTAACGCTTGTCTCAAATGTAATTGATCAGGACTATCTTAGTATACTGCCTGTAAATTATAGGAATAGAACAAATCGATACTACTATACATATAGAAATTTCAAACCGAATGAGTATCACACACTTCTAATTAAGCAGGTTCAGAACTATTCAGATAGTACGATATTGAATTCGGTATTTGACATTAATAAGAATAGATCAGGAAACGGACTTGATAAATACTTTAATTTCGATCAGGAAAATAATTATCTGATATTGGAATTTAAAGAGGAGTACAGGGATGCCTTCAGAATTGATAGGCTGTCAGTGTTGCCTTTCTACGAAGATGAGATATCAAATATTCCGCAGAAAATAAGTGTTCTGTTCTCCGACAGTAATGATTTTACGAAACCATCAGTATATCAAAAGAGGTTGACAAATTCTCAGATAAAATTGCTTAGACCAACTAATAAACCGGTACACATAAAGATCGGTAAGGTTGTTTCGCACAATTTTATTAAGGTTATCTTTGAGGATGTGAAAAATTCTGAGTCTGAATTTAGAATTCGTGACATTCAATTAACCGGAGCTCAAAAGTAGTTATCTCTCACATATTAAATAAGATCGATGAAAGATTGTTCAAGTATTGAATTCTCTCGATAGATAAGGAATGAATTAATGAAGAAAGAAAATTTAGCAATCTATAATCACAGAGAAGAAATAGTTAGTTGTGTGAGGGCTAATCAGGTTACAGTAATTGAGGCTCCAACCGGTTCGGGCAAGACTACGCAGCTTCCACAGATCCTGTTTAATGCAGGCTTTGTAAATCGCGGAAGGATTGGCGTTACTCAGCCGAGGCGGATTGCAGCTTTTAGTGTGTCAAGGCGGATAGCCTACGAAATGGGCGTTGAACCGGGACGGCTTGTAGGATATAAGGTTAGATTTACAGATGAGACGAGTATTCATACTCAGATAAAAATAATGACAGATGGAATACTACTGGAGGAGCTTAGGTTTGACCCGCTCTTACAGAAATATGAAATTATTATAGTCGATGAGGCACATGAAAGAAGTCTAAATATTGATTTTATACTTGGTCTGTTAAAGGAGATCCTAAGAGAGCGACCTGAGTTTAAGGTGATCATCTCCTCTGCGACTATAAATGCTAAACTATTTAGCCGGTATTTCAATGATGCTCCTGTGATCTCTGTTCAGACCAAACCATACCCGATTGAGATCAACCATATTAAACTAGATAAGGAATTTGATGAGGCCTTGATTCAGGGGAAGATTGTTGATATAGTGAAAGACCTTGAAAATCGATCGATTGCAGGTGACATCCTAATATTTCTACATGGAGAGGCGGCAATAAAAGGGTGCTGCGATAATCTGAACATATTAAATAAAAGTTTTGAGAATAGCCCGTTTGAAGTATTACCGTTGTATTCGAAACTATCGACAGATGATCAGAATCGTGTCTTTGATGAATTCCCGGGGAAAAGAAAAATTGTTATTGCAACAAATATTGCCGAGACCTCTATAACGATAGACGGAATTATACATGTAATTGACTCCGGAATTGCCAGGATAAATTACTATAATCCGCGGACGCTAACAAGCTATCTTGAGACTAAGCCGATCTCAAGAGCCTCCTGCGATCAACGGATGGGACGGGCCGGAAGAACAGCACCGGGCATAGTCTACAGGCTATATAGTGAGGATAACTATAAATCAAGGGAACTCTTTACAAAGGAGGAGATCTATCGGACAGATCTATCTGAGGTTGTACTTAGGATGGCTGATCTTGGGATAAACCACTATTACAACTTTGATTTTATCTCGCCACCGACTCAAGGGGGGATCAAGTCTGCCATTGAGACACTTGAACTTATTGGAGCATTAGATGATAATGGACGATTAAATGAGACAGGGAAAAAGATGGTTGATTTTCCATTACTGCCGAGGTTGTCGCGAATTCTAGTTGAAGCTGTTACAAATTATCCTGAGGTTACAAATCCTGTTCTGATTGTTATCTCATTTCTGTCGGCTAAGTCACCCTTTCTATATCCAAATGGTCAGGAGATTGAGAGCAGGAAGGCGCAGCGGAAGTTGTTTGTAACGGGTGGTGACTTTCTATCATGGATAAATATCTATAAAAGATACGATTCATCAAATAATAAGGAAAAATTCTGTCTTGATTATTTTCTTGACTATGAGACAATGCAGGAGATCCGAAATGTTCACAGGCAGCTCTCTGAGATGCTCATTCAGAAGGACTATAAACTCAATGATAAATACAATATTGATAGGATTATACTTTCGATCTGTACGGGACTAAGACAGTATATCTGCCACAAAGAGAAGGGTAAGGGTGGCGTTACCTATAGCTCATTAACTGAGAAGGGGATAAGAATTCACCCGGGCTCATATCTCTATGGTGAGAAGCCGGACTGGATTGTTTGCGGAGAGATTGTAAATACAGGAAGAACCTATGCACGGACAGCAACTGTTATTCCACCTCAGCTATTTAAATCAAAACTAATTGATTTTAGAACAGGTTCTACAGATCAGGCTCAGAGAAAAATGGCGGTATCTACAGCAACGAGGACTCAAGAACCTATTAAGGTTATTAAGTCAATCGAAACAAACTCTGCTAAGCAGGAATCAATAGATGAGACAAGAATTACTGTCCTTGATAAATATTTTGACATAAGACGATTTAAAAATAGACCGGTTGTTCAGATACCATATCATATTGTTATTCAGTTGAAAGAAAACAAGAAGGATATTCCCATAGAATCATTGCCAAACTATGAGGCGGCACTTGTCTATAAGGATAATACGCTTATAGTTAAGGATAAATTCCGTTCAATAATGAGATATTTTGATCATATTGACCTTGAAAATGGGATTGAGAACTTCTTCCCAAAGAATGAGGGGCTCTACTATCCTGAGGACTGGAATAGGATAATGGAATTTATTCCGAGGATTCTAAAGCCTACAAGATCGAAACCTAAGGGTAAATCAGCGGCCTTTCTTGCACTTAAGGTGGAGGGGGGCGAAGTCTATTCATTTGTACTTGAAAGAGACTACTTTACTGCACTTGAGAATTCGATTGATGCATTACAGTCACTATTTGATCAGGAGATACCGGCCTGGACAGATGATGAGAAGGTTGTAATTGAGGGTGTCTTTAGACGCCTCTATGAAATATCAGAGAAGACGGATTAGTCTATGAGGCATCTGACCGTTACAAATGCGGACAATGGTAAAAAGATTTTCAACTATATCAGAACTGTCTTGCCGGGTATGAGTAACACTGAGATATTTATGTTCTTTAGAAAGAAGATAATTACCGTAAACGATCTGAGAGTTGATAGGGACTATAAGCTCTGCGAACAAGACAGGATAACGATCTACCTTAAGGATGAACACTTTAAATCTAAGGGTAACGATAATTCAAAAAATAGAGATAAGTATCGGGGTGTATCACCTAAAATTGCCGTTATATATGAGGACGACAATATAGTTGTTGTTAATAAATCTGCCGGTGTCCTTGTGCATCCGGATGAAGGCAACTATAAGGACACTCTGCAGCAGAGGGTCTGTGCGTATCTTTATCATAAAAAAGAGTATGATCCAACATCTGAGGGGTACACGCCATCACCGTGTCACAGGCTTGATAGGAACACAACCGGCGTTATTGTCTTTGCAAAGAACTTTCTGGCATTGAAAAATATCACCTCACAGATAAGAGAGCGGACGACAGAGAAGATCTATGTGGCATTGATCTCCGGTGTTATCGACAAACCGGTTTTGGTCTCCTCCAGGATCGATGCACAGGGGCAAACGGTAGTTGTCAGCGATCTGAAGGTCACATCTGAAAATATTACTGATAAAAAGAGTATGCTTGATATGAATCCGGATCTCTCTTTTACACTAATTACACCGGTTAAAAGTGTAAATGAAACAACCTTTGTAACAGTAGATCTCTGGACCGGGCGTAAACATCAGATAAGGGCACATCTAAAGGCATTGGGTCATTCTATTCTGGGAGATATGCGGTATGCCTCTAAGAGATCCGGTTTTCTCTCTGAGAAATATGCGGTACAAAGTATCATGCTTCATGCCTATAAGATATCGTTTGTTGATTATCCGCCCTTCATTGCTCCAATGCCTGAGGATTTTAATAAACTATCAAAAGAGCTCTATGGAAATGGATTGGTTTAGAACGCTTATTTTTATACTTATCATTCTATTTAATTCATCTATCTACTGTAGTGAGCACATAAAGATTCAGATTATAAGCCAGAAAAATACTGTATCATCAGTTAAGATTAAAAGTTTGCAAGATTACATATTGTCTGTAAAGCCATTTGACAGGTACAAGGATAGGATCCGGTTTGAAGTGGTTATTGTTGATGAGCTAGATCAGCTTGATCTGTATAGTCTGGATGACGGTCTTGTGACAGTAAGTAAAAATCTCTCTAGAAATTATGAACAATATCTTGATCCTAAAGCCTTGTTGGTTATTGTTATTGAACTAAGACATTTAAATAGGGGATTTTCATTTAAAATTGATAATTGGAGAATAGCGGTCTATCCGATAAATCTAAAACCGGGTGTACTTATGCACGAGATTGGTCATGCACTGTTTGATCTTGGTGATGAGTATCAGAGTGTGCTAGCAGTTAGATTCTCAGAATACGAGCTTGCAAAGTATAAAAATTTAACCGGTAAGATCCCTGTTCCGCTCTGGGAAGAAATAAAAACTCAAACCGGTGATACGGCTATGGGGTATTATATGGGCGGGCTTGATTCAAGTGAAAATGTATATAGGGCATATCCTGATTGTATAATGAGGTCATCGGAGGGGGATTTCTGTCCTGTTTGCAGTTATTATATAGAAAAGTTTTTTAATGATATTAAGTCAAAGTAGCTGAACCTAGATGGAGCAATCAGCTAATTTTATCTCTGATCTTTTTTCGGCAAAGTTTCGTAATGCCCATTCATCCTTAAAGAACAGAACTTGCTTGCCCTCACTGTCTTTACCTGCAGCAACGCCGTAACTTAGGTTAGATGATAAAAGTGATTCGTCAACCGGAGTCTCAAGCCATCTCATTGTTGTCCATGGCTGCATTTCAAGATTTGTGTCAACCCCGTATTCATCCTTAAGTCTGTACTGGAGAACCTCGAATTGGAGCATACCGACTGCACCCAGCATGGGTGTTGCATTGGATTTGTTATCTAAGGTAAATGTCTGTACGATGTCTTCAGCTATCAAATGATCAAGTCCCTTTCGGAACGCCTTATAGACAGCTGTGGTAAGATTGTTGATAAATGCAAAACATTCAGGTGAAAATCGCGGTATTTTTTCAAATACGATTTTTGGATTGGTGGTTAGGGTGTCTCCAACACGGAATGGTGTTGTCGTTACAAATCCTATGATGTCGCCCGGATATGCCTCCTCCATGGTTTCTCGATCCCGTCCAAACATGGTATGAGTGTTAGATAACCTAATCTCCTTACCTGTTCTTGAATGAAACACTTTTAGGTCCCTCTCAAATCTTCCTGAGCAGACTCGTGCAAACACCATACAATCTCTGTGCATCGGGTTCATGTTTGTCTGAACTTTAAATATAAATGCTGAAAAGTCATTATTGTCTGTAGGTAGAAGTTCACCTGTTACAGTCTTGCGGGGACGGGGAAGGCTTGAGTACTCAAGGAACCCTTTTAGAAGTAATTCAACACCAAAGTTATTCGCTGCACTTCCAAAGAAGACAGGTGTTGTTGTTCCGTTTAAAATATTCTCAGTGTCAAGTCCATCGTGAGCGTGATCAAGGAGCTGTATCTCCTCAACAAAGGTATTGTAGACTGACTCATTAAGTGATTTTTTAAACGAGTCATCGTGAATATCATGAACAGAATAGGGAACTCTGAATGTACCGCCCGGAACTCTTTCAAAAAGATGTACAGATTTATTTATCCTGTCATAGATACCCTTAAATGTAGAGCCGCTATCTATGGGCCAATTAATTGGAAATGCATGAAGCCCAAGTACACTTTCAAGTTGATCTATCAACTCAAGCGGGTTCCATGCAGGCCTATCAAGCTTGTTCATGTATGTAAAGATCGGAACACCCCTTTTACGGCATATCTCAAATAGTTTGATGGTCTGACTCTCGATCCCCTTACCGGCATCTATAACCATAATAACTCCATCAACAGCGGTTAGAACTCGATATGTATCCTCTGAGAAGTCCTTGTGACCCGGTGTGTCAAGAAGGTTTATCTTAAAGCCCATAAACTCAAACTGAAGTACAGTAGATGATATGGAAATACCCCGTTTTTTTTCCAGCTCCATCCAGTCTGAGGCTGTATCTCTTTGTTTCTTCTTGGCTGTTACAGAACCGGCAAGCTCTAAGGCTCCACCGTAGAGTAGAAATTTTTCAGTAAGAGTTGTTTTTCCTGCATCGGGATGTGATATGATTGCAAATGTTCGTCTTTTATTGATCTCGTCTTTCAAAATATCCGCCTTATTCGTAGCTATACTGTTTAAATGTAATATTAAAAACTAAAAAACATAATATTAAAAAAATATGTTAAAAATATACTTTAAAAATAGAGTTGGATATTATTAAAAAATTTAAAATTAATCAAGGAAGATATTAGGATTAGCGGAAAAATAATAAACCGGCAGACTATAATATCAGTTCGTCTTTTAAAAGACCGTAGTATAAATGATCTTCCGCACCTGAAGGTGAGTATAGTTTTTGACGAAAACAGCCTTCCTTGACAAAACCACATTTTTCAAGTGCCCTTATGCTGCTAATATTACTTCCAACAACTCCCGCTTGGATCTTATGAAGTTTTAGTTTTTCAAATCCGAACTTACAGACAAGTGATATGGCATTACTTGCGTAACCTTTGCCCCAGGACAGAGGATCTCCTATAAAATATGATATCTCTGCAAAATTATAGTGTTGATGAATCGGGCCGATTTTAATATTTCCTATGTGTTTATCTTTATCTAGCAATACAATAGCAAATATACAACTGTCCTTACTCTCATTAACTTGGGAAACAAAAGCCTTTATTTCATCAATTGACCATTTTTTCCATCTTGTTTCAAGGTATTTATTTACTTCAGGGTTTTCAAGCCATGATTGGTAGGTAGAATTACAATCTTCAAGTCTTAAAGCTCTTATTTTTAAATCTTTATCTAAGATTTCATCTTTATAAATCATTGTTATATCCTATTCTAATTTAGACATTAAAAAATTCGAAAATAATTTAATCTGCAATCAATTAATTATTTATAACATATAGCTTTCTTATAAAATATATTGATAAAATATGCAAGAGCTATTTATCAAATAAAACTTTAAGGTTGTTTTAAAGAAGTTAAAAACTGTTTTATCGGTTCATAGATTTTATAAACATTTTCTTCTGGCGTTAATATTCCTTCAAAATTATATAACAAATCAACATAACCTTGAAGTAAAGTATTTTCAAGAGCTTTGACAAAAATTTTCAATTCATTTATTGAAGGCTTGTAGTTCTGGTTGAATATTTTATCAAGAGCTTCATTGCATTGATCTGATGTATAAATATACATCATCAGGAATATGATAAGACAGCATTTCAGCAATTAATATCTGATCGACAAAAGCTCCACCAAGAGGTGATGTTGTCAGTTCCGGTTGGTAATGAAGTGCAAGGTATATGTATTTTTTTGATAAATCAGGTTGTTTGGTAACTCTTTTATAAACAGTTTTTATATTCTTTAATGGGTACTGAGATAACGATTTTTTTTCTTCATGTAAAACGGTACATTTTCATCTTAAAATGACTATTAAAATACTGAGAAAAACTTGGTGATAATTCAATTTGTTCATCGGAATATTTAGATAATAGTTTTTCAAATTCTAATCGAATTTCGGGCATAAATGTTTTAAAGTCTGTTAATCTAAAATAAGATGCCGACAGAGCAGATTGATGAAAGTATAAAACAGGAATTTTATTTAATAAACACAATTCATAAATAACATAATCGAATACTTCATGAGGTACATTTGACGCTATGAAACAATCAATTTTATTTGTTGTAATTATATGATTCCAGTATCTAAGATGTCGTAAATAAAGCCTTTTTCTCTCCCCGTATGTCAATACTTTTTTTTGTGAATCTTGTCTGTCCATCATTTTTAATGCAATAGTTTCACAATTTCGCATATTAAAAATCAATTGTTCATCTAATGGAATGAGCGTATTGAAGTCAGCATTATATTTACCGGCCATATATTGTTTGTGATCTTGAACATTAATTTTCTTATTTCTCAATTGTTCAATTTCATTGTTAGAGTAAGGTATAAAAGTTGCATAGTTTATGTCAAAATCATTTAGTATCTTAAATGTGATCGATGAAAGAGATTTCTTTTGAAAACCGTGAAAAATAATGTTCATAATTTCTACTCCTTCTATAAATAACAAGTTTATATTCTGCAAATTTTGATTAAACACCTATTTTTCTAGGGTTTTTAAAATGGTGATTGGATTGTAGCAGAAAATGCACACTTAGAAAATTAAGATAAACTAAAATAAATATTGGTGTAAGAGTGCCATTCATTAATTAAATAAATAAAAGTAACTCAATAATCTAAAAACAATTAACTTTTGCAATGTTTTTGTAAGTGAAGTAATATTTATAGAAAAAAAACAATTGCAAATTACAGATTAAAAATTTATAAAAGGAGATACGAATATTTTTACAAGAAATTCTATAAAAATATATTTGCTGGTTTTTATTTTTTATTACAAATATTCATTAGATAATCTACAGGAGTTGGTATGCTTAACGGAAAGTCAATATTGATTACAGGCGGTACAGGTTCTTTTGGAAAAAAATTTACCGAGCGAATCTTAAAGGAATATAATCCCAAAAAAATTATTATCTACTCAAGGGATGAATATAAACAATATCTTATGCAGAAGCAATTTTCAAAATATAATGACAAACTAAGGTTCTTTATCGGTGATATTAGAGACAAGGATCGTCTCTATAGGGCGTTTGAAGGTGTGGATGTAGTAATTCATGCAGCTGCCCTTAAACATGTTACTGTAGCTGAATACAACCCTATTGAGGCGATTAAAACAAACATTGAAGGTGCAACTAATATTATCGACGCCGCCATAGATAGAAAGGTTCAAACTATAGTCGCCCTATCAACCGATAAGGCTGTAAATCCGATAAATCTATATGGAGCGACAAAACTTGTATCTGATAAACTATTTGTCTCGGCAAATGCCTATGTTGGAAATAAACCGACAACATTTTCAGTAGTTAGATATGGAAATGTAACCGGCAGTAGGGGTTCTGTTGTTCCATTCTTTAAGACGCTTATCGATAAAGGTGATAAAGAGTTGCCGATTACAGATAATAGAATGACCAGATTTTGGATAACTCTTGATCAGGGTGTCGATCTGGTTTTTAAAGCAATAGCTGAGGCTAGAGGTGGTGAGATCTATGTTTCAAAGATACCATCCTATAAGATAACTGATCTTGCCCTGGCTATGAAGAGGGATGCGCATCTAAAAGAGATTGGTATGCGTGAAGGTGAAAAGCTGCATGAGGTAATGATAACGGAGGAAGATTCCAGGTTTACCTATGACTATGGTGACCACTATATTATTTATCCTAACTTTGACTGGTGGAATACTAAAGAACACTTCAAATCAGGCGGTAAACTTGTAAAAGATGGTTTTAGGTACGCCTCTGATAATAATGATGAGTGGCTTTCAACAGATGAGATGGAAAAAAGACTTAAAGATATAGAAATAGTTTTCTAAAAACAAAAATTAATTAATTTAATTATACTGTAGTAGTATTATACTCCCTTGGGCAATTATTAAAGCAAGGTTTTTGCATATCAAGTTATCTATCAAGTTTTGAGAATACAATGGTTACATAATGGTTAACAATGAAATTCGGGCTAAAAGTTGAAACAATCTATAGCATAAATACCGTATTCTCAAAGTATCCGTCGGTTAAAAAAGCAGTCATATGCGACTCCCATGCAAAAAGGCATTTTAAAACGGCTTAAGATATTAACTTGACATTTTATGGTAATATTGATATGATTATTTTTTTTTAAAATCGACTAAGAGCTTGATGAACTTATGCTCCCCTATACATTTGATCTTTCAGTATATAACACATTAAGTGATCCAGAATTTATTTGTCATATTGAGAGGATTGGACAGCTGTTTGGTGAGGGGGATTGAGGAAATCGAAAATCTGCAACCATAAAAAATAGAAATAGAATAATTGGAATAATAGTGAGAAACATAATTAAATTTCGCTTATTTAATAATGGTTCAAAGGAAAAATTATAGTGAAAAAAAAATTAGTAGTACAATTATCACTTGTCATATTTATATTTACAGCCTTTGTATATACTTTTGCAATGAGTAACATTACGAAATTCATTAGAAGTAATTTTGAGTCACTTGCAGTAAGTGTTTTAGATACCGAAGATAACATCATTAATAGTTCACACATTGTTTTAATGTCTGTATCAAATAACCAAGTATTGAAAGCACAAAATGGATTAGTCTTTATAGAAAAAGGTAGATTAAGTGTAAAAGAGATTATCATAAGGGTTCCTAGCGAAATAAATCCAGATAATATTAGAATAAACTTGTCTTTTAATAACAAAAAAACATCGCTTACAAGAGAACTCATAAAAAAAAGCTATGTAAAAAATGAAAACAATTATAGCCTTTTTGTTATTCACAATAATATTGCATTCAGTAATAAATCAATATTTCCTTATTTTAATAAAATTATCAATTGGGGAGGGGATTATAACTTATTTTTCTCCAGATCATTTTATATCAGGTCTTCAATTCAAATTTTTTTACTAATTTTAATTATTTTATCATTATACTTTAAATCAAATGCTAAGTATGAGGAAAAAATAAAATCATTTATTTCATCAAAACCGGTTTTCTATTCATCATATTTCCTTATTTTTATAATAATATTGTTGCTTAATATAAATACACCGCGAATTTTAGATGACTACTTGAATCGAATAACCTGGGAGGAGAGTGATTATAGTAAGTTGGAAAGCCCCTATTCCAAATATCAAGTAATAGCAGGGCATAATGTTTTCTTAAAAACATACAATATTTACTTGCAATGGACAGGCAGAGTTTTCTCCTCACTGTTAGTTTTCTCTCTATCTAACACTAATAAGGTAATTTTTAATGTTTTAAATACCATTGCATACATAGTTTTTTTAACTCTAATATGTCTTATCAGTTATGATAAATTTTTTAAAGAAAAACAAACTATACTTTTAATATTTGTTAACATAGTTATATGGTTTTTTTCACCACTATTTGGGCAGACATTTCTCTGGTTAACCGGAAGTATAGTTTATATGTGGTCATCAATACCTGTATTATATATAATATATTTAACAAAAAAAGAGTTGGTTTTTCATTCAAAGAGAAATGAAATATTTTTTATAGTATTTATAACATTTCTTGGTATTGTTGCAGGGACATCATTTGAAAACTTATCATTTTCTGCTGTTTTTGTTTTATTCTCCTTATTAGTCATCAGATTATTAAAAAAACAAAAGCTAAAGGCCTATCAAGTTTTTGGATTTCTAAGCACCATCGTAGGCTTAATTATATTATACATTGCACCGGGAAACACTGTGAGGGCAAGTCTTTTTGGGTCAATGAAATATACCGGTAGTTATTTTGAGTTTCTTGCAAAAAATCTAATTAGACTATTCACTATATCTGACTATATAACTCCTTTCATACTTGCTTTTTTATGTCTTATGATAATAACCATAATGAAATCAAATAGTAAGGAATTTTTTTTAAAATTAAAAGTCAATTTGTCTTCTTTTATTTTTTTTATTGCCGGTTTAATAGGATTTTTTATTTTAATCGGATCACCGGTTGTTAATTTAAGGGCATTGTTTGGTCCGGTCTTTTTTCTAACTATTTCAATATGCTCATTAATATATTCAAAAGTTGACAATATTTTCAAAAATAGATTATTGATGATTATTACTTTTTTTTGTATACTCATTTATATTCCGAGTTTATACACCTCTCTTAAAGAAGCGGTTGTGATAAAAAATAAGTATGATGATAGAGAGAAGTATATTCTTAATCAAAAAGAAATTGGAAACAAAAATATTATTGTAAAAAAAATTGAGTCAAAAAACAGATATAATATTTTATATAATTTTAGCGATATACAGGAAGATGAGACATCATGGGTAAACAGATCTCTTTCACACTACTATAAAATCAGTTCTATTAAGACAACGGAATAAAAAGTTACTACAGAAGGATATAGATGAAAACCACAGAACTATTAAAATTTAAAGTCAATAAAAATGACTCAGGCTCACTTGTAGCTATAGAGAACAGTAGTCAGATTCCATTTGATATTAAGAGAATATTCTATATTTTTGATCTTTCCGGAAATTCAGTTAGAGGCAATCATGCAAATTTATACTCAAAATTTGTATTAATCTGTTTACATGGACATTGTAAAGTAAAAACTCATGATGGTCAAAATTATTCAACTTTTAACCTTGATAACCCGGATATTGGGTTGTTTATAGATAAATTGATTTGGAAAGAAATGTATGATTTTTCAACTGATGCAGTTCTAATTGCAATAACTGATCAATTATATAATCCGAAAGAATATATAACTGATTTTGAAAATTTTAAAAAACTCCATCAAGTAGTAAAGCCGGTAAAATTTATTAAGGGTAAGTCAATATTATTACGAGATGTTGAGAAAAGTGATGCCGAGTTTATTTTAAATTTAAGGCTTGATAATACATTAAATAAATACATTTCAAAAGTAGAAAATAGTTTAGAAAAACAGATAAGTTATTTGGAACAATACAAAGTCAAGGATAACGAATGGTACTTTATAATACAATCAAAGAATGGCGAGCATTATGGTACTGTCCGAATTTATGATATAATTGACAAGAGTTTTTCATGGGGAAGCTGGATTTTAAAAAAAGACACTCCAATAAATGTATCTATTGAATCTGCATTATTAATATATGAATATGGTTTTAATATCTTGGGATTTGAGAAGTCACACTTTCAAGTTTTTAAAGAAAATAAAAGCGTTGTGAGGTTTCATAAAAATTTCGGAGCTGTTATTACAAAAGAGAGTGATGACGAATATTTTTTTGAAATTCTAAAAGAACAATACTTTGAAACCAAAAAAAAGTATGCAAAATATATCGAGGAATCCAATGATTAAATTTTTAGATTTACAAGGCATTAATTTAAGAGAAAAAGAAGTATACGAAAAAATATTCACAAGAGTATTAGAGTCCGGGTGGTACATACTTGGTAAAGAGGTTGAATATTTTGAAGAACAATTCGCAAGATATTGTGGAGTCAAAAATTGTATTGGAGTAGCCAACGGACTCGATGCTTTGATACTTGTACTTAGGGCATATAAGGAATTAGGCTTTTTAAAAGAAGGCGATGAAGTTATTGTTCCTGCAAATACATATATTGCATCAATACTTGCTATTACAGAAAATAAATTAACCCCTGTTTTTATTGAACCGGATATTGATAATTATTTAATTGATGTCAAAAAAATTGAAAGTTCAATTACAGAAAAAACAAGAGTTATATTACCCGTTCATCTATATGGTCAGGCAGTTAATATGGAGAGTATTAATCAGATTGCAAAAAAATATAATCTAAAAGTTCTTGATGATTGTGCACAAGCCCATGGTGCCTATTCCAATAAAAAGCGAGTAGGAGGCGTATCAGATGCAAGCGGCTTTAGTTTTTATCCGGGTAAAAATCTGGGAGTTATAGGCGGTGATGGGGGGGCGGTTACAACTAATGATGATCAGCTTGCTTCCGTTATTAAAACGATTCGTAATTATGGTTCTGAGATTAAATATGTTAATAAATACAAAGGATTAAACTCACGACTAGATGAATTGCATGCAGCAATATTAGCTCATAAGTTAACTAAGTTAGATGACGATACCACCAAACGAAAGTTAGTTTCAAAAATGTATAGGGATTATATTGTAAATGATAAAATTATATTACCAAAAGTAATCGATGAAGATGCTCATGTTTGGCACTTGTTTGTAGTTAGAACAATAGATCGGGCTAATCTTCAAGCCTACTTAAATGAAAATAAAATTCAAACTCTTATTCATTATCCTATTCCTCCACATAAACAACTTGCCTACAAAGAGTATAATCATCTTGATTTGCCTATAACCGAAAAGATTCACAAAGAAGTGCTAAGTTTACCAATAAGCCCGATAATGAGCAATGATGATGTCGAAAAAGTAATTGATATAATAAATAAGTACTAAATAGTACATATGAGGATTATTATGGATAGAAAAAAGTTTTCAATTGTAATTCCGATATATTATAACGAGCTAAATATTCCGCATACTGTGCCAAGACTACGAAAATTGCAGGAGATTCTTACCAATTATGATCTTGAATTCATCTTTGTAGATGACGGATCCGGGGATAAATCACTCAAAATGCTGGTAGATGAGAGAAATAATGATGATCGAATTAAAATACTTAAACTTAGTAAGAACTTTGGAGCAATGTCAGCGATTCAAGCAGGACTTCATTATGCAACCGGAGATTGTGTCGGCATTATAGCTGCTGATTTGCAGGATCCTCCCGAACTTTTTGCCGAAATGATACAAAAATGGGAGTCCGGCAAGAAAGTAGTTTTGGCAGTAAGATCTGACAGAGAAGAATCTTTTAGTCAGAAGTTGTTTTCTAATACTTATTATTATTTTATGGATAAGTTCGCAATATCAGGATACCCATCAGGTGGATTTGATTTCGTGTTAATTGACAAACAGGTCGTTGATGAGTTAAACCATATAAAAGAAAAAAATACAAACATAATGAGTTTGATTTTTTGGCTTGGACATGAGAGAGATAGCATACCGTATGTACGACAGAAAAGAACTGTTGGTAAGTCAAGGTGGACTTTATCAAAGAAGATTAAATTATTTGTTGATTCTTTTATTTCATTTTCTTTTTTACCAATCAAAGTCATGTCAAGCTTAGGATTTTTTGTGGCATTACTAAGTTTCATTTATGGAGTAGTAACTGTAGTAAGCACATTAATCGGTAAGACACCAATAAAAGGTTGGGCTTCACTAATAGCTATTGTTACATTTCTCTTAGGTTTAATTATGGTTATGCTTGGAGTTATAGGTGAGTACCTTTGGAGAATACTTGATGAAACAAGAAATAGACCCACATACATTATCGATGAAGAGTATATTTAATAGTATTCAAAATTCGAGCTTTGTAAGATTTATTATTATTGGATTGATTAATACCGGTTTAACTTATTTAATTTATATTTTATTTAATCTTTTTTTAAATTATAAAATTGCCTATACAATATCTTATTTAGCGGGGATCGCAATTTCTTACTTTTTAAACTCAAAGATAGTCTTTAGAGTAAACATTTCTTTAAAAAAAATGATTTTATTCCCTCTTGTTTATATATTTCAGTACCTATTAAATTTATTTTGTTTAGAATTCCTAGTAAAGTATGTAAAAATCAATGAAAATATTGCACCTATAATTGTAACTATTATATCTATTCCAATAATTTTTTTACTCTCAAGATTTGTACTAAAAAAACTAAAATAACTTAACTAATTATCGATAAAAACTATTTTTGAGTCATTTTCTATATGTGGTTTTGCTCTTCCATATGTTAAATCACATTTCGATAGATAAAATCTATAACTTTTAAAACCCTCGGTAACTATTATAGTAAAGAATTAACGGAAGTTTATTTGTAAAAATAATACTACAACCTAAAATCCCCGGCTTGTAATCTCCCTATCTCTCAACCATATCCCACCCCACCGGTGTCCCCTTCTTAATATCAGCCGTCGCTTTTTTTCCGATTATTTCACAGAGATGTCTCGGATGAAGCCCGT
>CAYYKD010000046.1:0-22366 GCA_964471825.1 uncultured Spirochaetales bacterium
TTACAAGTTTATTTGTCAGATCGTATGGCATGGTTTAGTTCCTTTAGGTGTTGTTTTTTACTAATGAAATACGTCTCAATTCGTAGCAGTATCACAACTTCTTATAATATACATTTGATTATTATATAATATATTATTACTAATATTTATATCTTCTCCATTGTTTGAAATATACTGTAATGATTTAAGGTTTGCTTTATTTGACCTGGGATTACCATTAGCTTTAACGAATTCATTAGTAGTAAATAAATATTTACGAGATTTTCCACTAAGATAATTTCGCCTTTGTCTCATCTTACCTCCATTTCCAACTGGTGTATGTGCTGGATTAATGAAAACATGAGTATGTTTAAGAATTGAATCAAAATCATTTCTAAGAGCGTCATCATCTATTGCAAACAAAGCCATATTACAATTGCTTTGCTTATTTCTCAAAATACTATTCTCACCACAAATTATCAGAGAAATATTCACACCTTTCACTTCGAACATCCGATTTTCTTTAAAAGTCTTTAGGAATAATTTAATTGAATCTTTATTTGCGCTTTTTCTATCCATGAATATTTGCTTAACTTTTTCTTTAATAATTTCTTTATTTTGAACTACATAAAACCCTGTCTCTGAATGAGTGATATTCCTATCATTATACCCAAATCCCACTTCCAGTACGAAAGTGTTGGTAAATCCGGTATTTTTGATAACATAATCAAGATCACTCTTACTTGATAAAGTCCAACCTGGAAAAACGACTAAATCTGAATTGTGTAGATGAGACAATACTTCTAAAACATTACAAACATTAGACTTTGGGATACTAATATTTTGATTATTAAAAATTTGAGGATGATTATTTGTAACCAGTGAAACGATTGATGATTTCATCATATACCTCCTTAATAGTTTTTTAGAACACTTCTTAATTTATTTTCATCCATATCAATGTGTGCTCTAAGCAAAATAACACCTTCTTTTTTACATCTTAAATCTCTTATAGCATCTCTATATGCTCTATGCCAATCTCTTCCCGGAGGATCACAATCATATATACTTTCAGAACATTTCTCTTTCCATTCTTCAACATTAAAATTTAATCCTTTTATATCTTTATAACTTTCTAAACTTATTTTTCTTTCTTCTGAAAAATGTTGCTTCTCATCAAACTCAATCAAAATTATATTTCCTCGAGGAGTTTTAGTCATTATATCAATGTCTATTTTTCTCATAAGATTTTCAAGAACGCAATCAGGTTCAATAAGAATTTTCTTATTCCGACCTTTTAGTGTTTTTAGATCTATTTCTGCTTTTTTTAGAAAATCTTTACACTTTTTTGCGTGGTTTATTAAGTTGTTTTTAACTTCTTTTTCATCAGGATAACTTACTAATTCTTCTTTTGTAGGAATAAACAACCAATCAAACATAACTTCGTACTTTAATTCTTTAAACCCTTCTTTTTCTAATAATTCAGAAAATTTCAAAATAGATTTACCTCTAGGTGAATCACTATATGCAAATGAATATGTTTTATTATTAGTGATTATATCTCCATGTTTTCTACTCATCTTTTTAACTCCTTTTAAAATAAATTGTAATAAAATTTAAACTACTTTATCTGTCTCAACCAATTTTTTGTTTATTAGCACCTCCTTCTTTAAAAGTTTATTTTTTTTCTCTGAGTGTTGTCAAGTTTTCTGTAATTTACTACACATTTAATCATGTATCGTGATCTGGCCCTATCACCTCCTTAATGACATCAGCGTTCCATGGTAATTCATCTAATAAACTAATTAATTCTTTCTTATAGGGTTACCAACAGTTTTCCGTGCAAAACATACGCTAAGGTTTTGTCTTAGCGTAGAATTTCATCCGTTTCGTGAGCTGAACCCATTTAGTCTCCTTGTTATTAAAAATATCTGACCTTCTTTAATCCCCAATATCATAAATCATACTTTGAATTGTTTCTATCAAAATATCATCATTCTCAAATCTGTATCGACCTGTCGTATATGATTATACAATATGATATTCTCCCTGAAAGTATCTAAGCATATGTTTTGCACGGAAAACTGTTAGTACCTCTATAATTTAAAAAGCTAAAGCCCCCCCCCCCGCAAGGGGAGGCTTAATTACAAAAATTCTATTTTTTCTTCAAAATTAAGTAATATGTACCGTAGTTCTCAGGATCATTTTTGTAAGGTACTATCTTAATGTAGGCAGGTTTATCATATGCTTTTAAATTCGCAACAGGACCTTTCTTTCCTGGAATTAGTCCAAGACCTGAATCATTGTCTTTTTTTACATATAACTTAAACGGTATATCATAGTGATAATTAAAATCCGGATCCTCCCCTACCATAAACCAGACAGCTTTACCAACATCTCCTTCGACCTGGAATAGCGAATTATATTTTGAATTATTAGAATCAAGAATATAAAGCTCATATCTTTGATCAGTAATCAGAAAAAACTTAAAATTAATAGAATCAGTTTTATCATTTAGGTTAAATTTATATTGTTTATCTACCTCTGCATTTAATCGCTCTTTTGCTTCTGCTTCAACCCTTAACTTAGCCTCCTCATTGATTTTAGCTCTGGCATCTGCTTCAGCCTTTAATTTAGCCTTTTCTTCTGCCTCAGCCTTGGCTTTTGCATCTGCTTCAGCTTTTAGTTTTGCCTCTTCCTCGGCTTTAATCTTAGCTTCTTCTTCGGCTTTGGCTTTTGTATCAGCCTCAGCCTTTAGTTTAGCATCTACCTCATCTTTAACCTTTGGATATTTTTTATAAATCAGCTCTTTGGTAGCAGCAGGGATGATCGTTTCATATTTTAATGTAAAATTAGCCAATCCCATATATTTATCTATGAAGGCAAGTTCTTTTTCATTTTCGATGTAGTAAGCATAATTATCTAGATCTTTTTTTAACAGATCTACAACGCCCTCTTTTGTGATCTCTCCGATCGATATATAAAAGTCTGCAATTTTATCAGGAAAAAAATAAGATATTGCTGAATAATTTAAAGTTTCGCCGGTTTTAAGAAATGCTTTAATGCCAGCCAAATCATCCAATGCTGCTGAAACCTCAGGGGCTTTGATATTTATTTTATTTTTACCAAGAGACTCGTTATAAATTGCTGCATCTATAATAAGAGCCCTAGAAAGTCGATGATCTATAATATCATCGTACATCATTGTATAATATTTTTCGTCTAATAGAAACTGAATAAAGCCTTTTAATTTAGATGGATTATGATATAATTTTTTAATGACATTTTTGGCAAAAGAAATGTTATCAAAATTATAATTATTAAAAAAATAATCCTTATTAAACCACAAGCTCGTTTGTTCTGATATAGACAGGTATTGATAATACATCGAATTGTCATCTTTTGCACCTTTTTCAACGAGATATTTGGCAACTTCAAATCTATTTGTCATAATAGCCATTTGGAGGGGTGTACACGTAGAATAATTGTATTCAATATTTGCATTTACATCAACCTCGATTACTTCTATAAATTTTTTTACTGCTTTCATGTCCCCTTTGGCAACCGCATCAAGGATATTATCCTGAGCAAAAAGCCCTGCTGTAAACAGCATCATTACTAAAGTTAATAGTTTCATTTTCATAATTATTTTCTCCTTTTAAATTGTAATAAACTTTAAACTACTTTACCTGTCTCGACCAATTTTTGAATTATTCTTCTCTTTCCTTTTCAATCTTTAAAACTGAAGCGATAAACTCTTCAGGATAATATGCTTTTAAATATGCGGTTTGATAGGCCAAGAGTGCATATGAGGCAGCATGACTTTTATTAAAACAATTGAGTATATTTTGTTTCATTGTTTCAAATATTTTTATAGCAACTTCTTTAGTAATACCATTTTTTATTGCTTTGTCAATAAATTGATCAGTATATATTTCAACTTCATCGTATTTCTTTTTACCTAATACCCGGCGAAGTAGATCGGCTTCACAAAGATCAAAACCGGCTATAACTTGAGCCATTTTCATAATCTGTTCCTGATAAACGATGATTCCGTATGTTTCTTTTAGAATTGATTCAAGTAATTGATGATCATAAACAACCGGTTCTAAACCGTGCTTCCTTTTTATATATGTGTCGATTAGCTCCATAGTATCCGGTCGATAAAGTGCATTTAATGCTATAAGATCTTCAAGGCAATCAGGCTTTAGTTTTCTCAAGATTTTTTGCATGTCAGAGCTTCCAAATTGAAAAATCTCATCTGTGTCACCTCTTGCAAATAACTCAAAAACCTTTTTATCATCAAGCGACAGATTATCGATATCTATTTTTACGCCCCGTTTTTCAAGCAGTTCAACTGTGTTTTTCAAAATTGTCAATGTTTCCAATCCAAGGAAATCCATTTTTAATAAGCCGCACTCCTCTAATTGCGTTGCGGGAAACTGTGTTGTTATCACATCGACTCCACTATAATCCCTTACAGTTTGAATAGGAACATAGTCAGTGATACAATCTTTACCTATAACAATACCGACGGCATAAACCGAGCTGTTAAGAGGTAAGCCCTCAAGTCGCTTGGAGATCTCAATAAGCTGTTTTCCCTTTTCATCGCCTGTAATTGTTATCTGCTTCAACTCAGTATTTTCATTTAAGGCTTCTTCGATGCTTTTTGCTTTCATTTTCGTAAATGTAATAATCCTGCTCACATTATCTTTTGAGTACTTATTGGTAACATAGTCTATTACCTCCTGCTGTCTTTCCTGACAGATATCAATATCAATATCCGGCCACGAGACCCTTTTCAGGTTTATAAATCGCTCAAAAAGGAGTCCATTTGCGATCGGATCAACATTAGTTATCCCTAAAGAATATGCAACCAGACTCCCCGCCGCCGGGCCTCTCCCGTGACCAGCCATTATGCCATTAGCTTTAGCGTATTTGATAATATCCCAAAGAATTAAAAAATACTCTGCATAATCCAATTGATTAATAACATCAAGCTCCATAGAGAGCCGCTCTATTAATTCCGGTGTTAAATCAGAATACCTTTTTTTTAATCCTTCAAGTGAAAGATATTCAAGATATGTTTTTTTGGAAAACTCACGAGGCACCTCAAACTTCGGCAGACTAGGCCCGTCTAAATTTATATTGAAATCACACATCTCAGCTATAACATTCGTGTTGATAAGTGCTTCCGGCAAATCAACGAATATTTCTATCATGTCCTCTTCTGATTTAAAATAATACTCATCGTGTTGATTTACTTGTCGACTTTCTTCAGAAGTAGTTTTATTCTTACTGATACAGCCAAGGACTTTGTGAGCATATGCATCATTTTTGTCCAAGTATTGGCAATTATTTGTCGCAACAAGCGGTATATTAAGCTCTTTTGAAAATTTTACAAGCTCTTCAATTACCCGCTTCTCTTCAGGCATGTTGTGATACTGTAGTTCAAGAAAATATGAATCTTTTCCAAAAACAGTTTGATACCAAAGTGCTGATTCTTTTGCTTCATCTAGCCTATTTTCTAAAATTAGTCGTGGGATCTCCCCTTGAATAGATCCTGACAAACATATTAAACCCTCTTTGTATTTTAATAAAAGATCTTTATCTATCCTCGGCACAGAATATAACCCCTCGGTGTATGACAAAGATGAAAGTTTGATAAGATTTTTATACCCCTGCTCTGACTTGGCAAGGAGAACAAGTTGATCGTTTGGTATGTTGGCTGTTTTGTCAAACCTGCTACTATTTGCAATAAAAAATTCGCAACCAATAATTGGTTTTATATCATGTGCCCGGCATAGTTTATAAAATTCTATAACACCTGACATGTTTCCTAAATCCGTTATTGCTACGGCTTTCATCTTTAATTTCTTTGCCCGTGCAGCGATATTGTGTTCGGTTTTTCCAAACTCAAGCGATATCATACCATTATACATTGAATAGCCTGTATAATTATGCAAATGAACAAAATTGTATTTACTCATAAAAAACCCCTTTTCCCTTAATTTTAAACCAATCCAAAACAACAACAATAATAATTCAATCTAGTTCACACACACCTCCTATTTAACCGACCACCGACTTCCAATGCTGGAAGATCATAACCATTGCAAGTGTATCGAGTTCACAGTATCTTAAAAGGGCATTAACGATCTCCTCTTTTTCTTTTACTGATAAATAACTATTTTGCAATTTTGCATAATTCATCATCGCCGGGCCTCCCGATGATATTGTTTCTCCTCCGGTATCATCTGCATCCTCTATAAGTTCATCAAGCTCACTTATCGGCGGCAGTAGTTTATATGGGTCTTTCACCATATTATTCTCACTGACATACCACTGTTTACCCTCAGTGAAGTTTTTGCTTTTATAATTTTTTGAGTTGTAGAGTGTTTTTAAATAGTCACTTTCGTTAAGAATAGCCGGTAATACAACTTTTATTGATGTTCTCCCCTTCATCAATGGATGAAAATAGTATTTTTTTACCCAATCATGGAGGTCTATCATATTTCTTTCACCGGCCTCCTTTGTATCTTTATCTGTGGTAATCGACTCAATAAAATCGATAAGTTGTTCGTTATCCAACTCATTAGAGTTTTCAAGCTGTCGTTTAATAATATTTAAAATTGTATTCTCGTGAGGTGCATATCTAAATATCGAACCGCCATTACTCAATGCCTTTTTTAATTGCCGAACAAACTCAAAGTTTGGAAAAACGCCACCTTCTCTATTGATCCACTCATTTTTATGCTCAACCGATCCATCTCTACTTAAAACATGATGTGAGAATTGAAACGCTATCTGCTCATAAGGGTGCATATTTTTATTAAAAGGTATCGCAGGGCCTATAGTCTCAAAATCAATAAAGTTAATCGGATAAGTTAATCCTGAAAACTCTTCTCTTAACCCATCTATATCAATAAATGAGTTATTTTTTATATTCTTTTCAAACTCAACCTGTAGTCTTCTTCTATCTGTAACCGAAAGCCCTTTTTCCAGTGTTTTACCGCCATTTTTTGGAAGATAATCCGACTCGAGTATCTCCTTTAAAAAATACCGTTTGTTTTTTATAGCATCTACCAGTATATCTCTACTCCCAACGCCGGCTCTGGAAAGTTCAAATATAAGCGGTTTATGAAAGTCATCATTACAAAGATTCCAAACTTTTTTTAAACACTCTCTCTGACCATCTTTTTTGCCATTAACTACTTCATCTTCGTTTGCTCTAAACTCGCACTTTGCACACCTTGATGTTATCTCGCTTTCAACAAACTCATCCTTGATATAAATATCAGCTAATCGACTTGTCAAGTCATGAAACTTCATCTCATTAAGCTCACTATTGTAGAAATTTATCTTGATTTTACTTGAAATTACATCATTAACCTCATCGCCTACATTGACCGATATCAGTATATCTGTATCAATATCATCTATTTTTACATTCTCAGGTACACTTATTCTGATCCGCTCCATCTTCTTTTGAAGATCGTTTTTTGAAACAATCCTTTCAACCCTGAAAAGTTGATACATACTATCAACTTTACAAACGGCATTTGTATCAACGAGTGTTAAAAATGGTGTTGTATTTAAGTCAGGATAAGCACTTCTGATAACAAATGTTTGAAAGGTAACATCATACAAGTATGATGACCAACCTGATACAAAACCACTTCCGTCTTTCTTGTAAAAATTGTTGTCTTTTTCAGAGTCAAAACTTTTAGCTTTTACCTCATATAAAGATAGATTATTTCCATCTTTAACAACAACATCTGCCCGTATAAATAGATTATTATACTTAAATGCTGCCTCATATATAATGCATTTGTCTTTTTTCATTAATTCGGCGGTTTCTTTTAGCGACTTATCAAAATCAAGCGTTTCTATCTCAATGCCGCCTGAGAACTTATAGTGAGCCAGTTTACCGATTTGCACTCCCCCCTCTGCAAGTTGCTTTAGAAAATCATTAACAAGATTTATATCAGGAAACTCATCCTTCCTTGTGTAATATAGTTTTGTCGGACAACTTGTTGCTACGGAAAAAAGCGATTTTGTAAGATGTTTACGCGCCATAGATCTACTCCCTAAAGTTTATTTCATTTCGAATTTTCTCTTCACATAACATGTAAAAAGATATGCCACTGCATCATCTGCACACTTTGCTACCTCTACACCGTTGCCGGCTTTTGTTTCAATTATATAATTTTTATAGTTGTGTACCAAGTCTCCAATGGTAAACCCTGCTTCAACAACAGCTGAGATGAAATCAAGTTTTTCATCTAATGTTGCCATTTTCCACTCATGTGCATACATATCAAAAACTATTCTCAAAAGACCACTTTTAACAAGTCCTGAGTATCCTCTAATAGTTTTATTGCGTATTTTATCTATCAATCCCTGAAAATCAACATCGAGCCCTTCAATTGAGTAATTCATTTACCCCTCCAAAATATTAATTTTAAAAACGAACTGAGTATAGCAAATATAAAACCAAACACTATAAATTGTTTCATAAAATAAATCCCGACCTCTTTTCAAGTATAGATGTTTTAGTAATTACCTCCGCTTTAAGCTGAGATATCAAGCGGTCAAATGTTATCGACTCCGGATTTATGTAGAGGTTTCTCTGTAAAACGATTTTAAAGTCACCGGGAGTAAGATACTTGATATTTCTTACTTGATTTTCTTCGGAACTGCTAAGTGCTTTATGTAAAACCGGTTTGAGTATTCTATTAAAAAATACAAGAGTTCCTTCCGGTGTCAGATAATCAAATTCGAGCTTAAGACCAAATCTCCTTAGTGCCGCGATGTCGATTCTTTTAAGAAGGTTAGTTGCTGCAATAAAGATTCCCGAGAAATTCTCCATATTTGTAAGCAGCTCATTAACCAGTGTAGACTCCCAGTTCTGTTGTACACTTTCCCTGGATACAAGCAAACTGTCGATTTCATCAATAAACAGAATTGCGTTTTGCTCTTCTGCATCAAGAAAAGCGTATTTGATGTTTTTTTCAGAATTACCGACTAAAGGCCCTAAAATGTCTGAAGCTCCTAATATAATAAGTTTCTTATTAAGAACTCTCGCTATATACTTGGCAAACTCGGTTTTACCGGTTCCGGGAGGTCCCCACAAGAGAATATTCATGTTTGACGGGTGTAAGCCTGTTACTTTTGTATTATCTGTAAAACGCCTCAAAATCCCAAAAGTCTCGGGTAAATCAGCTTTCACATTTAATCCCTCAAGATCGTAATACATGTTATTCGGTTTCCTGACATCAACTTTATCAGGGGTTATTCCGTAAATGATCGCCTGGTGTGAAAGTAACGATGTTTCAATATTTTTTAATATATTTTCATCAGCATTTTTCGGCCGGTTTTTTAAAATACATGTTAAATTGAAAACTGCTTTATCAATGACCCCGGGATTTATCATATAGTTTTCAGACAGATAATTAATATTTGAGTCATCAATACACTTTTCAAGTTTATACTTTTTAATGATAGAACTCCAGATAGATTTTCTTTGATTGTGTGTTATGTCATTAAACTCCATACAGTAATTAAACCGTCTTTTTGTTGAACCATCAATATCCTTGGAATAATTAACAATCCAGATTTGATTACAAGATGTATTATCAAGAAGCTCATTAATGATTGCTTTATTATTATACCTGCTGACACTCTGTTCATCTTTTGAATTAAGTATGGCATCCGCCTCATCAACTATCATAAGGGCCTTTTTACTGTCAATGGTTTCATCGCATACTTTTATCGATCTGTACAATACATTTAGTAGATCGGTATTTGTTGTCATACGATTTTCATTGAAATCTGATTCTTTTTCCGAATCAAACACCCTCGCTACTTCATAGGTATCAAGTCTAAGATATCTACCCAGTGCCCGTACAAGTTCGGTCTTGCCTGTCCCCGGCTTTCCGTAAAATAATATCTTTACACCTTGTTTGTGTTTTGATTTAATCAGATTGCTAATATAATTTATTTCCTCATCCCTATCAAAATTTTCAGGCTTAAGAACCTTGTCTGAATATTTCTTAAAATATTTATCCTCAAGCGGTGTATTTGAAACCCCTATTAGATAAGTAGTGATCTCCTCTGCAAGATTCGATCTCTCATCTACCAGCCTGAATTTTCTAACATTCGAAGAGGCATTAAATGTTTCTTTAATCTCCATTATATTTATATTCAGCATTATGCTGAATATAACAACATAATCCTCCGCGTTAAGTGCATCCGGAGCCGAACCCAATGGATGGATATATGGTTGAGTATCTGAAAATATTATTGGCATAATTTCATTGTTCCTTATTATAAATAGCAGTTCAATAAACTCTACCTCACTATCTGATAGCTTATAAAGGGATTTTATATGTTTTAGCCTATGATATATTGCAGCATTTTCTGGCATCTGAAATGTTTCTATCTCTTCTGCAATTAGTTTTTTAATGCTTTCCGCAATATGTACCGGATAAATCTCGTGACTAATGATGTCTTCAGTATTAAAGTCGTTTTTAACATGTTCTAACAACTCCTCCAAACCATCTTTATATTCATCGTTTTCCTCTGCACTATTGTTAATAAATTGTAGAAAATCATCTTTAAATTTTTCATACTTATCATGTCCGAGCAATTCAAATACAGCCTCAAGAGTATATGCTCTACATAAAGTATTGGTGTATTTAAAAATCCTTTGAATATAAAGGAGCTTTTTGTATCTTAAATACTCATAATGAAGTGCGTACTCTTTGTTCCCCGGGTCAGGATTATTGTCTAATAATGACTTTAAAAGATGATAATGTCTTCTTGTGTTGATTTTCCTCATTGAGACCTCCGGTTGTTTTGTATTTATAAATAAAATATAACATATCTTAAGGGAAGCAGAGGTTCACCGATAAAATATTTTCAATAAATATTAAAAAATACTTATAGGGCACCTCTAATTATTTGTGTAACCAAATTTTTAAAACAATGTTGACAAAGGAGGGTTTTAGTATTATATTTGATACCATGAAGGTTAAAGCAATAATTGATACAAATGTAATATTATCCGGATTAAAGTCAAAAAATGGTTTTTCTTATAAGATATTAAAAAAAATAGCTGAAGATCTTTTTGAGTTTTATATTTCCACTCCGCTTGTTTTGGAATATGAGGCAGTTTTAACAAATATGAAGAATATTACAGGACTCGAAGTTGAAGATATAACCGCTTTTATCGACTACATTTGTTATGCCGGTATTCAAACAAAGATTTACTACCTTTGGAGACCATTTTTGAAAGACCCGTTTGATGATCATTTGCTTGAGCTAGCCGTATCGTCTGGAAGTAAATACATAGTTACATTTAACTTGAAAGATTATAAAGAGATAGAAAAATTTGGAGTTCAAGCCATAACACCACAAGATTTTTATCACATTATAGGGGGATAATATGAGCACTTTGAGTATCAGACTACCAAAAACTTTACATGAACACATCAAAAAACTATCAAAAGATGAACAAATATCGATTAATCAATTTATAACAAACGCCGTCACAGAAAAGATGACTGCAATCGAGACTGAAAACTATATTATAGAAAGGGCAAAAAGAGGGGATAAAGACAGATATTTATCAGTATTAAATAAGGTCAAAGAGACTCCTGCCGAGGACTAAAAGTTAATATGTTTTATTATAAGAAGTTAGTAGGAATAACAGTGCCGGAGTTGTTCGCAAATCTTATGCAGAATCATCTGCTACTTCGTTATACAAAAAAGCATATACTTTGATACACAGATAATTACAATTTTTAACAGAATTATTATTATCAAATTTAGTTATAACATTCTGCTTACATCAAACAACAGTTTCTTATCTAAAAAAGATATGAGTTTTTTATCCTTTGTCCATATCATAGAATCAGTATTAATTGCAGATATAACTATCATCGAATCTATCAAGCCGATACCTTTATCAACTAATTTATTTGTATATGAAATTCTCCCGCCAGAACTGAAAGATTTTTTTCATAATACTTCGGTAAATTTTCCCAATATCCCTTGATAATTTAAATCTCTCTATCTGATTTTGCCCCTTGTAATAACTCTGCAGTTATTACATCAATAATCATGACTTCTTGATTCTCAATGAAACCAATCAATAACTTGTCGTATTCTTAAGTCCTTCGAAAGAAATCAATCCAAATAGATGTATCTACAATTATCATCTTAATCTATTCAAATTTCTGATTGAATCAGAGTCTGTATTAAACTCCAACGGTTTTAGCATTACATCGGAATTTAACTCTTTCAACCTTTGGATTTTCAACCAATCAGCCAAGGCTACTTTTAACGACTCAGTTATGTTTCTTGCGAGTTTTTGATAAAATCTCTTTAATTAATTCGTCAGGTATAATTGCTGTCACTTTCATATAGATATAATACGATGCCCCATCGTATATGTCAATTGATTTCAAAACTATTTTTCATAATTTATTTATTGTGAAACAATACTTCACCTTTGTTGTGCTATATTTTAAACGAATAAGGGGGCATTTATGCACAACAAAATAAAAATACCGATTACCGTTGTACTTGGCGGAACTATGAAAACGCTGGATGATGTTTTGAATGCCGGTGAGGGAACTGTACTAGAGCTTGATAAACTTGCAGGTGAGCCGGTCGATGTTTATGCAGGGACAAATATCATCCCTGAAAACCTTATCGCAAAAGGCGAGGTGGTGATTATAGACGAAAACTTTGGTGTCCGTTTAACAGAAATCATTGAAAGTAATTAAGGTGATAGTGTAAAGTAAACTGTGTAAAACTTAAAAAATATGATAATGTGAAACCTGTATCCGGATGACACAAAAGAAACTATATGGTCATCAAATACTTTTTTAAGACAAGGGATTGATTAACATTAAAGTTACAAATAGACATCATGATAAAACATTAAATATTTTATCAAAATTTTAAAAATGAGGGACAATATGTCGAAAAACATTGAACCAACGTTAAAACTAATAAGAGAATACCTAAAACTAAAAAAATCTGAGCATTTTGTAATCCCGGAATATCAGCGTGGTTATTCGTGGGACATAATTCAATGTGATAAACTATGGCAGGATATTGAAGCATTTATAGCATCTAATACAGAAGACCCCCTACTTCTTCGGAACAATCATTATTGATTGTTCTGAAAAAGATAGATTTAATCTCATTGACGGACAACAGCGTACTACAACTTTTTTGATATTACTAAAAGCATTACTGATAAAATTAAATGACGCCATTTCCAAAATACCTGACACCGAAGAATCTGAAGCTTTGAAAGCCGGACTTAAAGCCAACAGAAATAAAATTATGGCTATCCTTTATAAAGCTGAAGATGAAGATATCCCATCAATGTTGAAGAATAGCAGCAAAACCCAAAATATTTCAATTTTGGAAAATAAATCAATTAATGAACTTTACTCTGATGAAGTAAAAAAAATTGTTGAAGCAGAAAATTATTCAACAGCTGAACAAACCGTTTATAAAATTCCACGGCGACAAAAAAATAACAAATACACAAATCATTTTCGCAATTTTCAATACTTCTTTGGTAAACTGCTAGAAAAATCTGAGTCTCAACTTAATCAATTTGCAAAAATATTTTTAGAAAAATGTCAAATCATAGAAATTCGTAGTTGGCAAATAGAACAAGCAATCACTATGTTCAATTCGCTAAACTCAACCGGTCTCCCGCTCTCAGATGCAGATATAATCTCAGCGAAGCTTTATTCAAATGCCGGTGATGATAAATCTAAGTTTAATAAGGAGTGGGCAAACATAAATAAGTTAGCAAAATTTATATTTGGTAAATAAGATTTTATATTTTTAAATCAGCCTAAGGTCTTTTTAAGTGTCTTAAGCTGCCTGATTATTTTTCTCAATTTAGGTTTTACAACAGATATTTTATCTTCGGGAGAACCGCTAAACTCTTCGGGAGTAACCTCTTTATGAAGTATAAAGAACTTAAATCGGGTTAAATCATCTAATGCACTTTTAACCTCTTCATCAGACTTAACTTCGCTTATTAAAGACTCAAGAAGCACCTTTAACCAATATGTATTGGAGATCACGGGAGTCTCTGCTCCACTTGATTTTAAAAGATCATTCACAAGCTCTATCAAGTTTTGTATTCCCTGATAGAGCTCTGCATCGGATTTGATTGTCGTTAATATTGAAGTTTGCATTGTTTTGCCCCGTTGTTTTATTTATTATTTTTTATTTTCAGATATTTTTGTAAACAATCTCCTTAAGTTTGTAAAATGTATTACTTAAAAGCTCTTCAAATTCCCCTTTTTTTAAAACCATTATTTCATTTTTATTAAGCTCTTCAATAACAATTGATAACGCTGGTTTTCTTATCAATTTTGCTTTATCACGAACTGTTACCGTATTTTCCCAGTTATCATCCCACTCAGGGAAAACCCAATAACTATCAGCATTATTTTCATAATGGGTTTTGAACTCATAATAACTAAGTCTACCGGAATCTAATTGATCTATCGGGGCAACACCTCCTCTTTGCCATGTATTAGATAACCCGTAATAACACAAATCAGTAAGATTAAATTTAAATGAACTTTTTTTATACTTTTCCAATAATCCAAATAAATTTTTTTCCCATATTTTTCTTTTTTCTTTATGTGTTTCCATCGCTGTACTCCACTTTATCTTCCAGTCCTCAATTACAACATCCATATCTTTAGATATTGCTGATAATCCAAGATTAGCTCCGGAAGACTGAATATATAGTTCTGCACCTATTATTGGATTTTCCTCATCCATTTCAAACCACAACACTAAATTTGGTGTTCCAAGTAGTTTATTTGGTGTACCCCCTTCGCTTGGAGTGTATATTACACGAGCAACCGACGAAGCACCTAAACCTTTAACATCTGGCTTGAATCCCTTTATTATAATGTCATCAACGAAAGTTTGAAGCATCCTCATAAGATGCAATCTTCTTGAGTTAATTTTTTTACCTGTTAGTTGTTGTAATATAGAATCTATTGGCTCTGCCTTACTATATTCAACATTCATGTGTGACTTTAAATACTCTATACATTGTTTTAATAGATAGTCTAAAACAGGTTTTGTTTTAATCTCATCTAACTCCCGCACCTCCACAAGACGCTTAATTAAGTCACTCCAACAAAGATTTAAAAACTTTTCTTTACTTTCAAGCAATTTCTTAACAGAATCAGCCTGTTCTTCTTTATCATAACTTTCCCCGACTTTTGGTATAACGGCGCCTTTTTCGACTAACTCATTTTCACTAATTATACCGAGACGGAGGCCATAATCAGCAATTTGCGTTGCGTCTAATGTATTATTATCTGTTTTAAACTCAAATATAATTAAACTGTTATCAATAGATGATTTTATATAAACATCGGCACGAGGAGTCATGCCGGCTCTTGGCCTTCCATTAGGAGTCCACTTTGGAACAGTATTTGATGATACTCCGATTAATAAATTATTTTTACTATTAATAACATCATTTTCATTAGGCCACGTTTGCATATTTATTTCATATTGACCATTCTCCGATTTATCTTGCCCGGCTAATATTTTAAGAAATTTTGGCATTAACTTCTCTTCATTTAAGGCATCAAGGCATATAACAAAGGCTCGGGTTAGGTTATCCTCTATTGCAGCCCGTACATCAATTTTATTATCCTCTTCTTTTGAGTTTATTCGCTCCGGATAACATTGAAATATGTTTAAGTAAGGATTTTCTAATTTTTTTTCGATCATAATTTATACCCCTATATTCATTTTTTTGAAACCGTAAAGTTATAGCAATAATAAAATTAGTTGTCAAATAATTTTCATCAACCCTACCATACTACACCTGCAAAATAACTTCACATTAAAAAAATTAATGATATACACTAATCTGATAAACATTTTGCAAAAAAATTTTGCAAAAAAATAATAATTAAAGGCACATGGTGACCCCTCCGAATACCACAAATTAACAAAATGTGGTATTCTTAGTTTAGCAATAAACAAAAAAATGAATTGATTTATCGTAAATATTAGCGTATAATATTAAGTGTAATATTGCGTATAATTTGGAGTAAACATGATTACTTTTACTAAAGACGAAATAATTGCCTCATCTAAAGTTTCAAGGAATTTTGGTTCACTACTAAAAAAGTTAAAAGATCATCAATTAGAAAAAATAGCTGTAATAAAAAACAACGAAATGGAAGCTATTATTTTGAGTTATGATGAATATGAAAGAATAAATGATCTTTTTGAATACATAGAATATAAAAGCATTTACGATAATTTAAAAAAAAGAAAGAAAACCTACCAAACCGAATACCGGGATTTTGATTCTGTATTAAAAAAAATGGATTTAACACCAAATGACTTATAAGGTTTATTTTCATCCCTTAGCTGAACAAGAACTGTTTGAACTTGATGGCAGTGTAAGGATTTTAGTGCTGAAACAAATAAAAAAGATATCAGAGTATCCTGAGATAGGCGAAGACCTGGGTAATAAACACGGATTTGATTTATCAGGATATAAAAAAATGTATGCAAATAATAAAAAAATAAGAATTGTCTATAGTATTAACAATAATGAGATTTATATAAATATTATTGCAATAGGGAAACGGGAAGACTTTGAAGTTTACAAGGATGCATCAAATAGAACCTGATAATGATAATACTTGGTTTATCAAAGTTGTTGGATATGTGAGTTTTAAAGCTGATTGCCGTATTTCTCAAACATTCCCTTGATGGCATTTTGCCACATTTCTCTGAAATCAGCCGGTGCTACAACCTCAGCATTTATATGGTATTGAAAAACCTTACCGAGGATCTCATCGTAACTGCTAACAGGAAACTTAAACTCAACGAACTCTCCGCGTGTTTCATCGGTTCTGATGCTCTTTGACTGCTTTTTGTGGAATATCTGATTCTTAGTAATGTAGTATGCCGGTCCATAAAACCGTATTGTTACATCTTTGATATTACCACTGTTTGATGCACTTTTGTAGATGCCGAATGAGGCATTTAACTGCATATCGATCTGATCAGGTGGAATATTCTCATCGCACCTCATCTTAGTCCGCTCCGCCTTTGTAACTCTTCCAATATTATAAAGACGGGGCGACTTATAGTTGCCGAATATTGCAAAGATATACCAACTTCCCGAGTAGTTTATAAGTTTTAAAGGCTCTATAATCCCGTCTATCTCATTTCCTGTAGCGTTAAGATAATGTATTTTGATTTTAAACTTATTCATAAGACAATCAGAGATCACTCCAAATATTTTATCATTAACCTCTTCATGTTGCGGAAGCTCATAATGAACCTTGTTAGCGATATTCAGGTAATCCTGATCGGCAATCACCCAGTGTATCTGATCCATTATTAACTTTGAAATAAACTGCGGAACATAAAGCTTGGTTTTAACAAAGTTATTTATAAATGAATAAAACAACAATACATTCTGATCAAAGTTATCAAAAGTAAATGGCGTAGCGTAACGGTAACCGTTTTTTGAATGATCTATATTTGCTCCAAGATCACGCATAATATTTATGTAGTTGCTGATAGTACGCGGTGTTACCTCAAGAATTCTTGCTAACTCATCTCTGTGCACCTGTCCCCGCTCATTTAAAATCCTGTTGATTTTGTATATCTTAACAAACTCAGCTAATTGTGCACGCTCTTTTTTCTTAACTTCCTCGCCCATATTAATCCCCCAATTCAATAAGTTTAACTCAATTATTATATAATTTAAATTATTTAATGTGAATCGAATTTTCACTTTTATTTTTCAATTTTTTTAAATATTTTTTAATGTGAACTTCAGTTTCACCTTCTATGAACTATTATAGATATGAGTACGGAGGTTAACTATGTCCAAAGCAAATAATGAAAAAGACGAGGAATCTGATACTGAAGTTTTGTCGCAGGATGAGATCGACATGCTGTTAGCGGCTATTGAATCAGGGGAGATCGATCCGGAAAAATATGTTGATAACAGAGACAGACGAAAAATAAGAGTTTATGACTTTAAAAGACCTGACAAATTTTCAAAAGATCAGATCAGAACAATTTCAATGATATCAGAAACATTCGCTAGACAGTTAACCACAAAGATATCATATATGCTTGATGATATGGCTCATTGCCATGTTGCTTGTGTTGAACAGTTAACTTATGAAGAATACATCAGATCCATTCCTAACCCCTGCACTGTATTGGAAATTGATATGATCCCTTTAAAAGGCGTCGTGGTTTTAGACTTTGATCTCACAACAACAAATGCAATTATATCCCGTTTATGTGGCATAAAAGAAGAACGAACAGATACTCAAAGATATAATACGAAGATTGAACAAAAGCTTTTAACTCTTATATATCCAATATTTGAAAATACACTTAAAACTGCATGGAGTCGGATTGTTGATATTAACCCTGCAATAAATAGATTGGAAAACAACCCTCAGTTTATTCAAATAGTCGCCCCAAGTGACATGGTTGTTGTGATTTCATTTGAAACGAGGATCGGTAATACAGAAAGAGAAGCACATATACATATTTGTATCCCGTATAGCACTCTAAAACCAATAATAAAAAAGATATCAGGTCGCCAATGGTACGAATCAAATACAAAAAAAACACTCAGAAAACCAAATCCAAAAAATTTCAAAACAGAAATCGCCTTGGCTATCGATACGGGGAATAAAACACTTGATGAGATATCCGGATTTATTGAGGGCACGGTCATCCCTATTGATATATCGAGCGGATTTATTACTGCTAACGGAGAAAAAATCTCAGAAGCAAGAGTAACCCTTACAAAAACAAAAAAAGTAAAAGTCGGCTTCAAACGAAATACCTCAACTTTAAAGAGAAAATCAAATGTAAAGGCAGATAAAATGATAAAACCGTCATTGTTATCAAAAATATTTTACTCACTAAAGCACTTAAATCGCTAGATAGATTAAAGAACTGCTGTTACTCGTTATAACAGACTATTTTCTGATATGCAAAAAATTAGTAACGGTTCCATCAAAGAGTTCATAACCGGGGAAACTCCGGAAGTTGCCGCATTTATCCTCTCACTTTTATGTCATGAAAAAATGATAAAAGTATCAGATGTTTTTGACACAACTACGCGTGATGAGATCAGCAAAAAACTCAACATAATAAGAGATATAAACCCGCAAGTTGCCTGCATTGTTATGAAGGAATTGCTATCAATGATTAAAAAATGATGTAATCTATTTTAGTAAAGACCCATTCTATTCATAGAATCTTTGTATTACCGGTTTTATGTTCACCCAGACCTCGCCGATTCTTGCAATATCAGACCATGTCATCTCGTGCCTTTCTGATAGAATCCAGAGCAACCTACAATGCCTGTCCCTTTGCTCTTCCGGAAGATCTTCCTGTGAATGATTGTAATTGTCAAATTTTTCAATCTCATCATATTCATCAGGTGTTTTTACAAAGAATTGCTCGTAAGTAAAAAAAACACCCCCCTCAACAATCTCCGTGTACAGTTCATGCAATGGATCATCAGGCTTTAAAAAGAAATTCAGCGTTACCTCAAGCTCATAGTCATGCATAAACCGGTTTTTTTTTACCTCTTTTTCGAGCATACGCTCAATTCTTATATATTCCGATGTCAACTCACGCTCAACAAGTTCAAGTTTTGCATTTACCTTTAAAAGTTCTGCTCTGTATTTATTATAGTTATTAAAATCCATTGACAGCATATGCTCTCTAAAAAAAAGACCTTCATGTCTACCGTCTGTATTTATCAGTTTTCCGGATATTTTATATACATTTTTTAGATAATTAAAAAATATTGAAGAATGAAAATGAAAAATAAAGAATGGATCGGGTGAAGTTCTACGAAGACCTGATATGTAATCATGCTGACCATTTGTCAATTTATCATCCTGCTTTTTTAAATAATCACCATAATCCCAGTATTTTTCAAAACCGCTTATTTCTATATCCATCCCGGTCTCTAATTTAAAATTTTTAATAAGCTTTTCGAGTGTTGTTTCATATTGATCAAAAACCATTATAGGCATTCTATTCCCCCTCGCACCTGATCTCTCCCGAGCTGACAAGTTGATTTATCAACTCAATTAGTTTTGTTTGCGCCTCTCCAAGCCTTGAATAAAACTTGTCTCGCCCATTATTAGTTTTCTGCTGATCCAGAAATATAAGATCTTTATCAAACTCTACCATCTCCATAATGAAGAATACCCGGGCAGTTTTATTTAAATTATTATATATTCTCTCTGCAACAAGTCCCGAAGCGCCGTAAACTGCCCGTCCAAGATCATTCAATGGAAATCCGGCAAGTAACTTCTTAATATCTGCATCACTCAGTCGAGGGATTTTGTCCTCTAATCCGGTTGTTAACTCAGATAGGATCACCTTATTTTTCATTTGCGGAACATACTCACCGATACCTTTTAAACCAAGCTCTGTCCCCCACCCTGCCCTTTTTTCAGTCATATACTTGACTGTGGGATCCATTCCGATCAGGCTGTTTAAGGAAATAGCAAGCAGCTGCGGATTAGTCCCGCTCTGAATTCCCAAAACCCCTTCCGCCATGATTATCTGTTTTAATAACTCAAAATCAGCAGCGTTTAAAGAAAAAAGCAGATTGTTCATGATATTTATGATAGTTTCGGGATCAGTCCCGTCAACAACAAGCTGTAAACCGATCCTCATAAAATCCCATGGCACATACTCAAGGCCGTATTCAAGTGACAAAAGCCCGTTTAATCTGGACTTAAACGACATCGCATATAATAACTCAACTACCTCAAGAGCCTCTTTCTTTTCATCTTCTGTTAGGTCAGTCTTCCTATAAAATCTTTTATCTAAATACACATTAACCCCCTTTGAACTTGCTTATTTTTATTCGTGGCATAATACATTCAAATTGTGCTAACCTTATCATCAAACACGGAGCATAATCTCTCTAATACCGATAAACATTCATTACGCTTATATTCAAAAGTAAACATCGCATTCTGCTCGGAAAAACTAAAAACCGGAGTTGGATCTCTAAAAGAAGCCTCTATATCTGATAAATCATATGTCAAATAGAACATAGGATTGTGGGTAGTTAAAAGTTGATCATGAAGGATGCTTGCTAAATTGTTGTTTTCCGGGTTTTGTCTAGTCATGAAGATAGTCTAATATATCGCAGGTGAAAAATAGCTTCACAAGAAAAAAAATCTCTGAAACAATGATTTATAAAAAAAATCATTGAAACAATTATCATTGAAACAATTTTCTTTTTACCGGAGTTTTTTCTATCAATTCTTAGCTATGTTTATGACTTCACTATCCAATGCTAATGTTAGTTTTATATTCATAATTCTCTCCGTTTATCCGTATACATTATATCATATATTATATACCCGTACAAGCAAACTGTTTTTATGTCTTTAAAATCTATTTAAACCCGATCTGTTTCCCGATTAACTTTTCTTTTACCTTAACTTCATCTATAAGAGCTTTGATTATCAAATCTATCGTAACTCTCTCTTTATCAAGTAAATATAACCCTCGATAGACACTCTTAAAGTCTCCGGGGGTAAGATATTTTATACTGCTGATTTTATCTATCAAATCACCTGTTATATCGATATTGATATAATCACCAAAATAGATCTTAAAAAGTTCGGGGATGTTATATGCATCAAGATACTCTAACGCAATCTTTAAGTTAAATCTCCGCAGCACAGCACTATCAAGGTCAGAAAACCTGTTTGTAGCCGCAAAGAATATACCGTGAAAGTTCTCCATCCTGACCAGAAGTTCATTAACCATAGTGATCTCCCAGCTGTTGGTTGACATCCCTCTTGATCTTAAGATGCTGTCAGTTTCATCTATGAAGAGAATCTCCTTCTCTCTTTCAGCCCTTTGAAATAGATCTGAAATGTTTCTCTCCGTGTCACCGACATATTTTGACAAGATATCTGATGGGCTTTTGATTGCAACCTTTCTATCAAGGTGTGTAGCAATATACTTAACAAATTCGGTTTTGCCTGTCCCCGGGGGACCGTAGAATAAAATTGATAGATTTTTTCTCTCATCAGTGTGTTTTAGATGATTATCAAAGTTCTCGATCATGGTTATGTAGTCATTAACATTACCCTTTATATTTAAACCGGATAGCGAATAACTATCAGTAAGATTATTATAGTTGGTTTTTATCCGGGTACGATCATTTTCAACCAGTTTTATATATGATGATAATGAACTATTAATCACCCTATGAAATAATTCATTGTTAAATGAGTTTTTAGCAATTCTCTGATAGTTTTGT
>CAYYKD010000046.1:22376-25431 GCA_964471825.1 uncultured Spirochaetales bacterium
TATTGCATTTCTGATATTTCCTGCATTTAATTCATACTTTTTGGCAAGAATTCTGATATCAGAGTCATTGAGATTTGTTTTTAAATTATATTCGATGAGAATGTTAGCCCATATTTTTGTACGCTGAGTTAGATTAAACTTTTCAAATGCAATGCAGTAATCAAACCTTCTTTTTGTGGAGTCGTCAATCCCGTGTACTGAGTTTGTAATCCATATCTGAACTGTCCTTGAATCGTCAAAATACCGATTAATTCTCCCTTTTAGATTTTCATTATAGGATTCTAACATATTTGAACTCGTTGAAAGCAACTCATCGGCCTCGTCTACAATGAGGACTGAATTTTTCTCACCCATAGAGTTTTCAAAAACAGTCAGCCCTTTTAGTTTAAAAGAGACCTCCTTTTCGTCATCACTTCTTGATTTGTCGGTTGACTTTAATTCATAGACATTTTTCCCTGAAGCCTTAGAGATAGTTTTAGCAAACTCAGTTTTACCGCACCCCGGCACACCATACAGTAAAATCTTTAGGCCTTTACCGGCGACATTACTCTTTATCATTTCTAGTAATATATCTATATCTTTGATATATGATGAAAAGTCAGCAAGGTCTAAAGTATTATCAAGATTGACTTCAACACAATAGCTGTCAATCAATGACAAACGCCCGAGATCACCGTTTAAGTAATCATATATCTCAGTTGTAATATACATGCCATGAGGCTCAACAAGGTTATGCTGGAAAAGATTTGAATTATTATAGTCATATGCCTTTTTAACCTCGAAGCCTGTAACATTTAAAAAAATAGGGGTCACCTCCTCCGGAAGGTAGTTGTGTACTTTACCACCGTTCTGACTATATAAATTGTAAAACACAGATCTTTTTAAAAACATCTCAAAATCATTGGATGAGGTTAAACATCGGTTAAAATGAAAAATTAAAACCTCAAGCTCAATCTCAGTAAGGTTGAATGTTTTTTTAACCTGCCTGAATCTGTCTATCATCTCATTGTCACTTAAGTCAATTAAACTTAGTTGATCCCGTATAGTACCTTTAATAGCGTCCGAAACCTCATTATAAAATTGATCATATTCATCTTCAATATCTTCGTTATTTTCACTATCTTCGTTATGGTTCGATAATCTATGCAAACCGCAAATATCTCTTAACTTTTTATACAGCTTATCCGTGATATTTTGATCAAGATATCCGGTTAAAAACTTTATGTTGTCTTTTGTTATAACATCTAAGCTATCAACTCCGATCATCATATTATTTATATAGTTAAGTATCTTGTATCTCACAAAAGAATTTTCCGGAGTAAAGTATTTAGGTTTAGAATAGTATCTTTTATTTGTCAGGAATGAAAAATCATTACTCCCGTTATCATCTTTATCGCAAAACTTAAAATGCTCCCTGTAATGACGCATAGTTAACACCCCCGCTGTAAATTAGTCTGTTAAACATAACTTACAGCATTAAGGTGTCATATTAAGACACTGCATTTATTATTTTTTAAGTTTTTGACAGGCATTAATAAGAAAAAGACCGTAGGTTTAATGCCTGTCGGTCTTTTGGATGATTTATAAATGAACTGAATTATTAAAAGTTCAAGGATTCTTTTTTAACTCTTGAATAACCTTAGTCTTTTCGTATATATCAACAATGATTTGTTTAATATCATTAATATAAGTTCCATCTGATAGTTTATGAAGAATATCGTTATCTTCAAAACACAAATTTAGATCAACAAATATTTTTGCATAGGGCCACAAATCACTAGGTTCATCATTTTGCATAAATATCTCTTTTGCTTGTTGACTAATTCTATGAGACTCTTCTTTCTCAGGGTCTTTAAAAAAGATCCCTATGTACATTCTTCCAAGCCTTTCTTCAAAAGCTATTATAATAGAAAATCGGCCATCCCATGCTTTTGGGAAAAATTGCAGTCCGGAATGTTTTTCTCCGAATCGTGAGCCATTATGCTTTTCGATATTTTCTATAAATTGAAAATTTAAAGAACTTAATTCTTTTTCAAAATCAGATAACATTTTAAAAAGATATTCTTCTTTGATATAGTATATTATATCATTATTCAGTTTAATAATAGACTTTCCAAACTCATTAAATGAATAAATTTTGTCTATAATGCTGTTTGAGTTTATACATAATTTTTCCTCTATTATTTTTCTCATATCTTCTGCCATTTTTTGTTCTCCATCTCTTTTATAAAACATACCGGCTATAAAATCTGAATACTGAGTTAAACCACTACACAGTAACTTCTCTTTTCTTGAAATCGGTTGTTTTGTCAACTCGTCTAAATACTCAGTTAACCACGGTTTAATATTATCTTTAAAATTAATTTCTTTATATCTTTGATTTAGTTTACACTTATTATCCTTTGATACACTTACTGGGGAGGGAGGGCCTCCGGATTGGGTTAGATACAGTACATAGATATTTTCATCAATTTTATATCCGTAATCGGATTCAATTTCAATGTATCTATCAATCTGTCTGTGCTGATCAGATGCACCATGTATCTTATTTTCGATTATCAAAGAATATTGGCTATCTCTAACTCTTATGTCAATCCGGTCATTTTCTGATGTTATCTTTGGAGATTTTATCTCTAAGTTTTTAAACGGTTCCCCAAGACTTTCAAGAAAACTTTTAAATAATAACCAAACTCCATCCTTGTTGTATTCAAAAAGTCTTTTTAATATTCTGGAATGAGAATTTTCATTTGCATAGACTTCATCAAGAAGATTAAAATTATATGGAAGTTTTTCCCTCTCTTTTTTATACTCTTCAGTAATTTCTATTAAGTCATCAATTAGCTTATCAGTACCCAATTTAATATCACTCCTTTTATACAATCACTTCAAAACCCTATCAAAAATAAATTCAAAACTCAATAGTTTTCATAAAAAATCACTAACAACATAAAGTCCGCCGCTATAAGACCGAGTAGGGGTTGCCATAAGCAAACCCGTAAACGAGGCAAGGGCGTAATCTGTTATTCTTTTTTGTCCATGCTGTGTTTCTTCAATA
>CAYYKD010000047.1:0-21199 GCA_964471825.1 uncultured Spirochaetales bacterium
ACGACGAAGATGGCGTTGATGAGGACAACCCTGCGTACATAAAAAATCAAGATTCTGAGCAGGATGACCTGACAACTTTCGATGATGACACCTCTGCCGGTGATTGGACGCAGGCTATTGATGAGGATCAGGCAAATTTTTCCGGAGAGGGGGAGTTTGGTTTTGATGATAACGACGAAAAATTTAACGGAAAAGATGATGATGACTTTAAGAACGATAAAAACTCGGTCAAGTCGGATGATGACTCGGCAGACGCTATCGACTCTGATGTTAGTTTAGGTAGTTTCTAAATATTAATTTTAGTAAAGTTCTTTTTAGTTTAGGGGAGAAAAATGTTTAAGCTTCAAATTACAGTTACAGTAATAATAGTATGTGTTTATGCGTTAGTTGCACAGTCTCAAGATACAATGATAAACATCCCTGAGTTGAATGATCGGCAGATAAGTGTATTTGACCTTGTCGGCAAACCTGACACTTCATCGGACTTGCTAATTGATTTGAATAATCTTAAAAAAGAGCGTGATAAGATAAAAACTATGATTATGGACACAGATTTTGATTTGAAAAGGTTAAATATCATTGCCGGTCAAACAAAGTTTTATGATATATATTCAAATGTGTTGATGTGGTTACCTGATCTGTCAACCGGTTATCAAGGTTCATTTAATGGAAATGACAATGGCACACAATTTGTCGGGAACCATCGTCTTTTGAGTTTCAACTTGAGTTATGAACTAAATAAAAACAGTTTTAACCCATCAAAAACTGCTTATAATCATAAGTATTTTAACGCTGAAAAATCAAAGTTGATCGATGATAAGTACTATAAATTACTTAAAGCGTTGTTATCTGTGCAAAAAACCGCTAATTTGAAAGGTGTTTCAGAACTTAATTTTGATATTCAACAAAAAAAATTTAATCTGTTTAATGTCTCTGAAAACAGCCCGTATATCTCCAAGCTGACTATTAAAGAGATTGAAACAGAGTTGATTTCTGCGGATTATGACCGTCAATCAGATCAGCTAGCTTATGACGAATCTATAATCGAACTGCAAATATATTTTAACGATGCCAGAGTCGGATTAAATTATTATAACCCGCAAAACATTTATCATTTAGATGAAGAAAAAGTGCGTAGAATATTTGCCGCAAATTTCAGTGAGATTCCAAAGTACAAAGGTTTGTTAAATCTCAAAGAGAGTTTATCGGGCGAAAGGGTAACAAGTCTACAACTTTGGTTTCCTGATTCCATTGTATTCGATTGTTATTTGTTCGGTTTAAATAGTACTAACCAAAATAAGTTTAGTTTTAGTATAAAACCTTCAATTTCCGTTGATATTCGTTATGGTTTGACCGGTTTACTTGACAACATTAAACGAGCTGCTTCTAAAACAGCAGACATTGAGATTGAAGATATTAAGATTAGAGATGAGCTGCGAAGAGATAGAATATCGATTGAAAAATACATTCAATCGAGAAAACTAAAGTTTAATATGCTGCAAAATCAGCGGGATAAGTTAAATATCCTCTATGAAAAGTATTTACTATATGAATTGGCTTATAGTAAACAAATAAAAACAATAAACGATTTGATTGAAACTCAAAACAAATATCGTGTTACTCTAAGAGACTATATTTCTACGATTTATGATATCTTTTCAATTGATCTTGAGATTGGTAGGTTAGTTGGGACACCGGACATGTTTATCTTTAGCGATTGATAAAGACATATTGTCATATTATGATATTATTCTCATATTTTCATATTATTATTGATAAAATTAAAATTCTTTGCAATCCTTAATAAATTATGTTAAATTCTCAATATACAGAGGCTCTTGCAAAATAAATTTTGAATTTTTGCGAGAGCCTCACGGTATTATTTGATTTACGAGGTCATAGAGAAAGGTGCAAATTAAGGGGCTTTTATGAAGATTAAGATTCAGTTTTTACTGGCTTTAGCTGTTATAATATTGGTTTTGCTTGGATCTGCTGTATTTACGCTGTTTTCATATCGACTTCTTGTAAAGCAGCTTGAGTTACAGATAGCTAAGGATAATCAGGTGCTTGGTGAACAACTGTTAAATTTTATAGCGGCAGGCAACTTTTTTGATGAAGATAGTGATAAAAAGCGTGCCTATTTGCAGGAGATTTGCGACAAGGTTGAGCTACCTAACGGCGGGTTTGTATGTGCTGTCTCACCCGACGGGATGCTGATTGCAAAGCCGGGGCTTAAGCCCGGTGAAACCATGTCGTTTGACGGGACAACGCTTACCGACTTTGTAAAGAATGATACGATCAACTATGTTTCATTACCGGTGGATCAATCATATAGTGGTGTATTTAAGATGGGTGGTGAGTCTGATATAGTCTCCATAGTACCGATTGGAATGTCGGGGATAAGACTTGCTGTTCATCAGAATCAAGATAAGGTTAAAGAGAATGCAAGACAGATTATTAATCCGCTTATCTTAATTGGGCTGATAGTTTCACTCTCTCTCGGTGGGATAACCTATCTGTTTACAGATAGAGTAGTTATGAGGTATGAAATCAAACTTGAACGGATAAATAGGGATCTGCAGATTACAAATAGAGACTTGAATGATGAGAAGCAAAAAACTGACAAGTTGCTTTTAAATATTCTACCTGTGAGGGTTGCCCGTGAACTCAAAGATACAGGTAAAACAACCCCTGAGGTTTTTGAGAATGCTACAGTTATGTTTACAGATATAGTAGAATTTACAAACACCGTATCAGATATTGAGCCGCATACGATAATTGAAGAGTTAAATGATATATTTACAAATTTTGACAGGATTATAAAACATAACGGATGTGAGAGGATAAAAACTATAGGTGATGGCTATATGGCTGTCTCCGGTATGCAAAGAGAGACCGATCATGCATATAAAATGTTAAAGTCTGCAATGGAGATTCTCGATTATATACAAGTGAGAGCGACTAATAGTAAGTATAGATGGCGATTAAGGGTGGGGATACACTCAGGTAAGATAGTAGGGGGAGTAGTAGGTACAGAGAAATATATCTATGATGTATTTGGAGATACTATCAACACCGCCTCAAGAATGGAAGTAAACTCATTGCCGATGAAGATCAATATTTCAGATACGACTTTTAATCTGATAAAAAACCGATACAAATGCACCGGTAGAGAACCGCTGGATGTAAAAGGAAAGGGTATGATGAAAATGTTCTTTGTAGAAGAATATAAAGTATAAGAATATAAAGTATAAGAATTGTTTAAGGGGCATTATCAGATCGCAAGCACCTTGCCTTTAATTACAACTGTTATAGTCTTGGCCATATTGACTTTTTTGCTAAAGATAACTTCTCATATGCAGATATATCAGGTCGTCGTATATATGACAATACCGCTTGTATATTCCATAGTTGTCAGTAAACATGAACTGCATACACTGGCTGTTTCGGTTTTCGGCTTTGCTGTGATGATCCTTCACGGGGTGTTCATTATAGGTAGAAAAGAAGGGGTAGTTATGCTTGAATTTGTAGGCCCTTTTATTACCTCCCTTGTTTTTTTCTTTATGATTAGTTTTTTTTGTTACAAAATAGCAAGCTCAACTAAAAATGCAATGATCTCAATTGAAAAATCAGTTCAAGACAGTCTGAATACTCTAAATAAAATAAGTATCGTAGTAGACGAGGCCGGTGATAGTAAAACACTTGTGACCAAACTGGAGCATTCTTACTCAGATGCCGAAAACAACATACACCAGATTATGAATTATATAAAGCTTATGATTGATAAGACTGACAATATGAAGAAGAATATTGAGTCTATATTTAGAGGGATCTCTCATACAACCGAAAGAGTAAATGCTTTTGACAGGCAGATTGATGATCAGAATGTCGCAGTCCTTGAGTCAACTGCCTCAATAAATGAGATATCAGCTTCTCTAGACTCTGTTGCAAAAATTACTCAAGAAAAAAAGACTGCATCAGACCGTTTGATTGATAGAGCACAGGATGGTATTAAAGCACTCAAATCAACAAATTCATCACTTGAGAGATCAAATAAGGAAATTAATGAGCTCTCAGAGGTAAATAAGATAGTGGCAAATATTGCATCTCAAACAAATCTTCTTTCAATGAACGCAGCAATTGAAGCGGCACACGCAGGTGCAAGCGGAAAGGGGTTTGCAGTTGTTGCAAATGAGATTAGATCTTTAGCGGGTTCAACTGCCGAAAACTCTAAAGTTATATCCAGAATAATTAATGAAATTTTATCGGCCTTTAATGAGACTAAAAAACACGCAACTCAAACTGATACTGTTATAACTGAGATAATGAGTGAGATAAAGCTTGTCTCTAATGCATTTATGGAGATATCACAGTCAACAGTTGAGCTTAGTAACGGCGGAAGAGAGATTCTAAAAGCTATGCAGATTCTTCAAAATTCATCTGTTGTCACTAAAGAGAACTCAGGTGAGATCCTTATTCAGCAAAATAATTTAAGAGATGAGATGGAGTCGGGAGCCAGTATCCTACAAAATCTTACTGATTCTATCTCAAATATCTCTGAGTTGATAGATGGTGTTCAGTCATCGTTAAATACGCTAAATGACTCAATCAAGACTTCGATGGTTAAGTCCGAGAAATTGCATGGATCTATATCTGTGCTTGTGGAGTAAGCGTTGTAGTGGTAATCAATCGACTCTAAGAAGTTCATCAAGAGCAGGCCGTGATTAAAGATGTTAGAATGTGAATCCGCTCATCTTCATCTGTATTATATTGTTTGTAATATATTGTTTGTCTGCGGTAGGCTCTACACACTTAAAATAGAGAAGAACCGTTTTTTGGGAAATTAGGTATGAATCTTAAGTGAGATATGGATAGTTGATTAGTAATGAGATTATTTGTTATTAAAATTGATATACACTATCACTAGGTTGATAAAGAATTTGAGGGAAAATTGCAGAAATATTAAATAATTTAATCAGTTATGTGCCTTTAATTATTAATATATATTAAAAAAGACTTGACCCTTTATTGTTATTTTATTATTTTGTAGCTGAAAAAACTTGAAGAGGTGATTAAAAAATGTCAGATCTTAATGTCGATTTGGATGCTGCTACTGATGAGTCTGAAGAGAATATATCAGAGGTAAAGCACGCTGCTGACTCAACCGGAGTCAATAATAATGCTAATAATTTAGACAACCAATTTATTGAAATGAGTGAGGATGAAAAGGTAGAAGCGTTAAAAAGAATCACTAACGAAAATGAGAAGCTAAAGAAAGATTTAAAGGAAAAAGATGAACAATCTTTAGATTATCTGGACAGATATCGTAGAACGCTTGCAGATTTTGAGAACCTTCGAAAGAGGACACAGTTAGAGAAACAGGATTCCTTGAGGTTTGCAAATTTTAATATTCTATCTGATCTTTTACCTCTATTAGATGACTTTCAGAGGGCATTAGATCATGCAAATAGTGATAAGCACACAAAACTAAGTGATTTTATTAAAGGAATAGAGATGATCGAAAAGCAGTTTTCAGATCTGCTTTTTAATAAATATGGCGTGGTCAGGTATGGTGAACCAAAAGACCCGTTTAATCCTAATATACATTCTGCTATGATGGTTGAAGAGGGGCCGTATGCCGAGGAGACTATCCTGGATGTTTTTAGAAAAGGGTATTCACTCTATGACAGGGTAATAAGAGCGGCTCAGGTAAAAGTAGGTAAGCCAAAAGATTGATGATGGGCTTGTCTTTTTTTAAATATTAAAGAGAATAAAATTAAAAAGGTTGAAGGAGATAAATATGGGTAAAATAATTGGAATTGACTTAGGGACAACAAATTCATGTGTTGCGTTTATGGAAGGTAGTGAGCCGGTAGTAATTCAAAATTCTGAAGGCGGCAGGACAACTCCATCTGTAGTAGGTTTTTCAGCTACAGGCGAGAGATTTGTAGGACAACCCGCAAAAAACCAGATGATAACTAACCCAAAGAATACTATCTATTCTATAAAAAGATTTATGGGTAGGAGATATGATGAGGTAACTGAGGAAACCAGATTGATACCTTATAGTATTGTTAAGGGTCCAAATAGTGACGCAAGAGTAAAGATTAATGATAAGGATTTTTCACCGCCGGAGATAAGTGCTGCAGTGTTGCAGAAGATGAAGGAAACAGCAGAGGCATATCTTGGTCAAAAAGTAACAGAGGCGGTTATAACAGTTCCTGCCTACTTTAATGATGCACAGAGACAGGCAACAAAAGATGCGGGTAGAATTGCCGGCCTCGAAGTAAAGAGAATCATAAATGAACCAACTGCAGCAGCCCTTGCTTTCGGTCTTGATAAGAAAAAAGAGGGTAAAATTGCTGTTTATGACCTTGGTGGTGGTACATTTGATGTGTCTATTCTTGAAATAGGTGATGGCGTATTTGAAGTGAAGTCTACAAATGGAAATACACACCTTGGTGGAGATAATTTTGACCTTAAAATTATCGAGTGGATGATTAATGAGTTTAAATCACAGACAGGGATCGATATTTCAAAGGATATGATGGCTCTTCAGAGATTGAAAGAGGCGGCTGAAAAGGCTAAGATTGAGCTTTCATCTAAGTCAGATGCAGATATCAACTTGCCGTTTATTACAGCTGATCAAACAGGTGCTAAACACTTACAGTTAAAGCTTTCTAAGGCAAAATTTGAACAGCTAATTGAGAATGATGTAAAGGGTACATTGGAGCCATGCAGAATGGCATTAAAAGATGCAGACCTGAGTGCCTCTGATATTGATGAGGTTATTCTTGTTGGTGGTTCAACTAGAATTCCAATGGTACAAAAACTTGTTAAGGAGTTTTTTGGAAAGGAGCCTTCTAAGGGGGTTAATCCCGATGAGGCGGTTGCTGTTGGTGCTGCAGTTCAGGGTGCTATTCTTCAGGGGGATATTAAGGATGTCTTGTTACTAGATGTCACACCACTTTCTCTTGGTATTGAGACTCTGGGAGCAGTAACTACTGTGCTGATACCTAGAAATACAACTATTCCAAAGACTGAAAAGCAGACATTCTCGACAGCGGGTGATAATCAGACAGCTGTTACGATACATGTAGTTCAGGGTGAACGAAAAATGGCTAAGGACAATAGAACTCTTGGTAATTTTGACCTTGTAGGTATACCGGCAGCACCTAGAGGTGTTCCGCAGATTGAAGTTGTTTTCGATATAGATGCAAACGGGATACTTCATGTTAGTGCAAAGGATCTTGGAACCGGTAAAGAGCAGAAGATAAGAATAGAATCTTCATCTGGTCTGAATGAAGATGAGATAAAGAAGATGGTTAAGGATGCAGAGGCAAACGCTGCTGAGGATACCAGACTTAGAGAATTAGCAGATGCGAGAAACAATGCTGATAATTTGATATATTCAACAGAGAAATCTCTGACTGAATTTGGTGATAAGCTATCAGAGGATGATAAAACAAATATTAAGAATGGAATTGAGGAACTTAGAAAATCGTTAAATTCAAATGATCTTACAGAGATTAAAACTAAGACTGATGAACTTCAGAAGGCAGCTCATAAGTTGGCTGAAGAGATGTACAAAAATACACAGGGTGCTGCCGGTGGAGATGCCGCTCAAAACCAGGATCAGGGTTCAGCTAATAGTACAGAGAGTAAGAAGAATAATGTAGAAGATGCTGATTATGAAGTTGTTGACGATAAATAATTAGTTTTTGTTTAAATAATGCGCAAGCTGGTTCAGTTGTTCGAATGACATTGAAGCGGCTTGCGTTATTTAGTTTAATACAGACCGGATGATTATTAATACAGGAAGTGTTTATGGCAGCTAAAAGAGATTATTATGAAGTACTCGGAGTCGCAAAGAGTGCGACAAGTGATGAAATAAAGAAGGCCTATCGTAAACTTGCTATGCAGCATCATCCGGATAAGAATCCGGGCAATAAAGAGGCGGAGAATAAGTTTAAGGAGGCCTCTGAGGCGTATGCTGTTTTGACAGATGATTCAAAAAGAAAGAGATATGATCAGTTTGGTCATGCCGGCATTGACGGAATGGGGCAGGGTGGTCATGGCGGTAATCCATTTGAGGGTGCTGGTTTTGATTTTGGAGGGTTTGGAGACTTCGGCGATATATTTGGTGATATATTTGGCGGAGGCGGTGGACGAGGTAGAAGTAAGGTAAAGAGAGGAAGCGATCTTCTATACAACCTGCAAATAGATTTGGAAGATGTAATTTCAGGTAAAACAGTTGATATTGCTTTTGAGAGAAAAACTTCATGTGATAAATGTGGTGGTTCAGGATCAAAAAGTGGCGGAAAGAAGACCTGTTCTACTTGTGGTGGTTCAGGACAGGTGAGAAGAACAACAGGGTTCTTTTCAATGGCTTCGCCTTGCCCTACCTGTAATGGTGCAGGATCTGTTATTGAAAACCCCTGTCCATCTTGTTCTGGTAGAGGGGTTACTACTTCACGGGTAACAAAACGGATAAAAATTCCTCTTGGAATAGATAGTGGAAAAAAAATTATTATTCGTGGTGAGGGGGATGCCGGTGAAAACAGCTCTCAACCAGGGGATTTGCATGTAAAATTTCATGTAAAGCCACATATCTATTTTCATAGAGAGGATTATAATTTATTGCTTACAATTCCGATATCATATACTCAGGCAGTTCTTGGATCAGATATAAGCGTTGAGACTCTTGATAAAAAAAAGATTAAGCTGAAGATCCCTGCAGGATGTGAGAATGGTAAAGTACTAAGGGTTAAAGGTGAGGGGATAACTTTTATTGATAACCCTACAAAGAAAGGCGATATGTATATTCGAGTAGAGATTGATGTGCCAAAGACACTCACAAAAAAAGAAAAGGAAATACTTGAGCAGTTTAGGACCATTCATGTTGAAGAGGAAAAACCTGAACCAAAGAAAATAATCAGCAGTAGTGATTATAGTTCAGGGTTCTATGGGTTTTAAATATTTTTTCAAAAAATTGTTGTAATTAATTTAAAAATCATTTAGAATATATTTGTTCTTTTCGATACATAATTATGTGGTAATTAAGGGGGATTTTGTGGCTAAATCAAAAAGAAGTAATTATCTAATAGATAAACCATTTCAGTTGGGATTTATTGTAAGATATGTTTTAATTATTCTGTTAACTATGTCTACAGCGTTTGGAGTCTCTGCATTGTACTATTTTTGGGATTCAATGTGGGGTGAAAATAAATTAGACTCGTCAGTAAACTTTTATAGAAAAGGTCAGATGACAACAGCAAGCGGAAATAAGATTTATCATTATGATAAAGAAAAAATCCAGGTATATGAATCTAAAGATGAAAATGGCAATGTAGTTTATAAAGTTGCATCTACTTTTGGGAATAATAAATTTGAAATGCATGATGAGTTAGAGCTTAATCAGGCAGATCTGGAAAAGGTAATTGGCGCAGTATTGACGGTAACCACCAGATTTAATATTGTAATATATCCGCTTTTGTGGACAAGTTTAGCTATGATTTTTCTAATTTCGGTATATTCGTTATTTTTCTCGCATAAGATGGCCGGTCCTATCTACAGATTGAGAGTATCACTTGATAGGATGATAGCAGGTGATTATGACTTTAGAATCAAAGCAAGAAAGAGCGATTTCTTTTTAAATATTGTTGAAAAATTAGAACTTCTTAGAATTAAGATCTATGAAGAAAAAGAGACAGGTAATAAATAACTCTTTAGTAATTAATTAGCAGTTATTTATAGAGCTTCTTTTTAGAAATTAAAAAAAACCGACGGAAGTCGGTTTTTTTATATCTGATCACATATAATGTTAATTACTTTAACAGTTGCTTCAATTGCAGCAAGAATTTGATCTGAGTTTACTCCCTTTGTTACTACTGTTTTCCTTCGAGTATTGTTGTTAGTTTGATCGTTAATGGATATTTGCCAGGTTATACTTGCTTGAACCAATGCATCTGTATTACCGCCTGGTGGAATAATAATTGTATAGTCGAGAAGTTTAGGGATAGGTATATTAAATTCTACAAGAGCTAACTCAAGGGCCTTCATAAAAGCATCATAACCGCCATCACCTGACGAATTGGTTTCTGAAATTTTTTCACCATATGAGCATTTAATTGAAGCTGTAGGTTTAAGCTCTGTTGTTGTTATAATCGCACAATCAATAATTTTAAATGGGATGTTTTGTTGTGTTTCAAAGATGTCGCTAATTAAGTATGGTAGATCATCAGGGGTAACGCTTTTTTTCTTATCGCCAAGCTCTACAATTCTATCAAGAAGAATCTTCTTCTTGTCATCGTCTAATTCTATCCCAAGCATATTAAGGTTGAAGTCAAGGTTAGCCTTACCGGACAGTTTGCCAAGTGCATATTCTCTCACTCTTCCAAAACGCTCGGGGACAAGTTTATTAGCATAGAGATTGCCCTTTTTGTCTCCATCTGCATGAACGCCCGCTGTCTGAATAAATACATTTGATCCATAGATTGGTTTATTTAACGACATTCGTTGGCCCGAAAATGATTCGACGATATTTGATATCTTCGAAAGAGCCTTCTCATTGATATCTGTTTGAACACCAAGGAAGTCTTTTAGTGAAACACAGACCTCGTCTAAGGCTGCATTTCCTGCTCGCTCTCCCAGTCCATTTACGGTAACATGAACACCCTTTGCACCAGCCTTAACCGCTGCAAGTATATTAGCCGATCCGAATCCGTAATCATTATGCGGATGAAAATCAAAATGAACTTCAGGGTATTCTAATACCAATTTATTTACATATTCATAGGTGTCAAAGGGGTTAAAAACACCCAGTGTATCCGGCAACATAATTCGTTTTACAGGCATCATGATTAATTTATCTATCATGAAGTAGACATACTCAGGTGAGTCCTTTATGCCATTAGTAAAATCTTCAAGATAGACATTAATTTCTATGTTGTTTTTTGAAGCATATTCTATTGTTCTTGAAATATCATCAATATGTTCTTGCGGATTCTTTTTAAGCTGCTCTTTGCAGTGCTTTAGAGAACCTTTAGTGAGAAGGTTTATCCTGTGAATTCCTGTCTGCATTGCCCAATCTATTGATTTAGTATTGTCAACAAATGAAAGAATCTCAAGTTTATCAGAGACGCCGTTTTTTGCAGCCCATTTGGTAATTATCTCAACTGATTTTTTTTCGCCCTCGGAGGCTCTTGCAGATGTTACCTCTAGCCTGTTTACACCAACTTCTTTTAATAGAATTTTTGAGATGGTTAGTTTTTCGTCCGATGCAAATGAAACACCTTGCATCTGCTCTCCATCTCGTAGAGTTGTATCCATTATTTCAATATGACTCAAAACCAGCTCCCATTTTTTATTTCCATGTGGAATATAAATAAAAATTAATTATAATTCAAGAGAAATTATATTTTTTCTTTTTTATTTAACATTTCGATAAACTCTGCCTCATTGATAATTCTGATATTATACTGGATGGCTTTTTGAAGTTTTGACCCTGGTTCCGTGCCACAGAGTAAATAGTCTGTTTTTGAGGAGACAGTTCCTACGACATTTCCGCCATTTTGAATAATTAAATCTGAGGCGATCTCGCGAGGTTTAAAGCTATCAAATGCTCCTGTTACAACCCATTTTGTATTATTAAGAAATCCGGAATTTACTGAGGTTGAATCTAGTTTAAAATTTAGGCCTGATGATTGAAGTGCGGAGATAAGTTTAATATTATTCTCATCAGAGAATATTTCTATGATTCTTGTAGCAAAGACTTCCCCAATACCGTTAATCTTAGCGAGATCTGAGCACCTTTTATTTTTTGCTATATCAATAATTGTAGTGATGTTCTGAAAATTTTCTGCAAGTAGTTCAGATACTTTGTTTCCAATATCTTTAAACCCAAGAGAGGATAGAACAGTTGAAAATGGTTTCTGCTTTGAGATTTCTATTGATTTTTTTATGTTATCGACCTTTTTTTCTTTAAAGCCATCATATTGATGCAATAGATTATAGTCAGTTGTATATATATCAGATATTGACTTAATTATTCCTTGATTATATAGAAATTCAAGCGTTTTATCTCCGAGAGTTTCAATATCCATTTGTTTTCGACTCACGAAAAACTGTAGTGATCCCAGGATCTTTTGGTCGCAGTCTCTGTTTATGCAGAAGAGATGGGCACCTTCTTCTACAAGTTTAGAGCCGCATGATGGACAAATGTCAGGAAGTTGATATGAGCCGTTTTTCGAACCCTTTGATACAACTGATTCTACAGCCGGTATAACTTCACCCCTTTTTGAAATTAATACTGTATCGCCCTCATTTAGATTTAGTTGTTTAATGTAGTCTCTATTGTGTAGTGTTGCACGGCTTATGACTGAGCCTGACAATTCAACAGGGGTTAGATTTGCAACCGGGGTTATCCGACCGCCACGCCCAATCTGGATATCTATTGATTCTACGACTGTCTCAATCTGTAATGCATTAAATTTATAGGCAAGTGCCCAGCGAGGGTGATGGCGTGTATATCCAAGCTCTTCTCTATCTGAAATTGAGTTTATTTTAATAACTAGGCCATCAATCTCATATTTTAGCTTTTCCCGTTCATCGGTAAATATGTTTATGTAACTGGATATCTGATCCGGTGTAGATGTAAAGAGAGATTTCAGGAAACTGTCAGAGGCGTATTTTGACATATTTTCTGTAAAGAACGCAATTTTTTCTGTTAGCCTGAAACCATTGTTTTTTAATAACCTTAGATTGTCGTAGTGACTTAAGATGTCGTTATTATCGAAGAAAAACCCCTCGTAGACGAATATTTTAAGTGGAACAGATGCAACATCGATTGACTTGAGTCTTCTGACGGTACCACTCGCCAGATTTCGAGGATTAGCGTATTTTCCATCGCCATATTCTTCATTGTACCTAATAAAATCGTCCTTATCCATGTATATTTCACCACGAACAGCAAGTTTTCCTTTATAATTAATAGTTAGAGGTATGGTTCTTATAGTTTTTACATTGGCTGTGATTACATTGCCAAATTCTCCATTTCCTCTGGTTAATGCATTTTGTAGAATGCCATTGTTATAATATAAGACTACACCGGCACCATCTATCTTTGGCTCAATAATTAGTTCAATTTTACGGTTGAGTTTTTGTGTTGTTTTGATAATCCAGTTGTTGACCTCAGATATTGTATAGGCCTTATCTAAGGAAAGTACGGGTATTTGGTGTTTTTCCTCCGGTAAATTATTATCAAGATCAGAACCTATTCTATTAGTGGGAGATTCTTCAAGAACTAAGTGCGGATATTGTGTCTCGAGTGCTTTTAATCTTTCATATAGGTCATCATATTCAGTATCGCTCATAATCGGAGATGAGTCAATAAAGTAGCACCTGTCTGCATTGTTTATTTTATCACAGAGATAATCAATTTCATTTTTTATTTGGGTCAAGTCTGTATTTTCATCGATGCTATTTGGTTTATTCAACTTTTTATCCTTAATAAAAGAGCCTCTTTATATTATAATAAATTATAATGAAATCATCTACAAAAATAATTATTTAATAAAAATTTAATTGACATCTACTGTTGAGTCATAACTCTTAATAATTGAGGCTCCTAAATCAAATTTTAAAGAACTTCAATAGATTTATTTATGGATTTAGTATTTATAATCGGCATATTTTTTATTGGGATGTAAAACAGGTTGATTAAATCTGATTATTATTGTATATATCACTATTCGTAACATTGTTTAGTACAGTGTGTGCTAGGTTTTAATAGTGTATTTAATATGTATATTAATATGAAGTTTTTGAATAATCTGTTGTTTAATAAATATTGCGGAGTTTAGTTATGACTATAAAGAAAATACTTGATGGGTACAGATCAGGAACATTGAAACCATCAGAGTTTATTGACACATGTTTAAATAAGATTTCAAGTGATGATAAAAGATTAAATAGTTTTTTATGTTTGAATAGTGAGATAAAAGCAAAAGCATCAAATCTTGATAATAACAAGGTCTTTGATGATAAAGCTAAATTATTGGGTGTTCCTATAGCCATAAAAGATAACATTATGGTTAAAGATATGCCATGCACCTGTGCTTCAAAGATTCTATCTAATCATGTAGCTTCCTATAATGCAACAGTTGTTGAAAAACTGAATACCTCAGGTGCGTTGATAATCGGTAAGAATAATATGGATGAGTTTGCGATGGGTTCAACCACAGAGAATTCAGCATTTGGCCCTACTAGGAATCCGATTAATAACGACTTTGTTCCCGGAGGATCATCTGGTGGCTCAGCTGCATCTGTTGCATCAGGCATGGTCCCTGCGTCACTTGGTAGTGATACAGGGGGAAGTGTCAGACAACCTGCGAGTTTCTGTGGAATAGTCGGCTACAAACCCAGCTATGGGCTGGTCTCAAGATATGGACTTGTAGCATTTGGATCTAGCCTTGATCAAATTGGTACTTTAACAAGAACCTGTGAAGATGCTGCATTATTGACCAGTGTTATCTCAGGTATAGACAGACTTGATTCAACCTCTGTTGATGTAAAACCTGACAACATTTCAGATTTTCAACCTGTTTCAGTAAAAGGGAAAAGATTTGCCTTGATAAAGGAGACGATGTCAGAGAGTACAGATGAGCCGGTTAGAAATGTAATAGAAAGTTATGTTTTAAAAATTAAGTCACTTGGTGGAATAGTTGAAGTAGTTTCTGTTCCCGAGCTTGAATATGCTGTTAGTATATATTATATTATAGCACCAGCCGAGGCAAGCTCAAATCTTGCTAGATTTGATGGAATAAGGTACGGTTTACGAACAACTAAAGAGGGCGTTGATGCAAAGAGTGTATTTACAGCAACAAGAGACGAAGGGTTTGGTGAGGAAGTCAAGAGACGGATAATTATCGGCAACTTTGTTCTCTCAAGCGGTTATTACGATGCCTACTACAAGAAGGCACAGAAGGCACGGATTATTCTAACAGATAAAATTAATCAACTATTTGAATCCTATGATTTTTTACTTACTCCGACTTCACCTGTATTGCCGTTTAAACTTGGTTCAACAATAGATGACCCATTAAAACTCTATGTTGCTGATATATGCACAATTCCTGCAAACCTAGCCGGATTGCCGGCAGTTTCTATTCCTGCAGGTATGGCAGATGGGTTGCCTGTTGGAATTCAGTTGATGGGGCAGAGATTTAAGGATGGAATTATGCTTGGAGTTGGTGAGACACTTTGTAATTCCTAAGTTATATATTACAAATTTTACATTATTAAGGAGAAAAAATGAGAGCATTTAGGACAATAGTTATAATTATTACTTTTCTGGTATGGATGATTGGATGTTCAAAAAAGAGTGAAGTTAAATATGCCTATATTATTGCTGAGGGGCTTTGGGCTGTTCAGACAGAGTCGGATCTTGCAAATTCAGTTCATGATGTAGCAAGAAAGAGGAGGTTTAATTTTGGTGAGAAAATTAAAATTCTAGGAACTGTTAAGGGTAGAGAGCCGCGTACAGAAGAAATGGTTGATTATTTTCGTTCTGAGTTTGATAACCAGATTTACTATATTAGAAGTTCTCAGGTATCAGAGAGGGTGTTTGTTATTGATAGAAGAACTGTCTGTTTTCAAAATCCTGATGCAGACTCACCTTCAGTCTCTATTATTCCACCCGGTATTGCGGCTGTATTTATTGAAGAATCTAACGGTTTTATTAAGGTAAAAGTAAGAGACTTTAAGGTTGATGATACAAATAAGGTAGAATTCATTGGAGATGTTTGGATTCCAAAAGAGGAATATTCAAGTGATTCGCAGGTGCTAAGAGAATCATTTTTTTATTACTACTTGAGATACTACACTATCGTTGAGAAGGATAGGAATCAAGCAGAGTTTTTTAGACAACAAGGACTTGAGGTTTCAAAACAAAGCAAGAAAGAAACATTTCTAACTAAACTCTTTAATGAGATATAATTGATGTATTAGAGGCTCTTGCAACATATAAAAACTTTATTTTTGTAGGAACCTCTTTTTATTAACAAAATTTGTTAATATTATTTGTATTTGAAATTAAATAGTGTATTATGTATCTACTTTACGGAGTAGATATGAAAAAGATAATAATTTTTGGTCTATTAATAGTGTTTTTGATTTCCGGATGTAGAACAGGCGATTTGTATGAGCTAACAGAGAAGTGGTACTACCAACTTGATGATGATAGTTCCGCAAGGGAGCTAAAAACCCGGGGTTCTCTTGAGACTCTTGTTCCCGGAAAAACAGGATACATCACTCTAACAAATTCATTTATAGTTCCGGATTCATTTAGAGATAAGAATTTATCTCTCTATCTGGGGAGGATTTTAACTGTTGACGAGACAAAACTAAATGGGATTATAATTGGTTCAACAGGGCATCTGCCTCCGAGGTTCTTTAGCGGTTGGAATCAAACAAGGGTCTATTCAATCCCTAATAGTCTGCTTAAACCGAATGAAAATAGACTTGAGATTAGAGTCTTTGTTCATGGCGAAGGGGCATTACTGGGTAAACAGTTTATCGGCGAGACGATCTATGCTCGCTCTAGGGCTTTTTCAGAGGATTTTTTTAATTCATATATTAATGCCTTTATATTTATTGTAATGATAATTTTCGGATTCTATCATTTGTTAATCTACCTGAAAAGAAAAAACGATGTTGAGAATCTGTTCTACTCATTACTTGCAATTAGTTTTGCTATCTATGAGACAAATTTCTTTGTTAGTCTTATTCCGGATCCGCTTAGTATTTTTCCATCATATCTATTTTTTCAGAAGATTATATTTATAAGTCAGTATTTTGTTGCATTTTTTCTTGCCTATTTTATAAAGACATTTACAAAACATAAGAGCTGGAGGCTGACAGATATTGTTTTAATATTTGCCCTAATTATTCCGGTTGTTCCACATCTGTTTTTCTTTGATTATGGCAAGTTTAGGGAGTTTACCAGGACTGTTCAGGTGTTCTTATTTGTTCCGGTATTCTATATTTTGTTTGTTGTTATCTATTCACTAAGGAAGAAGAAGAGGGAGGCGGTTTCTCTTTTATTTGGCATCTTACCGCTTCTTATTTTTGTTTTTATTGATGTCATAGCACATCAGGTATTAAATCTAAATGATCTTATCTATTTTTCAGGTCTTGGTTTTCCGGTATTTCTAATAGCGGTACTATTCTTAATGGCAAATAAGTTTGTTAACTACCATAATGAATTTGAACGGCTTAATGTTAAACTCGCAAGAAAAAATAGTGAGTTAGAGCAGCTGTATGATGCAAGTCTTGAGATGAGTTCCGAAATTACAGCAGGGATTGGAAATAGTGACTCTCTATATTTTACAATTATGAAACTTGCCTGTGGATTTGCAGATGCAGAGAGCGGATGTTTCTTTGTATTGAATGAGAATGGTGATAGCCTAAAACTTGTTGTCAACTATCCCGGTACCAGGAAGTGCAGCGATAGTTATCTACTAAAGAAGAACTCAATTCTGAGACGGTGTATTGAGCGAAAAAAACCTATCCTTATAAACAATGAATCAGAGGATGATGAGGCATTAGCTGAATATGAGTTAAAGGGTTCCTATATTATACTTCCCATTACTATTAAGGGGAGTGTCTTTGGAATTATTACAATCTATAATAAAAAGGGACATGATGATTTTAATGTAGATGATTTTACCCTTTTAAATGCATTTTCATCTGCCGCAAGTGTTACAGTTGAAAATGAGATTTTGAGCGTTGATCTAATCAGTAAAAATAGACTTGAGGAGGAGATGAAGATTGCTCAGAAAATTCAGACTGCCATCCTTCCTAAGATATTTGATAATGAAATTTTTGATATCTCAGGTCTAATGATCCCAGCTGAGGAGGTTGGAGGTGATTATTTTGACTTTATAGTAGATGAATCAGGCAGAGAGTGGTTCTGTGTCGGAGATGTTACAAGTCATGGTGTTACACCGGGACTTATAATGATGATGAGTCAGTCTATAATAAATACAGTTGTTAATATTCCGGGTATAACTCCGGGGTCTGCAGTTACAAAGTTAAACAAGATTCTCTTCGAGAATATCAAGAACCGACTTGGTGTAAGTGAGTTCATGACTTTTTCAATTTTTTGTCATACAGGAGACGGTAAGTTTATTACAGCCGGTAAGCATATTGATTATCTTATCTATAGATCGGGGACGGAGGTTGTCGAAAGAGTTCAGACAAATGGCATGTGGGTGGGCGTTATGGCTGATATAACTTCGAGAACACGAGAGGATAGTTTCGAACTTGCAAGCGGAGATGTTCTGTTCTTATACACCGATGGAGTAACTGAGGCACCGGATAGTTCCAAGAATCTCTATGGTATGCAAAGATTGATGGATATTCTAAAGAATAACGGTAAGAAGAACTCTGCAGATATAGTTGAGTCCATAAGGGGAGATTTAGTCGGTTATATGCATGAGCAGGATGATGATATTACTATGCTCTGTATTAGGAGAAAGTAGGTGATTTAGGCAACTTATTTCAGCAAGGCCTATTTAAAGATCTCATTTGTCTGCATATACCATAGAATTATGTCAAGCCTGTCAGGGGTAATCTGTACATATTCTGAGAAGTCAAGAAGTCTCATCTCCAGTTCGTGGTATGTTTTGTCAGATATACTACCCGGTATCTCGGGGATAACACCATAGTAGACCATGTTTCTAAGAATGTGCCTGTCAAGTATAGCAAGCCTCTCTCCAAAGCCGATATTTCTCAGGAAGTGACTCGCCTCCTTTAAACCCCAGCCCTTAATATTTAATCTAAGTTCATTTCTTAGAACTGTCTTATCGTTAAATGAGTCTATATATGGTTTAATTGAGTATTTTCCATCCTTATAGAATGTATTTCTAGCTAATACAAGATATCTCGCCTTGTTATTACGAAATCTGACTATATTGATCCTTTGAGCGATCTGTTCCGCAGTTCCATCTGTTATAAGTCCCTCTTTGTCGAGAATTTGCACAGCTTTCCAACAAGATTTTGCGCTCGACTGAGGCGTAAAGATGCAAAATACAAATTCCTTAAAAATTTCATATTCGGATGCATCTCTGTATAGATTTTTAAATTCTTGAAGTCTCTTATCAAGTCTGTCTTTTAGGGAGCTGTGTAACATTTGCAGTTGTTCCAGATTACAGTAACTCAATTTATATATCTCCCACTATTTTGCATTTATAGATTGTTAAAGATATAGCCTGTCCCCATGTAGAATCCGCCCTCTGCCAGAACTCCTAACTTTTTATATATGGTCTCGGTGTCGAGCCCCGTATCATAGTAGACAGGGATAACTATAACTGCACCAATTCTAAGTTCTGCAGATAGGAAAAAGTTGTCACTGTGTTTATTCTCAAGATAGCAAGGAAAGATGTCAACTCCGGCAAGTGCTGATATTCCTATTGGAAAACCGTCCATAAAACCACCATAGATTGCACCACCTACAAACGGTTCAACCGGATAGCCGGGGATTACAAAGTTATATTTTAAACCTATCTCAAGAGAGGGCATAACGAAGTTTGATAGATTAACTCCAAAATCAAGGGTGATGTTGTTAGCAAATTTTACACCCCAGTTAAAGGTAATGTCAAAGTAGGGTTTGGACTTAGCGTTGAATACTCGCGGGAACCTATGAGGCGATGGGGAACCATGTGATAGAAGATCGTTATCAATTTCATTTTTCTTATTTAGTTTTAAAAGAATACTTCTAACCTTAGTTTTGATTTCTACATTTTCTTTATAGATAAATTCATGTGAATTGAGCTCATCAAAGTAGGGGTAGGCTTCCTGTAGTATCTTTTTGTCTACATTATCAGTTATACTGTTAAGGATTGAATCGAATTCATCTTTGGTGAATTTTATGGGAATTTGATCAGGATTGGGGCCTTTTTTTTCCGGATAGTTCATGATAAAGCCTGATGCAGGGTCAACCTTAATTAGAACACCTGCCTTGCTTTTTATAAAACCTCTATTCTCGTTGGCCTGGAATGTTAGTAATGAAACTGCCATGAATACCGTTATCAATAATTGTTTCAAAGTGATCTCCTGTTTTTTTATACTATCTTTTTTACTTCATCTCTTGTGATTCTATTTATTATATCATCAGCCTTAATCTGTGGATTATTAACAATCAATCTGTGTGACCAGACGAATGGTGCAAGATCTATAAGATCCTGATCATTTACAAATGTTCGATCTTTTAGGAATGCATAGGAACAGAGCATCCCCTTCATCATCAATAATGCTCTTGTAGACAAACCTAATTTAACCTCTTTAAGTTCCCGTGTTTTTTTTGCTATTCTTGAAATAGCCTCGATTATCTTATCATCAACAGTAACCTTCATTACGGCTTGTCTGAGTTCAATTAGCTCACTCTTAGAGATTACAGGCAGGAGAGTAAGTAGTCTCTTTTCTGAGCCGCCCGATCTCAGTATCTCCTGCTCGTGGTCAAGATCAGGGTATCCGATCGTCATGCAGATAGCAAATCTATCTAATTGGGCTGCAGGAAGCGGATATGTTCCTTCACTCTCAACGGGATTCTGCGTTGCGATTACAAAAAAAAGCTCCGAGAGTTTATATGTCTTACGCCCAACTGTTACCTGTTTTTCTGCCATAGCCTCAAGTAATGCAGACTGTACCTTTGGAGTTGTTCTATTGAGTTCATCTGTAAGTAGTATATCAGCAAATACCGGGCCAGGTTTGAATACAAAGTCCTTCAGGTCCTGATTGTAGAGATCTACCCCGGTTATATCATAAGGTAAAAGATCAGGTGTTGCCTGGATTCTTGAAAATTTAACAGGTTTCTTTGTGTCATCATCCATAATCAGAGAAGCGATAGACTTTGATATAATGGTTTTGCCGACCCCGGGCATATCCTCAAGTAGAATATTTCCGCCTGATAGGATTGCTGCAGTTATCAGTTCTATCCTGTCCCTCTTGCCTATAAGAATTTTATTAAGTGACTCTATAAAAAGTGAAATATTTTCCTTCATTATTTACCTCGTAATGCCAATATAGTTTAAGAAATATAAACAAATATTATCGCTTAAGCAAGTCTTTTTGTTCTTTAATTATTATTTCTACTTCAAAAATAATTAACTTAACCGGGAAAATCGGCAATAAATTGATT
>CAYYKD010000048.1:0-20786 GCA_964471825.1 uncultured Spirochaetales bacterium
TAGTTACTTTATCGCCGCTTTGCTCGACAGATATATTTAACTTTTCAGCACTTTTGTCAGAATCCGCTTCAATTAATATATCATTTTTCATCGAGTCATTATTTAACCCCGAATAATCCTTCGCATCTATATTGGTATCCTGAATATTCTCATCTAAAATCGGTTTTTTCTTCAAATGATCATTTTTATCTTTCATTTTACTTCTCCCGTAATGACCGGTTTGCTATTATAAGAACCGGTTTAAGAATATACTCCAATAAACTTTTTTTGCCGGTGACAACCTCTGCCGTTAGAGTCATGCCCGATATCAGATTAAACCCTTTTGGCTTTTCTAAAACCGACTTCTCATCAATTTTTATAATTATTTTATAAAATGGAGAGTTGTCTTTTTCAATAATCGTTGAAGCTGATATGTTTTCAATGAATCCGCTCAGTGTTCCAAATCGCGAAAAGTCATATGCAGTCAACTTGATAACCACTTTTTGACCCGCTTGAATGTTACCGATCTCATGCGGCGGGATCTTTGCTTCGCAGTAAAATTCGGTTTTCTCAGGCACGATCTCAAGGAGAGTGACACCGCCGGGGATTATCTCCCCTGTGTTTTTTACATATAAATTATGTATAATCCCATCAATCGGGCTTAAAATCGTCAAATCATCCATCTCTTTCTGATAGATTGAAAGTGAGCTTTTAGCAGTCCCTATCTCAGAATACAGCTGTAAACGCCTATTTTCAAGCCTCAACAAACTCTGCTTTGACTCAAGTCCGGTTTTTACAAGATCCGTCGTTTCAACCAACTCAGAATCAACAATCGCCATTTGATTATATAGAGAGTTAATAACTGTCTTTAAACTACTCATCCGTTCAACTTTATTTGTGCCGTCGAGCTCTATCAACACATCCCCTTTTTTTACAGGATTGCCGTTTTTTGCAATAATTTTCTTTATGACACCACCGCTTAAGTGCTGAACTTTAACGATATCATTTACAGGCAAGAGTTGCCCCTTTCCGACAGCGACTTCGTCGAGTTGCATATAACCCGCCCAAATGATAAACGCCGCTAACGATATAACAATAGTAAACGAGATATAATAATATATCTTCGGCACCCCGGTTTCCTCTAAGATAACCGATTGCGAAAGAAACTTATAATCTTTGTTACCTGTCCCCATTATCCCCCCCTGCCGTAAGTTTTAAAATATTTTTCAGCCGACCCTTCAAACTTTACCCGCCCCTTATCAATGTACACAACTTTATCTGCGACGGCTAAGAAGTCATCACTTTTAGTAACTACTATCACACCGGCTTTTTTTCGCAGTTCCTTTAAAGCAGATGAAACCTTTAGAATATTCTCTTTACATAGTTCATTTTCAGGCTCATCAAACAAATATAAACCGGACTTCTTGTAGAATGTACCGGTTATATTCAACAGTTTTATAAACTCCGAATCGTAAGTTCTTAGCTCGGCCTTGTCGATATAATGGGTCAAACCACTGGGTAAATAATCTAAAAACGGTTTTAACCCGGTCAAATCGGCTATTTTAAGTATATTCTCTATGTTTAAATTGTGATTAAAGTGTTTAAAATGCTCAATTATCGTACCGCTTAGCACCCCGGATCTCTCTTGCGAATAACTGATAGATCGACGAAGCGATATCGGTTCAAACTGATTCAAATTTGTATTGTCAATCAGTATTCTACCTGCTTGAGGTTTGTACATCCCCAATATAAGTTTTAATATCGAAGTTTTACCCGCCCCGTCGTGACCTGTTATGGCAACTATTTTACCCGGGTCAACCTTTAAGTTGAAGTTTAATAGAACAGCATGCGACTCTTTGGTGTACTTCAATGACACATCTATAAAGTCAACTTCCCCTTTAACATCTGCAACACTGATCATGCCCGAGTCAGGCGAGTTATCTTGCGGCAACATCATAAAACGATTTATCTGACCTACACTTTTTTGTATGCCAAATATCTGTATAATAGAAGAAAACACATTTCTAACCGGATAAACGGTTCGCCAAAACAACATAAATACAGCTATCAAAGCACCTGATGAAAGTTTACCGCTAATTACCGCCATAACTGCCATATACACAACGATTATACCGCTCAGAGTTGTCAAAAAAAATGTTATGTGATTTACAGTGTTTGAAAATGCGGCAGTTTTCAGGTTTGCCATGATGTATTCGCCGGTTGCTTTATCGTTTCGTTCGATCCACGCGTCTTTTGTCCCCGTAACTCTTATCTCACGCAGATTGTTTAGAATATCTACAGTATTCTGTTGTTTGGCATATAACAAATCTGTCGAGTTCTCGATATGAATTTTGTTGAAAGGTCTTAATATAAATCCTACCGGTAATAGTACAAACAACACAACAATCGGTACTACCCCGATTATTCCCCCAAGATAAATGATAGCAATTATGTAGATAAACAGAAATATCAACTCAAAGAATGCGTTCAGCGTACCATTTATAAATATCTCTTTTATGCTTTCGAAGTCTTTTATCCTGGCAATCTGCGAATTAATCGACGCAGTTTCGGTGTAGGCAGGACTTAGGTACATTAGACGGTAAAACGATTCGTTTGTTACTATATTACCGATCCTGATACTCAAGAAATTCATAAGGTTCATCTTTAGCTCTTTAAGTGCAAAACCGGAGAGTAGAAATATAATAACCCCGCTTCCAAGGAGTACCAGAATAGAGTGTGACCCCGTTTTCAAAATGTTGTCGTAAAATAACATAATAAACAGAGGCGTTGCAAGATCCATCAATGTTATCAGAAGTGTCAAAAGTAAAACCGGCACAAACGCAGGCATAAACCTTTTTATCAGTTTGGTAAACCACTCCTTTTTAGGCCCGAGTATCGAATCTCTTGAGTCACTTACAAATTTAAATATATAAACATCACCTTGCAGGTCTTTATTGTCAGCGTAAAGATACTTACCATCATCACCGTCATATATTAAACAACGATTACTATCGTTTCTGATAATCAGATAACTTTTATCTTTGTTTATCAATATGCATGGAACTATCCGTTTGTCTATCTTGTCAACGCCGGTATTTTTCAAATGATGAGTTTTAAAGTTCAAATTTGCAAGTGTTTCTTTAACACCGTTTATGTCAAGGTAATTTGGGTTTTCAGGTAACGCTTCAACAAGTCTTGATTGCTCCCCTTTCCACCCCAAGGCATCAAGAAGAGGTATGAGTAACCGTGCTGTTGCAACTTTTGGCTCAAATGTTAGTTCCGGCAGTTCTTCTATATATTTGTCTGACACAGTTTACCCCTTTACCGGATTATGCTCTACAAAAGTTTTGTAATCGGTTGTATTCGTATGGTTTATCCACCAATCAAGAAGTTTTAACTTAAATGTTGATGATATAATCATTCTACCTGATGTAAAGTTTTCACCCAAATCCGCCAACATTTTTACTATCCTGTCATGCTCATCTTTATGACTTTTAAAGTCAACGCTATTCATAGCCATCATTATCTTCTCTTCCCGCTCAAAGTGAAACTTTGTAAAATCATATATCTTATTAAACACCGTAAAAAACTCGTCTTTATCGATGTGATTCGTTTTTTCAAAATTTACTATAAGTTTATTTAACTCCAGCGTGTGCCCGACAAGTTTTAAGTGATCATTATCTATATCACCTATGCCTGTTTTTTTTATCATAAATGCGATCACTTCAACGGTCGTTGCTTCCTCTATAAGCACGGTCGCCCACTTTTCAAATGAAAAATCTTTGTTATCAATGTTGTTGATATGTGCAATCCACCAATCTATAACCGATAATTTAAATCCGTCTATATCAGCTATAGCACCCGGCAATCGATTGATATAGTCATCAATCAACGCTATAAACTTATGATGAATCTCCTCATGCCGGACATGCGGTATTTTATAATTTTTCATAAATTTAAGCTCAAAATCAAAGTGATACAACGCATAATCTCTGATCTTTGTTATGAGTGTTTTTACTTCATCAACAGTCAATAGGTTGGCACCGTTTATTACTTCCTCTATCGAGTCAAGTGTAATAAGCGTCATCTCCTTATGCTGATTATCGATCTCCTCAATGCCGGTTTTCTTTATGATATCTTTTACATCGTCCCATTTGCGTGATGTCAATAAGTTTGTCTTCCACATATTTAACTCAAATGTTTTAAAGTCAGTGTAATTTATGTGATTGACAATCCACTCAAGGATCTCAAGTTTAAGTGTTTTTGTGACATTAACTTTACCTTGATTAAACGAATCAATGTAACCTTTAAGTTTGTTCAATATCTGCTCGTGTTCATAGATCTGTACATCCAGCATAGAAAGTTTGAACTTTTCAATTAATGCTTCCTCTCGTTCAAAATGCTCTTTAGTGTAAATATATAGATCAACCAGCAAGTCGTTTAGCGTATTAATGGTTTCAAGACTGAAGTCATTATTGTACTTTTCGATGATCGTGTTTAACTTTAAAGCGTACTCGGTTAGCGTTTTGTGATCATGATCTATCGCGTCTATGCCGGTCTCTTTTACAAGATGTGAAAGGTCACGCCATGTTCTGGCACTTTGCATTATCCAGCGAGTTAAGTGTTTTTCATTCATGCCTGCCCCCCCGCTACAATATTTTGTAGGCTCTCGTCAGCCAGTTTTTTGATTGCATCGCTGTTACTTACGGCTATTATGGTCATCATCCCCTTCAACTCAGTTAGTAGTTTTATAAAGTGTGTATTAGTTTCATTATCCATCGACTGCTCGATCTTGTCTATGATCAGAATACGCGGTCGATACAAAAGCGCCCTTGCGAGGTTAAGCCGCTGTAACATACCGGCAGGTAAGATATTCACAGAGTGATTCTCAAGTCGCGTGTTGTAACCGTTAGGTAAAAGTAATACAAAGCTGTCAAGTAGTGTTAGTTTGGCGGCATCAACCGCTTCTGACTCACGGGTTTTATCAAAAAAAGTTATATTTTCTATAATCGTACCGTTAAAGAGCTTCACATCCTGTGATATATACTCAATTTTTCCTTTGAGATTTCCCATATTCCACTCTTTTATATCAAGACTGTCTATCAACACTTTTCCGTTAAATGAGCTTTCAATGCCCAATACTATCTCAATTATATCTTTGTAACCATGAAAATCATGGTCTATTCTTACAAATTTACGCGGATATATCTTAAAATCTACATTTTTCAGCTTACCATAACTCACATTTTTGAACTCCACGGTACCGTCTATATCCGGCGGAAAAAACGGTGTATCAGCCGTATATCTTTCGGTTATCTTGGTTATTGCTGCTATGTTATCTTCTAATAATCTTATCTCAGATCGTTGGATAAAAGTTGAAACCAGACTGTGAATCGGCTGGATTAACCGACCTGTCAATAACGAACACGCGGTTAACTCACCTAACAGCATAGTCCCGTTAATAAGGTAATATCCGCCTGAGATCAGTACCGTAAATGTTAAAAGTTGATTAAACAGAGCTGAAATGTTGTTAAAACGCAAGGTAAGTTTATTGATCTCATACCCTGAATTACTCACATCTTTTGCAACCGATCTAAACTTACTGATCTCAAACTCCTCAAGATTACAGGCTTTTATAAAGTGAATATTCTCAAGCGATGAGATAAGTCTGTTAGTTTGCTCAACATTATTTTTGATAAACAATTCTCTGTGTTTGCGGAAGTAAGGTGCAAAAAACGCTATCACAACAAGATAGATCGCAACAACTATGATGATATAAATGATTATCTGTTTGCCCAATATATATAAAAAAACAAAAAAAACTAAAGCAAAAGGAAGGTCTATGAGTGACATGTAAAAACCTGTCGCATAAAACGACGCAAGCTTCCCTACAAACGAGAGTTTTTCCAAAAGCGATCCGTACTTCTCATCTTTAAGTTTTGAAAGATCGGCACTTAGTATCTTCCTTATAATATATCCGTTAAAATAATACTCAAACTTTGATGCAACCCATTTTGATGAACTGACTTTTATATGCCTCAAAACAGTTTCAGGAATAAGTGCAGCTATGCAAGCTATGACTAAAACTATAAGCGTTTCTTCTGATTTATTTGGAATAACTCTGCCAAAAACCTGCTTCATGGTCAAAGGAAAAACAAGCGACAAAACATTTATGCCGATGGTTGTAACAAACAAAATAACAAGGTTTGATCGCGGTATTTTCCTGATATAATCTAAACTCCATGCCTTTACCATCGATTACCCCTTGCTAAAACCATTAACTAACATACTATCAAAAAACGGTTTGTTTTTCAAGATAATTCTACTAATGCCTATCCCTTTTTAAATACTTTGATTGTCAATAGCTTTCTTCTACTTAAGTTAGGTATACTTAAGTTAGGTAGTCTAAACTTAAGTAGAAATCTTTCCTAATCATGGTAGAAAAAAGCTATTGACAATCAACCGGATAAATACCGGAAACAGCTGACAAAAGATAATACTCAAGAGGCTTTCATTAATGATTTTGAAACTTTAAGAGATCTTGCCTCACCCATCTTGCCTAAATCAGTTGTTGACAGTATCTATAAGTTATGCGGATTTGACACTGTGCATATTTTAAAAATTCAAAAAGATACCCTGAACAAAACACCATACATAAGAGCGTATTTAACTCTACTAATCCTTCAATTATTTTGGCATTTTTGTTGACTATACCCACAATTTTAACTATCTTTTATAATCAATAGAAGAGGAGTTCCAATGAGATACAAATTAATTATTTTACTACTACTTACAACATTTTTGGGATGTAAAATTAAGGACAATAAAGAGGTTATTATAGAAAAAATTTATCAAGTCTCTCAATACCAAGTTGACATTGAGAGCATATCTGAAACCGTAAACATTTTCGGAAAAATTCATCCGGCCTCACAAGTTTCAGTTTACTCAAAGATAGCAGGGAGAGTAATGAACACTAATGCAGTAGAGGGGGAGATTATTACAAAATCAAGGATACTTGCAAGCGTTATACAGGAGATACCGGGCTTTGTTTTTGAGCCTTACTCAGTTACCTCACCGATTACCGGAACAATTTTAAAAAAATATGTAGATTACGGCAACACTGTAACCCAACAAACAGTATTATTCGAAGTAGGTGATCTTTCGTGCCTTTATTTTAGAGGAAGCGTCTATGGACACGACAGAAGTAAAGTAAAAGTTGAACAACCTCTTGAACTTGTTATAGATGACGGCAAATCGATTAGTTTTGTTATAACAAAGATAGCTCCGCAAGTAGACTCGATTACAGGCGGACTTATGATAGAGGCTAAGATTTGTCTTGTTCCCGGTAGCGGCAATGTACTATACCCTGGGCAAGCTGTTGAGGGCGAGATAATTATAAACACCCAACAAAGGGCTATTATCCCCATAGCAGCACTTGTAAAAAACACTAAAAAAGAGGAAGGCGTATATATTAATGTTGATGGACGGACAGTTTTTAAGAATGTCTCCGTTATAAAAAGATGGGAAGAAAGAGTGGCAGTTGATGGATTAAATCAGGACGAGTTGATAATTGATGAGGGAGCTTACGACCTAAATGTCGGCGATAAGTTATCGATCATAAGATAACAACGAAATTTCAATAAAAATTTCTAATAAATTGAATGAATAGACTAACAATAGGATGCATTTTATGGAATTAATTAAGCTTTTTATTAAGAGATATGTAGGAACATTCCTAATTATCGGAATTCTTACCGGTTTGGGGATTATTGCATCATTTAATCTGCCGGTTTCATATTATCCGGACTTCTCTGTCCCTGCCCTATTTATAACAACTGTTTACCCCGGTGCTGATCCCGAATCCGTTGAAAACGATGTTACACAGATTATAGAGGAATCACTTTCTGCAATATCAGGCATAGAAGAGATAAGCTCAACCACGCAGGAGGGTTTTTCAACCGTAACGGTAAACTTTGCCTTTGGCGTTGACATTAAAGAAAAAACTAGAAGTGTTCAGGAAAAGATCGATCAAATCAGACCTGTACTCCCGCGTAATGCCCAACTGCCTGTTATATTAACAGTCAGTGACTTTTTAGCGGCACCTATTGAATTATCTATAACTTCAACGAAACGGTCACTTTCCGAACTAAAACTATTTGTAGAAAACAGATTTGCACCGCAGATTTCCAGGTTAAACGGCGTAGCAAATACAACTATCACCGGCGGTGTTGATACAATAGTAAAAATTGAGATAGATCCATTGAGACTTGTAGAAACCGGCATACCATTTAACAGTTTAGAGCGGATTATTTCGGGTGCAAATTCCGACTTCCCGATCGGGGACATACAAGGTGATAAAAAAGCTTTTACCTTAAGACTGCAAGGGCGGTACTCTAAAGTTGAAGATATTGAAAATATTTTTATAGGATTGACTCAAGGCCAGTCTGTAAGATTAAAAGACATTGCTAAGATATCGGTTATAGAAAAAACTCAAACTAAATTTTCACGAACCAACCTCAGTAACTCTATAGGACTGATTGTCAGAAAACCAAGCGGCGGAAACTCCATACAAATAGCCGAAGAGGTAAAAAGATACCTTAAACAGAACAGCTCAAAACTACCTTCTGATATCGTAGTTAAAATAGTTAAAGATGAGTCACTATCCATACAGTCGGCGATAACAAGCGTGTTTGTTTCACTAATGCTTGGGGCCATTTTAGCGGCTCTTGTGATATTTTTATTTTTAGGTAATATCAGAAACACACTTGTTATAGTTTTATCTATACCGACAACTTTAATGATTACATTTTTACTGATGAAGGTGTTTAAATTAAGTTTGAACACGGTTTCACTGGGTGGAATGGGCATGGCTGTAGGTATGATTGTTGATTCTGCCATTGTAGTTATGGAAAATGCATTTAGATTTTTAGAAAATGAAAAAGACCGCACTAAACGGCTTGATACCATAACCAAGTCTGCCGCCGAAGTTGGACTTGCCATAAGTGCCTCTGTGCTTACAACTGTAGTTGTATTTTTCCCATTAACATTCACACAGGGACTTGCTAATGTTCTACTTGGTGAACTCTCTATGGTTATAGTTTTTGCACTTATTATCTCAATATTTATAGCTATAACACTTGTGCCTGTTCTAAGTTACTTTCTTTTAACGACAGAATATAAACCCAACATAGTCTCAATCCGTTTTAACAATCTAACCGAGTTTCTAAAGGGTAGATATGTTAAACTTCTATCATGGTCACTAAAAAACAGGATTAAAACTATTTTAGCTTTTACTGTTTTAATGGTTGTGGGATTTGTATTCTTCTCAAATCTATCTACGGGGCTACTTCCAAATAACGATCAAGGTGAGTTTCAAATCATAATAGACTTTCCAAAAGGGACATCTGTTTCATACACCAACCAACGGATAACCGAGATAGAAAAAAAATTATTGAGTCTTAACAATATTAAATATGTCACTTCAGTTATAGGTGAAGATCTGTTTTTCGGTTCTCTTCTGCCATATAGCGGAACACTTACGGTTATTTCAGATCTTGGTCGGCCAACCGGTAAGATCATCGATGAAGTTAGAAATATTTTTAAAAATTATAGCGGCTTTTCATACACTATAAGGATTATTGATGCAACTGCCGGTATTCAAAGAAATGAGATCGACATAGTTATATCAGGTAATGATATTCCTGTATTGCAAAAACAGGGTGATCTGTTGATATCGCAACTCTCAGCTATTAAAGGAGTAACCAATCTTAAATCCAATCTGTCTAAGGGTGTACCTTCATATATATTTATACCTGATAGAGAAAAAATCTCAAATTGCGGATTATCGGTACTGGAACTTGCCCAAATTATCAGGGGGAGTAAGTCGGGACAGACTGTAACTAAATATAAACTTGATAATTATGATGTTGATGTGGAAATTGTGCTGGAAGAAGCAGATAAATTTAAAATATCAAAAATTGAAAACATACCGATTTTTACAAACAGAGCAGGGGTTGTACCTCTAAAAGCTCTTGGCAGATTTGTAGAAGGTGATGCACCATCTGAGATTAAAAGGATATCACTTAGGAGAATTGTAAATGTCACAGGCGATATAGATAAAAACTATAAATCATCTACAGTAAAAAAACAGATCTCCGGCTTGATTAAATCGATTAAACTTCCGAGAGACTACACGATCTCACAAAAAGGCTCATCAAGAGCTATTGGTCAGAGTTTTAGCACACTTGGCATTGCACTTCTTATAGGAATAATACTTGTCTATGTTGTTATGGGTTTGCAGTTTAACAGCTTTAAGATCCCTTTTGTTATTGCATTATCTATCCCATATTCTCTATTGGGGGCATCTATATCACTTTTTATTACCAAAAATCCGTTAAACCTACCATCATTTTTAGGTTTGATTGTGCTTGCGGGTATTGTTGTAAACAACGGGATTATCCTTCTTGAGTTTGTTATTCAATTTAAAAATAAGTATGACAATCTAAATGAGGCAATAATTGATGCAGGTAAGATCCGCTTCAGACCTATTTTAATGACAACTTTAACAACAATATTGGGTATGCTTTTTTTAGCACTAAATATAGGCGGCGGAGGCGAATCGCTTGTCCCACTTGCGGTCTCTGTTATGGGCGGCCTGACTTATAGTATTTTTGTGTCACTGGTATTTATACCTGTGTTGTTTACATATTTTGATAGGAATAAAGTAATAAGAGACAAGTAAGCACCGTATTTTTTTTATTTTTGTTGACATTTTATAAAGTTTTTTATGTATATATATTAAGGAGTTTTTATGGAAGAAAGGATAAGTTGGATTGAACACAAAGGGCAAAAGATTTTGTTTATTGATTATACTAAACTTGCTGATAAAGAACTTATAGCAGCAGCACAAAAAGCAGGAGAAGCTTATAAAAAAGCTCCTGACAATGTACTTGTGTTAGTAGATGCTACAGATAGTTATGCTAACAATGAAGTTATGACAGAACTTAATAAAGCTACCGCTCTTTTAAATAATAAAATGAAAAAAGGTGCAGTTCTAGGTGTTTCCGGAGTTAAAAAACTGCTTTTAATGATGTTAAATAACTTTTTAAAAGTAAAATTTGAGCCGATGGAAACCATTGAAAAAGCCAAAGACTGGTTGGTTTCATAGTAGTTTTTTTATCTATAGTACCCCGCCATTATGATTATTAAGTTTAACCGATATTAAATCTGCTTACCTCTTTTTTTAAATGCTCAAGATTCTCTTTGTTTTTTAAACTCATTTCACTTAAAGAGTTGATAGAGTTGGCTATTTCATTAATGCCTATTGTTGTTTCTTTGACTGCTGAGTGTTCTGAAGCAGAAACATCCTGAAGCTTCTTTATTGCATTTTCCAGGTTATATATTATCTATTATGAGTTTATTCATAATCTATTTTACCCTTTTCATGAAAACGACTGAACAAATCAATATCAACTACTAAAAGGCTCCTGCAAAAACAAATTTTTTAAAAATCGAGATTAGTTTTATAAATATCTAAAATTTAATTAAAAGTATTATCAATTAAATGAATTTTTTTTTCTTTACATTATTGACAGAAATTAAAAATAAATGTAATTTTTATTACAATTTTCATGAGCTATAAATGGAGGTATCAATGAAGAAATTTTTTGTGTTTTTAAGTTTATTATTCACAATTACATTTGTGAATGCTAAGGCAGAGCCGGGACAATTTTTTAAAGATGAAATGACTAAGTTTCATTTTGGCGTGGGTGTTAATGTTAATACATCAAGCCTTTTAGGCATATACTACAATGCTTTACTTTATCAGGCGGATAAACAGGGCGGTACATTTAACTTGCCCGGATTAACTTATCAGGATGTCGCAAAGTACAAAGAACTTAATGAATCTATGAAGACAGGTATTTTAATTTCAAATATATTGGGTACTTTAGAATATGGACTAAAGTTCAGATTTATGTGGAATATACTTATTGCAGAAGCAGATTTGAATTTGTTGCCGATGGAAGGTACATATAACGGAAAACTTGACTTCTCTGTTAATATGGGCGTGGGTGTTCGGTTACCATTCTGGATTATGCCATACATAATGGTTGGTCCGTTGTTTACATTCAGCTTCTATCCTGATGAGTTTATAAAAGTTGAATCATGGAAAAGTAATTGGGGCGGAGTCGGAAACTTTTTATTTAGACCGGGTCTAAGTATTAAAGCAGGTCTTGACTTTAAGTTTAAAACATTCTCTATCGGTGCTTACTATTCATATAGCATAAAAGACTTTGATGAGTTTACAAAGTTTTACAATGTGATCATCGCCGGTAATATCGGTGACTCAGATGCCGAAAAAACCGAAGCTATCGGTATGGTGTTTGGTAAACAATCTAAGTTTGGTATAGTATTAGTTATCTACCCTGAAGGGTTTATAAAAAAATAAAAATATTTAGGAGGTAAATTAATGAATTTTTTAAAAACTAATAAAAAGATACTATTAGTATCAATAATAATATTATCAATAGCTGCAGCATCAGTTTTAAGCTGCGGGTTGGTTAAAGTATTTATTATAACAACAACAAGAACAGATTTGTTATATAACTATATGTTAAGTGCGGTTCCGGGAGCATATCAGGTGCTGGAGTCAGAAATCGAAGAGAGTAAGTTTGCCGGAGTAGTTGATGATCTTACTACGGATTCACTTGATAATATAACTCTTGATACAACCACAAACCAAATAATAGTACCTTCAATTTATAAGGATGAAACAGGAGACTTACAACTTAGAAGTTACTTAGTTAAATTTGCTGATATTAATAAAACTTTAAATCTTCCTGTTGATGAAAACGGAAATTTGAAAATCAAATTTGACCAAAACACATTAGATTACTTTAATTCATTTCCAAGTGACGGTACAAGCGATACCGCCCTATCCATGGCACCGGTTTTTTCGGATCCCAACAGATATTCTACTAGAGCTACTGTTTTTGAAGCTGCAGAATATAAACTTGGACAAAATAGGGACTGGACATTTAAAAAGGACATAGCAATTAGAAACGGATATAAATACCTGTTTGTTCAAGGTGTGCTGACTAATATTAAAACCGCCTCACTTACCACATTACGAAAAGACTATGATGTTCAATCAATTTTCTTTGTCCTAAGAGCTAAAGAAAATCAATCTTGTGATATAATGACCAATGATGATTATAAAATTTTCAACATCAATCATCAAATGTTTGGTCTGTATAGTATACAGTATATTAATCTTGTAAATAACAGTAGTGCTAAATCTGTAGGCTGGCGTTTTGATATCGAACAAAAAGGTGTAAATGAAAATGGAGTTAAAATTATGTCATCTCCTTCACTCATCCAAGATGTTAAGTATTGGCTTAATTCTACTACTGAAGCGAATTTAAAATCAGTTAATTTAGGAGTTCAGATTTGTTTTCCATCAATATCTGAGAGTGTTGCAGGATCTGTTGATGAAATGAACACTATTAAATCAATATTACCGAATTCGTTTATTGACATTAACAAAAAAGTTAAATAACGCAGGGGCTGTCCATAAAGTCGAGAAATTTTTATTTGTACCGGTTAATTGCCGGCGTAAAACGAGTAAAAATCGTTTATAAACCGACTTAGTGGACAGCCTCTTTTTTTTAAACTATTTAATACCCGGTTACATTATCAACAATAAAACTAATAATTTCAGGAAAGATCAATGATCAGATATATCTATAGTTACTTTAACCAACCAATCCCGGTGGGTTTGGAGGGCGTTTTTTATAACTTATTTACAGTTCTTGCAGCAGTTGTATTTGCATTGCTGATATTTATACAATTCAAACGATCCGGCTTATCACTCAAAGATAACCTTATAACTATAGGTATACTGACTGTTACAAATATTGTCTTGGCAGATCTCGGGCAAAGGGTTGCAGGTATATTCTACAAGGAACCTGCATTTATGAAACCTATATTTATATTAATCACTTTTATAACTAAACCGACTAAAACATACCATGGTGCAATTGTACTTATAATAATATGGTCTATCATATACTGCAAATTAATGTTTAAAAATAAATGGAAAACTCCATTTGATATACTCGCTCTCTACTTGCCCCTTGCTCATGCAATAGGCCGCTTCTCTTGTTTTTTTGCAGGCTGCTGTTGGGGACATGAACTCGGCGTATGTGTTCCGGGTACATCGGTACATTTTCACAACCCTATTCCACTTTACGAATCTGCATTTAACATCCTTATTTTTTTAACACTTTTATTCATTTTCAAAAAGATTCATCCAAATCCTGATAAAGGCATTACTATGGAAGAACAGGAAAAGAAGCTTTCACCTAAACAGAAGGTCTTTTCCGGTGTAATACTGCCTGTCTATATGGTAATGTACGGTATTTGGAGATTTTTTATCGAAAACATCAGAAGCAACCCCAAAATCCTCTGTGGATTAACACAGGCACAGATAGTCATGAGTGTATTTATAATAACAGGGTTAACAATAATATTAATCAAACTATCAAAATCACAAAGAACCTAATAAAGCCCTATGATTATTTTAAAGGCTTCAAAAAATTTATTTGATCCGTTAAAAACCAAATCAATGGATGGTAGATACTGCATCCAATTGGATGCAAGAGTAATATCAAGGTTATTTAACTCTATTTGTTTAACCATATAATCGTAAGATACAGATTGTGCTAATCCTATCGCTTTTTCTACAGACAAATCCATTTTGTCAAATTTGATCTTTTCTAATGCCGAAACATAAAAACAAGTTAAAATATATGCTAAAATTGCTATTTTTTTCATAAGAATATCCTTTATGGAGTTACATATTTACTTATTTTTACAGTAAAACCGTCTGTGTCAATTGATCCTTTTTCTTTGCAAAGTTTTATTAAAATGCCTGAACTGTTTGATGCATTAAATGTTAGTTTTACAATAGATGTTTTATTAGATTTGTTAAGCTGATAGAATGAACCGTTTTTATAAACATCTGCACCACTTAATGCTGTTAATGGTTGGTAATAATTGTAGAATCCTGTAGAATTAGTGTAATAAAAGACACTGCAGTAGTTTAAGTCCCAATGCACCCCATCACCTGGCATATCGCCTATTGTGATTGAATAGTCTCCGGTTTCAGTTGGATCTATAAAAAAGTATCTGTAATCTGTGCAGTCAGTTTTTACTGAAGCAACATCAAGAGTTAAGTCGATTGCTTCAGACGGAATCTCACCGGGAGTATAAGTGCAATCCTCTGTAACAAGAATCGCGTATGTTCCATCGATCTTAGCTTGTGTAGCAGGTTCCTGTTTAATAAACAATTCGCTTGTTTCAGGTGTTATTTCCCAAATTTAAAAATCATCTTTGAGAGATGCTTCTAATTGCATAAGATCGCCGTCAAAAAACTCACAATTGTAATTTAATCCTGTTTCCGCTGCAAATAAATGTGAATTTTTAACAGTATCATATATGTTTACACGCAATTTAATGCCCGGTGTGACAGTTATCTTAAACCATCGTAAATAATCAGAATCAATGGATGGATTTACAAATGATTTAGTTTGTTCTAACTTTAAAATAATCGGATCTTTAGAAGTTTTTCCGACTAAGTCCTCCGGTTCAGGTAAATCAGCCGGGCATCCGATTATAACTAACAAAAAAAAGACTAACGATATAGTCTTGAGTATCTTTTTCATTAACAGCTCCAATATTTTAATTTGTAAATCTAAAAAGAAAAAAAGTATAGTAAAAAAAATATTTGAAGTCAATAAGAAACACTATGTTATTTAATAACTGATATTTATAACTATTAAAGCAACAGGTAATCTATCTAGAATTATCAAGTTTTCCATAATAAAACCCGTTATTCTCAAATATTTTTACCTTAGCAGTCTTATTTGTTAAATAACACCCAAATTTACCTCCACGGTTTATAGGGGCTATTGCTTTAAGAGACTACTTAGTTTTGTTAAATATTCAATATTGTATGTTGTTTGCCTATCTACAGCGATCGAATTGGCTTCCTTATAGAAGTCTAAAGCATTTGAGATTTTTTTTGCTTTATAGGATAAATATCCTGCAGCAGATAAGAGTATGAACATTTCTTTTTTTCTTTTGTAACTGTCTTTTATTTCGATGATTTTATCAAGCGCTTCATGATTCTTACCATTCTTTATCATTTTAAGTGTTTCGAGAAGCTTGTTGTTAAGATTATTTTCGACCTCATCGTTGTGCGTAGTGTTTTCTGCAATTTTATTACTAATCATCTCAATAAATTTTTCAGTATTGAATCTGACACAGCCAATCTCATTCACAATGTCAATTATTAAGATTGTTTTATCATCGGTTGCTTTTTGACCGTTAGAAAAGAACTCCAAATCCTCTTGAAGCTTATCAATAAGCTCATAGTGTTTTTTTGATCTGTATTTAGTAATAATACTTTGAAACCGTTTGTGTCCATATAGATTCTTTTCAGCATTTTGAAGTTCTGGAATTCCATCAGTGTATAGAATAACCCTGTCCCCTTTTTTCAGTTTTACTCTTTCTGATTTAAATTTTACATCACGAAATCCAATATAAAAAGAATTTGTTTTAAGCTCGACAATCTCGGAATGTCCATTTAAAAAATAAATTTCATTGTGACCCGCATTTGTATACTCCATCTTCCCGGTAATTAAATCTATTGAGCAAACAAAAGCGGTTAAGTAATGTCCGGTTCCTGAAATGATTTGGAGCAGTTCTTTGTTAACACTTTCAATAATTTCACCTGTTGTTTTATTTGGGACAGAATTGTTTCTGAATGATACTTTCATCATTGTTGTTACTAATGCTGCTCCGGCACCGTGGCCGGAAACATCGGCAATTACAAATATAATTTTATCTTCTGAAAGTTTTATTACATCGTAATAATCTCCTCCTAGATCATCCATTGGATAATACCTGCCATAAATATCCAGCAATCCGGTTTCGGGAAACACCTTAGGTATTATCGAGTCCTGCACAATTTTTGCCATTTCAAGTTGTTCTTTAATTTCTCTGTGAATAAGATGCAATTCTGATAATGTTTTTTTAGTTTCTTCGTTTGCTTCTTTAAGTTCAACTGTCCGCTCTTCAACTTTAATTTCCAGATTGTTAGCATAATCGGCAAGGCTCTTTTCTGAAAGAGCTATTTTTTCAATCATCGTGTTAAATGCCCGAGAAATATATCCAACTTCATCATTTACAAGATTGTCAACTCGTACATTAAAATCCCCTTTTTGAACAATTTCAATTCCGCCTTGAAGACGATTTAATGGTTTAATTATGGTAAACATAAAAAAGTATCTAAACCCAAAAAGAATAATTACTATAATAAAGACTAGACAGAGAAGCATTACCATCCCCGTAGGATGTAAAAACTTTCTAAAAGATATGTATGAATACCCGGCTTCATAAATAATATTGTTTCTATAGTCAATTGCAATATAGGAAATGTAATGCTGATTATTTTTTCCGCTACGAAATATATGCTCTCCATTTGGGCTTGCCGTCGCTAAAATTGATAATACACCGTTTTTAAACATAGATTCATCGGCACATGAGATTTTGAAATCTTCAATTGCTTTTTTATAGTACTTAAACACTGCATCGTTTTCTTTATCGGTTATCTTTAATATATTTTTCATAGTGCCTACTGAAAGCTCAACTTTCTTATTTAAGAAAAAAAGTTTTTTATTCAGATTTTGTGAAAAAGTTATAAAATCATTTTTGAATTTACTTTCGCCGGTTTTTAAAAACTCTTCTCTCAGTGTTAAATACAATGGGTTACTAACCAATAATGAGTAGTTCGAAGATCCATCAAAAAAAACTTTTAACTTTTGGTAGTTTGAATTATTAACCAAGTCCATAATATATGAATTGAGCATTGTGTATTTAATCAAACTGATATTATCCATTTCAATTTGGTTTCTATTAAAGTTAAGTTCTGGAGGGCTTTCGTTTAAAAGATCGATAGAATAGAGATACTCAAGGTCATTAGAGTATTCTTTGTCGACACTCGTTATTATTTTCCTGGTTTCGATGTTTTTTATCAAATTATATGATTTTTCAAGGTCTTTCAAGTTAAAAAAGCTAATAATTTGAAACACAAGTAGAAATGTTGCGAATGTGATGGTTATAATTTTAGTAAAAAAAGTTGTACGGTCTTTAGTTGAGTTAATATAAATTATTGAAACTGCAAAGTAACCAAACAGGCTTGAAAGATCCTGTGTGACCTGGTAAATATCTCTTCCCAAATACCCGAATCTACTTAAAATGTTTGCAATTCCGGGTATAAATATCCCGATAAAAACCAGTAATATGATAAAAAAAACTGACCACCTCGACTTGTCTTTAGTAATGATAGTCTTCCATATCCCGAACGCAAGTATTGAAACAGTAAGGAAAAGTATATAAAGCGGAAGAAATTTATCAATAATGTTAGCTTCAAACTCGTAATTATGGCTTTCGAAGTTGAAATAAATTTTGCCATAGGTGACTGAATATATAACAAAACTTAAAAAGACCAATATAGAAACAAAGGTTATCACATAGCTTGTGTATTTCATCGCTTTGCCTGAATTTTCGTCAGGAAAAAAAAGGCAAAAACGCATGTAGAACATAAAACATGCAAATACATTAAATACAGTTATCCATCTATGAAAAGCACCTATCGGATGGTACACCACAGCTGCAATAAAGTAACCAAAGAAAAATAGCCCCATAAATATAAAGCCGAGCCCGAGATTTTTTGATGCCTTTGACCGGTTTTTGATGGCAAGAAAAATTATCCCGGTAACAATTGAAAAAACAGTAGGTATTAATGCACAAACTGTAAAGAAGTTATGATAAACATTGTTAATAATAAATGTAAATGTTTCAAACATATTTTCTCCTTAGGTAAATTTATTTACTATTATGTCAAATTAAACCTAATTGTCAAAGATATTCTAATAAAAAAATAAAAAAAACCTTTAAGATAGCTAAATCAAGCTATTTGTGATGACAAAAAGTGGATGTTGAATAGTTGAAGTGCATGTGGAATAAATGTGGAATAAATGTGGAATAAATGAGGGACTAAAGTTCCGTTTAAGACAAAAAAACGACAGAAATATTTCACATCAGCACTCTTTGTCAGTGTGTTTTTATCATTGTTATACCGTTAAACAAGACTCTGCATTCTATGAACCTATCTGCTGTATCGCAGATTCTATCAAATAGGTCTCACTTAAAATCAAGTTACAACAAAAAAAACTATTTCTGTAAAATTTAAATAACCAATTTTAATATTAATTTTTTAATTAAAATTATTTTATTATTAATAATCATTTCTTAACAATTATATTGTTTATTAAAATTAGCGTTCAATAGATTTTTAAAACAACTTTCAGTTATGCCTGTTTAAATCTTTGTCCGGTGAGTTCAATACAAATAAAGTCAAAATGGTATATGAAATCTTATACCACAACAACCGGAAGATATAAACATCCCTCTATAACAATAAAAGATATTGCTAAACAGAAAAATTAATTTATAATGAAAACCGGAGATAAGAAATGACCGAAATTATACCCATCCTATCTGATTCTAACTGTTATCTTCTAAAAACCGGAAGCAACTTTATTCTATTTGATACCGGGTTTAAATCTAAAAGAAGCCATATCGAAGCAGTACTCACTGAATCCGGTGTTAACTCTGATAATCTAAAACTAATCATCCTGTCTCACGGTGATATAGATCATGCGGATAATGCACGATATTTTCGTGAAAAATATAATACAAAAATTGCAATGCACAAACTTGATGAAGGAATGGCAACCTGCGGAGATATGTATCATAACAGAAAGAATACACCTGACAGGATAACTTTTTTCTTTAGATTTATCATCTTACTATCAAACTTGTTTACTAATAAAGAGGCCTTTGACTCATTTACACCGGATATTTATCTTTATGACGACTTTAATCTTAGCGATTACGGTCTTAACGCACAAATTTTAGAAACGCCGGGGCATTCTGCCGGCTCATTAAGTGTCTGGACTGACGATGGTTCCTTGTTATGCGGAGATCTAGTATATAATATTATGGGAAAACCTAAGTGCTTTATGATTGACGATCTAAAAAAATATAATGAAACTCTTGATAAATTAAAAAAAATGAATATTAATTATATCTTTCCCGGTCACGGAAAACCATTTCAATTTTCAAGGAATATTTTTAATGTATAGTTGCGAAATATATTACTTCACAGGAACAGGTAATTCTCTTTATGTAGCTAAAAAATTACAAAAAGAGCTGCCTGATTCAAATCTTATATCAATTATGTCATGCTTATCAATAAAAAAATTTAAATCGGAAGCTAGAATAATCGGATTTGTATTTCCTATATACATGACATCCCTTCCTAAACCCGTGAGAGAATTTATTAGAAAAATTGAGATTGACTCAGCTGAGTATTTTTTTTCTATAACAACATCCGAAGGAGTTTTTACCCTGGGAAATTTGTGTATAGATGATGAACTAAAAAAGAAGGGGAAATATTTAAACCTGGCATTTGATGTAACAATGATTCAAAATAGTCCCACCGGTCTTAAACCGGGACAGGCAGATTAAAAATGGATTTATAAAATATCAGAGGAGAATAAAAACAAAGTTTATAAAAAAGTAAATTCTGATATTGATAAAATTTCCAAAATAATAAATAAAAGAGCCTCTTGCAAAAATAAAATATTTTATTCCAATAGGTTAATTTATCCAAAGAA
>CAYYKD010000049.1:0-6350 GCA_964471825.1 uncultured Spirochaetales bacterium
GACAAGAGAGTTTGTGCCGTCAGCAAAGGTTCCGTATAGGACGAAGTAGAGTGTATACAGGGTGACTTCTATGGGAAGTAGTTTGTTAATTTTGATTTTATCGGAACTGTCGGCGGTATTTTCTCATAATAATTTACTGGGGACTTAAGAATATGGATGTGCTAAATTATGTTGATGACGGGCTTGAAGAGATAAGTTGTTTAGAAATCACAGGAGAGGAAACACAAGCTCAGGATGAAAAACTAACGATAGATAATGTAAACTCAAGATATAAGTCGATTTTTTTAAGTTTAAGAGAAGTTGCTGAAAAGTCAAAAACACCAAAGAAGCATGCAATCAGGTTTGTTTTTAATGTTATTCTTGATTTGGAGCGTGAAAATAATAAAAGATTGGAAATAAAAGAGCTTTTTAAAATATACTGTGAAAAAGGTTCAAAATACTGGTTAAATCCGATGGATCAGCTTAAAAAGCTTGACGAAATCCTAGGAAATTATGGAGGTGTAAGGGCACCTCTTTTTCCTTTTGTCAAACTTATCAAGGAGGTTGCATCTAGTGGGCTTTCGCCTGAGTCATTTTTGAGGTATGTTGTTATGCCCAGGATGGAGTTTGATTTTAATTATCGTGACTGGGAAAAGAATCACCTTGAAGTATTATATAATATTTTTAATATAATTAAAGAGATAAAACAATCACCTGCATTTGAAAGCGCCGTTCTTGGAACAGATAACATCAGATTAGCAAGAGATGTTGTGCTAATAAAATATATAGGCAGACCACTTGCTTTTTTACAGGCAAAGCAGTTTAAAGATAAAAGTTTGATTGATAGATACATCATGCACTGTAGAAATATGGTGTTTAAGAACTCCCTATCGGTGTATTTTTTGAAATATAATACAATTCATTTTCTAAGCGCAATGTCCGGTAGAATTGAGTTATTTCAGATAGTTGAAATCCTTGAAAAAACAGAAAAAATTACCTTGGGGTTACAAGCAAGATCAACTGAAAAATTTTATTCAAAAATTATAGAAAATCATAATTTTAATTTATACGGATTGGACATTGTTAAATCTTTGTCAAGCAGGTTAGAAAAAGGGTATAAAATAAGCGACTTGATAAAAGAGTTCGGTCTATATCTGAGTTTGATAAAATCTCTTCTCAATCGTTCTATCGGCCTTTACCTTTGCAAAGGGTTTGTCAAGGATTTTTCTAAAACCGTAAATTTTGAAAAAAAGAGCCATTTGTTAGAGTTGTCAACCGTATTAAGAGATAGTAACAGTATCCACTTCTTTGCTTGGCACAGAAGAAAGATGTCTCTCGAGAATAACTTTAAACATTTTATTGATGCCCTTGAAGAGAATAACGGGTGTCACCCCGAATATCCTCGTATTGAAGATATTTTTACAGTAACAGACGACTCAAAAGAGCATAGTGCCGTAATAAATATTATTAATAAATTGAATATTCCGATTGAGATACTGAATAAAGTTACAAAAAGCTCTAATTACTCATTCAGAGATATAATTAATGCTTATATTCTCCAATTCCCCGGTAAGGAACCTGTTATCAGGCAATTTCAAGATGATTGTGTATCAGGCAGGGAGAGATCATGGTTATCAGATGACATTAAACAATTTGATGGTTTAGGAACCACATTTCACACTGTTCTAATGAGATCGGTAATAAGGGGGATCGGCCGAGGCTACGCATTATCATCTACAAGGTCATCTACACTTCATAAATTGAAGGAAAAATATGGTGAGGCCGACACACAACCCTTCGTTCGCCTTTCATCTGATTTTTGTATTCCGAGAAGTGACTATTTTGATCAAGATAAAATAATTGAAAATGAGATCAGAGCGCAGATCAACCTGACAGAGATTGAAAATATTTTAGAAAACATTACAAAACAAGAGTCGAAGGATGTTAATAGCATCTCTACATTTATAAGAAATGAGCTTCTAAGTTATACGGAGCCTATCGAAAATGCTCAAAATACGGCTATATCAATCGGGGAAAAGTTGTCTGCTGCCGGTAGCGTCATAAATAATAATGACAAAGCTTATAAAGATAACAATAATATTGAAGCGTTAAAAAAGAGTAAATTAAAAGCGGAAAAACAGCTTGAGATTTTAAATAAAAAAAGAAGTAATCTTGACCAACTTTCTAAAAAGTTTGGAGAACTTCCGGATATTGAAAAAATTATTGCCGGAATCTACTTTTCAAGCAGTGAAAATAATCGAGGTGCGGATTTACAAAAAGTAGTTTTATCGCTTATAATTGAAAAATACTCTAACGATGATGGGATTAAATCCAGAATAGATTTTTTAAAAGATGATATTATAGTTGATATAATCTCATTTACACAATTTAACTATATATTAAATACTTTAGAGACACTGATTCAAACAGTTATGAGCGATCCTAAAGTACAGGAGTTATTTGATAATGAAGAAAGTGAAAAAAATAATTCGGAGTTTATCGACCTGATACGCCCTTTCCTTATCACCAGAACTAAAAAAGTCAATCTTGACTCCCTTGAAGCCGGTCTTAAAAAGATAACTGCATATAATAAACTGATAAAAGTCAGATCTAACTGGCAGAGTATTTATGATTCTATAAATACTAAAAAAACTCGATACTACAACAACTATAAACTATATACATCTAAATGTTTTATAGACTCATATTACGGTGATATGGGTGGTATATGTTTGTCCGGATATCCTGAACTTGTTAAGAATCCGGCATTTCATAATATCAGGTTGATTAATAGTGATGATAAGCAGATAATCGGCATGGCTATTTTATTTATTTCAAGGGGAGGAATAAAATCGCAGGGTATAAAAGATTTTATCTATTTTTTTGCAATAAATCCTTTACACTCTGTTCTTGTTAATTTAAGTACTGAGAAACAGTTTCTTTTGTATATGGAGTTCCGTAAAATCGCACAGGAGTTCTCCCGCAAACTAAAGATTCCGATAGTAATTCCGGGGGTGTCATCGTATGGAGTTATATCAAATAACAAGAGTTTTAATGATTTGATATTAGACTATGAAAAGGATACAATGAAGTCAAAAAGAGTCTTTGACGCTAAAGGGCTATCTCTTTATTATGATGAAAATGCTTATAGTGATGGGTTAGTGATTATGTAACAGCCCCGGTTAAAGTAAACGATAAGTTAATTTGAGAAATTAAATAGAGCCTAAACACTTTTAAAATAGTGATTGGTAGTATTAGTCGAAAAGGAAACTGTTGGGAGTGCGAAGCCTGCCTGTTGTGCAATGCTTCTGTAGAGTCATTTTTTTAGACATTAAAACCGGTGAGGTGCATCACAATAAACTCTTTTTAAAATATATCTTGAATTTTTGGGTAAATATGTTATAACAATATAAAATTTATACCTGAGGTTAATATGGCAGAAGAAAAGAAAGAAGATAAGAATAAGAAGATTAACAAAATGACATCGAAAGAACTTGATGCAGCAATTCAAAAAACAATTGATAATCAGGGTGATTTAAACTCCAGATATGGAAGAGAGTTATCTAAGCAGAAAGAATTTCTAGCTAGAGCAAAATAATAATTGCATTTCTTTATTTCCTAAGATATTGTAGATCTCTCACAAATTGCCTCATAGTGAAATGAGGTTAGTAAATTTAATGATAATATACTTATTTCAATGAATTCCATGTTAGGTGAGAGATTCTATTTAATTTTCAATTCAAAGATAGAATCATGAGAAAAACGCTCGTTATATTTATTCAAATATTGTTTATTTTTCAAGTGTCAATTGCCGGTGCAAATACACGCCTTCCATGGGTTATTGCTAATCAGGATAAGATATTTTATTTCCTATCAAAACAGCTTTCGATAACCCTTAGACAGAATGTTCGTATTGGACTGGTGGCACTTTATATCTATAATGGTACAGAGAGAGAGGATAAACAGATTAACCTTGATTTCCTTACAATACTTACCAGTCAACAGTATATCTATAGTTACAAGATAGTTCTAATAGAACAGGTTGCAGCTGGTAGTGAGTTAGAGGACATCTCGTTTATTGCTTCAAGAAATGAGGAAGATCTAATTGCCTTTGGCAAACAGCATGGCATGGATGTAGTACTTATAGCATCGATTACTATCCTTGATGTTCCAGAACGGCAGATCTATGACCCTGTCATTAAAAAGTTTGTTAAAAAGAGGGTTGCTATCTTGCAGGGAAATATTTTTAGTACACTATCTAAGGAGATTGTGTATCGGATAAGTCACTATCTGCTGATTGACTAAAAAGTTCTATCTTGTTTGCAGCACCTGTAGTTTCATCGATGTCAATAATTACCCCCTGAAATCTGATGTTTTCATTGGGGATTTTTGAGTAGACAAATTGTCCGTTTTTTATCTTTGTTATCTCAGTCTCATCTGATAGACCATAAATAGAATCTGCACTTCCACAGTAACCATTACAGGTTATAACAGCAGTTTTCTCATTAATGATTCGTTGGTCAGCTGTTAACACTCTTAAATTTGTTCCGACTACTGCAGCTACTTTTCCGGCAAGGTGCCAATGCATAGATTGAATCTCACTTGTTGTTCCACCATGAAAATCAACAATAATTGGGTTTTCAGGGTTTGCCTTTTCTAAAATTTTTGTTGCTGAGTAGAATGGGTCTGAGGCAAATATTTTCTGAAAATTATTTCTTCCAAGAAGTGAAACAACTGTGATAGTAAGATTTTCGCGGATCTTGTAGTTAAGTATACCGCGTCCGACAGATAGTGATGCAAGATTGTATGGTCTTATTATAAAATTTGCTGTGTCAAGCAGTTCCCTGGAATCTTTCTTGTTTAGGATCAGATCTCCACCGGTAATTATGTCTACCCCTGAAATGTGTATCTGGTGGGCAGTGCTTTTTAAAATGCCGTAGCCATCTGAAGCCCCGTCGCAATTTGCAATAGTTAGATCAATTGCAAACTCCTTCTTAAAACGGAGAAGGCTTTTTTTAAGTTTTTTGACTGTCTCTAGACCAATCATCTCTCCAAGAAATAGTACTCTAATCATTCTAACTCCCTTATCTGTTTATCAACGATGTGTGGCTGCCATCTATATATTTCTCTATTGAGACGAGATCTGAGTATGACTGATCCCCTGGAAATGAGTGTTTCATAACAAAACTTGCAAAACCAAAGTCTAGGGCTTTCTGATAATTAAAATTATATTTGTAAAGCCCATATATGTAGCCGGAAGCAAATGCATCTCCGGTACCAACTCGGTCCCGTATCCCTGTAATTTTTTTTAAATTATACTTTTCTCCAGTAAACGGGGTAATAAAGAAGCTGTTTGTCTCTCTAATAAAACAGATAGCTCCGAGATTGTTGGTGTCAGTGCTATCGGCAGTTCTTAGTGTAATAGCAATAGATTTTATGTGTGGAAACATCCCCGATGCTCTAAGGAGAATGTTTTGATAGTATGATATATCAAATTCCGGTTTTAAATATAGCTTATCACCCGGTGTTATACCAAAAAAATTTTGTAGATCAGATTCGTTTCCGGTCAGATGATCAACCTGCATTAATAAAGAGTGCATTACTATAGAAGGGTTTACCTTGATTCCATCAAGATAATATTTCCAGAGGTTTGCTCTGTAGTTAAGGTCGCAGGAGATTGTCAGCCCGGCTTTTTTTGCATTTGCCAGGCTGGTTTGAACCGTACGCATTGAATTTTCAGATAGGGCAGGGGTAATACCCGATATATGATAGTGATCAATCGATCTGAAAAAACTATCGAATCTATAGTCAGGGTAGGTTAATGTATTGATGGCAGCGCCTTCTCTATCATAGGTAACCTTAGAGCCTCTAATAGAACACCCTTCTTCAAGAAAATACAATCCTAACCTTCCTTGATCTGAAAATTCTATAAAAGATCCGTTAACATTAAAAAGCCTGATGTATCTCTGTGCAGATCTGCCAAGAGTATTATCCGGAAGTGCGGTGATAAAGTTTGTCTCTGCACCCATATTTGCTATATTTGCAAGAAAGTTGAATTCTGAACCGCCATATGACAAATCTGCTCTGTCAGGCAGAGAAGAAAATGTTTTTCCCTTCTCTGCCGTGATTCTTAGGAGTAATTCTCCAAAACTTCCGAATTTCAAGATGATCCCCTAGATTGTATTTCATTTAAACATTTAAACATTTAAACTTTAAACATAGATGCAAGTATTATTCTATGATGCAAGTATTACTCTATAAATAATCTACATCCTTTTTTTTGAAAATATTAAAAATTGATTTTTTTGGCTTATAGATATTTAATGATCTGTTTGTGTTTTTCTTCTCTGTATTTTTCTTTGCACCCTTTA
>CAYYKD010000049.1:6360-20633 GCA_964471825.1 uncultured Spirochaetales bacterium
CCTGTTTTTCACCTCTTTAATCTTCTTCTTTTTAACACGGGTAATTTTATAGTTCATTGTGTCGTATATTATCTGTTTATTTCTAGGGGATAATTTAAACGATAGAACCATCTCTCTTGTCTTAGTAACCTCGGAGGTGAGCTGGTTTTTTGTTCTGGTAAGAATACTAATAATATTAACACTCTTATTTGCCTCCTCTGAGATGTTGTTGATGTTATCCATTAGGATTAAACTGTCGTTACTTTCTTTCTCTGCAACCTTATTTACCTGCTCGATTAGACCGGTTATAGTCTTTATACTTGTGTCAATTCTTGAAATAGAGTCAACAACCTCTTTAATTTTATTTGAACCTGACTTTATCCGTTTTTCATTCATCTTAATCAGATTACCTATCTCATTAGCTGCCTCATTAGATTGTTGAGCCAGTTTTCGAATCTCTCCTGCTACAACCGAGAATCCTTTACCTGACTCACCGGCTCTTGACGCTTCGATAGCAGCGTTCAGTGATAGAAGTCGTGTTTTTTCCGAGATACCGTTGATTAGTTCGGTAATCTGATTTATCTGATCTGTCGTGTCTGAGATAATTTTCATTTCCTGACCCATCTCATTAATAATTCGGGAAGATTCTCTAGAGTTGTTTTCTGCCTGCAGTGTAGTGTTAAGAGATTCTTTTACAAACTGCGATATATCCTTAATTGATCTTGACAATAGTTCGAATGTCTTTGATCCGTTCTGTATTGAAGAAGCCTGTTTATTAATAGTCTGCTCAAAGTTGTTTATTACATTATCAAGAGAGGATTCATATCCGGCAAGCGTATTGGTAGCATGTTGTACATTGGCAATTACCTGATTAACCCCGCTTATCAACTTGTTAAAATTCCCATATAGCTCACCTATCTCGTCATCCGAGTTTGAGGCAACATTAAGATCAAGATTACCCTCACTGATTCTCTTTGATACATCATTAATTATGTAGATTGGTTTGAGTATTGAATTTATTAGAATAATAATTAAAATAACGACAATAGTGATAAGAAGTAGCAACAATATTATAGAATCTCTGAATATTTCAATGAATTGAAATAGGAATGATATCTCCGGTTTAAAATAGACTATGTTTAGTTCTGAGTTGGCATTAAAAGATATCTTACTAAAAAATGAGATATATGAAATATCATTGAATGTAATTTGATTAACCGTAGTCTTATATAGATCCGTTTTTTTTGTAGATTTCATAAGGTTTTTTACTGATGGCTCGCTTAGTATTTTTATATCGTTATTGATAAGCTGAGCAATCTTTCCGGCTTTAAAGTTTGTATTCCACTTAGGGTCAAGATACTTTCCACCCCAGTTAGTAAACAGTATGTTGTTGTCACTATCAATTACATAGATGGTTCCCTGATCGTGAATATAATTCTGGTTAGAGTATTGCTGCGGCATATTGTAAACTATAGGGTCAAAGAGGCTGTTATCACCCTCATTTTGAATTATTCCTATAAAGAACGATTCTATTTCATTGTAGTTCCATTTTACAGGTAGTAATATTACCGAGAATGTTGTGTTGTACTCAATTGTGCTTTTTGAAGGTCTACCGATTACAAAACCATTTGAACCATCTCTGAGACTGTTAAGTGATTTGTTGTATAGTTCATCAGAGTTGATAAAATTTTCTAAATTGAAGTCTTTCTCTAATGTGTTTGAACTTTTCCAGTATTTAAAATTAAAAAATTCATTATTTACCGTTGAGGAAATCTTGGTGTTAACAAAATATAGTATACCCCCAAGGTTGTTTTTTGATCTAAAGCTTTCAAGGAAATAATCGGTCTGCTCATCGCTGTACATAAAATCCGTGGTGATTTCCATCTTTTCTCTTATCTCCGGCAAGCCAGAAAGGATTGCAAAGCTGTCTCTATATTTTTCAGCTGATCTACCCAGAGTGTCTGTAAAAATTTTTACAAGCGTATCAGAATAGGAGGTGTTTGTATGCTTGAAAAAATTAAGATAAGAGTTTGTAATATACATTACAATCATTATCATTATTATTATAAATGGAGATGTGAAAAGTGCCGTTCTCTGAGAGATATTTAATCGCCGTTTTTTAAAAGACATAGAATATCCTTTTTGTATAATTTCATTTTTGATTATCGTAATTAATAAATATATAACTTAATATTAGTTGAAAAAAATTAAACTAACTTATGTTATTATGAGTATTATATTAATTATGGTTCCATACTAATAGAATTAATTAATAGAATTAATAGAACTTGTTGCAATAACCTTTATTCCTGTACCCATACAATTTTCAATTATAGTTTTGCCTATCGGAACAGGGAGTTCTACCTCTGTTCTATATATCTCATTAAGTATCTCATCGATTAATAATTTTGGAACCGGCCTTTCTGTCTTAACAGGACATCTCGATGATGAATCTCTGATAGGGCAGGTTGCTGTAACTGTTCTTCTGGGATCTGTAATCTCTTCGATACCGTATTTTTCCCCTCTTATACAACTGTTTCCGGTCACAGTTAATTTTCCCTGTTCATCTTTAGATATGTTTAACTTACATCCCATCGGACAAACAATACATGTTAAATTTCGATTAAATACGGTAGTCGGATTGTTATCATTACTCATAATTTTCTCTCAAATAATTTTCGCTTTAATAATTTTCGCTCTAATGAGTCTCTTGTAAATGAGTCTCTTGCAAAAACACTCTTTAATTCGCCATAACATCATCATTTTTTGCGGGGAGCCTCTAGTTTTAACAAATTAATGATCACGCAAAAACATTGAAAGGTTTTTTTTGCATGCAACATCATTTGTATGGAACATCACATCAATAGAGTTATACAATAGAGGTATACAATAATATCAGTTTTATTACAAGAAAATTCAAATAGTTTCCTAAATTTAGAATTTTCAACCGGAGCAACTTTTGTTTCTATAAATTGATTCTATAAAAAATTGATTCTATAAATTGAGAAAAAAGTGTGTTAAAAAAATAAATAATGTGATATAAAATATTATTATAGGCCAGTTCTAAATACTTTGTATTTAGAATGCCATATAGGTATAGGAATAGGTTTGAGCTTCTAAAAACCTTAAAAGATAAGGTTATTAGAAGAGTCCTATAACTGTTTTTAATTATATAATCGGTCAATCTCGATTTCAAAGAGGATAATCATGAATAAACCCGATACAATCTCCAGTTGGTTAACTATTAAGGCGGAAGTTCGAACTTCAGATATTAGCGGTAAGGGATTGTTTGCTGTTGATTTTATAGCAAAGGACGAAAGAATAGCGATCTTTGGCGGCGACATTTTGACAATTGAAGATGTCTTTATGATGCCTGAATCTATGCAAATTTATCCGCTTCAGATCGAGGAGCGTTTTTTTATATATATGAAGGATGCTCTCAGAACCGAGGACACAGATTTTATAAATCATAGTTGCGAGCCGAATGCCGGATTGAAGGGGCAGATTTTTCTAGTTGCAATGAGGGATATCAAGCCTGAGGAGGAGATAACCTTTGATTATTGTATGTCTCTGTCTGAGTTTGCCGATTCCCCACATTCATTTAGCATGAGCTGTTCTTGCGGCAAAGATAATTGCCGTGGCAAGGTTACTCAAGCTGATTGGAGAAAACCGGAGCTGCAGAAAAAATATAGCGGTTATTTTTCGCACTACATAGAGCAGAAGATTTTAAGATTGTAGTTTATTAAGAATATTTTTGCAATATCCCCTAATTGAATAGAGAAAATGGAGTGTTTTATGAAGAAGTATTTTATCAGGTTGATGATTTTTATTTTGAGTGTATTTTTATTATCTTTCTTGTGTATATCAAATTGGACATTCTTTCTTGAATCTCCATTTAACGATGTGTTTTCATTTGAATATCCATCATTTATTTCTACTGATAACAATTCTAATAAGTATGTCATAGATAGATCAAAGAGGCGGGTTTTTAAGCTAAATAATAACAAGAAGGTTGAGTTTGTACTTAAAGGCGGAATTAAGGATGAGAAGCATTTTTTCTATGCTAGTGAACTTGCTGTTGATGATGAAGAGAATTTATATGTGTTAAATATGGTGTATGATAAAAATGGTTTTTTTATGGAGAAGGAGCAGATTTTAAAGTATAGTTCTAAGGGTAAATATCAGTCCATTGTATTTGAGAAGAAGTACGATGAGGTGGACAGGAAACCTACTCTTGTTCAGCGGGGTCAGATGCAGACACTAAGATTTACTGATGGAAGATTAACCTGGATAGATGTAGATAGTTTTGGTTTGAAGTATTATCAGATGAAGAAAGGTGGATTAGAGCCTGATATTAAAACAATCATGGAAAAGAAGGATGCGAATCTGCTTATAGCCTCAGCAGTTGTACTTAAAGATGGAACTCTTGTTTTATCTCATAAAAACGGCAGTATTTTGAAGGTTAAGCCGTCCGGTGAAACTCTGGTTGTATACAATGGAGAGGACTACAAAGAGGGCAATACTTTGTCTTTGCCGGCATCTGTAGAGGCAGTTACTGAGAATGAGATCTATTTTAGTGATCTGGGTAGACGAGAAATTGTGAGGATAAGTAATGGTATTCGAGAGGTTGTACTGTCTGAGTCGGAACTATCAAAAGCCGGATATGATACTGAATCTCTGATCTACTATACTTTGAACTATTCCGGTGGAATACTGTCAACCTGTAATGATTATAATATTGCCGGGGTTATGGTTGACGGCTCAATCCTTTATCATATAGGTGAAGCAAAATATAAATTTTCTACTGTGATCTTAAAGTATATTTTATGGATTAGTCTTATATGTATATTAGTTCTTATTGTATTGATAATTAGAACTATCTATGTACATATGATGAAAAGGCAACTTACAGGAATTCTTGTTAGGGCTATAGGTATTATTGTAATTATTGGAATATCTGCTGTCCTTGTGTCAACTATGATTATTGAGAATTTTTCACAGCGGTATCAGAAAGAGGTTCTAAATAAAATTGCAACACTATGCCAGCTTGTTCCAAAGATAGTTGACACAGAGAAACTGGAAAAACTAGACAGGCAGTCGGATTTTATGAGTGAAGATTATCAACTTATAAGGAAGCAGCTTCTTGAGGCTCTTAATTACAATAGAGATGACTGGAATAATAGTTTCTATTTTGTTCTCTATAAAGTTATAGATGATAGTCTCTATGGAATTATGTATCTCAACGGTGGTATTGGGATGTTCTATCCATTCTCATATTTTGAAGGTGAAGAGGGTGTATACAGGAAAGCCTATAGCGGAGAGATAGCTACAGAGTTTTCGTTTGATAGTTTTGGAAGTTGGCTTTATGGCGTTGGGCCTATTAGGAATGACAGGGGTGAGATTATTGCGTTAGTCGAGATAGGGACAGACTTATACAGCTTTACGCAGGAGAATTTCAGGCTAATTACATCTATAATTCTTGATGTAGTTACTATGCTTGTAATAATCGTGTTACTTATGATCGAGCTGTCATTTCTCTCCGAGATAATCAAGAGGCGGGGTGCCTTCTTAAAGTCACCTAATTATACAAATAGTGTTGATAGCTATTCTGATATTTCGTTGATAAGGCCCTATGCGTTTATTCTATTTACTGCCATCTCAATATCGGTTGTATTTATTCCACTCTATATGAAAGAGATATTTAAACCGGTCTTCGGTCTGTCGCAGGAGGTTATAATTGCACTTCCCATTTCAACAGAGATGTTTTTCTTCGGAATTGCAACATTGATCACCGGTTACATAATTAAAAAATTCGGATGGAAAAAACTCTCAGATGTCGGCATCTTGTTGATAGCCACATCTCTTGTAATATCGGGGTTAACTAGAAATATGTGGGTGTTTATAGCGGCAAGAGCTTTGGCGGGATTTGGCAGTGGAATAGCGTTGATTTCACTAAGGAGTTTTATTAACTCCGAGTCGAGAAGTGAGCTTAGAAGTGCCGGCTTTTCAAACTTCTATTCAGGTTGCATTGTTGGGGTTAATATTGGAGCCGTCTTTGGTGCAATACTTGCAGAGAAGATCGGCTATGCTAATGTGTTTTTTGTAGGGCTTGTATTTTTGATGTTTGCTTTGATGTTCTCCTGGAGATTTCTAAGGAAGGATCTTATAGTTGAGCATCAGGATACAACTCTTCCACTGTATCAGAGAAGAGACTATGGTGTATTAAAATTTCTTTTTAATCCTAAAGTTCTATTTTACTTTATACTTATAATAACACCGACCTATGTAGCCAGTACATTTCTCGGGTATTATTTTCCTCTCTATGCAGAGGAGGTCTTAAAATTAACAACAGGAAATATTGGAAGGTTATTTATACTTAATGGATTGTTTGTGATCTATCTTGGTCCTATCCTAACTGTACAATTAAAGAGGTATCTGGGAACTTCCGGATCACTTGCTCTGTCATCTCTCCTGTGGGGAGGTGCATTGATCCTGTTTGCATTAACGGGCAATATTATTGGAGCAATTATTACGCTTATTATTATGGGGCTGAGCGAAGGTTTTGGTGTAACAGCACAGAATGATTTCTATCTTGATATGAAAGCGTCTAAGCTTCTCGGAGAGGATAAGGCTATCAGTTATTTTGAATTAATTGGTAAATTTGCAGAAACGCTTGGGCCGATAATATTTAGCTTTGCATTGCTTTTGGGGGTGTTTTATGGACTCGTTTCTATTGGAATTGGGATTGTGGTTGCTCTATTAATATTCCTGATAGTTAGCGGAGTTACAAGGAAGAAAATATGAAGAAGGGAATGTATCTGACAATTCTAACAGGACTGATTTTATTTTCTATGAGTTTTTTTATTCTGGTTGATCCTGCACAATATCTGACGGTCAAACCGGGTATTAAATTAGAGCTTGAGAATCCATTGTTTGCCGTCAAGGATAATGATCTGAACATCTTCGTAATAGATAACTCTAAGAGAAGGATAAGTAAGATCAATACGGCCGGATATCTTGACTTTACTATAGATGGCGGCAGCAGAGATGAGAAGAGATTTTTTTATGCCAATGAATTAGCGGTAGATGAACTGGGATATCTATATGTAGTAAATTGGGTACTCGACAAACGGGGTTTCTATATGGAGAGGGAGGAGGTGTTAAGGTACACACCTCAGGGAAAATTCGATAAGCTAATTTATAGAAAGACCTATGAAGAGAATGAAAAGGTGTCAGAGATTGTACAGCGGGGAAGATTTAGCGGGATTGTTGCTTATGCCGGATTGGTTCGATGGATCGTTGTTGATAAGATAGGAATTCATACTGTTACTGTTTCTATAGATAAGGGTGCATTAGAGAGGCACACAGTAAGATCGATAGACAATGCAGATCTGCTTGTTTCGAATGTATGGATTAATAACAGTGGAGTTATTGTTTATTCTACTAAGAAGGGGCAGATATTAAAGGGGACAATATTATCTAATGACGACTTAATAGTCTATGATGCTGACAGCTATTCCTCCGATAAGAGTCGTTCTGTCCCATGGTCGGTTGTGTGTGACAGTAAAGGGGATGTCTATTTTACTGATCTGACAAAGAAATCAGTTCAGTATATAGATACTAAAGGGATCAGACCATTAATTAATAAGGAAATTCTTACTAAAGATGGGGTTGTTACGCTGGATTTTATTTTCTATAGGTTGGCTATAGCTAGAAATGACGCGCTTACAGTCTGTAATGAGTACTATATTGTATCATTTGATAAACATGGGCCTTTAGCAACTCCTGTAGATGGAGGTAAGTATAAATCTTCATATATTATCAAGCAAACATTTAGATGGATACTGCTGATTATTAATCTCCTGTTGATTCCATTGTTTTTAAGAATGTTTTTTGTAAATATTATGCGAAGGCGTGTTTCACTTGTAATCAAGCAGTTGCTGATATTTACACCGTTGCTGTTGTTGTCTATAATTTTGATATCCTATGTGATTATTCAGAATTTTTCAATCAGATTTAAAGATGAGTCTTTAAATAAGATAGCGGCTATGGTGCAGATGATCCCAAAGACTATTGACAAGGATCTGATTAAGGTTGTAAAGTCTCAGAGAGACTATATGTCGGATGAATATATGGAACTTCGTGATCAGTTAAAAGATGCTTTAAATAATAATCGGGATGAGTGGAATAATAGCTTCTATTTTGTACTTTACAGAGTTATTGATGATGTACTCTATGGTTTTATGTATTTAAATGGAGAGATAGGTGTGTTTTATCCATTTTCCTATTTTGAGGATACTGAGGGTGCTTATAGGAGAGCATATAGAGGTGACATCGCAATAGAATCAATTTCGGATAGTACAGGCAGCTGGTTATATGGAGTTGGGCCGGTCAAGGATGATAGTGGTCAAATTATTGCAATATTGGAGGTCGGGACTGATCTATATAGTTTTAATGAAGGAAATAGACTTCTTCTGCAGAATATGATTAGAATTATTATTATTGTAAGCATTGTATTTATCTGTTTATTCGTGGTGGTGACTTTAATACTGCTTCAGTCTATTAGAATCTTGAGAGATGGGGTAAGTAATATTTCCAATGGCAGATGGGATACAAAGGTTCAAGTAAGTAATACGAATGATGAAATTGCAGATCTGAGCAATGGATTTAATATTATGTCTAACTATATCCTTAATTATGTTAATCAAATAGTTAAATTGAATGAGGGGTATAAAAAGTTTGTACCTGAGCAATTTATCAATTATCTTGATAAAAAAAGCGTTACAGATCTAAATCTTGGTGATCAGGTTCAAAAAGATATGACAGTTATGTTCAGCGATATCAGATCATTTACAAGCATGTCTGAGAAGATGACTCCAAAGGAGAACTTTGATTTTCTAAATGACTACTTGAGCAGGGTGGGGCCATCTGTTAGAAACTACAACGGCTTTATTGATAAGTATATCGGCGATGCTATAATGGCGTTATATCCTGCCTGTGCTGATGATGGGTTGAGATCATCACTTGAGATATTGAATAGGCTCTATTCATTTAATCTAGAACGAATGGATAAGAATCTCGAACCGATTAAGGTTGGCATGGGCCTACATACCGGAAACCTTATGCTTGGAATTCTGGGTGAGCAGGAAAGGATGGCCGGTACAGTCATATCCGATTCAGTTAACCTTGCCTCCCGCCTTGAGGGATTAACTAAGTATTTTGGTGCAACTATAATTATAAGTGAGACTACATTTCATGGACTAAAGAGTAAGGAGTTATATCTGTATAGAACTCTTGGTCATATAAAAGTAAAGGGGAAGAGTGGTTCAATTGAGATCTTTGAGGTTATGGATGGTCTTACAGGTGAGAATAAACTAAAAAAGATCAATGGTAAACAGTTTTTTGAGGATGGTGTTAAGTTTTATCGTGAAAAAAATATAAATAGTGCATTTAGATCATTTGCAGAGACCTTAAAAGCAAATCCCGATGATAAGGCGGCGATGGTTTATTATTCAGTGTGTAAGGCTATCATTTCTAAGGGGATTCCACAGTCATTTGATGGCACAATAACAATGAATACTAAGTAGTCGGGGGGGCAAATATTTTACGGGTCAGCAATAAAAAAATATCATTACTTCTTTATATAGGAATAAAAAGGCCGAAGAATTCTCCTGATATGGGGGAGATTTTAATTTCAAGGATTCAATCGTCAGAACATAAAATTGGATGTGTGCTGATCTGTAATGAGGATCCTTTGGTACAGTTTCTCAAGAATAATAATATAGAATATAAAATTCTACCGGATTTTTTAAATAGAAAAATGTCTGAGATAAAGAAGATGCTTTCTGATGAGCTTTACAGCAGGCAGTTTAGAAATTGGTTAGATGATATTGCGGGGTTTGATATCGATCTTGGGGTGACTATCTGGGGTAAATGGGTGCCTCCGGGCTTATTTAGATTACCAAAAAGCGGTTTTATTAATTATCATCCGGCCCCTTTGCCTGAGTTAAGGGGGATGGAGCCGGATACTTTTGCAATTCTTGAGTCAAGAAAATCGATTCATGGGACTGTTCACTTCTTGAATGAGGAGTTTGATTGCGGTGATATAATAAGAAAGACAAGGGTTATTCCTATAAGAAAGTATGACACTCCGTTATCTGTGCTTAAGAAACTTGACCTGATAGGGATTGAAACAATTATAAAAGCAGTTAATGATATTGCGATGCACCGTCATAAGATAATCATGCAGGATTTTAGTTGTGTATCTCAGGCTACAGTTGCTATGGCAAGACAGGAATCGTATGTCAGGTGGAATTCTGATACTCTTGATATAATTGAGAGGAAGTATAGGGCTTTTTGCGGACAGGATATCGGGATTAGATTAAAGGGGCTGATTGAAGGCAGGGTGTGTGTAATTCTTGAGATGGAATTTTATAGAGGGGTTTATCGCGGTAATTTAGGTGAAATTGTCGGCAGATACATTGGTGAAGGACGATTTAATAATGGATATATTATAAATGTATCAGGTGGGCTTGTAGTTGTCTTAGCAGGAGAGGAATTATTAGATCCTGATCATGACTGTGGGCATATAGACTATATATTGCCGCCAAGGAAACTTCTTAGGAAAACCAAAAAAAATATTGTTCTAAGATCACTTAGCAAAGCTACCTGCAAAACTACTTGTGTGTCATGATTGTCGTTCCATCCCAATTTTCATCAGGCGGATTGATTTTAAGGTTCTTTGTTTGGTCAATATATTTTATAGTTAAAAAGTCATCCTTGATGAATTCGAGAGCTTTTAAAAAGTGTTTTTCTGCATCATCCCATGCTCGATTATGGTAGTAGTAGAGACCTTTGTTGTAAAGCTGCCATCCTTGTTTTACCTGAGTTGTTAGTTTTCTTGCAGGCTCAAATATCTTGACAGGTTTTAATTTACCCTTAACAAATACTCTGTCAATTTCACGGACATAGAAATAGTTCTTTACAGCCTCGTAGGTTCCCTCAGAAATAATTAACTCCGTATGATATTCCTTTGTTAATCCCTCCAGTCGTGATGCAAGATTAACAGCGTCACCAATTACCGTATAGTCCATTTTTTGTGAAGTCCCGATATTTCCAACAACAACAGGGCCATAGTTAATGCCAACGCCAATTTTAAATTCTTTGTAACCCTTGTCTCTCTGTTGTTTATTAAAAATATCAAGTGATTCAAGCATCTCTAAGCCGGAAAGAACAGCCTGTTGCGGATCATCCCCATAGGATTTGGGTGCACCAAATATTGCCATTATAGCATCCCCAATATATTTATCAATTACCCCTCTTCTTTTATAGATTATGTCAACCATCTCAGTAAAATATCTGTTTAGAGAATCAACAAGATCTGCAGGTGTCATTGATTCAGATATAGTTGTAAAACTTCTTATGTCAGAGAAGAGTACAGATAGATTTGAGTTCTTTCCTATAAGAGCCTGATCAGGGTTGTTTACAATTTCATTTACAACATCCTGAGGCACATATTTTTGAAACATATTCTTTATCCGTTCCTCTTTCTTCTGAGCAAGAACAGACTGAAAGGCATATTCCTTAATTTTATTATAGGCTCCTTCAAGCTCCTCTAACATGTTGTTAAATGTAAATGCTAATTCTCCTATCTCATCGTTAAATTGAACAGGTACTCTGCTTGAGAGGTCATTTAGTTTGATTATATCGTTCATTGTTGTTACAACATTGTTTAGCGGTTTGATGATGTATGTAATGAATATAAAGAGAAGAATTGCCATAATAAGAATACTTGATATTAAAATAAAGATTGAATTCTTAACTATAGTATCAGCATCCCTATAGAACATTGTAGAATATACAGATATGAGAAAATAATAATTCCATTCCTCAAAGTAGCCATAAAAACCGACCTTATCAACTCCCTGCAATTTAAAGCTAATCCAATCGCCATTCTTAGAGGTGAGTTTGTCAAAGAAATCCACCTCAGATCCTATTTTTAGGAATGGGTCGGTCGACAGTGTAACGACACCTTTGTCATCTATCGCTACAAAGGATTCAATCTGTTGCTTAATTATGCTTCCGGCATATAACTCGATCCCTTTTTTTACTTCATCTATAAATAGAATGTCATCCTTAAAGTCTGATGTCTTTAAATTTTCAACCTCATTATTAGCTTTTTGAATTACTTGATTTATTTTATAGCCTAAGAATTCTGATGCTATCTTTGTTATACCATTTCTTGAAAATCCAATAGATAAAACAGATAGTATAACTAAACTGGCTATTAGTAATGGGAGGACAATAAACATTATTTTATATCTTACACTTAACAAAATATTTCCTTTCTTGGAGATCTTATAGAAGTTTTTATTGTGCAATGAGCTGTACACATAATTAAAACTCGTTCATCTAGATTTGGCTCTCGAGGTTTTATATATCGAACCATCTTAGATTTAACTATAAATAATCTCAGTAATTAGAGTAGAATTTAGTTAAATTATCGGACTATGCAAACAATAAATTAATGATTTTTATTCTTCCATGGGAAATTGGTGAGAATAAGTTGCGACCTTTGTTTTCTATTTTAAGAATTTTTACTTTATAATTTTTTGTTTATATTGACCAATAAGGCTTTTTTTGATATTAATCTTTAACGGTACTACTATGCCGTTAAATTTAACTTTGGGGTTAGCTCTATGAATTTTGACGGTTTTTCAGCATCAGACATCTTTAATCAGATGACAGGTTATACTTACAACGATATTATTTTACTGCCGGGCTATATTGATTTTGGGGTAAATGATGTCCTTTTAAAGACTAAACTAACAAGAAACATTGAACTTCAATTACCATTTATCTCATCACCTATGGACACAGTAACAGAGGAGAGGATGGCAATCTTTATGGCTCTTCTCGGTGGAATCGGAATTCTACATTACAATAATACAATAGATAAACAGGCTAATATGGTGAGGCAGGTTAAGAGATACGAAAATGGATTTATAATGGATCCAATCGTCTTGAGTCCTCAACATACAATAATGGATGTCCATAATATTAAGAGGAATCTTGGTTTCTCAGGAATTCCGATTACAGAAGATGGTACTCTTAAAACCAGGCTTATAGGTATAGTAACTACAAGAGATATAGATTTCGAGAAAGACTTTTCTAAGAACCTTAGAGAGGTTATGACTTCTAATCTAATTACAGCACAAGGTGAGGTAACGCTTTCTGAGGCAAATCAAATCCTAAGACAAAAAAAGATCGGGAAACTACCGATTGTTGATGAAAATGGTCTTCTAAAATCCCTCTTGTCTAGAAGTGATCTTAAGAAGAATAGGGATTTCCCTTACTCTACAAAGGATATAAATAAGCAGTTGAGGGTTGGGGCGGCGATTTCTACGCAGGATGAAGATAAGGAGCGTCTGGCAGAGCTTGTTTCGGCAGGTGTAGATGTTGTCGTTATTGATTCGGCACAGGGATACAATAAATTTCAAGTTGATATGATTAAATATATTAAAAAGAATTTTCCATCTCTTGATGTAATTGGCGGCAATGTAGTAACAACTGAACAGGCTGAGGGATTGATTAGTGCAGGTGTAGATGCTTTAAGAATAGGGATGGGACCAGGCTCAATATGTACAACACAGGAAACGATGGCTACAGGCAGGTCACAGGCGACTGCCGTTTATCATACGGCAAAGGCAGCAAAGAAACATGGAATACCGGTTATTGCTGATGGCGGGATCAGTACAACAGGGCATATAATGAAAGCACTCTCATTTGGGGCTAGTACTGTTATGATGGGAAGTCTTCTAGCCGGCACACAGGAATCACCGGGCGAATATACCTATAGTGAGGGCGTACGGGTAAAGAAATATCGGGGAATGGCAAGTGCTGAGGCTATGAAAGAGGGCGGAGATAAAAGGTACTTTGCAAAGAAAGAAGAAATAAAAGTGGCTCAGGGAGTATCAGGTGTGGTAATTGATAGGGGAAGCCTTATTGACTTTGTTCCATATCTCGCACAAGGCATGAAACATGCTCTTCAAGATGTCGGTTATAGGTCGATCCCGGAGCTTCATAATGCTATGGAAACCGGAAAGCTTAGAATGCAGATTAGAAGTATGTCTTCTATAAAAGAGGGTGGTGTTCACGATCTGTTTAGTTCTGAAAAACCGACAATATAATATCCATAAATTGGGTAATTTAATATTCATCTATGATAAATATTAGATAATTGAGCCTCTTGCAAAAATAAAATATTTTATTCCAATAGGTTAATTTATCCAAAG
>CAYYKD010000050.1:0-14419 GCA_964471825.1 uncultured Spirochaetales bacterium
CATTTCACGATGATGGGAGAGTAGGTCGTTGCCGGGTTTTTTTATTTTCTAATTCTGCCACACATTAAGATTGTCTTTTCAATCTGTTGGGGTCGTAGGCCTATAATAATAAGATGATGCTGTTTTTGATTGAGTCTTAATATTTTCGTAATCTCATCTGAAATGTTGCTCCGCCAAATTCATTATCTAAAATATTTATTGAAGCATCGTAGGATTTGATAATATTAAAAATAATAAATAAACCAAGCCCTAAATTCTTTGTATTAGTAAATGATGAATAAAAAGGGTTAAATATTGATTCTTTTTCATTATCAGGAACACCTGGTCCATTATCAATTATCTCTATTGTGTAGTTTTCATCATTATTAATAGTTCGAATAATAATATTTTTTTCTTTATCACTATTATTTTTGATCAAAACATTCATTGAGTTGCTAATTAGGTTAGACATAATTTGAAAAAATTGGGTATCTGACATCTTTATTGATCCTATAGATCTATCTAACTCCTGTCTAATGATTATGTGGTTTTCTGAAGCTCTATCTTTAAAAAAATTAACAGCTTCAGTTATTTGTTCATTGATATTAATTTCTTTACTTTCAATTTTTTCTGGTGAATAAACCATATATCGCATTGCATCGATAATATTGTTAATTCTATCTACTCGTTGAGAAATTTTGCTAAAATTTTCGTACATTATTGATTTATCCAGCTCCTTATTCTCTTTTTGCCAGAATAAAACACTATCTGATAATAGTTTTATAGATTGTAAAGGTTGATTGATCTCATGAGCAATAGAAGATGATAATTGACCAAGGGATGATAATCTTTGATTACGCATATTCATTTTTTCTAGTTCAAAATTTTGATTTTGAACTTCAATGAGTTTTGAATAATCTATAGATCTTTTTAGTAAAATTGAAAGTGCATTAATAAATAATTCTATGTAGAGAAAAATACTATCGATTTTGGACAATTGTTCATTGGTAGTAAGCAACAGAAATCCATAATATTTCTTGTCAATATATAATGGAAATATTGAGCCATGAGATATGGGATCGATTTTGTCTAAAAAATATGTCTCTTTCTCAAAAGTAAAATTAATTAACTCATTTTGATAATTATCATTAAATGTAACAATATTATGTTGTTCATCAAACGAACTAAACAATACTTCATAGTCATTATTTTGTATGAATTTAAAGAAATATGCGGATCTTATGGTATCTACTTTCATAAAGTCAAGAAATGTATTGTCTAGAGCGTCCAATGGGTTAACAGATTTATTTATTGTGGATAAAATATTGTTGATTTTTTCTTCGTAGTTAAGTTGACTTTGATACTTACTTATTGCATGTCTTAGTTTTTTTTCCATCTCAGTTCGATAGATTGTTATATTAATTGCAATTTTTATCTCAGATTCTCTGAATGGTTTTAATATATATCCAAATGGACCAACATTTTTAATTTCATTGATATATTCTTCATTTTCATATGCCGTTATAAAAATAACAGGGATTTCATGATTAGAGGTGATAATTTTACTTGCCTCAATTCCGTTGTATTTACCGGGCATATTTATATCCATAAAAATTATATCCGGTTTATAAGCGTCTGTAGCTGATATAGCCGCTTCACCTGAATTACATTTTTTTACTATTACATGCCCCATTTTTTTTAGAATTGATTCTAGAAATAAAAGTATAACTTGTTCATCATCAACTATAATTATATTAGCCAATTTATTAACTCCCGGATATATAAAATAACAAATTTTCAAAAACATTTAAAGGAATATATTTATTTTTACCATATTTTCCTATTTCGGCATTTCTTGATTCATAGCAATGAAAATCTGAGCCGCCGCTTTGAAATAATCCGTATCTTTTTGCTATCTGTTTTATTTGTTTTATATATTTTTTTTTATAACCTGTGTAGTAGGTTTCTATTCCATTTAAACCAACATCGACAAGTGATTTTGTGATCCTATCTAAAATATTTATTTCTAGTTTTAATTGATGTGGGTGGGCAAGAATTGCAATACCGTTAGAATTTCTTATTGTTTCAATTATTGTGGTGTAGTCCGGTGTAATCCTTTTAGAATAATATTTAGAATTATCGTTTAATAATTCGTCATAAGCTTTAAACGGATTAGTTACAATTTTTTTTCTATAGAAATATAAAGCAAAATCAGGTTTGCCGATTGATGATATAGTTTTATTTCTTAACAGTTCGTCAATCTGAATTTCAATTCCATGTTTTTTAAAATTTCGTATATATTCCTCATTTCTTTCTTTTCTGTAATGCTGCATTTTACCTAGTAGTGCTAAAAAATCATGATTGGATAGATTCATACCGAGTCCGACAATATGAATGTCATCTGATATTCCGGCTATAGTAGTTGAGACCTCTATACCGGAAAAATACTTAATATTGAATTGTTCTGAATATCTTATTGACTCAATTGAATTGTCAATATTGTCATGGTCTGTAATTGATATTGCAATAAGTTTATTTTCTTGAGCTTTTTTAAATATTTCTAGAGGGGATAAACTTCCATCACTGTAATTTGAATGAATATGAAAATCAACCATGGATTAACCTTACACAATTATTATTTTAAATTTTAACGATAATAGATTAAAAATTATAAGAAATCAATTAAAATATAATTAAATTTAGTTACTTTAAATTAAGTTAGAAAGAAAAAGATTCTTTTTTATAAATGTTTTAAAGTGTTCTTTTTACTTTGTCATTTTTTTGTTTCAATTACCTTAATCTATTCTGATAGATTTTAAAGGTTTTAAAGATTTTACTTTTAAATATTTAATATTTATGCTATTTTAATATTATAATTTAATAAATAAAATGTACATACAGCCGTTTTGGTTAATAATTTTTATGGAAGGTCTTATGGGTGTTGAGAGGTATTCACTGTCTGAGCTTGGAGAACAAATTAAATCCGGAAAAAAATTTAGTCTATTAAAACCCTTGATGTTTAAGGGACAGATTTTAATAAATGTAGAAAAAATATTAACTGAAAAAGATATAATAAAGTTAGATGGAAAGGTCTATGGTAATATTGAGGTTGTTTCGACTGCAGAACATTCAACTGATGATAAAATTAGACAGGCAATTATCGATAACGCGATAAAAGTTTTAAAGGGTTCTTCATTGTACAAATTAAATGACACTCATCATCTTGATTTTACAAAAAGAAAAGAAGTAGAAAAGTTATTCTCAGGTATAATTATATCACATCCGCAACTAGCTCAGAAACTTCTAGATATTTATAAGATGTCGAAAAAAGTTTTTCTTCATAGTATACATGTTGCAATAATATCATCAGTTGTAGATATGACAATTCAGGAAAAACGAAAAATTCATAACGCTCTTAGAAGCGAGGAATTATTAACGGCGGCTTTATTACATGAGGTCGGTTTTTTAAACTTTGATAAAGAATTTGTTGAAAAAAAAAGGCATCAGTATACCCCTGAAGATAAAATTACATATAAATCATATCCAAGCGAGTCTAAGAGTATTTGTGATAAACTTGGTGGAAATATTCGACAAAAGACAATTCAAATAATTGAACAACATCAAGAAAGGCTACCCGGAAATGGGTTTCCAAATGCTTTAAAGGGAAAAGATATAGATGAGCTTGCACTTATTTTAGGTATTGCAGATGAATTTGAGCTTCTGGTTAGTAGGGATTCTGCAAATCATCAAAAACCTGTATCTGAGATAATGAGTAGATTTTCACGGACCGGTAATCTGTTCGGTTCTGAAATTGTTGATGCTTTTTATACATCATTTCGATATCTAAACTAATGTTATTTGAAAAAGTCTTTAACGCATTCTATAGAGGGGACTTTGATTCAGTAAATAATTATCTAAAATTTAAACGCTTCTTTATTAAATTTTTTTGTAAAAACAGACCTGATAAGTCAGATTACTATTTATTAAAGGGGGTCGCTCATTATAATCAAGGCAGACTTCATCAAGCATTAGTGAGCCTACGGACATCTTTAAAATTTGATAGCATGAAAAAGAACTACGGGTTTGCAATATTTTTTATAGTTCAGGTGTTATTAGAAAAAAACAAATCGGATAAAACCGGTCATAATAAATTGTATCCCCTTTTAAACGAATTAATCTTGAATAAGCAATATATTTATGGTCATCAAATACTTATCAATGATATTTTACCTAGGATCAAAAATATTGATTGTAAAATCACTTGCGAAATTGATAACATTAAAGAGGATATATCGGGGGATGATTACTCAATAGCTTGCTGTTATTTTTTGCGAAAGGAATATAGAAATTCACTCGCAGCAATTATCAAAACTGACTTACAATTGTTTTACAACTATCTACTGTATCTTAGGATTCTATTTCGATTAGGTGAATATAATCAAATTGTAGCCTTCTTTATCGAGTCCGAAAAATCTAATTTTCCGTTTGATGCTTTATATATTATTTCAGGTGCATTATATAAACTTTCTTTGGATGATAAAACGCTTATGCTCTTTAATAGGTTTAATAAGACAACTCTAAAAAAGAATTCAATAATGATAAACAAAGCAAAAATATTTTATAGAAAGAGAAAGGTTTTTTACCTAATTAACTATCTGAATAAAATATCTTGTGCCAAATCCAATGATGAAATGGATTATTTATATTTTTTAAAAGGTCTCAGTTTGCAAAAAATTGGTTCATTTAAAGATGCTGAAAGAAATTATAATAATGTATCAGAAGATTCGAGATTGTATAAAAAAACTCTTTTCAATTTAGCTATATTATATTATGATACCATGGAAAGAGAAAAGTATAATATAGTTCTAAGTAAAATCTATGAATTATCACGACTTGATAGTTCTATGGATTTTTTTATAAGCAAAATTAAGAATTATCATAACTTTGATGACAGTGTTAATGTCGTAAAAAGTAAACTATTGCGGAGATTATTATCAGTAATATTCTTTTTTCTATTTTCTTTAATATTCGCTCTTTTTTTCTGGATAATATTACTGATAAAAAAGTAATAATTGAAAAGGAAGAAGAGAAAATTCTATCTCAATTAGAGGAAGATTCAGAGTATTTCTATGATGAGGATAGTATATAGGACACTTCTTAATACTATCGATTTAGAAAACTATATAGGGATATGGAAAAGTTTGAGACTCTTGAAACATTAAATATTAAGTTTTTTAGATGTGACATATAATTATTTTTATATGAGAATTAAATGAGGTGTAATATGAAAAAGTTTAGAAGCAGTGCTACAACAGAGGGAAGGACTAGAGCGGGTGCAAGATCATTATGGCGTGCCAATGGCCTTAAAGATGAAGATTTTAAAAAACCAATAATTGCTATCGTAAATTCATTTACCCAATTTGTCCCGGGTCATGTACATCTGAGAGAAGTCGGGATGATGGTAAAAGAGATGATTGATCAGGCAGGCGGAGTTGGTATTGAATTCAATACAATTGCGATTGATGATGGAATCGCAATGGGACATAATGGAATGCTTTATTCTCTACCATCCAGAGAAGTTATAGCTGATAGTGTTGAATATATGGTTCAAGCCCATGTCGCTGATGCAATGATTTGTATTCCAAACTGTGATAAAATTGTTCCCGGTATGTTGATGGCTGCTATGAGGCTTAATATTCCAGCGATATTTGTATCAGGCGGTCCTATGGAGGCCGGTGTATACAAAGATAATAAATATGATCTTATCGATGTTATGAAGATGGGCGGAGATAATGATGTGAGCGATGAGGAGTTGGGTAAGATTGAAAGAGCTGCTTGTCCTACATGTGGGAGTTGCAGCGGAATGTTTACTGCCAACTCAATGAACTGTCTAACAGAGGCTCTCGGGCTAGGACTTCCCGGTAATGGCACGGTAATTGCAACTCACAAATACAGAAAAAAATTATTCGAAAATGCGTCTAAACGGATTGTTGAAATGGCTTACGAATACTATGAGAATGATAATAAAGCTGTTTTACCTAGATCAATTGCTGTGAAAGAAACATTTGAGAACGCAATGGCATTGGATATTGCAATGGGTGGTTCTACAAATACCGTACTTCATATTCTAGCTATAGCGGCAGAGGCAGGGGTTGATTTTACTATGAGTGATATTGATAGGATATCAAGAAAAATACCAAATATCTGTAAGGTCGCCCCCTCTTCTCAATATCATATAGAAGATGTTAATCGTGCAGGTGGTATATTTAGTATATTATCTGAGCTTGATAAAAAAAATCTGTTAAATAGTAATGTCATGACAGTAACCGGCAAGACCATCCGTCAATTGATTAAAGAAAATGACTTCTCCGGTGGTTCTGATGTTGCTAAGGAAGCATCAGAAAGATCTTATGCAGCACCCGGTGGAACATTTAACAGGGTAGGGATGTCACAGGATAATAGATATAAGGAACTTGATACGGATAGAATAAATGGGTGCATCAGAAGTGTTGATACCCCATATAGTAAAGAGGGTGGGCTTGCTGTACTTTTTGGAAATATTGCTGAAAATGGCTGTATTGTTAAGACTGCAGGTGTTGATGAATCAATATATAAGTTTAAAGGGAGAGCAAGGGTTTTTGAATCGCAAGAGCAGGCCTGTGATGCAATATTAAATGATAAAATAGTAAGCGGAGATATTGTAATTATCAGGTACGAAGGTCCTAAAGGTGGGCCTGGGATGCAGGAAATGTTGTATCCTACAACTTATTTAAAATCAAAAAAACTAGATAAAGAGTGTGCATTGCTTACTGATGGTAGATTTAGCGGTGGTACTGCAGGTTTAAGTATAGGGCATGTTTCACCAGAGGCGGCAGATGGCGGTTTGATAGGTCTAGTTGAAGATGGGGATTTTATATTAATCGATATTCCAAAAAGATCGATTCATCTCGATATAAGCTCTGATATATTGTTAAAAAGAAAAGAAAAAATATTAAGTAGTGGCGGATTTAAGCCAAATAGAGAGAGAGTTGTTTCATCTGCATTAAAACTATATGGGATGTTCGCAACAAGTGCTGATAAAGGTGCTGTAAGAGATTACTCTAAAATTAAATAATTGGATATATAGATGGCAAAATGGAAAGAACTAAATCGAACCGAACATGATAATCTTTTTACGGCAACTAATAATATTAGCATGAACTATCGTGTATATTGTAATGCTTCTGAATACAAAAAAACAGTGTTATTTCTATATGGATTTGATGGAAGTATAGAGATGTGTCAGCTACTTACCGGTTTTCTTTCAAGTGATTATCGAGTTATTATTGTTGATTATCCGGGACACTGCTATTCTCCGATATGTAATAGGGATTATTTATTAGATGAGTTGTCGGATTCTATCAATGAACTTCTAGACTTTATCGGAACAGAGAGGGTCGTGCTGTGGGGATATAGTTTTGGCGGTATCATTTCACTTAATTTCTATGAAAAGTTTTCTGATAGGGTAGAGAGTTATATATTTCAACATTCATCAACTAATTTTTCACCTAATCTTTTTAAGAAAATCTTTTATGGGTATTATCTCATTTTTCTTTACCTAAATTTCAAAATAACCATTAATTATTTAAGTATTCCGCTTCTCAAGGATAAGTTTTTCACAAAAGAGTTATCGAAACTTGCGAAAGTTATAACAATGTATAATGATAAAAAAAGTGTTATTAATTTATTTAAGAAGATTATTTTTAATAATTTTGATAATATACTTAAACTAATAAAATGTCCGATATTAGTAATAGGAAGTGAGGTAGACTTTCTTGTTTCTGTAAAGGAAACAAAAAGGATATTTAATTTGATTAAATCAGAAAAACAGATTATGATATATAAGGATATTGGTCATTTGTCAATTGTATCTTCTCCGGAGACTATATATAATGATGTCAAAATATTTATAAATAATAATTAACTAGGTGAGAGTATGAGTCTAAAAGATCTTTATATACCGAAAGGTAAATTTTCTTCAATTGTTTCGTTTATAGTTATTGGTATTATGACTTTGATAGTGGCGTTCGGTATGGTGAATATCGAGTTGGATAATGATGTCTCGGTATTATTACCCATTAACTCGGAGACTGAACATGAAAGAGAAAAGATAAGAATGTTATCAGGGGAGTTCCCGTCTGAACAGATGTTGTTCATTGCAGTAACGGGAAATATTAAGACACCGGAACAATTAAAAATATTGAAAGAGATGACAGATAAGATAGAAAAGCTTGATGTTGTAAAATCGATTATGAGTCCATTTAATGGATACTATTTTGAGAAGATAAATGATTTCTTTTCTTTTAATAGAGTTAGTAGTAATAGAACTCCGGTTAATGAAGAAGAGATAAACGAGTTTTTAGCTAAGTTAAATTCTAATAGGTATCTTGTCGGTTCTGTAATAGCCTATGATAATAATTCATTTGGAATTGTTGTCCGCATGAATAGCGAGGCTCAGATGGGAAAGTTTATTCCCCATAAGAATTTAATGATAAAATTCTTGGAGTTTGTATTTGGAAAGGAGTATGGGCCAAAAAAAATAGACCGTTCTTTTTTTTGCAACGAAATAGTTGAAGAGATTAAACCATATTATAAGAACTTCGAGATTCATATTGCAGGAATTCCATATTTTGAATACAAAAGTAAACAGATGATGCAAAAAGATATTTTTATTCTTATCATACCTGCTATGATCTTGATGGCTATCGTGTTATTTTTGAATTTCAAAACTAAACGGGGCGTTATTCTTCCCATGCTTTGTATAGGTCTTGCTTTATTATGGACTATGGGGTTGTTGAGTTGGTTTAGATATAAAATCAATGTCCTAACAATGATTTTACCACCTATTATTATGACTATAGGTAGTTCATATACACTGCATTATTTACAATCCTACTACTATAATGTTTCGAATTTTTCTGATCCAAGAAGTCTTGTGCTAAAAGCATCAAAAGATATTTGGCCAACCATATCGATGGCCGGAGTAACAACAATCTTTGGATTTGCATCATTTTTGACCGCAGCTATCATGCCGGTTAAGTTTTTTGGAGTTTTTGTAATTATAAGTATTTTATTGACACTTTTCTTTACATTCGTCTTACTTGGTAGAATATTAGCAATTATTCCGATTGCGACTGACATTAAGGTCGAAAAAATTAAAACCGATATTTTTTCAAAGATTCTTGATTTTATTAAAAGAATTGTTATTCCATACAGATTTGTTTTCATTATAACTTTTGTTGCTTCAATTGTGTTGATGATAATATTTATCCCTACAATAAAGGTTAATACAGATGCAACAAAGTTGTTTCGTAAGGGTGGTGATGTAAGAAATAGTATAGTCTATATGCAGACAAATTATAAAGGTTCAAGTCACTATAATATTACTATTAGATCAAAAAATAACAAAAGAAATTATTTTAGAACGGTTGAGGGTTTAAAAGCTGCTGAAAAAATTCAGGATTATTTTGATAACAATGTCGTAATTGATGGGCATACAATGATTGGATGGAATATTTCACCCGTAACTTTAATTCAAGATCTTAATTTTATTATGACTGGTGTAAGAAGAGTGCCGGATAATGAACGAACTATCAAAAGGTTTTTTACACTTCTTACCTTATCAGGAGATGAAGGGATAAAATCCTTAATCAATAAGGATTTTTCTGCAATTAACTTTCAAGTCAGAGGGCATACCAGTAACAAGGTAGATGATTATGTTATGACTGAAAAAGAATCCAACTTACTTATAACAAAGATGAAAAATGATCTTGGTTTAATAGCAAAAGAGGATGGAGATTTTGTAGTTGAGATATGGGGAGAGGTATTGCTTTTAACTAATATATCACAATATCTTTTAAAAGACCAAAAAATGAATATCATTATCACATCAATATTAGTTTTTGTGGTTATCCTTATTATTTTCCGATCATTCTATTTTGCTCTTATTGGTATTATTCCAATGGCATTTGGAGTAATTATGAATTTTCTTATTATGGCGATATTTAAAATTCCGTTAGATGCTGCAACAGTATTAATATCTGCAATTGCAATTGGAATAGGGATTGATGATTCTATTCATTTTATTTTAAACTATAGAAAAGTTTTATTAGAAACTAATGATGTTAAAATAGCTCTTGCAAACACACTAGATCATACATCAAGGCCGATATTATTTACATCTATAGCATTAGCTGTTGGTTTTATGGTCTTTCTCTTATCCTCATTTAAACCGGTCTTTAACTTTGGATTATTAATTGCTGTTGCAATGGTAAATTGTACATTTGCAACATTATTTATATTACCGGCTGTTTTTTATGTTACTGATAAATTAAGAATTAGCGGTAAAAGGAAGAATAATGAGAAATAAAATTATTGTTATTGTTAATCAAAAAGGTGGTGTCGGTAAAACGACTACAGCTATTAATCTATCATCAGCTCTAGCTGATCTTGGAAAAAAAGTTCTTGTTGTTGACTTTGATCCACAAGGAAATTGTAGTTCCGGTTTTGGAATTAAATCAGAATCTTCAACAATCTATGAAGCTATGACGGGAAAAGAAAATGTTAATAATTGTATAATAAAAACAAAGATTATAAATTGTGATGTCATACCGGCAAATGTTAATCTTACAGGTGCCTCTATTGAACTGGTTGATCTTGAAAATAGAGAGTATTTTTTAAAAAAGACCCTGGATCCTTTGAGAGATCTATACGATTATATTTTTATTGATTGTCCGCCGTCACTTGGTATTTTAACTATAAATGGACTAGCTGCATCGGATTCTGTCTTGATCCCAATACAGACTGAATTTTTTGCATTGGAGGGATTGAGTCAACTTATTAATACTATTAATCTTGTTAAAAAAGGCATCAATAAAAACTTAAAGATTGAAGGCGTTCTTCTTACAATGCTAGATAAAAGAACTCATCTTACAGAGGATGTTTCACAGAATGTAATAAGTTATTTTGGCAAGAGTGTCTATAAAACTATGATTCCACGAAATGTAAGACTTGCAGAAGCACCATCTTTTGGTAAACCTGTTACAGAACATGATCCTTCATGTATCGGAGCTAAGGCATATATTCAATTAGCACAGGAGTTTATCAATGGCAAAGAATAGAGGTCTTGGTACCGGCCTTGGTTCACTATTAAGTGTTAATATTCATGATGAAAATGAAATAACACATAAGGATGAAATTGTAGCCGGATTTTCTGAGTTGTCACTTGATTTGATTAAACCAAATCCTAGCCAACCAAGAAAATTTTTTGACGAAACAGCAATTGAAAGTTTATCTAAATCAATTAAAACTTATGGAATGATAGCACCAATTGCAGTTACTAAGATAGGCGATCATTATGAAATAATCGCGGGTGAAAGAAGGTATAGAGCTTCTATATTAGCCGGTCTTGCTAAAGTACCTGTTGTAATTAAGAATCTCAGCCATAAAGAGAAACTTGAAGTTTCACTAGTTGAAAATATTCAACGGGAGAATCTTAACTCAATAGAAGAGGCATTGGCTTATCAGAGCTTAATTGAAAGTTATAATCTTACACAGGAAGAACTATCTGAAAGAATTGGCAAAAGTAGATCCGCAATAACCAACTCAATTAGATTATTAATGCTTGATATTCCAGTTCAGAAGATGATAATTGATGCACAAATATCAGCAGGACATGCAAGAGCTGTTTTATCGTTAACAAATAAGAAAGATCAGCTTTCATTTTGTAATCATATTATCAAAAATGATCTTTCTGTAAGAGATGCAGAGAAAATTGCTAAAACATTTGGTGTTGCGGACACTAATAAAATTACCCAAAAGCCACAGACCGAAGTTTTAGAATTAAAAAATGCCAGAAAGAGAATAGAAGAAAAATTTCAAACAAAAGTAAATATTGTTGGAAATGAAATTAAAGGAAGAATCCAGATAGAATATTTTTCAACAGAAGACCTTGAGAGAATACTTGAGGTGATTGAAGGTTAAACTTTGTTTTAAATTGATAATTATGAAAATACGATGACAGAAAACATAATAAATTGTACCCCTAAGAATAATTATTTACTATCAATAATAATACCACACTATCGAACACCATCTTTACTTGTAAAACTATTAGATTCGATACCTGTGTTAACTGAGATACAGGTTATTGTTGTAGATGATAATTCAAATGATGCAGAATATGATCGTATTATAGGTGATTGTAGATATGGGCATGTATTATTTACTAAAAATACATCTGAAAATAAAGGTGCAGGTGCTGCAAGGAATATCGGTTTAACACTCGCAACAGGGAGGTGGATACTTTTTGCAGATGCGGATGACTATTTTTTGCCCGGGTTTTATGAATCAGTTTCAAAATATTTTACCACAAATTATGATCTGGTTTTCTTCATACCTGATAGTATTTATATAGACACAAAAAAAAGAGCTGATAGACATGTTCCTTTTAAAAAATATTTGATCCAATATTTAGTTAACCCAACACTTAAAAACGAATTATTATTGAAATATAGAGTTGTATCTCCATGTTCAAAGTTAATCAATGCATCATTGATTACTAATAACAATATCCGATTTGAAGAGGTAATCGCTGCAAATGATGTTATGTTTTCTATTAAAACATCATTTTACTCTAAGAGTTTTATGGTTGACAAAAATATAATCTATATGATAACCAGATCTAAAGGGACACTAACTGTAAATACAGATTATAATTTCTTTTTAATAAGATTTAATGCATTTTTAACTTCATATAAATATTTAAAAGAAAACTTAGATAAAAAGGGTTTTAGTTATTTGAATATCACTGGTTTATACATGTTATTAAAGTCTAGAAAGTACGGAATATCGATATTTCTAAATACATTTAATATTCTTTTAACTAATAGAATTAAAGTAATTAATATTTTTAACTACAATCCAATTGTTATCTATAAAAGAATTCATGATGCATTTACTGAAAGAAAATACTTAGTTTAGAGGTCATATGGAACACATATTTAGTTTATCAATTATTATTCCACATTTTGAAACGCCAGATTTATTAGAAAAGTTGTTAAAATCTATACCTAATTTAAATGATATTCAAATAATTGTTATTGATGATAATTCAACAATTAAAACAATTGATTCAAGTTTTAAAAAGTTGTTTAATCATGTTAAGTTTTTAACAAACACTTCTACTCGTAAAGGTGCAGGAGCTTCAAGAAATATCGGACTGGATGCAGCTTTGGGTAAATGGGTCTTATTTGCTGATTCTGATGATTATTTTATGGAAAAATTTTATTTTGAGGTGTCTAAGTATTTTAATTCTGATTGTGATATTATATATTTTATGACTGATAGCATTTATCTTGAAACAGGATTGGGAGCAAGTAGGCATATTACTTATGCAAAAAGAACTAGTGATTTTATTAATAAACCTTGTAAAAAAACTGAACTCATTTTAAGGTACAGGCATATTTCTCCGTGTTCCAAAATGATAAGAAGATCTGTTATAACTAACAATAATATTAGATTTGATGAGGTCTTAACTAGTGATGATGTTTTGTTTTGTGCGAAAGCTGGTTTTTTTGCGGACAAAATATTTGCTTCCCCATCTTGTATTTATATGATTACAAGTTCATTAAGTAGTCTAACATCAAATCAAAGTGAAAAACACTTTGATATACGGCTCTCAGTTTATATTAACTATTATAATTATTTAAAGAATATTCTAGATACAAAATCTTTTAAAATTCTACAACTATCAGCTTCAATTTTTATTTTTGATTCTTTTAGATATGGTATAAGTAAAACAATAGAAACTATTAAAATTTTAAAATCTTTTAAAATAAAACTAATCAGAATAAATGTTGAAAATATTTTATTTTATTTTAAACTAAAAATGAATAAATCTAAATGAATACACTTAAAGTTTCTATAATTATGCCGGTCTACAATTGTGATAAATTTTTAAGAATTACTATAGATTCGGTATTAGCTCAGACATATATGAACTGGGAATTACTTGTTATTGATGATTGCTCTAGTGATAATAGTTTTAGTATTGCAAATGATTATTCCAAAACAGATCTAAGAGTCAAGGTATATCGAAATATTACAAATTCCGGTGCAGCCCGTTCCAGAAATTTAGGAATTCAATATGCAACAGGTCAATATATTGCATTCTTAGACAGTGACGATATATGGTTATATAATAAACTTGAATTACAACTTACTTTTATGCAAACCAATAACTATCCATTCACTTTTACTTCATATCAAGAAATAAATGAGGATGCTACCAGGTTATTAACTATCAAAAAATGTTTAAAGCAAGTTGATTTTAAAAAAGCACTTTATTCTAATCCGATAGGTTGTTCAACAGTTATCTATGATGCCTCAATTCTTGGTAAAA
>CAYYKD010000050.1:14429-20215 GCA_964471825.1 uncultured Spirochaetales bacterium
TAAAAGGTTTATGCCGGATATTCGTAAAAGACAGGATTATGGATTGTGGTTAAATATAATGCGGGATGGAGTCATCGGTTATGGATTAGATGATATATTAACTTATTATCGAAAACGAAGAAACTCGGTCTCTTCAAATAAATTTGAATTAATATCATATCAATGGAAATTATATAGGTCAGTAGCCGGATTAAGTATGATAAAAAGCGTTTTTTATCTTTTTAGTTCAATTCTTACCAAGATTTTTCAGAGAATTTCTACATTGCACCGCGTTTAAAAATCACGGTTTCTAGTGTATATAAAAGTATCTTAAAATCAAGAGTCGCTGACAGATTTTTAATATAGTACAGGTCATATCTTAGTTTATGACTCATGTCATCTATCTCATTTACATAATTGTATTTTACCTGTGCCCATCCTGTTAAACCGGGTTTAACAAGAAGTCTTTTTTTAAATAGTGGGACTCTCTTTATTATCTCTGTTATCAACTCAGGTCTTTCGGGTCTCGGGCCAATAAATGACATATCACCTTTTAGTATATTATATAGCTGTGGAAGTTCATCAATTCTGAAAGGGCGAATTAGTTTACCGATAATTGTAATTCTTGAGTCATTTTTAATAGTGAGTTTAACACCATCTTTTTCTGAGTCATTATACATGGTTTTAAATTTATATAATCTGAAGATTTTTTGATTAATTCCAGTTCTATTTTGAATATATATAGGATTCGTTTTATAAATAATTAGAATAAATAAATATATAAATAAAATGATAGGGGATAGTACTGTTAACAAAAAAACTGATATTAAAATATCGAAGATTCTTTTAATATATCGTATATAGAAGGAGTCCAGTTTATAGGTTGAGAAGTATTCATAGTGATTGTTTTGTATTATTTCTGCCGGGAGACTTTCGTCAAGATATGCAAAGAGATCAATTAATGAATAGAGGTTACCGCCATCCAGTTCATAGTTGTTTAATCGGTTAGTGTCATTCTCATTAAATCTATAGTCTGTATCAACAATAATCAAATTATATGATTTTTTACTGATTTCACTTAAATCATTCGATACTATTTCGATATTAAAATATTTTTTATATTTTTTAACCAATTCATCGAGTATTAAAAAATTTTTATCAGCCCCTGCAAACAGCACTTTAACTATTCGCTGATTCTTTTTTCTGATTAGGAATAAACCCTTGTTAACTATCGAGTTGATGATTGGTATTACAGCAATTCCTGATATTAGTACAAATCTTGCAAAATCTAATTTAAAAATATAAAAGATACCACCTATTAATGATATTGTAAAGAATGATGAGATATAGCCTGAAATAATCGATTCATTAAGTTTAATGATCTTTTTGATTTCATATATTTTTAAAGCTGTATTGAAAAAGATCAGGGTAATTGAGTAAATAAGCATCCATAATATAGTGTTTGAGTTAAGTGGCATTTTATTTACATATATTAAATTTAATATCGGTGTATATCTAAGCAAATATACAATTATAAATATTGTAAATGAAGTAATTAAATTTAGGAAAATAAGACCGGCACGATTATATTTGAACATGTTTAATCCAATAAGTAGAGATTGTTTTTATGAATTACCTCTTCATAGAGACTTTCAGTTGATAAGATACTAAAGAAGTCAGAGGATTTTTTTCCTTTTATCTTGTTAATATCAGTAAAGCTATAGTTGACTAGACCTCTTGCAATAGTTTTCTTCTGATATGCAATACTTATCAAATCACCTTTACTGAAGTTTCCTGATGCTGATACAATTCCAGCTGCAAGCAGGGATGAGTTTTTTTGTAATGCACTAAATGCACCGTTGTCAATCTCTATGATTCCTTCAGAAACCGGTGAAAAGGCAAGCCATTTTTTCTTAGCTGTTGATTTTGATCCTGATGATTGAATATAAGTACCAAATTCAGTTTTATTAATAATATTTTTTAATGAAACTTTTGCCCCATTTCCTATGAACACATTTGTTGAGGTTCCTGCAACTTTAAAGGCTGATTCCAGTTTGGATTTTATGCCGCCCGATGAGTATTGGGAGGTTTTATTGTTAGTATTTTCAAGGTGAAATGTGTCGGATATCTCGATAGACTCTATTACCTTTGCAGAAGGATCTGATTTAGGATCACCTGTATAGAATCCGTCAACATCAGTAAGTAGGATCAGCATATCAAAGTTTAGCATAGTTGTAATCAGTGATGAAAGGTGATCATTATCTCCAAATTTTAATTCTTTAGTGTTTACTGAGTCATTTTCATTTATTATTGGCACTACGCCTCTATCAAGTAATGTTTCTATGGTATTTCTTAGATTTAAGTACCTGTTTCGAATTCTAAAATCATCAGCAGACAATAGAATTTGACCAATCTCAATTTTACTTTTATTAAAAATTGCACAGTATTTATTCATTAGGTGTACTTGCCCGACACTTGCGGTGGATTGCAGAAGCGGAATATCTTTAGGCCGTTTATCAATATTTAGCACCTGCATCCCGTACATAACGGCACCTGAAGTAACAATTATTATTTTATGATTTTCTGATTGAACCTCTTGTACTTGTTTTGCTAACATTTCAATCATGTTGAAACTATTCCTGGGGTTTAAAAGATTTGAACTAATTTTTACTACTATATTCATACTATATCAAATGCATCCCAAGGCTTACAAGAATACCAAGTAAGACTCCAACAAATGTTTCAAGAGGTGTGTGTCCCCTTACTTCTTTTACCTGTTTAACCTCTGAGTCCAGTTTGTTATTTACTACATGCGTCAGTTCGTTGATTATTGAAGCCTGTTTACCGGATGATAGTCTAACCCCTGTAGCATCTCTAACCACTATCATTAAAATTGTAAAACTTAATGCGAAAAGAGCGGAGTCAAACCCTTGAGTAAATCCTATGGATACACAAACGGAGCTAATTGTTGATGAATGACTCGAAGGCATGCCACCGGTTCCGAATAATGCACGGAAGATAAACTCTTTTTTCTTTAATTTAGGCTTGGTAAAGACTTCAATAAACATTTTTAAAAACTGAGCAAAAAACCAGCTTACTACACCGCAAATTAAGGCTGTGTTTGATAATAAACCCTTTAAAATATCCATAGTCCCCTCTATTTTGTTATTGTTTTAAATAAATTTTGTAGTCCATCTTTATCTATCAATTCTATCGGTCTTTCCTGTGTAAATGCCATAGCAAGTTTAGAAAAGGATGATGAGCATATCATGATTCCTTTAATAATACCCGCTTCCTTCATTAGTTCATGAAGTTTTCTAAGTGTAACTTCATCAATTGGTGAGCTTCTTCTTGAAATTTGTACCAGTACAGGTTTCTTTTTTACATTTCTAAATCCCTCATTACCTTCGAGGGTGTAGAATTGAATATCTTCAGCAGATATTATTTTAGAATCAGTTATGTTTAGTCCCATATATTTTTCTATTATATTCTTGGATATATCAAAGAAGTCCTCATTTGTCGCGGTTAAAAAATCTTTCATTTTATCATCAAGACGAAGATCTTGATAGTTTGCTAATTTTTCCGAGACATTTTTGAAGTCCGGTTTAATGGAATATATTTTTTCCCACTGTTCTATTGCCTCAGTTATATTTCTTGTTGCCTCATAACACTGAGCTAAGACAAATCTAATGTTAAGAACAATGTTTTGTGATTCATTTTCTGAGTTCTTTAATGCCCTTTCAAGCTCTATAACTGCGTCTTCATATTTTGAAGAGAGTATAAAGCAGATCCCCCGTTCCATTAAACTTCTGACTTTGAATTCCTTACCTCTTGATGCAGCCTCGAAATTTTTTAGAGCACTCTTGATGTCATTTTCATTCTTTTTTAAAAGTCCAAGATAAAAAAAAGCCTGATAGTTACTTGGTTCAATTTTAACAACCGCTTCAAGATAGGTAGCTGCTTCACCAAATTTTTTAAACTCAAAACATAAGATTCCAAGATTTAAAAGGCATGGAGGATAACGATTGTAGATTCCTACAGACTTACTGTAATAAGTATAGGCCTGATCTTTCATTCCTCTTTTTTGAAACATGTCACCGCATTGAAAGTATAGGGTGTAATCGTTAGGGTGTTTCTTTATAAGAAGAATATACTCTTTAAGAGCTTCCTCATAGTTTTCAAATTTTGTATATAACTCAGCTAACCTTTTTCTAAGCTCAAGCTCACTTATGTCTTTAGAATATACACCAACTTTATCTGCTTCTTTATACTCGATCAGAGCCAACTCGAACTTACTCTGATTATAGTAGGCTTCCGCAAGGTAATAGTGTGCCTCTGTGTTGTTATGATCTTTTTGTAGAATCTCTTTAGCAAGTTTAATCGCTTCTTTATAGTTTCCGCTCCTAGCGGCTGTTTTTAAAGGTCCGATCTTTTTGGGCATTAATTTTTTTAAAAATATTACCAGAACAAATACCAGTCCGCCAAATAAAAGTACTCCAAAAAAAACATTTAAATATAACATACTATTCCTGTAAATAATTATTGAATAAAATTGATTTTTTAACTTAAATAGGTTAAAATAATAAATCAGAATATAACATTATTAGGGAAAATTGTTGAGAAGAATTTTAATATTTTTAATTATTTTATTTAGTTTCACTTATTTGTACGCAGATATTAATTATATTATTGATAATTTTATAAGATTTGATAAATGGTCAGAAGCAGAGAGAGAGTTGTTAGTTTTTATTAAAGCAAATCCTAATAATTCATATGGTTATTCAGTCTTATCAGGAGTTTATAATCAACTATCTAAGTATGATTTAGCTGTTTCATCTATCCAAAACGCCATACGATACGAGCAGAATTCCATTAATAAAGCAAACTACTATTATAATCTGGGTCTGTATTACTATAATCAAAGTAAGTTTTTAGAATCAATTAATGCTATTACAGAATCTATAAAGATCAATCCAATGATAGATGCCGCATACTATCTTGCCGGAGTATTATATTATCAAAAAAATGATGAAAATGCTGCACTTGACAGTTGGAAAAAGTATGTTTCAATAACTTCTAATACTCCTAAAAAAGAACAGATATCAAGAATCATCGCAATGATGGAGCAGAAAAAAGAGGATGAGAGGATAAAATTTGAGAATGAAAAACTTGCAATAGAAAAACAAAAACAAGAAGAAGAGGAGAGGAGACGGATAGCAGAAGAGGAAAAGAAGAAGAGGGAAGATTTTATTAAATCAATTTTATCTGATATTAAATCTGCTGAAACTGAGACGAAGGGGTTTGAAGAATTCAAGGTGAAAAGGGATAAAGACAGTACCGTTCTAGAAGAACCTGATTTCTAACTTTCTTTTTATAAAATCAAAAATAACAAGGCTCGTGCAATAATAAATTTATTTTTTTTGCTTTAGCCTCTAATAAATACAATTATCAGGAGTGTAATTAATGAAGATTGGAATAGTCGGTTTACCAAATGTTGGTAAGAGTACTTTATTTAATGCGTTAACAGATGGTGGTGCCGAATCAGCAAATTATCCATTTTGTACAATTGACCCAAATGTAGGTATAATAGCAGTTCCGGATGAGAGGCTAAAGGTACTCGAAAAACTATATCAAAGCGATAAGGTTGTTCCGGCCTTTGTAGAATTTGTAGACATTGCCGGTCTTGTAAAGGGTGCAAGTAAAGGGGAGGGGTTAGGAAATAAGTTCCTTGCAAATATTAGAGAGACAGATGCTATCGTTCATCTTGTTAGATGCTTTGAAAATAAAGATATTATTCATGTCGATGG
>CAYYKD010000051.1:0-6083 GCA_964471825.1 uncultured Spirochaetales bacterium
ACGCCGGCAATTAACCGGTACAAATAAAAATTTCTCGACTTAATGGACAGCCTCTAGAGATCAAAGTTATTCTAATCGAATAAGTCCTTACGAAATATTTCGTTGGGACTTTTATTTTTTCGGGGAACCTCTGAAAAAAATGAGATTTTTCGATTATATTTAAAGAGCAAGTATAAATCAGGTATAATTAAGCGTCAAAAACTTGTTTATTCAATAGAGCCTCTATAATTTTTAATAAATTAACACAATATTAACAAACAATTAGTATGTTGAGACATTAATATAATTTGGAGTAACTTATGCGATCAATTAGGATTTCATTTATCAGACGACTTATTTTTATAGCGATACTTTTATCCTTTTCAACTTTTATGGGATGCAAATTAAGAACCACATCAATGACAATAATATCCGGTTCAGAAAATGAAGAGCTTGAACCTATCATTAATGAGTTCGGTAAAAATAACGGTATCCAAATCAACATGAAATACAAAGGTTCAATAGATATAATGCTTGGTCTGGAGTCTGAAACAATCAATGCTGATGCCGTATGGCCTGCAAATAGTCTGTGGATCTCACTGGGGGATAAAAATCGTCAAGTTAAACACTTAAAATCAATAATGACCTCTCCTGTTGTGTTAGGTGTAAAAAAGTCAAAAGCTAAAGAGCTTGGTTTTATTGATAAAGATATAAAAGTTCAAGATATTCTCAATAATACAAGAAATGGTAAACTGTCATTTATTATGACCTCTGCAACTCAATCTAATTCCGGTGCAAGTGCCTATTTTGGTTTTCTATATGCACTTTTAGGTAATCCTGATATTCTAACTAAGGAACAACTCTATCAGCCCGAACTAAAGAAATCCATTAGAGATCTCCTTGCCGGTGTTAACAGATCATCAGGAAGCTCTGGTTGGCTTAAGGACCTTTTTTTAAATGGAAATTATGATGCAATGTTCAATTATGAATCAGTTATTATTGAAACCAATAAGATTCTTGTAGAACAGGACAAGGAACCTTTATATATTGTTTACCCGATAGATGGAATAGTTCTTTCAGATTCACCTCTTGGGTTAGTAAACAGAACTGACCCTAAGATAGAAGAGGCATTTCTTAAACTACAAAATCACCTTCTTTCAGATAAAATACAGAAAGAAATTCAAAAGCTCGGCCGTAGAACAGGGTTCGGCGGGATGGTTTCAGGAGTTGATCTTAAGGTCTTTAATCCTGATTGGGGTTTTGACCCTGAGAGGATTTTAACACCTATAAAGATTCCATCAGCAGAGGTGATCAATGAAGCATTAAATCTCTATCAGACAGAATTTAGGAAGCCTTCATACACAATTTATTGTATAGACTATTCCGGTAGCATGGCTGGAAATGGTGAGAAGCAAATGAAGAAGGCAATGAGTTTTTTATTGGATCAAAAAGAAGCAACGAAGTACATGATCAATGCATCAAGCGAAGATAGATTAGTTATTATTCCATTCAGCAATAAGATACATGATAAGTGGGAGGTAACCGGCAATAAACAAGTAGTTCTTGATGAACTTAGTAATAAAATTAAAAAGTTTCAACCTGCCGGAGGTACCGATATTTATTCACCGATTATTGAAGCAATCAACGGAATTACGGATGAGGATATGAAAAAGTATATAGTTTCTGTTGTTCTAATGACAGACGGAGAGTCTAATACAGGTGCAGTTTATAAAAATCTGTTTGAAACATGGAACAAAGCGTCTAAAGATATTCCTGTTTTTGGGATACTTTTTGGAGAAGCCTCAAAAAATCAGATGCAAGAAATAACTGATATGACAAACGGTAGAATATTTGACGGAAGAAATGATTTAATAGATGCATTTCGTAAAGCAAAAGGCTATAATTAATGTTAGATAAGGATGATTTTATGCAAATAATTAAAGCTCTCATTTCCGGACTCTTTTTTCTTTTAATATTCCTGGTTATTAAACTTAGTCTTGTATTATCAATTATACTAACCTTAGGGGTTTACTTTTCATTATATATGATCTTTGGCTCCAAAAAAAAGGAACTTAATATTGATTTGAATGGTGTCTCAGATGATGAAGTAAAAATTGTCTTAAAAGAAGGGTATGAAAAAGTTTATTTAATTGATCAGTACGCCGGTAAAGTAAAGAACCCAAAGGTTAAATCAAAAATAAAAGAGATTCATGTTGTTGTTTTAAAAATATTTGATGATTTTAAAGAGGATCCGTCTGATATAAAAGTAGCTAGGCAGTTTTTAAATTATCAGCTTGATGCTGTTATAAAGATCTTAGATAAGTACAACTATATCGCAGGTAAATCGGTAGATTCTAAAGAAATAAATGAAACTCTTTTAAAAACTGAGATGCTTCTTGAAACTATTAGAGCATCATTTGAAAAACAACTGGCATTACTTTTAAAAAATGATCTTATTGATCTAGAGACAGAGTTAAAAGTTCTGGAAACAAATATAAAAATGGAAGGATTAGGGGTGTAAAATATGAAAAAAGTGATTGGTTTAATAATCTTAGTTTTAATAATCGGCGGTGTTGTTATATATCAAAAATTTAGTAATAATACAAATGTAATAACTTTAAAAGGGCCAATTGGCGGAGAAAAAAAAGAGTTTTTAGATAATCCAAAGATAAAAGAGATACTAAGGAAAAAGTATGGTCTTATTATTGACTACTCTAAAGCCGGTTCAATAGAGATGGTACAGGGGATTATTCAAGAGGATGTTGATTTTCTATGGCCTTCAAGTCAAGTTGCACTTGAACTATTTAAGATGCGTACAGATGTTAAGCATTTAAAGGATGAAATAATCTTCAATTCACCTATAGTTCTTTATAGTTGGGATAAAGTAACAGATGCCTTAATAACCCAGAAATTTGTTGAAAAAAGAGCTGACACATATTTTGTTCCGGGATTTAACAAGCTTATTGAACTTATAAACAATGATGCAAAGTGGTCAGATATTGGAATAACGCAGCTTTATGGAAAAATTCAGATTTTTTCAACTGATCCTTCTAAGTCTAACTCAGGTAATGCGTTCTCAGGATTGGTTGCAAATATTCTAGCAGGAGATGTTATTACAGATTTAACTCTTGATAAACATCTTCATTCAATAGAGATGTTTTTTATAAAACAGGGGTATATGGAGCACTCTTCCGGTGATCTTTTTGATCAATATCTAAGAACCGGAATGGGAGCAAAGCCAATAATTGCAGGTTATGAGAGTCAGATTATTGAGTTTTCAAAAAAATACTCTGAGTCCTGGCCGGGGCTAAAAGATAAAGTTAAAATTTTATATCCTGAACCAACAGTTTGGAGTTCACATCCAATAATAATTATTAAAGAGAAAGCAAAGGTACTTTCTGAAGCTCTAAAGGATAAGGATATTCAAAAAATAGCATGGGAAGAACATGGTTTTAGAACAGGTCTTTTTGGTGTTCAGAATGATCCCGGTAAACTTGTTATTGATGGCATCCCCCCCACAATAGAAAAAGTAATACCTATGCCGCAAGCAAAAGTAATGGATAGTATCATAAAAAGTATAAATAATAAAAATAACTAATTTTTTTTAAGGAGTTTTCAATGGGCGACATATCACTTATTAAGACACAGAATGATTTTAAGGATCTATCAAAGTATTCGGAAGAGGAACAAATCCGAATTAATCAAACCGTAGAGGCTATTAATATTCGAGACTCTCAAGGTATAATTGTTTATGGGGTAGGAGCTCAAAGAGAGATATCTGATTTTTCTGATAATATTCTTAAGCAGGTAAGAGCAAAAGACTCAGGGTATGTCGGTGAAGTACTTACAGATCTGGTTTTAAAAGTTAAAGACCTCAAGGTTGATTCACTATCAAGCGGTTCCGGGATAAGCAACATACCGATAATTGGAGGGTTATTTGACGCTGTAAAAAAATTCATAGCCAAATATGATAAGATGAGTGTTCAGATAGAAAAAATAATTTCTGAGCTTGACAAAGCCAGAATGGAGTTATTGAAAGATATTGTTATGTTAGATGGTTTATATGAACAAAATGCAAAGTACACCAAAAATCTTGAGCTTTTTATTGCTGCCGGGCAAATAAAACTTAAAGAACTAAATGAAAAAATTTTACCGGAATATAAATCTAAAGCTGAACAAACACAGGATCCAAAAGATGCTCAAGAATATCGAGATCTTGAACAATCAATCTCCAGATTTGATAAGAAAATTCATGATCTTATGTTAAGTAGAATTATTGCAATTCAAACAGCCCCACAAGTTAGACTTATTCAAAACAACAATCAGGCTCTTGTTGAAAAAATCCAAAGTTCAATATTAAATACAATTCCACTGTGGAAGAACCAGATTGTTATTGCCATCTCTCTATTCAAACAAAGAAAATCATTGGAATTACAAAAATCTGTAACAAAAACTACTAATGATCTGCTTGAAAAAAATTCTCAAATGCTTAAGCAAGGGTCATTAGATATCGCCAGAGAAAATGAACGAGGTATAGTTGAGATAGAAACTCTAAGAAAAGTTAATAGCGATCTTATAACTACAATTGAAGAAACACTTAAGATTCAAGAAGAGGGCAAACAGAGACGAAGAGAAGTTGAATTAGAACTAACTAAACTAGAAAACGATTTAAAAACAACACTTATTAATTCTAAAAAATAGAATTTTTTATCAGGCGTGAGTATTTAATAATGGACTATTCATTCAATCTATGCAATAAATTGCTCTGCAAATAGATCCTCTATTTTTTTGACTGAGATTCCGCCACATTCGATCATTTTTCGATTTCCATCGTTGATCTCTCTGTTTGTTGATTGTGAAGTTTCGTTTAGGGCTGGATCAATAACAAAGAGATCTCTGTTGTAATCAGAGGCTAGTAATCCGCTAATAATACTTCCGGATCGTGCGGGAGATTGGATCATAAAAATAGTTTTAGTCATTCCCACTATGATTCGGTTTCTCTTCGGGAAATTCCATTTATAGGGCGGTGTTCCCGGAGGGTATTCCGAGACTATACCGCCATTATTTATTAAAATATCTATTGCCAGTTGTTTATTTTGACGCGGGTAAATTGTATCAATTCCACTTCCAAGAACTGCAATGGTTCTGCCTGAATTCAGCGTGGATCTATGTGCAAATTCATCAACACCGGCTGCAAGACCAGAAACTATTATGAATCCTAATGCGGATAATTTTTCAGCAAAATAGATTGTGTTTTTTATACCCTGTTCATCAGGTGTTCTAGTGCCAACTATGCTTATCGATCTACAATAATCAAATGATATGTTTCCTCTTCCATAAAGTATGAATGGCGGATCAGGTATGTGTTTTAACCCATATGGAAGTAACTCACTATCATACCTAATCGCATAGATGTTCTGTCTATCCATATATGCTATTGTTTCTTCTGCCTTATGTATTAGTTCATCGGGATTAAATTTATGACCACGCCATTTCTTTCCGGTAATATATCTGATATCGGCAGGTGCAAGTCTAAGAATTTTTTCTGATGAACCAAGTGTTTTGTGTAGTTTTACTTTATCTATAGGAGTGATGTACTCCTCGTAGCTGAATGCAATGTCATAGATATCTATCATTTGTTCCCCATTTGAGCTCGTGTCTGAAGAATAAATTCCTCAAGTTTGTTTTTTTGTTCCTTGTTAAGTTTTGAATTAATAGTAAGCAGGTCAAGGTATATTTTTAGTGCTTCGGAGTAGTTTTCATTTTCATAGTAGATTCTACCTAGTAAGAAATATGCATCCGGAAATGGAATAGAGGTAGTTAGTTGAACTATGGTTTGAAGTACACTAATTGCAGATGTGTTATCGCTCTTTAAGTAATAAAGGAGGTGAGCGTATCCATACAGAATGTCCTTGTTAGTTGGTGCAATGCTAAGGGCTTTTTTGTAGTTTTCTTCAGCTAGAGTAAGAAAAGAATTATCTCTTTCAATTCTATAGATATGAGCATAGCATATACCAAGTTTATAGTATATATCTGAATCTGTTATTCTACTTTGAAGGGCTATTTCAAAATCACTTTCCGAAAATTCAATGTAAATTAATAAA
>CAYYKD010000051.1:6093-9238 GCA_964471825.1 uncultured Spirochaetales bacterium
CATCCTTGTTTATTCCGCTATATGACGAGTATGCCTCCACCATTGTATTTACTGCTAGTTTGTAGTACTCTGCCGATGCTATCTTTTTTTTGAGATCATCCTCTTTGCCAAAAGTTCTCACGCTTGAGTTTACAAGCCTTCGAACACCTTGAAGCGGGTCACCACTTACACACGACAATAAAAGGATTGGTATGAATACAACAATAAATATAACTTTCATGGGATGCCTCCATCTTTCTTCTATATATTATAACTGATAAAATGATTTTTTATTTATATTTTTATCAATAATTTATTAATTATTTCTTTTTCTAAAGAATTGAATTGATTTAAATGATGGTTTTGCAAGTAACAAGCAATATTTTCAGTGTTTCCATTATTTGTGATTGCTAATAATCCATTTCTGATCAGAGAAAAATCGCTTATCCAGTTCAATGATAGTTGATTTTTGATAAAAAGTTTTTTTAGCTCATTTCTATTAACTGATAATATTTTTTCAGGATCAAATGAATATCCGATGAATCCGGTCGAATAGTCGGTGTCGTTAAAAATTCTACAACTATTATTTTGATTATTAGGGCAAACCGTTACGCATCTGTTACATCCAAAAAATCTGGTGCACCAAAGCTCATTTATTGTTTTTTTATTGATTATATCAGGCCAATGATCGCAGTTAGAGAGATGATGAATACATATTTCCTTATTAAATCCATTTTTTGTTAATGCACCGGTTGGACAGCTTTCTATACAAAGATTGCAGTTGCCACAGTTGGTACTGTTTGGTATCTCCACATATTTATCCAGGTCTACTGATAAAAAGGCTATCCCAATAATGAATAATGAGCCGTTACCATAGGGTTGAAGAACAGAATTATTACCGATAAATCCAAGGCCGCACGCAGATGCCAATAATTTTTCATCTGTCTTAGAGTTAACGCTCAACCTATAGTATTCAGAAAGTTTATTTTCAAGTCCAATATTTTTTAGAAAAGTTTTTATAGATGTGTCTATCTTCTTTGATAGTATTCTATAGTAGTTTCTAACGGTATATGCAGGGATAAAACCGTAAGTAGTGTCGCTGTTTTGATTGTTTATATCATTGTAGGATAAGGCACATGCGATAACCGATCTTGTCTGAGGAAAAATATCGTTAATCAGTGATTTAGTTTGTGATTCAAAATCATTAACAGGTTTAATTGCGATATGATCAATCCCAGAACTATACAAAAGATCAACTAATTCATTTGTTTGCATTTAAAGGTTGTATGTTTCCTTGATAACATCGTATTCCAGCGGTGTTGCTAACCTTTCAAGTATTACTGAGGTCTTTGCAAGCTCTTCGTTAATATATGCCTCGTTATTTAACAGGCCGATTATTTTTTGGTTTTCCAGATAGTGGGCGGCGGTAAATAATATTCCAATAATGATCTGAAATACTGAGTCTATAGTTTCACTATTTAAAATATCATTGGTTATTACTCTATCGTTGACATAGGGGATTATACAGGGGCCTTTCTGTGAACTTATAATAGTAACAGGAAGAGTAGATGTTGTGTATTGATCTCTATTTAAGTACATCTCAGACAGTGTGATACCGAGTTTAAATAAGAATTCAGATACTCTCTTTATTTCAACGATAAGATCGAGTTCACCCTTTGATTTGTTTATATCAAGTGAGATGTTGGAATTCAGTATCTTAGAAAGTCTGGCTCGATCTATATACATATGATCAAGGACCTTTCTAAGTCTTTTAAACTTATCTGTGATATGCTCAAGCTCAATTATCTTTTCTTGAAAAAATAGAGGTTCAAATACCGATATCATCCCTTTGTCTTCTAGTTGAATTTCACCAATAAAGAAATCGGTGAATGATCTTAGGAATTCTGTTAAAAAGTTTTCAATGAATTCCATAATATCATTTGGAGGGGCGGCCTCTTCAAATGTCTTTCGTAATTTTGATACCCTAAAAAATCTGTCAAGGTGATCTGTTGTTACTCGATTCTCTGAGTCTATTGATAAAAATCCCTTTACTTTTCGAATATCTGCTTTTTGTTTAGTAAGATGGTTCAAAGCGGCTATGTTGCTATCAATTGTTGATTTTATCTGCTGTTTAACCTCAAGCGAAGCGTTATAATCGAAATTGCTTATCAGAGCTTTGACTTTTTTGTTTATCAGATCATCAAATGAGATCATTCTATTTAACTCAACAATATTAACGCCAAGTAGCAGATCGTACAGCGACGGGCCATTTTTTGATGGATTTAGAATGTAATCGACTGAATTTATAACTGCAATTGTGGAGTTGTTATGTTCCTTTGAGGACTCAAGTATTTTAGAAATGGATTTTTTTAGTAATTCAGTATGTGATTTGTTGAAGATGCAGGTGTAGAATTGACCTTCAAGTCTACGAATTTTAGTAAAGAAGTGTTTATCGCTTGATCTTATTGATTCACCTGCAATCTCTAAAATTTTTGTGCATAGGAGTTTAAACTCCACTGTAAGGTTGTATTCATATTTTGATAGGACGACCCATCCCCGTTCCTCAATATAGGTTAATGATTTTAGAATATCAGCTGCACACTGTCTGATGTTTTTTGTAAAGAAATGTTCCATATTTCGGGAGATTTTAACTGATGGAAGAAATATTGAGTATTCGAGGACACCTGTTTTTTTTGAAAACGATGATATCCGGGGCAGTTCTCTAAATAAGAAGTTAATATATGAGGACTTTCTTAGATTATTTCGAAGTGTTTTTCGTTGATCTCTAACTGTCTTATTTAAGAAGAAACCTCTTTTACTAAGTTCATGTTTTGTTTCTTCATCAAAGCTTTCTGAATTTAAGGTTTCCCTATCGATTAATTTGTTTTTTAATGAGTTCTTTTTTAATAGGTATAGATTACTATTAATGTGGATTTTTTCATCTAACTCTTTAATTTTTATTATTTTATCTTCGATTGAGATGGTGTTATCGTTGACAATAATTTTAATTTGATCATTTACAATCTTTGGGCGGTTTTTCTTTAGAAGATTTCCAAGTTCTAAAAAAAGATCTCCGTCATCTTTTAGTAGAGATCTATCCTCAATTTCATCTGACATAATATTTATTCCAAAAATTAGATTTACAAAAAGCTGCAAAAGTTATTAA
>CAYYKD010000051.1:9248-10218 GCA_964471825.1 uncultured Spirochaetales bacterium
TAATAATCGAATATTATCATAGAATTATAAAATACACAATAGTTTTATAAGTTTACTATATATTCAGTATTTACCAATTTATTATTTTTTTGTATAATCTAGTCAGGGTAAAAATTTGAAAAAAAGAGTTACGGTTTTTTCCGAGAATAAATCAGCCGGTATTCCAACAACTGTTATTACCGCCTATGACTATGCAACAGCCTGTATATTGGAGAGATCTGATATTGATTCTATTCTGATAGGGGACTCTCTGGGAATGGTGTTTCAGGGTAATCCTGATCCTTTATCTGTTACGGTTGATGAGATTATTTATCATACTAAGGCTGTAAAAAAGGGAGCACCTTCACCATTTTTAATAGCTGACATGCCATTTTTATCTTATCATGTGTCAGTTGAGGATACTGTTAGAAATGCCGGTAAAATTATTAAGGAGTCGGGGGCTGAGGCTGTAAAAATTGAGGGTGGACATGAGATTGAAGATATGGTTAGGGCTCTTGTAAAAGCTAAGATACCTGTTATTGGACATCTTGGTCTGACACCGCAGTCTGTAAATGTGTTTGGTGGTTTTAAGGTACAGGGTAAGACAGAAACTGCTGCAAGACAGCTTCTTGACGACTCATTGTTACTTCAGTCTTTGGGTGTTAGTGCATTAGTTCTGGAATGTGTACCCGAAAAACTTGCAACACTTATTACTGAGCGACTTGATATTTCAACAATTGGAATTGGGTCTGGACTCAATACGGATGGACAGGTTTTAGTTATTAATGATATTCTCGGATTATATGAAACTGTTACCCCTAAATTTGTCAAAAAATATGGAAATGTAGGTTTAAACATTAAAGAATCTATAGATGTTTATATTTCTGAGGTTCGAAGTAAGCAGTTTCCTGATCGATCACATACTTTTAGTATTGATGATGGAATAATCGAAAAAATTCTTGAAATCATTCCTGATAAAACCAACTGGTGT
>CAYYKD010000051.1:10228-19385 GCA_964471825.1 uncultured Spirochaetales bacterium
TTAAGAACCGCTAAAGATCTTCCAAAGATCAAATAAGGTTTTTTTAAGGTAATGGATTTAATATGGAAGTTATAAATGATATATCTTTACTTAGAGCAAAAGTAAAGAGTATAAAAAAAGAGTTTAAGAGTATCGGATTTGTTCCTACAATGGGGGCATTGCATAGCGGTCATATCTCGCTTGTTGCCCGTTCTGTAAAAGAGAACGATTTTACGGTAGTTTCAATTTTTGTAAATCCGATCCAATTTGGTCCTAATGAAGATTTTGAGAGGTATCCACGGGTACTTGAGAGTGATCTGAACTTAATGAGAGAGATAAACCCTGATATAGTGTTTGTTCCACCTGTTTCTGAGATGCTTCAAGGTGATATATGCACATTTGTAGATATAAACAAACTAGGTGATAATCTATGCGGTGCAAGAAGGCCCGGGCATTTTAGAGGTGTCTGCACAATTGTTGCAAAGTTTTTTAATATTGTGACGCCTGACAGAGCCTATTTTGGTAAAAAAGACATACAGCAGTTTATGATTCTGTCAAAGATGGCAAGTGATCTTAATATGGATGTTGAGCTTATAGGCTGTGATATAGTCAGAGAGAGTGATGGACTGGCTATGAGTTCTAGAAATATCTACCTTAGTGAGGTTGAGAGAAAAGAAGCACTTGTGTTGTCTAAGGGGTTAAAAATAGCTTTTAAATTATTTAATGATGGAAAAGTAAGCTCTAAGGAAATAATAGATGCTGTAACAACAGAAATAGGTAAATCAAAGCTTGCAGTGATTGATTATATATCAATTGTTAATAGTGTTATTCAACCTGTTGATATCGTAAAAAAAGGCGATATAATCGCTCTTGCTGTTTTTTTTGGGAAAACGAGACTTATTGATAATTATATATTTGGAGATAAATTATGCTTCTGACACTAATGAAATCAAAGATCCATAGAGCAACTATTACAGATGCGGTACTTGAATATGAGGGGAGCATAACAATTGATGAAAAATTATTGAAAGCTGCAAAGATGCTTCCGCATGAGCGGGTTCAGGTCGTTAATTTGAATAACGGTAATAGATTTGAAACCTATATTATTGTAGGCAAACCGGGTTCAGGTGAGATATGTTTGAATGGTCCTGCTGCAAGACTAGGCTACAAGGGTGATGAGATAATTATAATTACATACGCCCAGATGACCGAGGAAGAGGCCATAAGTTATAATCCGAAAGTTGTTCATGTTGATAAAAAAAATCATCAAATTGATAAATAGATTTTAAAGGTTTTTGTATAAGCCATGATTTTTGCTAGAGTCTCATTTATATAGTATTATAATCATTAGATCTTTTAAATAGAACTATTTTTTTAACTGTTTTTTTATAAAGTAATATAGGATTTGTGACAATAGAGAGTTCAAATATTTTTATTTTGTTTTTTCTAAGGGCGTTGATTATCCATAATATTTTTTTTAGTTTGTATTTGTATAAAAATGCATTAATAATAAAACCAAGTCCTAATGGTTTGACTATTTTATAATCCCTACTGTTAAGGTTTTCTAATAAAAAACTGTTATATCGGCAAATTACTTCTAATCTTATATCAAAGACCTTTTCACTAATATTTGCTGTCAGCGTACCTTTTGATTTAGTTATCATGTATATGTTTGTGTTATCTACATAGATATTTTTTGCAAAATGTCCTGTTTTAACAGAAAACATTACATCATTTGATGCAATTACATCTTCAAATATTATATTATTTTGTGATAATAGTTTTTTATTGAAGAGTTTTGAACATGGAGTAATCAGATTATATCGCAGATGCAGTTCATTTTCTTTTGATTGATTATCGAGGTATTTATTAGCTGTATTTGCAAAATGTAGATGCCTGTCTGCTGGTAAACCGGTGTCCAGAAAGATACTTTGAGGGATAAAATATACGATGTCATAATTATTAGAAAAGTACTTTGAAACAAGATCATAAAATCCATGCATAAAGTAATCGTCAGCATCTGCAAATAGAATCCAATTTCCGGTAGAATGAGTTAACCCGATATTTCTGCATGTACCGGCTCCTTTAATGCCGGAGTTATTTCTAAAAATTTGCAGGTTTTTTCTTTGCATCTCATTGGTCAGTTTTAAAGGATCAAAACCGTCATTACTATTATCATCAACAACTAGTATCTCTATTTCATCTATATCAGGAATAGAGCTTATCAGCTTAGATAAGAGTTTGTAGGTATTATAATGAGGTATTATAATCGAGAGATCTTTCAATTAGACATCCTTGTTTGTTTTGTCATACAAATAAAACCTTCTCCCCGTCAGACTCAAGGGTTATAGAGTCTCCCTCATTGAGTTTGCCTGAGATAATCAGTTTTGCAAGTTCATTTTCTATATGCAATTGTATAGCTCTTTTTAATGGTCTGGCTCCGAATTGTGGATCATAACCGAATTCTGTTATCATGTCAATAACAGATTGATTATAGTGTATCGTAATATTTTTAGATGCAACCCGCTTAGATAGATCCTCTAATTGAATCTCAATTATCCTTCTTATTGATGTTTTATCCAACTTTTTAAAGAGGATTATATCATCTATCCGATTTATGAACTCCGGTTTAAAAAACTGTCTAATCTGCATAATAATATCATTTTCTACCGCATTTAGATCATCTGAGGCCTGAATCAGCTGAGCACCGATATTGCTTGTCATGATTACTATAGTGTTTTTAAAGTCGATTATTCTACCCTGGCTGTCTGTAAGTCTGCCGTCATCAAGAAGCTGCAAGAGTACATTAAAGACATCCGGATGAGCCTTTTCAACCTCATCAAAAAGTACAACAGAGTAGGGGCGTCTTCGTACGACTTCCGTTAATTGGCCACCCTCTTCATAACCGACATAACCCGGAGGTGCCCCTATAAGTCTTGAGACAGAGTGTTTTTCCATGTATTCAGACATATCTATTCTTGTTAGGGCTTTAACATCGTCAAATAGAAATTGGGCAATTGATTTTGCAAGTTCAGTCTTACCAACACCTGTCGGCCCTGCAAAAATAAATGAACCAATCGGTCTACGCTGATCGTTAATTCCTGCACGATTTCTTCTGATTGCATTTGAGACTGCACTTATTGCCTGTTCCTGTCCAACAACCATCTTAGATAGATGATCTTCAAGTTCCAGAATCTTATCTCTTTCACTTTGAAGCATCTTTTTTATCGGGATACCTGTCCATATTGATACGACACTGGCAATATCCTCATCAGTAACCTCTTCCCGTAGTAGCTGGTTATTCTTATGTACTTCTTCGAGTTGTTTTGCTAAAATATCTAGCTTTCCTGCAAGTTCAATTTTATCACCATATTTAATTTTTGATGCATCATTAAGGTTGCCCTGCCTTATTAACTCATTTTCTTTACCCTGAAGATCATTTAACTGCTCTTTTATTTGACCAATCTCTTCGATTATCCTCTTTTCATTATTCCACTGGATCTTCATTGCATCTGCCCGTTCTTTTAGACCGGATAATTCAATCTCAAGTTTTGAATACCTTTCTTTTGAGGAGGTTGACTCTTCATTGGCTAGTGATTGTTTTTCCATCTCAAGCTGTATTATCTTTCTCTGTAGAATATCCAGTTCTTCCGGTTGACTCTCTATTTGCATTTTTAGTCGGCTTGCCGCCTCGTCTATAAGATCAATAGCCTTATCCGGCAAAAATCTCGAGGTTATATATCGGTTTGATAGTTCTGCAGCAGCAATTATTGCACTATCTTGTATCCTAACTTTATGATGGATCTCATATCTCTCTTTTAGTCCTCTTAGAATGGCTACTGTGTCCTCTACAGATGGTTCCTTAACAAATACAGTTTGAAATCTTCTTTCAAGTGCGGCATCTTTTTCAATATATTTTCTGTATTCGTCTAGGGTTGTGGCTCCGACACAATGTATAACCCCCCTTGCAAGAAATGGTTTTAAAATATTTGATGCATCCATTGAACCCTCAGAGGCACCGGCTCCAACCAGTGTGTGAATCTCGTCGATAAATAAAACAATTTGACCGTTTGATTTTTCTATCTCATTTACAACACTTTTAAATCTTTCTTCAAACTCACCTCTGTATTTTGCACCGGCAATTAACATCCCCATATCCAGAGATAGTACTTTCTTGTTATAGAGACTCTGCGGAACATCCTTTTCAACGATTCTCTTAGCAAGCCCCTCGGCAATAGCTGTTTTACCTACACCGGGTTCACCAATTAAAACCGGATTGTTCTTAGTTCTTCTGCTTAGGACTTGTATAACCCTTCGTATTTCATCGTCCCTTCCTATTACAGGATCAAGTTTGTTTTGACGGGCAAGTGCTGTAAGATCTTTAGTGTACTTGTCTAAGGCACGATACTTCGCTTCCGGGTCTTGATCAGTTACCCTGTTTTGTCCTCTGACTTGTTTTAATGCGAGCATAATATTACTCTCATTGATTCCCAGTCGTGAAAAGAGATCTCTTACTGAGGGGGAAACCTTAAATGAGGCTAATATAATATGTTCCGCGGATATATATTCATCATTAAATTTTTTCATCTCTTTTTCTGCTTCTATAAATAATTTACCGGCATTTACAGAGAGGGTTGGTTTAGAGTTACTATTAACTAAAGATGGCTTACTTTGGAGGATTTTAAAAAGTTCATTCTTAACCCTTTCTGCATTGACACCGATTGAGTCAAATAGGGGGGCGGCGATTCCCTCTTTCTGTTCAATAAGACTGTATAAAATATGTTCAACATCTACCTCTGTGTGATTAGAAGATACTGCTGCATTAATTGAGGATTGAATGGCCTGTTGTACCATTATTGTCATCTTTTCATAATCCATATAAAACCTCCAAGTGAATATACAATATAATACCGATATTGTAATTAGTCAATTGTCACTAAAAAAAAATTAAAAAATATAGCTTTAAAAGTGAAAATATGTTATAATATAAAAAAATATATATGGATAGTATGATATCTAGAGGAAACAGCAAAAAAAAAGAATTTGATTCATCCACACGAATAAAACTAATAAGAAAGGGTAACGAATTATTTTCTTCAGGTGACATTGTAACTGCAGAGAGAATATTTGTTGCAACAGATTATAAAGATGGTTTGGTTAGGCTTGGAGATTATTATTTTGAGCGAGATATAGTGAAATCTGCTGGATTTTATTATATGTCAGAGAATAGGTCTAAAATTGATGATTTTTCAAGGATAACAGCCTCTGTTATTAAAAAGTGGTTAGATCAAGATAAATCAGATATTGTTGATAAAATTTTAAAGTAATTTGATTATAATTAAAAAAAGGTGACATATTATGGAAGAAAAACACAAATACTCGGAAGAACATTCAGACGCTCTAAATAAGATATCTCATGATGGGTATGAGTTTCTAAAACACAATGACATTGGACAGGCAAAAGAAAAATTTGAGGAACTTTTGGTCGTTGAACCGGAAAATCAATATGGTTTAGTTGGCCTGGGAGATGTATATCGAAAAGAGGGTGATTTTCAGAATGCTGTTATATATTATAAAAAATGTCTTGATTTTCATCATGAGAACAAGTATGCAATTATTGGTTTAGCAGATACTTACAGAGATCTTAAAATGTATAAGCAATCAATTCAGTTGTGGGAACACTTCTTAGCTCTATATGATTCTGATGTGACAGTTTTGACAAGGTTGGCGGATGCATATAGAAAAATCGGTGACTATGATAATTCAAAGAAGTTTTTTTTGAAGGTATTTGATATTGAGCCTAACAATACCTATGCTTTAACAGGGATAGGATATTTGTATTTTGATTCTAAGAAGTTTGATTTGGCTTTGCAGTACTGGTTAAAGATGCTGGAAATTGAGCCGGATAATATTAGAGTCTTAACAGCTGTCGGCAATTGCTATAGGAAGAAAAAACTCTATCAAGATGGAATAGTAATTTTTGAAAAAGCCTTGGATTATGCTGCTGATAATTTTTATGCATATTATGGTTTGGCAGATTGTTATAGAGGAGTTAGAAGATATCAGGATAGCTGTAATGTCTGGGAAAAGTTACTTGCTTTGTCGCCAAATAATAAAGTAATTATGACCCGACTTGCTGATTCATTGAGAAATATAGGTGATTATGAAAGGGCACAGAAGTTTTATGAAGATGCTTTAGATCTTGATTTTGATTATTATGCTGTTCTAGGGTTGGCAACAATTCATAAAGAAAGAAAGGAATATAGGTTTGCAATTGAAAGGCTAAAAACTCTTTATAATATGGATAAAACTAATGCTAGAATTGCAGTTGAGATCGCAGAGTGTTATGTTTCTGATGGTGATAGAGCTGAGGCTGTAAGATTTCTAAAGAACTGTGATCGAGAGCTGTCAAGAAATAATATGATCAATGATTATCTTGAAAGAATAAAATAGTGAAAGAGTATTTTTTCTCTGTTGATATTGAAGAACGATACAATGACCCTCTTTTTAAAACAAAGTTTCGTCTTAAACAGATTGTAGATTTTGTTTTTAAAAGTAGGGTCTTTGATTTTCAGGACATGACTACGCTTCCGTTACAGATGCGGTCAAATCTTGAACAACGATTTTTTATTAATACTCTGGTTATTGAGAAGATGCTTGTCTCAAAGGATGGTACTGTAAAGTGTCTTTTTAAATTGCAGGATGGTTCTTTTATTGAGTCTGTGCTTCTAAGAGATATTAATAATAGAAAAACATTCTGTATTTCTTCACAGGTTGGATGCAGGATGGGGTGTAGATTTTGTAAGACAGGCGAGATGGGATTGATTAGGAATCTAACTGCTGAGGAGATCGTTTCGCAGTTGCTTCACCTTTACAAGATACAGATAGATAATAAGAATGATGAACAACAGATGAATTCTGACTTGGAGAGATTTAATATTGTTCTTATGGGTATGGGGGAACCGCTTGATAATATCGATGAATTGTCATCTGCCCTTACAATAATTACTGATAAAAGAATATTTGGTTTATCTCAGGATAGAATTACACTGTCAACCTGTGGTGTTGCTGATCGATTGATGGATTTTTTTAAGACTTTTCCCGGGATCAATCTTGCCGTTTCGCTTAATTCAAATATTTCTGCAAAGAGATCCACTATTATGCCTATTAATAATAAGTATCCGCTTGAAATCTTGATAAAAAAGTTAGATGAGTATTATCGGCTATTTAAAAATAGGGTTACACTTGAGTTTGTGCTTATTCGAGATTTTAATACAGGAAGAGATGAGGTTGAAGGCTTTATAAAAAATTTTAAAACTGATCGAGTTCATATAAATCTAATCCCGCTCAATCATAATGATGAGCTCTTTAGAATGCCGGTTATTGGTGAGGTTAACTATATTTTAAATGAGCTTGAAAAAGCCGGTTTTAATGTTACCAGAAGGTATAGGCGGGGAGACGATATTAACGCAGACTGTGGACAGCTCTATGCAAATATCGTTAAAGAGCAACAAAAAGAGCAACTTGATAGATCTGCTATAGATTGCAGTATAATTAATAATATATGAATAGAAAATTATTTTTCATTACAACTTTAGTTGTAAGTGTTATTTTTTTTGTGTCCTTTGAGATTAATAACAATTTTGTAAGTGCGTATTTTCGGAAGAAAACCTTGATTGAGCTTATTGAGAGTGATAAACTGGCGTTTTTTGAAAATATGATTTCGAAAGATAATTTTGACCTTGACAAAATGGAGATAAACAAAAAAGTTATCGTTAGAACTTCCGATTTTGAGCTTCGATTTATAGATATAGCATACATTACCAATATTATTTTATCTGAACAAGGTATTGATATTAAATTATTAGATTCTTTAGAAAAAAAGGATATTTTGCGGCAAAATGCATTAAATGTTGCAATGCACATTCTCGATGGTGTTTCAAGAGGTGAATTATCATTGAATCAGTTGAATTATACAAAACTTATGGCTTATATAAAAAATAATCAATATATAAAACCGTCTGAGATTGTTACCAAGGAATATAATGAAAAGGTTTTATACTTTTATCATATATTATTGAGGGCAGGGGAAACTATTAACAGGGATATTTTTACAGACTTAGAATTTGAGCAGGCTGCAGTAAAATACTCCTGGGATGATTTAACATTGAAAAATAAGGGGATGACTTATCAAGGCGTCCCCTATACTCATATGATTGAATATTTTGATCTAAAAAAGGATTTTAATTTTGAGCTTGATGGAATTTATCGCTTTAATACTAAAAGCGGACATCACATAATTAAGATAAAAAAGATTAAAAATATACTTATGAAAGCCGGTTATGACCGGACTTTCTTTGAGGATTCATTTAATAGAAAGAAGTATATCGATAAACTTTTGTTAAATGCAAATTATACTTACTATGAACCTAGAATTGAATTTTAGGAGCAGTTATTGCATTTTCCTCAGCCTCAAAATATGCTCTTTCTTTGTATTTGCTTCCAAGTACCATTCTTGGAAAAAAACTTGAGATGTAGAAATTAAATTCCTGAACTGACTCATTAAATCTTTTCCTTTCAACAGAAATTCGGTTCTCAGTTCCTTCCAGTTGTGATTGAAGAGCAAGGAAGTTTTGATTAGCTTTTAATTCCGGATATGCCTCAGTGATTACCATAAGTCTTGATAGGAAACTGCTAATTTCACCCTGAGCTTTTTGAAATCTTTTGAATGCCTCAGGGTCATCAAGAACATCCTTATTTACAGTCATCTGGCTGACTTTACTTCTCATCTCAATAACACTTTCAAGTGTAGATTTTTCATGTTTAGCATAACCTTTAACTATTTCAACAAGGTTAGGTATCATATCAAACCTTCTCTGGTACTGGTTTTCTACCTGAGCCCATGCTGCTTTGACATTCTGATCTAGTCTGACCCCATTATTAAAAACCCCAACATACCAGTTGAATAGATTAAAACCAACGATAATTATTATTCCTGCAATTATCAAAAAAACAATCATGCCTTTTTTCATTTTTAACTCCAAAATTTATAAGTAAAAAAATCTGTTAATAATAGCACTAATATCTATATTTTTCAAGATAATTGATTGACATCTGTGCGGGAGGGTGCGATTTTAATTTTTGGGTAATAATTAAGTAGGCAGCTTCCAAAATTTTT
>CAYYKD010000052.1:0-19292 GCA_964471825.1 uncultured Spirochaetales bacterium
TATATTATTTTGCACGGTACTTGACATAACAGCCAGTATGACTTCATTCGGCTGTCGCCTCATTCCGCCCTGTCGGGGATATTTTTTGTTTTGCTGCTTCGCTTCGCTCGCTTTATTGCAAAACAAAAAACATCTCATACTGTCGGACGTTAGGTGTAAGTTTCGGTGCAAAATTACATGAAAAAATTTAGGAGGAGATTTTATGAATGAAATAATTTTTGATTATTCAGAAAGCGAAATAAAAAATAGAAATAAGAAAATTTGGTTTTTATATCTTTTAGCAATGGTTGTTATTATACCAATGATGGCTGTTAATTTTTTTTTAATAAAACTTCCGTTAGATATAATTCTAATATCGGGAATTATTAGTGTTTTTATTTCGTATTTAACTATGTTTTTTACAAATTTTATAATTAAAAAGCAGCTAAAAAACACTAAATTAATAATTGATGCTGAAAAAATAATTAAAAAACAACATAAAACAACTGAAACATTTATTTTTGAAAATATTGATAAATATAAGGTAATAAAAATAAAAAACGATAAAATTTTGTCTATTACTTTATGCAGTAACAATAATTATACGGTAATAAATGGTTTTAATGATATGGATAAAATATCTAATTTAATAGAATCAAAATTGAACGAAAATATTAAAAAAGAAATTGCAGAAAAAAATAAGGATCCAAACAGTATATTAAACATACTTTTTGGTGTTTTCTTGGGATTGTTTCTTTTTATATTAATTATTTTACTTACTGCTTTTATACCAATAATATTTAATTTAAAAAATCCAAAAGTATTTGCTAATATAATGGATAATTTAATTTCAATCATAGCTGGTTTGTATTTCTTAATAGGAAAACCGATATCTAAAAATAAAGGTAGCAAATTTTTAAAATCAGATATAATATTGGGAGCTCTTTTATTGAGTATAAGTATTATTAGAATTTTTTTGACTTATTTATAATAGCTTATTTATAATTTTGCACCGAAACCTAACACCTAACAGAGCGTATGACTTCATTCGCTAACGCTCATTACGCCCTGTCGGGGATATTTTTCTTCTTGCCTGCTTTCGCTACGCTCGCTTTTTCGGCAAGAAGAAAAACATCTCATACGCTCGGACGTTGTCGGACATATTTCTGGGGGGGAGTTATAATGAGTTCAAAATTACCTATAGTTAAACAAATCGCTTGGTTGTCAATTTTACCACAGTTATTGGTTGTGATTGTCATTGGTGTGGTTTGTTATAAAATAAATCAAGAAAATTATATAATAATTACGGGCATAATATATCTAATACTGTCTTTTAGTTTGAGAACTATAATTCCATCAAATCACAGAAAAGGAATGCGGTTATTCAAACAAAAAAAATTCGAAGAAGCAATTCCTCATTTCATAGCCAGTTACAATTTTTTTAAAAAGTATCATTGGCTTGATAAATACAGATATTTAACATTATTAAGTTCATCACAAATCTCATATACAGAAATGGCATTATTAAATGAAGCTTTTTGCTTGTCTCAGATTGAAAATAAAAATGAGGCAATAAAAAAATATGAAGATGTATTATTGGAATTTCCAAATAGTGAAATAGCAAAATCGGCTTTAAAATTATTGAAATAAATACGCCCCCAGAAATACGATCCGACAACAGCCGATATATTTCCGCAACTCGGTCGAGTTGCTTCACCCTTCGGGGTCATTTTTTGTTTTGCGGCTACGCTGCGCTCGCTTTGTTGCAAAACAAATAAACGACATATATCGGCGGACGTTGTCTGCAAGAGTTGGGCAGTTTTTTTGAAAAGATTTAATTAAGACTAAGTTTGAGTGATTAAAAGGGATTTATGAAAATAAAAAAAATAATTTATAGTTTGTTTGAAAATGATAAGCCTAATAATCTTATATGTAAGATATTTGAGCTTTTTATTATTACGTTAGTCATTTTAAATGTTTTTGCGGTGATCATAAGTTCATTTAATAATTTAAGTAATTCCTTATTAGATTTTTTGAATTTTTTTGAAATTATTTCCGTTTTGATTTTTACAATAGAATACTTATTGAGATTATTAACAGCGAATTTATTATATACAAATAGCAAGTTTCCCTATTTGAAATTTATTTTTTCATTTATGGCAATCATTGATTTATTTAGTGTTTTGCCTTTTTATATTCCATTTTTAATTTCTGTTGACTTAAGGTTTATTCGGTTATTAAGATTGTTTAGACTATTTAGAATTTTTAAACTAAATAGATACAATAATGCTATGTCTTTAATCGTTAAAGTATTAAAAAATGAGAAAGAAAAGTTATATACTACGGTTTTTGTAACATCCATACTATTGATTTTTGCGTCATCAATTATGTATTATGTTGAAAATGAAGCTCAACCTAATCAGTTCCCCAATATAATTGCTTCTATTTGGTGGGCTGTTGCTACTTTAACGACGGTAGGATATGGTGATGTATACCCAATAACTATGCTTGGTAAGTTGTTGAGTGGAATTATTGCTATTATGGGGATAGGGTTAGTAGCTTTACCGACAGGTATTATTAGTTCTGGATTTATAAATGAAGTTAGTAAAAAAAATGATATAAAAGTATGTCCTCACTGTAATAAAAAAATTGATATATGATTAAAATAATTATATTGTATTTTTGTAATATCAAAGTTGGATGTAATTAATTGCCCAACTCAAGCAGACAACAGAGCATATGCCTACACTCGGCATGCGCCTCGTTTCGCCCCTTTGGGGGACAGACTGCGTTGCAGTCCGTCGCATATGCTCGGAACGTTGTCGACAAGACTCTCACCACCCCTTGGGAGAGGTAAAGGTATTGTTTACTGTTTATCTAGGTTGGCGACTAACTATTACATCCATTGCCTGTAGTAAAAAAGACCGCTGGCTTTTGGGTTGAGAGGTTTGTCTTATACATTGATAGGTTGACACCTCTTTTATATTTGATTGTTTTGTAACACATACATTTAATGGTGGGGTGGTTCGATTCCTGCCGACAACAGCGGATAGCCAGGAGATTTTCTGAGACGAAAAATCTCCCGAAACTTCCGGCATTTATTTTGTTATATGATTGATTTCTTTATTAAATTATAGTAGATATTTATTAGAGTAGTGAGTTCATGTGATAGCCGTCAGCTTTGGCTATCCGCGGACGTTATCGGCAAGGGCTGGGCTTGGGCTGGTTTTTGAAAGAAGAGCCCGCGTCCGTGCGGGCAAAAAAATTAGAGTTGAAAATTATACAAATATCGAATATAATATATTGAGGTTATTAATGAACGAAAGTCCTACAAATTATTTTAAAGAATATAGAACTAAACTTGGTTTTACAAATCAAAATCAAATTAAAGATTATTTAGGTGCAAAAAATATAACTCCTTCTGTAGATTATAAGTATATTGATAGCTTAAATGAAAGAATAGTCGATATTGTAATAAAAATTAATAGTATAATTCATTCAGATTCGCGGCGAAATGATTTAGATGATTTTATAAAATCGAAAATATTAACTGTTTATGAAACAATAAAACTGAATGATATTATCCCAAGATTAAACAATCAAGGAAGAAGACCAGAAGAAGTTTTATTTTCCTGGTTAAGAGGATTTGTAATTTTTGAGTATTTTTCTCCTTGCATCTCAAAGATATTTAGTATTAAAGTAGATTCTATTTTGAAAATTGGAAATGATGATTTCAATAAAATTGAGACTTTTAAGAGAACTCCACAAGCAGATTTAAAATTTATAAAAAACAATAGAACTGTTAGAGTTGAAGTTCAGTCTGGTTTTCAAGGAATTAATGATATTAAGCAACATAAAGTATTGGAAGCAAAAAGAGTATTTAATCAAATAGGTGATTTAACAGTTTGTATTCATTTTGATTTATTTAATGGTCAGGTTGCATTTGTTAGATTGGATAATATTGATGATACTGATATTAATTGGGTTACAAGACAACAAATGGAAGGGCAAACTGTTTTTTCAATAGACCAAAATTTTTTTGAATGGAGATTACTGGATGCCATTCCAAAATGCTCCGAATTGAGCATTGAAATATGAAAAGATTAACAGCTATTGACTTGTTTTCTGGTGCTGGTGGTTTATCTATTGGTATAGAAAGAGCCGGCTTTGAAGTAGTCTTAGCAAATGAAATTGAGAAAGATTTTGCAAAGACCTATTCATTAAATCATTCAAAAACAAAAATGCTTAATTGTGATATTCACATCGTCGATTTTTCTTGTGAATTATCTAATTCTGGTATAGAAATTGGAGAAATTGATTTATTGTGCGGTGGCCCACCATGCCAAGGTTTTAGCACCGTTGGTTCAAAAAATATAAAAGATCCTAGAAACAGCTTGTTTTACGAATTTATTAGAGCAACGATAGAAATTAAACCTAAATATATTTTATTTGAAAATGTTTCTGGTTTTAAAAAAATGTATAACGGTGAAGCATATAAAACGATATTACAAGAACTTAAGGGTTTAGGTTATAATACAATTTCTGCGGTACTTGAAGCATCTGATTATGGATTACCTCAAAATCGTCAAAGAACAATTATACTTGGTTGGAGAAACGATTGCACCCCGATTTCATTTCCTGAAATAACACATTTTCAGGAATTTAATTTATTTGGCGGTAAGAAAAAACTATGTTTAATGGACGCGATCAGTGATTTACCTCCATTGACCTTCAATGATGAAAAGCACTCCTATCTTTCCTCGCCTCAAAACAATTATCAAGAAAAATTGAGAGGTAATGAAACTGTTTTAACTGAACATAATTCATCAGATTATGGTGATAAAATGAAAGAAATATTACAATTGGTCCCTGAAGGTGGAACGGTTAATGATTTACCAGAGCATTTACGACCAAAAAATTATTTTAATAATACATATTCGAGGCTATTTCCGTATCAACCTTCACCAACAATTACAAGAAATTTTGGAACACCGTCTTCTTCAAGATGTATTCATCCATTTCAACCTAGAGCATTGAGTACTAGAGAAGGAGCGAGACTACAAGGATTTCCTGATAGTTATAAATTTTATGGTAGCAAAACTTCAAAAAATCTTCAAATTGGGAATGCAGTTCCTCCAATTTTCGGCGAAGTTATTGCTAAAGAAATAGTAAATAAGATGTTTTTTAATGCAAAAACAAAAATTATTGACAATCAAGCGACATCCGTGTCGCATTTTGTTCGTGTTTCATAGCCCAGCCCCAGCCGATAACAGACAGTATATCTGCACTCCCTGTCGGTCGTTTCGCCCTTCGGGGACAGCCGGAGTACCGGCCGTCATATACTGTCGGACGTTATCGGCAAGACTCTTCCCACCCCGCGGAAGAGGGCATAGGTGTTGTTTACGGTTTATTTAGGTTGGCGACTAACTATTACATCGATTGTTTATGGTAAAAAAATCGCTGGCTTTTGGGTTGAGAGGTTTTTCTTATACATAGATAGGTTGGCACCTCTTTTATAGTTGATTGTTTTGTAACACATTCATTTAATAGCGGGGTGGTCGATTCCAACCGATAACAGCGGATAGCCAGGAGATTTTCGGAGACGAAAAATCTCCCCAAACTTCCGGCATTTATTTTGTTATATGATTGATTTCTTTATTAAATTATAGTAGATATTTATTAGAGTAGTGAGTTCATGTGATAGCCGTCAGCTTTGGCTATCCGCGGACGTTAGGTGAAATGCCCCAGATCAAAAACATACAACAATGAGGTATAACTATGAAAGATATTGACATTAACATTCCAAAATTGTTTCGTGAATTACATGGTGATAAAGCAAAATTATCAAGTATTATTATAACTTATAGCTCTGGAATTATAGTTTCTATAATAACAATAATTGTAACCTTATACCTAAATTTACCGTTATGGAAATATATTTTATTGTTTATCTTATTTATAGATATCACTGGAGGTGTTGTAGCAAATCTTTCGACATCTACAAACCAATATTATAAAGACAGAAATACACTTAGAGTTATTTTTTTATTAATGCACATAATTCAACCTGGTCTTATGCTACTTATATTTCCCGAGAATTATCAATATTTAATATTTATCTATTTGTTTACCTTAGGAAGTTCATTAATTTTATTTAAAATAAAATCTAGTGAACTTCAGCAAAATATTGCTGCATTATTTTTAGTTGTTGGTATAACAATTTCTTTTTTATTCAAATTAAATATACTTACTTTATACTTATTTGGTACATTGTATATGATTAAATTGATTTTAGGATTTTCAGTTAAAAGACCACCTTTTGTATAAAAACTGGGGGCACTTCACCTAACATGGTTTAGTGCGTTCGCTCGGAGTACCTCGCTCAGGTCAAGTTTTTGAGTTGCTTCTTATTTTGAAGAGGAAGCAACTCAAAAACCTGACCCAATTGACCGCAGATTTCTTATTGATTTTGGTTTTGTTTTGTTGTATAAATAGATTGTTGAGGTTTTAGCGGTCAACTGCGCATAAACCAACACGTTGTGTGAAAAGCGCCAAAGAGAAAAGAAGAAAATGGATTTTAAATATGAATAAAGTGATAGCAATAGCACAAATATCAGTAGAAAAAAGAGACATAGTAAATAATATTAATAAACATATAAAATTTATAAAAATTGCAGCTGAGTATAAATCAAATTATATAATATTCCCTGAATTATCATTAACAGGGTACGAATTAGATTTTGCGAAAGAAAATGCTTTTGATGTTTTTGACACAAGATTGAAACCATTAATTGACATTTGCATAACATATAACATAACTGCCATAGTTGGTGCTCCAATAAAATTAAAAAAAGGTGTAGTCATAGGAGAATTTATTATTCAATCTACAGGAAAAGTGCTGATATACTCTAAGAAATATTTGCATGAAGGTGAAAGTGATTTATTCATTCCAGGTAATTTAAACCCGATAATCATTGATGATAGCGAGGTTATATCATTTGCAATATGTGCAGATACGAATAACCCCATTCATTCACAAAATGCATATGAGAACAACACATCAATTTATATTGCAAGTGTTCTTTTTAGTAAATCAGGTTACAATTCAGATGCTCAAAAACTTAAAAAGATTGGGATGAAATATGAAATGAACGTTTTTTTGGTAAACTATAGCGGAAAAACTGGTAATTATGAATCTGCCGGATTATCAGGAGCATGGGATTCAAAAGGTAATTTAATTGGTGAAATTCCTGACAACAATGAAGGACTACTGATAGTTCAAAAAAATGATAGTTTTGAGTGGAAATCAATGAGGATTTAAAGAGGAAGATTTGGCGCTCTTCACACAACAGAGCATATGACTTCATTCGGCTTTCGCCTCATTCCGCCCGATGGGGATAGACCGCGTTGCAGTCCATCTCATATGCTCGAACGTTGCCCAAAAGACTGTGCCTGAATCTTCTTTTTAAATGAAGATGACCGCATCCGTGCGGTCGAGGAAAAATGGTCAACTACGAATTTTTAAATTTGTAGGGGGCTATTTAGCATGAAAAAATTTTTTATTTTGTGGTGTTTATTCTCAATTAATCTTGTTTATTCACAAGAAAAAATCAAAATCGCCGTATTGGACTTTTATTTCATTAATACAAGTAAGGATATTGCAATAGCAGTATACGATGAAATCACGGTCAAACTAATCGACTCAAAAAAATTTACAGTTGTCGAGCGAGATAATCTCAATCGAGTTTTTCAGGAACTTAAGTTACAAAACTCAAATGAATTCTCTGATACTAATGCTGTTGAGATTGGTAATTACCTTGGTGCTCAGATAGTTCTATTCGGTAAGATTCAAAAGTTCGGCAGCAAATACAGGGTTAGTGTGAAAGGTGTAGATGTAAAAACTGCTTCCGCTGTTTTTGCAAAGATGATAACAACTGAAAATGAAGACGAAATTCTTGATAATAATCCATTGTTAATCAAACAGATAATTGACGAATTTAAATACCTATCAAGCACAGATTCGGAAAAAGAGATTATTAACAAGTCAAATCTTCAAAAAAAACAAGAAATGGAATCAATCAACGCAGATATTAAACTACTTCAAAAAGAAATAACAGATATGGATTTAAAAAACTCATCCTTTAATAAATACAAAAATGCATATCTTGCAAATACAATTCTATGGGGGTCTCTTTTCGGACTTTCTACAATATCAGGATTTATATCATATGGATTACTCAATCACTATATAGATTTAAACTCAAAGACACAACAAATGTCTGTTGCAGATGAAACATATATTATCAGTCAAGCCTTCTGGAGTTCGCGTCTTGGCTCATTTATTGGTGCCGGTGTATTTGTTATTCCATTTATTGTTTGTCTTGTAAACTATGCCTATGGGTTTAGCTATGCTAAACAGATAGAGAATAAACGGAAAAAAATACAGCAACTTGAAATCGATAAACAAAAAGTCTTGTCATATAATTTTGATATAAATTATATAAATGACGCTTTATTTCTATCATTATCAATAAAATTTTAGGGGGGATTCATGAAAAATATTTTTTTATCTATTTTAATATTATCTTTTGTGTTTTCATGTGAATTATCAAGTCTTAAACAAGGTAAAGATGTTGTAGGTTTGTCTTCACCCGAGTTTTCTCCTGCACAGGGCAATTACAAAACAATTCAAAATGTAACGATAACAAGTTCAAATGATAATGCAATAATCAAATATACAACAGATGGCACGACTCCGTCAAAAACAAACGGAACTATCTATTCAAGTCCAATAGAACTTAGCATTGGAACAACAACTTTGAAGGCGATCTGTTTACAAGAAGATTATAAAGATAGTGCAATTGTTTCCGGATCCTATGATATAAGGGTTGTTGCAACGCCATTTTTTAGTCACGAGGGTGGAACGCATAATAATGACATACCATTAACTATATCTTCAACCACATCCGGTGCGACTATCAGATATACAACAGACGGATCAAATCCCTCATTGATTAATGGAACTGTTTACTCCGGTTCGGCGATTAGTATAACAGGTACTACTACAGTTAAAGCGATTGCTTACAGAGAGGGGTATGGTGATAGTCAGATAATAATAGCAACATACACAGTGGCAACCGGAACTCCTCAATTTAGTGCGACTGGGGGGGCTATTAGCAACGAATTTAATCTTTCAATAGTCTCTGCAACAACCGGGGCAACTATCAGATACACGACAGATAACAGTTCGCCAACTACCGAACATGGAACAGTATATTCATCGCCTATACCAATCAATGGGAATGTTACGATAAAAGTATTTGCATATAAGTCAGGTTATGCCAGTAGCAGTATAGTTAGCGAAACATACACCCTTACAGCTGCAACTCCTGTAATCACTCCGGCATCGGGAATGTTTGTTATACAAACTGAAGTTTCTATAACAACAGAAACAGAGGGGGCGACTATCAGATACACAACTGACGGTTCTACTCCGACAACTACTGCAGGCACAGTTTACAACGGACAGTTTCTGATAACAGCATCAACAGTAATAAAGGCAATAGCATATAAAACCGGCTTTACTACTTCAGCAGTTGCGAATTCTGATCAGAAGCTGGTTCTCGGAACAGCTGTTGCACCGGTTATAACACCATCAGGTGGGGTATTTCATGACTCACAAGCGGTATCCATCACCTGCGAAACTGCCGGTGTAACAATACGATATACAACAAACGGAAGTGATCCGAATAAAACTAACGGTGTCGTCTACTCAGGCAGTTTTAATATAACTGATACGGTAACGATAAAAGCCGTTGCTTACTCAGATGAATACATTATCTCCGGTATATCGTCAGCATCACTAACAAAAACACAGCCATATAATATAGGGGATGTTGGTCCTGCCGGCGGTTATATCTTTTATATCAACCCAAATGCATCAACTGACGGATGGCGTTATCTTGAGTCAGCTCCGGTAGGAACTGAATGGACTGGCAAAGTATGGGGTGGATACAGCACAACTATTCCGAATGCACAGGGAACGGCAATAGGTACTGGACTGGAGAACACAGTAGCAATTGTGACAGCATTTGGCAACAGTGAACCATACCAGTTCTACACCGATTATGCCGCAAAGCTGTGTTATGACCTGGAGCATGGTGGATCTGATGACTGGTTCTTACCGTCAAAGGATGAGTTGGACTTGATGTATCGGATATTGAAAGTGGCAAGGGGGCTTGGTGGATTTGCCAATGAATACTATTGGTCGTCGTCTGATTACGATGTTGAGAGGGCTTGGTATCAAGATTTTAGCGATGGAGATCAGCTTCTTAATTATTATATGTCTAAAGAAAAAGCGTTAGTAAGGTCTGTACGAGCTGTCAGAAGATTTTAATGGTTTTATCACCAGCGTTGTGGGTGTGTATTATATATTTTAGTTTCTGTTTTATTAAAGGGGGCTTGTTATGAATGATGAAGAGAAGAAAGGCATCCTAACAGGAGTCCCCTTTCTCGATAGAATGTTGAGAAGAGACGCTGATCCGGATGAGAGTTTGCGTTTTCCTGATATGAAAGAGATAACAAAGAACAATGTGCTTATAAAAGGAGAGCCTGGAGCAGGGAAGTCTATTCTTTCATATCAGATAGCTCTTAATCTCATCAATGGTATTCAATTTAAAGAGTATGAAGAGAAAGATAATTCAGGTGAATCAGGAGATAGTGAACAAAAACCTGTTAAGAAGATCAATAAAGAAACACATATTAACTTAGAAAGTAGAAAGATGAATATAATCCCGATATATTTTACCTTTGAACAAAGTGTTCATGAGGTTAAGTATAATATGGAGAGGATATTTAAAGATAGGATTGCTTCAATAATTAAGGCTGATAACAAAGAAGGTAAGCCACAAAGTGTACTTTTTCCAATAATTGTCGGCCAAAAGAAAACAGATATTAGAAAGACTCCACTGATCTCTGAACTTATTAAGACTCTATCGATCATAATAACTTATTTTAAGTCCGAGTACAACAGTGGGCAACGCACCAACGAGTACTTTCAAAATGTCATTAAAGATAAATGCCCTGATATAGTTATCGATAATTCACTTCAAATATCAGATTTTAATAATACTGAACTTCCTTTTAAATTTGTATTCTTTTTTGATAGTATAAATGTTTTTTTTGATGAGGAGGATCATAGATCTGTTTTACATAGTCTAATTTCAATATCTGAGAAGTTCAAATCAATAAACATCTTATTATTAGAGGATTATTCAGCTTCTACAAAAGTTGACTTCCTTTATTTATCAAAATTATTAGAGTTTCAGTCAGATGTTGTAGTTAGTCTTACAAATGAATCCACAGATTACTACAATAATTTTATTGAGATAATGAAAAACAGACACTCAGCAACCCTTAATGGCAAACAGAAGTTTAAGATCCTGTCGGGTAATCAATCAATGCAGACTGTAGATCAAAGGGTAGGGATTGCCATTTATTACTCTATTCATGTTAACCTAACGGATGAACGGAAAATTAATAGACAGGAAACAGATATTTCTACTGGTATAGGTCATATAGATGGTGTTCTAAAAACAAATGAAAAAGATAATAAATCAATTTACAAGAACTCATTTATATTAGTAAGTGGAGGAAAGGGGACTCATAAGTTTCCTGTAGGCTTTAATCTTTTAACAGGTATTTATTCAGAAGAAGGTCTCAATGATAGTGTGATGATATTATCATTTGATGATGAAAGTACACTTTTAGTAGATAGAGTTGCTCTTTCAAGCGATATAAATGTTGTATTTACAGGTCAGAGTAATGAAGATAGAACTAAATCAAGTAAGGTTAAAGTCAAAAAATACGAAGTTTCAGGCACAGGTAAGCCACAGTTAATAGAAGTGTCTTTTGCGCCTGGATACTTATCGGTTGAAGAATATCTATATTCGGTACAACAACTGATTGCAGAGTATACGCCTAAGAGAGTTTTGATTTATAATACAAGCTTATTTAAAATGAGATTTCCATGGTTGTACAAGGAGAAGATGTTTTTCTCTGCATTAGTAGGTTTATTTAGACATAATGATATTGTGTCGATTCTTATTGATGTAGTTGATGAAGGAAGTGATAAGGAGTTGTCTTATAGTTTAAGAGGTATGGCAGACTACTTATTAGATATTAAGTCGTTGCAGGACTATACTTCATCTAATGATTTGTACGGTCATATATCTAATAAAGTCATAAATACAAGATGTATCGAATGTAGTGATTACTTAAAATTAAAAGGAAAATATATAAGCAACCTGTTTCCTGGTCTAAAAGATAAAATCTCTAATATATCAAAAGATATAAAACTAGAAGACTTGTCGTATGCTGTCATCGATGTGACAAATGTTAGAAACAAGAAGTATAAAAGTAATGTGATAGGGCTGACAGTTGTAAGTAGAGATAAAGATAGTAAGAATAAGTTAATTTTATTTGATATTTAGGAAAATGGAGTGAGTTTTGAAGATTAAACCTATTAAAATGAATAATATTAACCATTGTATCTATAAAATCTTTAATGATGGCTATATAAAAAGTATTCATATTTTGTGTCCGTTCACTCAATTCCTTGATCATAAAAAGTTACATATACTGATTGATGAATGCTTTAAAAGTGAAATTGATATTTTGATTTATATCAAGCCAGAATTTTGGATTAGGGATATGATTAATCAACAAAATTTTGAAATAATTTTTGAAGAGCTGAGAAAGGATAAAAATAAATATCGTAAAATTACTCGAGATGAAATTAAAAATTACGATAGAGAGCGAATGGCTAGTATTCTTTTTAATGCAATTAATTATGGTGTTATTTATGATTGGATGGACTTTGACTTTATTGTTGGTTTTTTAGATATAAAGAACTCTACGGACCTTTTATCAAGGTCTAAGGTTGAGGATTTTCGAGATATACAAAATGAATTTTTTTATAAATTATCAAATAGTATTTCTACTATACTGGTCTGTAATAACAAAATATGTATTGCTTGCAGCAAGTCAAATTGTTGTACCGGATTTGTAGATAAATTTATCGGTGATAATATAATGTTTTATTTTTTAAAAAACAAAAGTGATCAAGCTCCAATTGAAAATATTGTTATGAATAAAGTCTTGGTTTTGATTCATGAGTTCAAAAACATTCTTATCGAGCAGGAAAAGAATAATAAAAAACTAAATCTTGGATTAAGATTTGGTTTAGCAAAATCAACTAAGCCTATTATTTTATCAACATTAGGTATATCTCGTGATAAAAATGGAAATTTAGAGCAAAAGTTGACCACTGATTATACCCTTACTGGTGATGATGTTAATCTTGCTGCAAGAATTGTAAATCTTACAACAGAGTCTATGATTGCACATGCAACCAAAGAGAAAAACGAATTAGATAAATACCGCAACATTATGTATAATCTTGATAATGTAAACTCTTCGGAGATTTCAAAAAGAATGGAAAACCTAAATATTCATATTGATGATATATTCCAGGTATCTGATGTTGACTTCTCAGTAAGAGTAAATGAGGCGTTTTACAAAGGCTTATCAGAGTCAATTAGTAGTCTTGACTGGAAAGATGTCTTTTTTATACCTAAAGGTTTCAATACACGGGAAAAGATTTATATTTTAGGTGGAAACGACATTGTTTGTTTAGATCAACATAAGAAGGATTATGTGTTATTATAATAGAGAGACCCTCCCTCAATCACCAATCTTTTCTGTATATTTTTAACAATCTTTTTCAATATGTTTTTTACTGTCACCCTATGCTGCTCAGCAAACTCATCAACTTCTTTAATCAACCTCAATAATTCTTCATCATGAAAGTCAGTTGATACCCTTTTTCCATAGACAAGATATTCAATCATTAATTAACACAATGTCAATCCAAAATTCATATCGAATAAAATTGACATTTTAGTGTTATAAATGTATTATTTACGAGATCAGTGCACATTGATATATATTGAGGTGTTTATGGATAATTTGTTGGTTAATTCAGAAAAGTATGAGGGCAAATTTGTCCTATTAGATGATTTTGAACATAAAAACATATTGTTTTATTCTGATAACGAGAATGATCTGATAGAAAAAATAGAAGAAGACAGTATTTTATCACCACATATTCTTTATGTTCCCGACAGTAGTGTTATAAATATCCTATGAGGCAGTATAGAATTGACTTTAACCAGATCGGTTTAAAAGACAAATTTAGACCGTACTTTGAAATTATTGTCAGAAATGAAAATACAGGAAAAGAGATTAGAACATTTGGTCTGTTAGATACCGGAGCTGATGAGTCCGCATTGCCTGGGTTCTATGCAAAAATACTCGGACACGAACTTGATAAAGGCAACAAAAAAGAAATTATGGTTGCCGGTGGTAAAACTAAAGCTTTTAGGCATACAAATAAACTTATAATACCAAAAATTGGGTTGATAAAAGATATTTTGATTGATTTCATACCTAACCTGCATATACCGATTATAGGCTTGAATATTATTGAAAACTATAATATTTTTTTGTATTATCAAAATAGATACTTTGTTATGGAAGATTTTAGGTAAAACACAAGTTTTATCGAAGATTGGGTATAACGGCATCCGTGCCTTTGTTGACAGGTATTTCAAGGCACAGTCCATCGGGCAACAGAGCATATGACTTCGTTCGGAAGACCTCACTTCGCCCGATGGGGATAGACTGCGTTGCAGTCCATCTCATATGCTCGAACGTTGCCCAAAAGACTGTGCCTGAATCTTCTTTTTAAATGAAGACGACCGCGTCCGTGCGGTCGAGGGATGATGTTATTGAGCAACTACTTTTAAAGTTTTTTTACTTTGGAGGTAGCATGTTCAGAAGGTCATTAGTATTCATGTTATTAACTGTGTCATTTTTTGTGTACTCACAGAATGCAAAAGAAAGAATAGTTATTTTAACTCTCAAACCAATTTCGGTTGAAAAAACAACTGCTGAGATTCTCACGGAAAGTTTAATCGCATCATTTGTATCAATTAATAAGTATCAGATTGTAGAGAGATCTCAGCTTGATAAAATATTAAGTGAATTAAAACTCTCAAATTCTGATGAGTTTACAGATGATATGATTCTTGATATCGGTAAACTTTCAAAATCAAAACTTGTTATCATCGGATCTGTCGGCAAACTCGGTTCAAGCTATCTTTTAACAATCAGAACAATCGAGGTTGAAACAGGAAATGTTATTTACGCTGATAAGGTTGTTGTAAAAACACTTGACGCGCTTTTAGGTGGCACTGATACAATTGTAAATAAAATTGTAGCTAAGGAATTGGAAGCAAAGAGCGAAGAAGCTAAAAAAATTGCAGATCTTGAAAAGAGAAAGAAAGCAGAGGAAGATGCATTAAAAAAGCAGAGTGAACTAGAAATGGAAGAGTCTAAAATTAGAGCAAAACTTGAGGAACAAAAACGGCTTGAGGAAGAGAAACAACAGGCTGAGGCTGAAAAGAAGAGACAAAAAGAGGAAGAGCAAAATAGATTATTTGGTTCGATAAATAACTATAATAAGGGCGGAATCGGTTTGATTGTATCAGGTTCAATTTTAACTGTTACCGGACTTGTTATGTGTATTGCAGACAATCTCTATTATCCGGATCAAAAAAATGCAGCTCTAAATTATGATGACTATAAAATTTTGAATGACCAGGATTTGGCTCTCTTTACATCAAGCATAGTTTTGATGAGTATCGGCGGCATAATGGTTTGTGTGTCAATACCGCTTCTGGCAAACAAGACGAATAATTTGTCTTTTGATGTCGGATATGATAAGGGATTATCTTTCGGATTAAATTACAGGTTTTAGGAGGATTCTATGAATATATATAAAAATTTATTTCTGATATTGATTATCTTAACAGTACTCATTAATAACTCATGTAACAGGTTTTTGATGAATGAAGATGAATGGGTAAAAAGTAAAACTGACGGTTCATCTATCCCTCGTAACGGGCTTGTGGGCGAGTGGTTATTTGACGGTAATGCAAACGATACAAGCGGAAACGGCAATAATGGGACGGTAAACGGCGCGACCCTGACGGCGGATAGGTTCGGGAATAGCAATAAGGCGTATAGTTTTGATGGGGGAAACTCTAATAACAATATAAGTCTGCCAGAGGGAATAAATGCAGGTACTAATATAACATTTAATCTTTGGGTTTATCCAAAAACAATTACAACGACTGTAGTAAGTCAAGAAATCATGCTTTTTTATCATAGAGCTGGTTATCGTGATATAGGAGTTGTATATGGAAGTCCAGTTATAGGTCAATCTGGAAGTAAAATATTTTTTACAACTTTTGGAACGGATAACTCTGGGGGGAATTTATTATCAAATTCTGATTTATCTTTAAATACATGGCACCAGATAACAGTTACATATGATGGTAACTTGAAAAAATTATACATTGATGGTGTATTAAATAATAGTTCATCATTTAATAAAACACTTAATTGGACAGATAATTTCTTGTATAATGTTATTGGATGTGGTGTTCAAGAAAGCAAACCAACTTTTAATGGTCTCATCGACGATGTCCGCATCTACAATCGTGCTTTGACAGATGAGGAGATAACAACACTTTATAACGAGGGTAAATAGGTTCGAAATTAACTTTTATAGTAACTTTTAATATTGATATTTCGTAAGATTTAGAGTATATTCATTTTAACTCAAGATGAAGGAAATATAAAGTTGGAAGTAACAAATCCGCATGACAAGTTTTTTAAGGAGAGTTTTTCGGATAAGATGTTTGCACTTGATTTTATACAGGGTGCTTTTCCGAAAGATCTTCTTGAAAAGCTTGATTTAAACTCGCTTGAGCTTGATAATAACTCATATATTGATGAAGAACTCAAGGAGTTTTTCTCTGATATCGTATATAACTGTAACTATGCCGAATCTAAGGTGAAAGTAGCACTTTTATTTGAACACAAGAGCTATTTGCCTGATTATCCGTTTTTACAGTTGCTGAAATACATGATTAAGATTTGGGACACAGACATCAAGCAAAAAGAGAAGCTGACTCCTGTAATTCCTGTTATTTTTTATCATGGTACAGAAAAATGGGAATACAAAAAGATATTTGAGTATTTTGAAAATATTGACTCTATTTTACACAACTTTATACCGGATTTTAATTATATATTAACTGATTTATCGAACTATTCTAATGAACAGTTAAAAAATGAGCTTTTTCATAATGAATTACTGAAAGTATCACTACTTATTATGAAAAACATATTTGATGAAAAAAAGTTAAAGAAAAATCTTGAAGATTTTATAAAATTGGGTAAATTCTATTATGAAGAAGAACGCGGGTTAAGGTTTCTTGAGAGTTTGATTAGATACATTTACAATAATGTGGAAAATATTGGTGCTGACGAAGTTATTGACACTGTAAAGAAGATTTCAACGGTAGGAGGTGAACAATCTATGACAGTAGCTATGAAGTTAAGAGAAGAAGGTAAGATTGAAGGTAAGATTGAAGGCGAAATTAAAGTTGCAGTTAAGATGATAAAACAAGGTTATTCGATTGAGAATGTTTTAGAATGTACTGATTTAAAGAAATCAGAGGTTCAGTCTTTACTTGAAAAATATAGAGTTTCTAAGAGTTAATTTTATTTTTATCGAAGATTAGGTATAACGGCATCCGTGCCTTTGTTGACCGATATATCAAGGCACAGTCCATCGGGCAACAGAGCATATGACTTCGTTCGGAAGACCTCACTTTGCCCTTTGGGGATAGACTGCGTTGCAGTCCATCTCATATGCTCGGACGTTATCAGAAAGACAGAGTGCAAGAGATTTGTTGTTAAAAATAGATGATTATGGTATAATTACCCCGCCCGAAGATGCCCGTCGTCCTTGACGGGCAAAGAAAATTAAACAAGGATGTTAGATGAATTTTAAAAGAAATACTGTAAAATCAGATACAATTTCTTTATTTAAAGACGAATGTGTTGGCACACTAATTGAAATAAATGATAGTTTGGAGTATCAAAAGTTTTATAAACATACTAACGGCGAATTGTGGTTTGGAGATAGTATTAAATGGCTTTCTTCATTGGAAAGTGAAAGTATCGACTTAATTTTTGCCGACCCTCCATATAACATAAAAAAAGCAGATTGGGATACATTTGAAAGCCAAGAAAAGTATATTGAATGGTCAATGAAATGGATAAGTGAAGCAGCAAGAGTTTTAAAAAATACAGGAACTTTATTTATATGTGGTTTTTCTGAGATTCTTGCAGACTTAAAACATCCAACATCAAAATATTTCAAGTCTTGTCGTTGGATTGTTTGGCATTATAAAAATAAAGCTAATTTAGGTAGTGACTGGGGACGAAGTCACGAAAGCATTTTACATTTCCGAAAATCAAAAGAATTTACTTTTAATGTTGATAATATAAGAATCCCATACGGAGAACACACATTAAAATACCCTAGTCATCCTCAAGCAGAAACAAGTCAATATGGAAATGGAAAAAATGCTAACCATATATGGGAGCCAAATCCTTTAGGAGCAAAACCAAAAGATGTATTAGAAATACCAACAACTTGTAACGGGATGCATGAAAAGACTCCACATCCAACCCAAAAACCAGAGGAACTACTAAGAAAAATTATTTTAGCATCCTCAAATGAGGGAGATATAATCCTTGATCCGTTTTGTGGTTCTGGTACAACACCTGTATGTGCTGAACAACTTAAAAGAAAATGGCTAGCATGCGATATGTCACAAGAATATTTAGGTTGGGCTGTTAACAGAATAGATTTAGTAGAAGATTGGAGTATTGAACAATGGATTCAATATGATTTTGAGAACTTAAAAAGAAGGAATTCAATAAGATGAACATAGAAAACATTGCTCTTCAGGCTACAGATAAATCAAATTTTTCAACATTAAAAGGGTTTATTGAATTTTGCGAACTTTATTTAAAATATATTTCTGACAACCTTCAAGCTGTTATTATATCTCAGAACGAAAATCAATATCAATTTTATCAATATGATAAATCTGGCAATTTTCAAATAACACGACCAATAAATTCAACTCTTATGTATGATATAAAAAGTTTTTCACAAGCATCAAATGATTACCTTAAAATATTAAAAAGCATGAAGAATAACAATAAGTCTGATATTTCATTAAGAAATATAATTAATAAAACAACATATACGAGAGCCTCTTGCAAAATTAGTTTTTGCATGAATTAAATGGATAAATGCCTTAAAT
>CAYYKD010000053.1:0-19017 GCA_964471825.1 uncultured Spirochaetales bacterium
AGCCCCATCGAAGCCAGAAACAGAAGCAGAAGCAGAAACAGAAGCAGAAGCAGAAACAGAAGCAGAAGCAGAAGCAGAAGCAGAAACGCATTTGTCGCCAGCAAAGCTGCCGACTTGTCCGAGGCAAGCTGTCATCGATCTGTATCACGAGCTTCTGCCTGAAATGCCGCCAGTCAGGCTCATGTCCAGCGGACGGAATAAAGCACTTGACCATTTTTGGAAGTTTGTTCTGACAAGCAAAAGAACGACAGGTGAACCCCGCGCCCAAACTGGTGAACAGGCGTTGACTTGGATTCGCAGCTACTTTGAGACGACACGCCATAACGATTTCTTGATGGCGCGCGTACCCCGCACAGGAGCGCACGCAAACTGGAAGTGCGACCTTGACTTTCTACTGAGTGAGCGCGGCATGAAGCACGTCATTGAAAAAACCGAGGAATCTGCATGAACACCACCAATGCCGGCTATATCGCTGAAACCGACTACGCCAAAGAGTCTGAAAACACGATCCTGGGTGGCCTGATGCTGTCACCTAAGCTGATTGATGTCGTTTGTGACATCCTGCATGCTGAAGATTTCTTCTTCACGGAGAACCAGCGCATTTTCGCCACCGTGTGCAGCCTGATCAACTCGAATAAGGACTGTGACGCAATCACGGTCTGGGAACAGTTGAATAGGGAAATTGAGCTACCTAAACTGCACGCACTGACCCAGTATGTCCCGTCAGTACCCAATGCACGCAAGCATGCCCAGATCATCCGTGAACGCTCTTTGAGCCGGAAGCTGATGTCTGCCAGCACTGAGATTCAAGAATTGGCACAGGACCACGTGATGCCTTTCGAGGACCGCCTGGAGAAGGCCACAAGCCACCTTGCAAAACTGCTGCCTGACGCTGGAACCGATGACTGGCAAGAGCCAGAAACGGGCATGGTGGAATTCCTTGACGGCCTTCAAAAGCGCGCTGATGGTGATGAGGACTTCATTTCTTTTGGGATCCGTGACCTGGACCGGATGCTTGATGGCGGTGGGCGCCTTGGTGAATCGATTGTGATTGGTGGGCGCCCCGGAATGGGTAAAACATCGTTGGCTCTGGCGATTGGTGAGCATGTGGCTGGAAACGGGTTTCCTGTTGGCATCATGTCCATGGAAATGCCAAAGGCGCAGCTGCACAACAGGCGGGTTTCCATGCACTCCCGCGTGCCATTGAGAAAGATCAAGCGTCCCGAGAACATGGCTGACTCTGACTGGAGCGCCATTTCCGATGCTGTTGAGAAGATGCACCGCCTTCCAGTGTTCATCACTGATCAAGCCGCCATGACGATCAACCAGGTGCGGACAAAGGCCCGGGCACTCAAAAGGCGCCATGGTTTGCGCTTGCTGATCATCGATTACATCGGACTGATGGAGGGCACGGATCGCAAATCCAATCGGGCTACCCAACTTGGCGAGATAAGCCGTGGCATCAAGGCCATGGCGAAAGAGCTTGGAATGACTGTGTTGCTGCTGGCGCAGCTAAATCGCGGTGTTGAAGGCCGGGTAAACGCCCGTCCGATCTTGTCCGATTTACGCGAGTGCGGTGACATCGAGCAGGACGCCGACATCATTTTGTTTGTCCACCGGGAGATTGTCGTCAAGCCAACGCTTGGGCCCGAGTGGAGCAATTACGCGGAAATCATCATTGGCAAGCAGCGAGACGGCCAGACCGGCATCGTTGACGCGATGTACATCGGCGAGACAGTCCAGTTTTGCGACTGGCATGGTGAACGTCCGACTGCCATGGTTCGCACCAACAAGGGCGGTCTTTGACCTGTCCAACTCACTTTTCATCCAACCAACGATAGGAGCTACCCAATGACCACCAAAACCCGAACCTGTAGCAACTGCGCAAGCCTGAACAGAGCCCCGTCTGCAGGCGAACCGCTGTGCTGGAATTTGATTGGCATCGATCAGGCCGATGTTGCCGCTGGCTGTGTTTGCGATCAGCACATATCTCCCGAAGAAGATGCCGTCGAGACCGACATGGTGGGCGCTTACCACCGTCTAGGCTGCGAATGGGCAGTGCAAGATTACCTGCAGTCTTGCGCACTGGCCCGCCGTGCTGTTGAGAAGGCTCGTCACCTATGAACGTCGAACCTAGAACCTGCGCCAACTGCGCCGAGTACAACCACCATCCCGAGGGTGATGCGACCAGTTGCTGGAACGGGGTCATGTTCGCCTATCGACTTGGCACGCCGACACAGACCACCCGCGAACCCATTCCAACTGACGTCTGCCCGGATCACAAAACCCATGCCGAGGACGCCTTTGAAGATTTGTTCATCGAGTCCGCACTGGAAGCCGGTGGCCTGGCTGCCGCTACTGCCGCCGCTGACGCCTGCGAAGCTGCGCACATGGCCATTCGTAGTGCTGCACGGGTCTAGGAGCCGCCATGTTCCAAACAAACCCATTCGGTCAAATCGTGGATGTGCTGGCACGCCAAGGCAACCAGGACGCTGCACGTACCAAGCGATTCAACCCGCACCCGCCTGGGCTCTTGCAGGTTCATGGTGCGCCGCTGGCCGTGCTGCAGTTCCTGGCAAAGAACCCGGATCAGTGGTTCGCATTCGACCAGCTTGCGATGGCAACGGGCCGGAGCCTCAAGTCGCTGGACTGGGCTTGCATTCAGTTGCGCCGGATGGAGCTCATTGCGACACGCGAGAACCCGGAAAATTGTCGGTATTTCCAGTACCGCTTTCTCAGCACCGGGGAGCAGGAGCTATGAGCGACCTCAGCCGCGAGGCCAGCGCCTGGACTGTGATGCTGCGCCGCTGCACTGATCCGAAGCAAAAGGATTTTCGCTTTTACGGGGCCAAGGGCATCACCGTGTGCCGCGAGTGGTCAGAGAGCTTTCATGCCTTCCTGGCTGACGTTGGCCGGGCGCCTACCCGCAAGCACTGGCTTGGCCGGCTGGATGTGACAAAGGGCTACCTGCCTGGCAATGTGGCGTGGGCCACACAGAAAGAGCAGTCCCGCCGCCGCCAGCGTTGTCAATTTATCGAAGTCAACGGCGAACGCTTGACGCTTGGTGAAGCAGAGCGCGCTGCCGGCCTGAAAGACGGCACCTTGCGCAATCGCCTACGGGCCGGCGACGACCTGGCCGATGCCTTGACCAGAGAGCCATGCCGGACCGGCCGGCCACCAAACCCAAAACCAACCACCACAAAGGAAACCACTCATGAGTAACGCTCAAAAATTTATTGCCGAATCACTCGGGGCCTGTGGCTTCGCCGTTCTTCGCGGCCAAATCGCATACACCCAGCGCCAGGATCTGTGGGCGACTGCCAGTGATGCCACATTTGATTCTCTTCTGAAGAACCTGAACAACCGCATGGGCACGGTCATCGGATGCCAGACCTACCTGGCGCGCTTCCCCGGCATTGATGGCCTGGTCAAAGTGCTGGCGCGCAGCCCTGACCAACTGGCGCAGCGCATCCAGTGGGTGACCGGCTTCGCGCCAAGCCTGTTGATTCATGAAAACGAAATGGCCGGCGAGCGTGATCTGGACAGCATTCCGCCGCGCAAGAACCTTGCCCTGGGCGCCAGCACCGAAGGTGGCGATCTTTACCCGGATTTGGTTACCGCCGAGCCTGGGCGCAAATGTACCGAATGTGAATGGTCGCGGGGCAGAGGGTGTGGCAACTCGGAGGAATCCGGGATTCTCTGGCCAGCACTGAATGAGCCGCGCAGGTGCATTGCCTTCCGGCCAGTCTTTTCAAGCAATGACGGCCGCCTCGGGGTGCATTTGTGGCCTGAGCTCGCAACCCTGAAAACCCAATAAGGAGAACCCACCATGCCCCTGATCTACGACGACGAAGCCCAACGCCCAGCGACACGCCTGGTGTTTGATGACGAACAGGCCAAGCCTGCAACTGCCGGCAAGTTTTGGGAAAACGACCCGATCGTGCAGACGCCGAAACCCGAGGCCGGCGAGAAGTTCTGGGCGAATGACCCGATTGCAAAAGACGAGTTTGGCGGGACCGTTCTTGAAAAGGACGAGTTTGGCGGGTACATCCTGCCCGACAAGACGCCGAGTCTGGTGTTCGATGACGGTAAGCCAGCGCCAGCGCCAGCCAAACCAGGTAAGCGCACCTGGACACAAGCCGCAGGCGACACAGCGATTGACCTGGCCAAGGGCGCCGTGGGTCTGGGTGAAGCTGTCATTGGTGTGGCTGATCTGGCAACTGGCAACACCGTGGGCAAGGGCTGGGGTGAACTGGGGTTCGATCCGGCACGCACAAAACAGATCCTGAGCGAGGGTTACAGCGACTCGCGCCAGGAAGCAAACCGCAACGTGGCCGACGCCAAGGGGTTTTTAAACACTGCCGGTGCCATGATCGATAACCCGTCTATGGCCGTGGGTGCAGTGGTTGAGTCAGCGCCGATGATGCTGGGTGGCGCTGCAGCAGTGCGAGCCGCTGCAACCCGTATGCTGGCCGCGCGTGGCCTGGTGGCCGGATCTTCTGAGGCCGCCGCCTTCCTGTCAAACCCTGCCGTGGTGGCGCGCCTGACTGCCGTTGGCTCTGCCGCCGAAGGTGCCATGACCGCAGGCAACATCCAGGAGCAAGGCCGCCAGGCTGGCCGCGACTGGACCGATACCGCACCGTCAGCCGTGGCCGGTGGTGCTTTGACTGCTGTCATTGGCGCCGCAACCAGCAAGATCCCCGGTTTCCGTGATGCCGAAGTGGGCGCCGCGCTCGCCGGTATGGGTGGCGCAAAACGCCAGGGGCTGATCACTGCCGGCAAGGAGATTGCAAAAGGGACCTTCAAGGAAGGCGTGCTGGAAGAAATGCCCCAATCGGCACAAGAGCAGGTATTCACGAATCTGGCGCTGGGCAAACCATGGGACGAGGGCGTTCCCGAAGCTGCAGCGCAGGGCATGATCGCTGGCGCCGGCATGGGGGGAGGCTTGACCACCTACACCGCAGGGCGCAATGCACTGGCCAGCACCGTAGCGGGACCAGCCGCCGCACCTTCGCCCGTGGATGCGCCAGCCGCGCCACAAAGCCAGGCCGCAGCGCCAGCCGCCGCCAAGCCTGCCACTGCCATGAGGCCAGAGGTTCGCCTGGCAGAGCTTGAGCTCGCCACACAAGGCAGGGACCTGACCGCGCAGGAGCAAGGCGAGTTCTCCACGTTGCTGACTGCCATGGATGCCGCCGAGGCAAACCCGGACCCGTTTAACCCGACGCAAGCGCCAGCCTTTGAGGATGTGCCGGACTTTGCGCAAGCGCCCGAGGCCGGAAACCCGGCAATGCCTGTAACGCCGGGATCAGCCGCCCAAGCAGCGAATGACCCAATCGTCGGGACAGATCCGCAAACGCTGACCGCTGGCGCCGTGGTGTCCTGGCCGGTCAATGGCAAACAGGTGTCTGGCGTGGTGGTGAGCACGCCTGCAGCCGGGGAAAGTGTTGTTGTACGCGCCACGGGTGCCGAAGCCGGCGCCGGGGCCCGGACTGGTGGCGTCTTCAATGTGCCCGTGGCCAAGCTGGTGCAAGCGCAAACCAACACCACCGCAGCCCCAACGGGCGCACCGCCAGTAAAAGGGGAAAAAATCAACAAAGCGTGGACGGCATTTCACCCTGAATCTGGCACGCTGAATATCCCACGGGCAGACATGCCACAGATCAAGGCAGAGCACAGGGGTGCAATGGTCAACTTCCTTAACGCACGAGGCATCACGTCAGCGCAAGATGAGGTCGCAGCCAACAGCTTGAAGCCAACGCAGACCGAGTTCTCACCCGCTAAGGTGGAGAAGGCCAAAGGTTTCACTGGGCCAGAACGATCCATCTTGGTATCGTCAGATGGCCATGTGCTTGATGGGCACCACCAGTGGCTTTCCAAGGTCGAAAGCAATCAGCCGGTCAAGGTGATTCGCCTTGATGCATCAATTGATTCGCTTTTGAGTGCTATGCGCGAGTTCCCGAGTGCTGGAATGACCAAAGATGCGATCCAGGCGACTGGAATAAATGCCAGCACTTCCGCAGCCCCAACGGGCACGCCAGTGGTGGTGGCTCCAACTGCCGGGCCGAAGCTGAACTGGTTCGGATTCTTGAAGGAGAAGGGTGTCGCGCCTGCCAGCGTCAAGAAGGACACGCCGCAATGGACCACCCTGAAAGCCGAGTTTGAAGGCCGTAAGGCGGGTGCCGTGGTAGGCCCTGCCGCAGTGTTGCCGCCTGCAATGCCGCCTGGTGCTGTGCCTGCTGTATCGCCTGCCATGCCTGGTGCAATGCCCGTGACGCCAACCACAAACCCAAGCGGCCAGGATCTGCAAAACCGTGACCGCAGCCGGGCAGCGTCTGTGCTGCAAATGTCCAACATTGCCAACAATCCCGACTACATGCGCCTGGGTGCCAGCCGCACGCCTGACAGTGGCGCGCCGATGGTGTTCCCGGTCGGTGATGACGACATCAAGCTCCCCGAGGCCAACCTGGGCCGCCATGATGTTGCCGTGATGTCTGACGGCCAGCGGGTCCCGTTCATCTATGCCGTGATGGATGCCAGCCAGGTCGAACCCTCACACTTTGCCGATGGCCGGGTGAATCCGGTCTATGAGTTCAAGGTGAACGGCACAGTCAAAGCGCTGAACAATGGCCGGGTGGCCGGTCTGCGTGCAGCGCATGAGCAAGGGACTGCTGAAACCTACAAGGCCGAACTGATCAAGGATGCCGCTGTCCATGGCATTGCCGCCGAGGTGATCGATCGCACGCCGAACCCTATCCTGGTGCGCGCCTATTCTGACATCAGCAATACCCCCAACATGGCCGCCAAAAGCCAGGGCCAGGGCCTGGGTATGTCCCCGGGTGAGTTGGCACGCCAGGATGCGCCATTGATGGATGCCACGGTGCTGACCGCCTATCGCCCTGGTGATGTGGGCAGCGCCGCTAACCGTGACTTTGTGCGCGCCTTTGTCGGCAAGATGGTGCAGGCCGGGCAGGACGTGGCTGGCATGATGACCGCTGGCGGCACGCTGTCACCGGCTGGGCGCACGCGCATTCAGGCCGCCATGGTGCAAAGCGCTTACGGTGACTCGGAGCTTGTTGGGGAAATGTTCGACAGCCAGGACACCGACATCAAGACCATTGGCGAAAGCCTCAAGACCATGGCCGGCCAGTGGGCCGATATGCGTGACAGCGCCCGTATGGGTGCCATTGATGCGCAAGCGGACACGACCGACAACCTGGTGCAGGCGGTGAACCTGATTCGTAAAGCGCGCCAGGACCGGACCTCGTTGTATGACCTGGTGAACCAGCCCGACCTGATGACCGGACAAGCGCCGGATGACCTGACCCGGGCCATGTTGCGCATGTTCTACGGTGGCCCCTACCTGACCACCCCATTCGGGCGTGAGAAGGTCATTGCCAAGCTGAATGCCTACACCCAAGCCGCCATGAACAGCGCCCACGATGCCGATATGTTTGGCGAGCGCGTGACAGTGGCGCAGATTTTGGCAACAATTACCAATGAAGGAGCTTTGAATGCAAACACAACGACACCCCAAGACAGCAACCGAAGCGCCGCTGGCGTCGGCAATCCTGGGCGCACTGCTGATGATCGAGGGCAAGCAGGACCGGGACAGCGCGACGGTAGCGGAGGGGCGAGCCCTGGTGTTGAAAGCGCAGAGCTCGGGCAAGCTGGACGTGGCGAAGTTCCGGCGCGCAGTAACCAAGCTGATCAAGAACCGCAAGCCGCTGCCGTAGCACCCAAGCCTGCCGCCAAGATCGAGGATGCCGGTCAGAAGATCGGTGGCGCGCGTAAGGACCGTTGGAAAGACCGGGGCCTGAACCTGGACGACCTGGACAGCATGAGCGAGTCCGAAGGCGCCGAGCTTGTCACCAAAGCCAATATCTGGAAGCCTGACTATGCCGCCATGGTGCAAGCCGGCACCCGGCCAGACACGGCCGCCATGATCAAGGTGGTGCATGACGCACTGGCCGCCAAGCCCAAGGACAACACGCCGCAAGGGCGCCGCCGCTATGTGACCATGATGCAAATGGTTCGCCAGGCCTACGCTGAAATGGCCAGCCTGGATGCACTGGACACCAAGACGCCGCGCAAATCCCTGAACGATGCCGCCGAGGCCCTGAAAGTGCGCCTGGGTCTGCGTGGCCAGGATCAGGCCGCCATCAAGGAAGGCAGAGCCCTGCTGTTCTCGGTCTACAAGGGCCGCAGTGACCCGTTTGTGGTGAACCTGACAGAAGAGCAACGCGCCCGCAAGCTGGTCGCTGACGGTTTCCCAGAAAGTGGCGAGCCCTGGAAAAAGCGCCTGACTGTGCGCGCATTTGGTGGTGCCGGTCTGACAGCCAAGGGCATCGAGCTTGTCGTGGAAGAGGCCGACACCCTGGGCACGCCGATTACGCCGGACCAGTTGCGCGCTGGCGCTTACCGGGTGATTACCAAGGCTGGCAAGACGCTGGCCTACCTGCCCACAGAAGAGGACGCACAAGCCGCGGCCAAAACCATCTATGAGGGCAAGCTCAAGCAAGGCGCGTCTGACAAGGCAGAGCCAGCGCGACCGCACCTGGACATCCTCAAGCGGGAAAACCTGCCCCAGCGCATTGATCGTGATGCCGTGGCCGATGACTTTGTGAAGACTTTTGGATTCCGAGGCATCGAGTTTGGCAACTGGGCAGCGCAGGACGAGCGCCAGCGCATCATCAACATGGCCTATGACGGACTGCATGACCTGGCGCAGATCATGGGTGTGCCGCCCAAGGCCTTGAGCCTGAACGGATCCCTGGGCATGGCCTTTGGCGCGCGTGGCGGTGGCAAGTTCGCAGCGCACTATGAACCAGGTCTTTTGGTAATCAACATGACCAAGCTGCAAGGTGGCGGCAGCATGGCGCACGAATGGGCGCATGCCCTGGATCATTACTTTGGCGAGCTCAACCAGGAAGACGCCTACACCACAAAGGCGCGCGGTGCGTCGGGCTGGTACTCGGAAGAGCAATACAAGGGCGTGCCGCGAAGCCGCATGGAAAAAGCCGATGGCAAGTGGGTGACGGTGAACAAGATGCGCCTGGACAACATGCGCCCGGAAATGGCCAAGGCCTTCGATGACCTGATGAGCGCGCTATTCAGCGGCCAGGAAACCAAGGCCGAAATGGTCCGCAGCCTGGAACTGCAACTCGAGCGCACGCAGGCACTGGCCAACAGCGAGACAGACCCGCAAACCAAGGCGATGTATCAGCGCATGGCGACATCCCAAGCGCAGAACCTGGAAGAGTCACGCCAGGAGCCCGAGGGCAAGACCTACCCCAAGGGACGTTCACAGTACGCAAAGCAAGCGCAGGCACTGTCTGGCAAGTCGGTAAACGGCTACTGGACCCGACCCACGGAAATGTTCGCCCGGGCCTTCGAGAGTTGGGTGTTTGACCAGGTGGTGGCCATGGGCGGCCAGTCTGACTACCTGGTGCACGGTGTTGAGGAGGCCCGTTTTGCCGGTGGCCAGTACAAGGGCAATCCCTACCCAACGGGGCCAGAGCGCGCCACGATCAATGCCGCCTTTGACCAGTTGGCCAAGACCATCCAGACCAAGGACACCGACAAGGGCGTGGCCATGTTCTCGCGCGCCGGTGACAAGCCGGGCGACTTGCTGAACAGCTACGACCGCACCGAAGCACTGGAAAAGCAGGAAGCCGAGGCCATCGCTCGCAAGTTGGAGCAGCAGCCAGCCGCCAAGTCGGTGACCAAACCGGTGACCGCTGACCAGGTGGATATGTTCAACCCGCAGGGCAGCCTGTTCGCACGCCGGGCCAGCATTGGCAAAAGCCTGCCGATCAACCAGGTACAGAGCGTGGTCGACGCTATCCGCAGCAAGTGGGGCAATGCGCCTGACGTGGTGGTGGTGACCAGCATGGAAGACGCCAGCATTCCCAAGGCAGTACGGGACTATGACCAGAAGCAGCGCTCGCTGGGCGCCAGTGGATCCCCGGAAGGGTTCATTTATGGCGGCCGGGTGTACGTGGTGGCTGATCAACTGGCGACATCCTCAGACGTGATTCGGGTGATGTTCCATGAGTCACTGGGGCACTTGGGGCTACGTGGCGTGTTTGGCACGGCGCTGAATCCCATTCTTGAACAGATCACCCAGGCACGGCGCCCGGAAGTGGTGGCCAAGGCCAAGCAATACGGCCTGGACATGACCAAGCCAGAGGATGCCCTGACAGCCGCAGAAGAGGTGCTGGCCACCATGGCGCAGGACAAGCCGGAACTGGGATTCGTCAAGCGTGCCATTGCCGCGGTGCGTACCTGGTTGCGCGCCAACGTGCCGGGCTTTGCGGATATGCGCCTGACTGACGCTGAAATTGTCAACAGCTACATTCTGCCGGCCAGTGCCTTTGTGCAGGGCCGCAAGGCTGGCGCGGTGCAAGGCACGGCATTGAGCCGGGGCATCCAGACCGGGACCGCCGCATTCAAGGCCTGGTTTGAGGGCTCCAAGGTGGTGAACAAGGACGGTACGCCGCTGAGGGTGTATCACGCCACGACACGCGACTTTGCCGAGTTCAAGTCTGGCGAAGGCATCGAGACAGTCAACGACAACCCGCAGAAGGCGCTGGGCTTTTTCTTCACGGACAGCCTGGATTACGTCAATGGCTACATCGAGCACCCTGAAACCGCTGGCGCCTTCGCTGATGACGCGCGGATCATGCCGGTGTACCTGGCACTGCGCAATCCCAAGGTCATGCCGCTGTCCAAGATGGAAGACATCGAGCAGCATTGGAGTCTGGCCAAAGGCAAGAAGCTGAGGGCTGACCTGGAAAGCAAAGGTCATGACGGCATCATTTTCAAGGGGGATCGAAGCAGCGAGTACGTTGTTTTCGCGCCCGGCCAGATCAAGAGCGCCATCGGCAATAACGGCAACTATGACGCCACGAACCCGGATATTCGCTACAGCCGCAACAGCCTGGGCGGTGACCCCGTGCCCCCGGTGACTGGTGTACAGGCCAACGTCTGGACCGCCGCAAAGACCCGCGTGATGAAGCTGACCAGCCCGGAGAACATCGACAAGCTGATTTACGAGTTCCAGGACAAGCACATCGACCTCAAGCGGATCCAGAGCCATATCAAGGAGCTCGACGGCACGATCACCGACCTGAACGATGCCTACCTGGGCGAAGAGTTGTTTCACAAGCGCCTGGCCAAGCGTGCCGAAGACTTCCTGAAAACAGAGCTCAAGCCCATGCTGGCCCGGATGAAGGCGGTCGGGGTGGAAATGCAGGAGTTTGAAACCTTCCTGCACGCCAGGCACGCGCCAGAAGCGAATGCCAGCATGGCCAAGCGCAACCCCAACGCGGTCGAACTGGACGCCATCAAAGCCAAGGTCACCAAGACCGTGAAGGACCTGCAGCTTAAATTGCAGCACGCGCAGAACAACGGCAGCGCCACCAAGGCGATTGAAGAGGCTTTGTCACAAGCCAAGGAAGAGGCGCGCGACTGGTTTGGTGCGCAAGCCTACAAGGGCAGCGAAGAACAGCGCCTGTCACTGTCTGGCATGAGTGATGATGAGGCAGTCGCCATCATGGCCAGCCTGACACCCAAGCGCCGCGATGATCTGCAGGAGCTCGCCGCCATGGTCGACGCCATCAACGCAAAGACCTTAGACACCCTGGAAGGTTATGGCCTGATGGACGCCGGCACGCTCAACGCCTGGCGCAAGGCCTACCAGTTCTATGTGCCGCTGCACCGGGACGAAGCCAAGGCCGAGGGGTCCGGCCATCCAGTGGGCGCCGGGTTCAGTGTCAAGGGCAATGCCGCCAAGCAGCGCACCGGCTCAAACCACAAGGTTTCGCATATCCTGGGGCACATTGCCATGCAGCGCGAAGCCGCCCTGACCCGTGGCGAAAAGAACCATGTGGCCAAGAAGGTTTTTTTGTTGGCCGCCCAAAACCCGGATGAGGATCTGTGGAGCGTGGACAAGCCGCCCATGCTCAGAACCATCGACCCAAACACCGGTATCGTGCGCTCGGGTGTGGATCCGGCCTACAAGACCCGCCCGAACGTGCTCATGGTGCGTATTGCCGGCAAAGACGTGGCCGTGGTGTTCAACACCGACAACCCGCAGGCTATGCGCATGGTCGAAAGCATGAAGAACCTGGACATAGGCGACCTTCACGTGGTGCTGGGCCTGGCATCCAAGGGCACGCGCTGGTTTGCCAGCATCAACACCCAGTACAACCCGATCTTTGGCATGGTCAACTTTGCCCGGGACTTGTCCGAGGGCATGATCAACCTGAGTACGACACCGCTGGCCGGCAAACAGTTGGACGTTGCCAAGGGTGTACCTTCTGCAATGCGCGCGGTCTACCGCCAGGAGCGCGGCAAGGGTGCGGCCAGTGCAGCTAACCAGGAGTGGGTCACGCTCTGGGAAGAGATGCAGGCTACCGGGGGCGCCACGGGCTACCGCGATTTGTTCGCCAACGCCGACGAACGGGTGAAGTCGCTGACCAAGGAGCTCAAGGCCCTGGACCGGGGCGAAGTCAGCCAGGCAGCGCATGCCGTGGTGGACTGGTTGAGCGATTACAACGAAGCCATGGAAAACGCGGTGCGCCTGTCAGCCTACAAGGTGGCGCTTGATTCGGGCATGACCAAGGAGCGCGCGGCCAGCCTGTCCAAGAACCTGACCGTCAACTTCAACAGGAAGGGCCGCCAGACCCGCGAGATTGGCGCGCTGTATGCCTTCTTCAATGCAGCCATCCAGGGCACGACACGCATGGCCGAAACACTCCGGGGACCGAAGGGCAAACAGATCATGCTCGGGGGCGTCATGCTGGGTGTGGTCAATTCGCTGGTCGGCATGGCTGTGATGGGTGGCAGCGGTGAGGGCGACGACGACCAGGACGAGTGGAGCAAGATCCCGGAATTCATCAAGGAAAACAGCTTGATCATTCCGCTGGGGCGCAAGGACTACCTGACCATTCCCATGCCGCTAGGCTACAAGGTGTTCCCCAACATCGGGCGCCTGGCCGTGGAGTTTGCAACCGGTGGACCTGACAAGACCGTGGGCAAGAGCCTGGGGCACCTCATTACCGTGCTGATGGATGCGTTTAACCCGCTGGGGGGCACGCAGAACCTGGGGCAGATGGTGGCGCCTACGGTGATCGATCCGGTTGTGGCGCTGATGCAGAACAAGGACTGGACCGGCCGACCAATCTACCGCGACAACAATAACCCGCTGGATCCGCAGCCGGGCACCAAAATGACGAAGGACTCGGCTTCGACCTTGAGCAAGGGCCTGGCCGCCGCCATCAACGCGATTACCGGGGGAACACAGTACCGGCCGGGCGCCTGGAGCCCAACGCCAGACCAGTTTGATTACGTGTTTGGCCAGTTGACCGGAGGCCTGGGGCGCGAACTGCTCAAGGCTAACCAGGTGCTGACTGCACCATTTACCGGGGACGAGTTGCCGCCGCACAAGATCCCGCTGATCGGGCGACTGTATGGCAACACCAGCGGACCAGGTGCGCAGTCGGGGCAGTTCTACGAAAACGTGAAGCTGCTCAATGAGATTGAAAACGAGTACAAGGGCCGCCTTCGCAATAACGGTGACGTGAAAGCATTCCAGGCCAGCGAGCCCCTGGTTAGCCTGGTGGGCATGGGGGCGCGGGTGGAGAGCGCTATATCCAAGCTGAGGACTCACCGCAGGGCGATTGTTGAACGTGACGAGCCTGGCCATCAGGAACGGGTCAAGGAGATTGACACCAAGATAGGCGAGCTCATGTCCACGTTGAACCGCGAAGTGGCCAAGGCACGCAACGCGCAGAAGTGATGACCGGCGTCTGAAATTTACAGGAAATAAACAGCATGGCAAAGTTTCTACCCGGACAGTCTGGCAACCCAAGCGGGAAACCAAAGGGCGCGAAAGACAAGCGTGTGGCATTGCGGGAAATGCTGCAACCGCACGCCAAGGCCCTGATGGACGTAGCTGTGGGCATGGCCAAGCTGGGCGACACCGCAGCACTCAAGCTCTGCCTGGACCGAATTTTGGCGCCAATTCGGGAAGAACGCATTTACGTCACCGTGCCCAAAATATCCGGTCCTGATGACTGCACCACGGCGCAGGCTGCCGTATTGAATGCCGTCGCATGCGGTGAAATGCTGCCCAGCGAGGGCCAGGTGCTGTCAGGGCTGATCGAGGCGCAGCGCAGGGCCTACGAAACGACAACACTGGCCAAGCAACTGCAGGACATTCAGACCGACCTGGACAAAATCAAGGAGAGACGCATATGACGAATCTTGCAATGCAGCGGCAGATCGACCGCCTGAAAACCGACATTGACCAGATCAAACCCCGGGCACCTGTGAAATACCAGTTGTTGGGTGTCCCTACTGATGACGCCAGCGAACAAGCCAAAGCCGCATACCAGACGGAATTAGACGCGGCGCAGGCGGACGGCGTTTGTGTGATTCAACTCGTACCAGTAAGGAGCCCAAACCATGGCAAGCCAAACCTTTAAGCGCCAGATCGACCGCATCAAGGCTGACCTCGACGTGTTCAATCCCAAGCCGGTAACCGTGCTGACCGAACCCGGGCCGGATGCCGAACCCGCAGCCGTTGCCCATTACCGGGAACAGTTGGCGCAGGCCAGGCACAACAAGAACGGGCTGGTGGTGATCGCGTTCCCAAGGACGGGTCATGCGGTGCGAGAGCAAGTCAGGGGCGTGCAGTTCGTGGAATCCGAGTTTGAAGCCGTAATGGTGAGGCTGGCAGGGCAGCCCTCAGAGCATGGCGGCAAGAACGGCCTGGATGACTTCTTGAAATCCCTGTCAGGCAATGTGCTGGGCGTGACAGCAAACCCGCCGCCTGATCTGCACCAGCGCAGCGATCGCCGGGATCTGTAGTCAAAGCAGGGCATTCAGGGCGGTGGTACATTCGGCCTGGGTGTTAAGCCCCCGCGTCTTCCTCCCTGGCGCGGCTCGCAAGAGTTAAGACCCAGCCCAATACGCTGGGTTTTTTTTGGCCCGATAATTGCCGAACGGTTCTGTTTGCTGACCTCTGGTCGTGGCAAAGCAGACACAGATTAAATTTATTTGCAGAAACTTACCAGGGCAAAAAACCATGTCAACACCATCAAAGTTTTTGGGGCATCAAAGACAAACAGGGGGTACAGAAGGGGGTTCAAATTGCCTTTTGAAAAAGTGAAACGTAGCATCCATGCGGGTTCCAGCCCATCATTCGAGCGCTTTCACACCGACCAAGAGATAGTACAAGGGCCTCCAAGTAGTGATACTCGGAGGCCTTTTTCATTGGTGAATCAGCTAGTTACAGTGCAACGACTGACAAGGGCTGCCATTGACTGCTAATGCAAATCGGGGGTACAAACGGGGGGATGGATAGCGTTTTGCCGTAGAAATAGGGGTTTCATACCCCCGTTTCATAGGGGAATCGCTGTTTGAACCCCCTGAATAGGAGCGTACCCCCATGTTGACCGATGCCCAATGCCGTAATGCAGTTTGCCCACCCGATCGAAAGCAAGCTCGCTTTGCCGATTCTGGCGGCATGTATCTGCAGGTAAGCCCTGCAGGATCGAAGCGCTGGTTTCTCAAGTACCGCATTTCCGGGGTTGAAAAGCAATTAGCCCTTGGAAGCTACCCAGCCGTAACCCTGACGGCAGCACGCAAAGCCCGTGAAGCGGCAAAGCTCAACAAATCCGAAGGCCGTGATCCGGTACAGGTGCGCAAGGTTGAAAAGCTCAAGGCAATTACGGCGGACGCCGACACCTTTAAAGTGACGGCGCTGGAATGGTATGAAATGAAGTTGTCCAGTTGGAGCAGTCACTATGCCATTCGGGAAAAACGCAACCTTGAAAAGGATTTGTTCCCTCACTTTGGATCGCGGCGCATTGGTGACATTGAACCTATCGAGTTACTGGCGGCAATCCGGCAGGTAGAGGAACGCGGCGCACTGGACGTGGCGCACCGGGTACTGACCACGGCAGGGCAGGTCTGGCGCTATGCGGTGGCCACGGGTCGAGCCAGTCGTGACGTGAGCGCCGACATTAAGGGCGCATTGAAGCCACACCACGGCAAACACTTTGCAGCTATTACCGACCCCGTGAAGCTGGGCGAACTGATCCGGGTAATCCGTGGCTACCAGGGCGGTCCGATAGTCCGGGCGGCGCTGCAACTCGCACCCCTGCTGTTTCAACGACCTGGCGAACTCAGGGCCGCGGCTTGGGCTGAATTTGATTTGGATGCGGCACTTTGGACAATCCCGGCCGCACGCATGAAACGGCGGGTAGATGGCAAGAAAAACGGTGATCCCCACCTTGTACCCCTGCCAACTCAGGCGGTGGAGATTCTGCGCAAGCTGCACCCTATTACTGGACACAGTGCATTGTGTTTCTACGGTGAGCGCAGCCATGATCGACCCATATCTGACAACACCCTACGGGCGGCGCTGCTGACGTTGGGTTATGGGCCGGATAAACAGAGCGTGCATGGTTTCAGGGCCACGGCACGAACGCTGCTGGCGGAAGTGCTGGACTTTGACCCCGTGGTGATCGAGGCGCAACTAGCCCACGCGGTGAAGGATGCCAATGGCCGGGCCTACAACCGCACCACCTACATGAAACACCGGGCCGGGATGATGCAGGCCTGGGCGGACTATTTGGACAAGCTGGCCAAAGGTGCGGACGTGATCCAGTTCAAGGCGGCATAACAGTTTTGCCACGCCTAGCCACGGCGTAATTAACCGTGGCGAAAACCGGGACTCCCCTGACCTGGTGGCGTGGCTCCTTATCAGGGTGCAAGGGGAATAGCGATGATGGATTTATCTCGATGGGACCGGATAAACAAATTTACAGCCAAAGAGGCTGCCGCTCTAATTCTTGGGTATGACCCAATTGATCCGGAGGCGCCACTCTGGAAGACTGTTCCAGTCCTAAAAGAAATGCGCGCGGCCTATGAAGATGCGGTCATGTACGTTGTTGTCACCCTCAATCAATATGAAGGCGACCCCAATGCGGTTTCACTTGACACCGAAGGGCTGGAATTCATGGGAGAAAGTCTGCAATCTTTCTATATCTCCACTCCAAAGTTTGATGAACAAATTTTCGGGCCGTTGGCGAACCATGTTCATAGGTTTTCAGAATGGTTTGACTCTTGCGAAAAATTTTCACGTCCGGAAATTGTTAGGTGGTTGGCCGCAAAGGGCATCAAGTCTGACTATGAATTTGATCTAACCAGGATGCCGGGCCTGTCACTTGAAGATCGCCAGCGTCTAAAGCTGTCTGAATCCCAGGTGGCAGAAATACGATCAAAGCTCCATGCAGGTTCAACCCAGGCGGCGCTCGCAAGAGAATACGGTGTCAGCCGGCGCACTATCCAGAATTACACGAAAGACGAGACGATGACGACCAAGAAAACCAAGAAGAAGGGACCAGCAATTTTTTGCTCTGGCCTTGGCAGCAGGGGTGCTACCAGGTAGCACGTCCTCAATTGAAATCGTCGCAAACCCGCGCCATTCCTCACTTTCCGAGGTGCTACCTGTAGCACTTTGACTGCTACCCAGTAGCACCCTGAGCATTCACCCCATCGCCACATTGTGTGGCAAGTGCGTTAACAAACGACAAGGGGTGTCAAATGTCAATTCTCAGAATGCCAGCCATCAAGGCTGAAACGGGCTACCGCTCGCACGCATCGATTTATACGTCCATCAAAAACGGGACCTTTACAAAGCCTGTCCTGATTGGTGAGCGCTCAGTGGGCTGGCCAGACGACGAGGTTAAATCCATCGTCATTGCCAGAATCGCCGGTCAATCTGATGACCAGATCCGTGACCTGGTGGACCGCTTGCACGCCAAGCGCATTGCAGCCCTCGAATCACTCGCAGCATAACCATGCTGCAATCAACTCACGCCCGGGCCAAGCCTGGGTTTCATCCTAGCCGAGCAGGAGTTCGGCGCTTCCAAATAAGGAGCGCTCGAATGCGATGCAGAAATGAAATTGCCCCAGTGATCGGCAGATCAACCGGGGCAACAGGAAACAACACAGGTCTTGGCGGACCCCACAACGATAAACACCTTGTCACGTCTCAAAGTCGAATTGGGTTTCTTGGACAGCGCCTGATCCAAGCCTACCAGGCCGGTGACCGTGAGGCCGCCATCCGACATCAAGCTGACATGGTGGCCGCCATCAAGCGCCAGGCAGAGCCTGTCAAGGCTGCACGGTTGCGCGAGATTGACGCTGCCATTTCGGCCGGTGATGGTTGCTACTTCATGGATGCCGGCGATCGGGACCGCGCCAGGCTGGCCAGGGAAGGCGGCACGGCATGAGCACCATCACCGACGAATCAGATGACATTGACGAGGTTGAAATGCAACTCGCTCATGAAAAGGCCGTGGCTGCGCTGATCGCCAAACTTGAGGCCAGCGGCCATGCAGTTCAAAAAAATCGCTCCGGTGGTTTCCTAGTTAGCCGGTGGGGTATGTCCAGGCACTGCTTCGACATGGAATCACTTCGAGACTTTGCAAAACAGTTGGGGGTGATCTGATGCGTGACTATGGAATCGTGTCGCCACAGTTCTGGGTTGGGAAAACAGGACGAACCTTGCGTGGTGATGTGAACGCACAGCTACTCGCGGTTTACCTCATGACCAGCCCGCACGCAAACATGATCGGCGTGTATTACTGCCCCGTCGACTACATGGCAAAGGAAACCGGTATCCCCATTGAAGGGGCTTCGAAGGCCCTTCAAAGGCTTGTTGATGAGGATTTCTGCACCTACGACGACGAGATTGAGTGGGTGTTTGTCCACAAGTTTGCCGAACACCAGATCGGGTCTGCACTCAAACCAGGCGACAAGCGAGTCAAAGGCGTGATCAATGAGTTGTCTAAGGTCCCCGCTTGCCAATGCAAGACAGAGTTTTTTAGACGGTACTCAGCACCGTACGACATCAAAAATCAAGACGCTGCACCAAGCCCCTTCGAAGCCCCATCGAAGCCAGAAACAGAAGCAGAAGCAGAAACAGAAGCAGAAGCAGAA
>CAYYKD010000054.1:0-13306 GCA_964471825.1 uncultured Spirochaetales bacterium
ATCTAGTTCTTCATCATCATCTTCATCTTCTTCTTCAAGTTCATCCAGTTCATCTGCTAATGATGGCTCAACAGTTGCAACAGCAATTGATCTTAATACAGGGGTAGTATTTAACGGTTCAACTTCAACAAACGGTCAATCAGTATGGTTTAAGATACCTACAACTGCTAATGTTAACTTTGTAATGAATGGAACTGATTATTATACAAGCAGTACATTAACAGCAAAATCTAAGATCTATGCTTACAGATCAAATGGTACAACTGCAATCAACTTTAACGGTGGAAGTTATGTATATACGGATGACTCAGTATCATACAGAACATTCAAAGCTCTTGACAGCTTTACTTATATCAAGATTGTTACCTCAACAAGCGGTACTTATACAATGAAGATAAACTAGAAATAGTTTTACAGGTAGAATATGGGGGCTGTCAAAGTACAGCCTCTTTTTTATTATTTACCAACGGCTATTAATCAAATTCGATTAAATAACTACGAATTACATCTGCCGGATCATATTTTACGGTGAATATTGTATCAAGCTTTGTGTTATCAACATTGTAAGTTGTTTCCTTGAATTCGAAGTGTTTATCAGGAAACTCAGGTAATTTTGCTTCCAATATAATATTCCATCCACCTTCAAATGGCTCACAATGAGTTACTACGGCAGTGCTGACACCTTTAAGCCTGTCCAGATAGATCGCTCTTTCGTGGTAGAATTTTTTAATGTTATTAACAATAACAGCAGCAGGAATAGAAACTAAAAGAATAAAGAATGCAAAAATTGCAAAGAACCAATTTACTGTAAAAATATCAGGTTTAGCTATATATTTATTATTATGGATTCGGTATCTAATCGGGATAGTGTTATTAATCGAGCCGCTATATGAATATGAACTTGTAAAGGTCTGTATATTTCCGTCAGTATCCTCAAATTCAATAATTGGAAAATGAGCCGGTGTCGGACGGGTCGCAAAGTTACCACCGCTACTAACTGTTTTCTGGACCATTCCTATTACTTTTCCGTTGGTAGCAACCGATGTCTTAAAATAATTAATATTATAAACAATAGAGATGATAATTACAACTAATGAACTCATTATTATCAGAATAAGAATTCTATATGCATTTGTTAAAAACGGATCGGCACTTTTACTCATTTCAAATCCTCTTATTTATAGTTATTTTATCTTATTATCTACTAAAACACAGTGAATTTCAATCAATTTTTAGTTTATTTTTATTGACTGTATAAAAAAAATAGTTTAATTTGTTGTAATATTGAATTGAGTATGTCGGAGGGGTGTTATGAAATTAGATCTGTCTATAACTGTATTGGCTGTCGATGACTCAGGGTTTATGCGAAAGATATTTGTAAAAAATCTTCAGCAGATTGGCTATGAAAATATCCTTGAGGCATGTGACGGTAAAGATGCAATAGAAAAAATTAAATCAAATAAAGTTGATCTTATCGTCTGTGATTGGAATATGCCCAACATGGATGGAAAGGGGCTGGTTGAGTGGTTGCGAGCTGATTCTACCTATAAAAACATACCATTTATTATGGCTACCGCTCAGGGGGATAAATCAAAAGAGGTTGAAGCCAGAGAGGCCGGTGCAAACAATCATATTGCAAAACCATTTACTGCCGAGGAGATTAAAGAAAAAATCGAAGAGGTTTTTGGTCTCCGCGAGAAACAGGAAAGTACAGGTAGGACTCCACGGTTTGTTGATGGCAAAGTAAAGCTGAGAATAGGCCACATACAGATAACTGACCATCTGCTCCTTGGAGTTATGAAGCATCATATTGAGACAGGGCAGATTGAACCGAGGTATTTTGATCTGGAAACCGTTAAAATGGATGGCTGGAATCCCGTCCAGAAAGCTCTTGAAACCGGTGAAGTTGATGGTGCCTTTGTACTCGCACCTATAGCGATGGATCTATATGCATTTGGTGTGCCTATTAAACTTGTAATGTTAGCCCATAAAAATGGAAGTGTTATGGTGAAGGCTAAATCAAATGTAAACTCAGCCTCGGAGACTGATTTTTATAAAGATAAGGTTGTCTGTATACCGCACAAGATGTCTGTTCACAATATGCTGGCTCATAGATTTCTAAAGGAGCTGGGGCTTGAGCCGGGTGTTCCCGGGGACAAACCAATCAATGTAAGATTTGAGGTTATACCACCGATAAAGATGCCGATGACGATGTTGCAAAATAAAGAGGTTGCAGGTTTTATTGTAGCTGAGCCTATCGGATCAACAGCGATGTCAAAGGGGATTGCCGATAAACAGTTTACCTCGGGAGTATTCTGGAAAGATCACCCGTGTTGTGTAAGTGTTTTTAGAGATGAAGCGATCGATAATCATACAGATGCTATATATGAATTCTGTGCCCTACTTGCTGAGACCGGAAGATTCGTTGATAAAAATAAAGATATTGCGGCCGAAATAGGTGTAGATTTCCTTGATCCTGAAAGAAAGCTTGGTTTTACTAAACAGATTATTCAGAGAGTTCTTGAGGAACCGCAGGGGATTAAGATGGATGATCTCTACCCTGTTATTGAAGACCTCGACATTATACAGAGGTATATGTTTCAAGAAATGAATATAGGGAAAGTAGTTGACCTTGATAAATTTGTTGATCTTAGATTTGCAAATGTTACTGCAAAAAAATGGTATTAAAAGTTAGTACAAAAATGAGCCTCTTTAAAAACCTATTATAAATCTGGTATTAAAGAGGCTCAACTATTAAATAATGAATAATAAAGGCTGCACTATGCAGTCTTTTTCTTTTTAAGAACAATCATTAGTATTGGAGTTACAACTGCTATAGCAACCAATATCCAGAAGAATTGGAAGAACAGATAGAATATAACTGAAAGTATGATTGAAACAATGATTAATATAAAATAAATAATTCCATTTGCAAGTTTTCCAAGAAACGGTATGAGGTCAAATATTTTAATTACAGGCCCGAATAGCCCTGCAAATCCAAATATAAAGCATAATGATCCGATTATGAATTTAAAAAGTCTCTCACCCTTTGCAGAGCTTTCGAGTTTTGTTCTTAGATCGTCAAGATTGCCATAGGTTATTGCAAGCATAGATTGTTGTATAGCAGCGACACCTTTTTTTATTATTGGTTTGAGCTCGTTAGACCCCGAATTGATCATGCCGGCTATTGAGACAGTTTCATCTTTTTCATCATAGATTGTACCATCTAATACTATAGAATATACGCCTCTATCATAGTCATCTTTAGTTGCAGTTCTAAGAGAACCGGTTCTCTCAGTTGCACCTCGTGAGCTGTATGGGAAGTATTCAAAGTATTTTGAGGCTGTAGGGAGATATCTTTGTTTGAAGGATGATACGTATGCTACAAATCCATTTACCTCTACAGTTATGCCGTCAGGTGATGAAGCAACCTGAGAAGCTTTTTCCCATCTGTATGAGATATCATAGATTATATTACCGTAGCTATCCTTAATGGTATTGCCATCCTTGTCTTTTTTTTCTTTCTTTTCTTCAGCTACAACCCATTTATCCAGGTTATAGGATATATATCTGCCTGAGAACACATCCCCAAGAGGAGTCTGAACAAGAAAAGGACCATCTGATAGAGTGTATTTACCTTCAGTTTTGATCTTGACATCACTTCCGGAAATAGCAGGATCACTTGAGGATTGAACAACTATACTCTTATCAAACTCTTTATGATACTGCATCTGATTTGCGGATATATACTGCATCCATATTCCGACCGGCAACAGAACAAGTCCCAGCAGCATACCTCCAATGACAGCCTTAACGCTTTTGCCGAATTTTTCAACCATATTTAACATAAAAAAACCCCCTTATTGTAATGCTTACTCTAAGGGGATTTTAAATAACTAGAATATAAATGTCAATATAAATCTTTTTTAAATGTAATTTATTTAATGTAATTTATTTAATAAAGAGTCTCATGCAAAAATAATTTTTGAATTTTTGCATGAGACTCTATAATCAAATAATAGAAATCTGTAAAATAATCTTTGTTTGACTATCCGTTCATTATCTTAAGAGCTTGTGCAACTGAAATCCCATCATGAACAAGTGCACTTGATGCCTTAACAAATAACTTAATGTTTTTATGTTGAAATGCATTTCTACCAATTGAAAGCCCCTTCGCACCGGCCTGCATAGCTCCCTCAATCATTTTGAATGTTTCTTCATCAGAGAGTTTGCTGCCGCCTGCGATTAGAACAGGTGCAGGACACCCCTCGACTACTTTTCTAAATGACTCCGGATCACCTGTATAGTTAGTCTTTACAAAATCAGCACCCAGCTCGGCACCAACTCTGGCTGCAAGTTTAACTGCCTCAAGGTCTTTCTCATTTGTAATCTTCGGGCCTCTCGGGTACATCATAGCAATTAGAGGCATACCCCAGTATGAACATTCTATAGCGATCTCGCCGAAGTCCTTAAGCATCTCAGCCTCGTTTTCATCACCAATATTTATATGGATAGAAACTCCGTCAGCCCCCATTCTTAGTGCATTCTCAACTGTGTTTACGATAACCTTCTTGTTTGGTCTAGGTGACAGAACAGTACTTGCAGACAGGTGAAGTATCAAACCGATATCCTTACCTGAGTGTCTATGGCCGTAAAGTGGCAAACCAATATGACCAAGAACAGCATTTGCACCGCCCTCAGCTATCTCATTAACTGTAGCCGACATGTCAATTAGTCCGTCAATTGGACCTACTGTTACACCGTGATCCATTGGAACTATTACAGTTTTACCTGTATTCCTATTCATCAATCTTTCCATTCTTATTGCTTTTCCGACATTTATCATAAAAAACCTCCAATTATCTACTTTATAGAAATATTTCTCAATATAGAAAAATATCATAATTTTTTAAAATATTCTATAAAATTCTACTCTCTCGTACTAAAAATTTTACTTCTCTTTATCACCGGTAACAGTGCCTGTGTGAAGTGCCTTATTGTAGAATCCATCCTTCCAGTTAAATCTGGATGCACCTTGAAAGATGCCGTTAGATTTAACAATATCCATCAGGTCTTTATAGTACGATTTTTTTAGGTCTGTAAAGGCAAGGTCAACAATAAACCTTCTAATGCCGTCCTTCCTGAGTTGCCCGATTTTATCGATAATTGAAAATGGGGTCTCACAGACAACCGCAGTTTTATCCTTGTCGTAGTTTTTGAATATAAACTGATAACCATCCTTATCTGAGAGATTCTCAAAGTCATAGAGTCTGGTTAACGATGTGTTGATCTGAAAAAGTTGCGGAAAGGAAAACACAGTTATAAAGAATACTTTTGGATCTACCTTTTCGATAATGTTATTCAGATTATTCTTGCTGATCTCAAGAGGGAGTGTAACAGCGTTGATTCCATTTTCGGTTAAGAATGCAGTGGAATATGAATTAAAACTATAAAGAAATGGACCTGCTATAATGTTGGATATTCCTGCACCCTTTAAGATCTGAATGCCGGAAAGATTATTAGCAATGAAACCCGCATAACCTGCGGTCCCTAGATTGCCTACTGTAGCACTAAGCTGCTCTAGAACAGACTCTGGTATAAATGGATCCAGATAAATCAGGATCTCTTCCGGCCTAAAGGGTAGAGTTTTCCTCTTGCCAAGGAGTTCGTTTGCGTTTTCAGAATTTAGGTGAAAGATAACCATCTCAGGTTTGACAGACTGTATGATGTATAGGTCTGAAACCTTATCGGTCTTAACATAGATGCCGGATGGATATGGAATCTTTGAAACCGACACTTTTGGAACTACAGGCGGTTTGAGTCTCATAGGATGTTTTTTATACTTGTCTAAATTGTTTGGTATGACTCTCATATATCTTGTTGAGTCTTCCTTCGACTGGATGAGGTAGACAGTATCGCCGACCTTAAAATCAGCAGAGGTATTTATATAGGTCATTCCTGAGTCTTCAAACATATCGACTACCTTAAAGGCCTTTCTGATTGAGTCATCAGCGGAGTGGACTCTTATAGAATCCTCGTAGTTAAGTGATGAAAATTTCTTTGCACCACAGTATATTCTATCTTTTTCAGTTCTGATAGAATCTATCTTACCTAGATATAGACCTGTTCCGGCAGTTTTATCGGGTTTGAGGAAGTCGGGAGCAGCATTACCATTGATATAGAATATTGTCTTCTTTCTTGCATAGTCATTTTCGAGGATCTCTTTTGCCTTAATAACTGCATCAATTCCTTCAGAGTGATAGTTATCGATGAGATACCTATATCCTCTAACGACTCTGCCGACATATTCGGCACTTCGCATTCGTCCCTCTATCTTTAGGGATGTTATCCCCATCTTCATAAAGTCCGGCACAAAATCGGCAAGACAGAGATCATCAGGAGAAAAATAGTATCCATCCCCCTTCCTTGAATTGTAGAGTCTTCGACAGGCCTGTGTACAGGCTCCTCTATTTGCGGATTTGCCACCGAAAAAACTTGAAAAAAGGCAGAGACCGGAGTATGAAATACATAGTGCACCATGTACAAAGACTTCAAGCTCAACATTTGTCTGAGCCCGTATCATTTTTATCTCCTCAAGTGAACATTCGCGTGAGAGGACAACTCTGGACACACCATGTTTGGATAAGAAATTTACGCCCTTAGAACTTGAAACATTCATCTGTGTTGAGGCATGGATCTTTAATGTCGGGAAGTAGGCATTGATCATTTTAATAATGCCCGTATCCTGTACTATGACTGCGTCAACGCCAACTGCTTCAAGGTATTTTAAGAGCTGGTATATCCTTTCTGACTCTCTCTCTTCAAATACAATATTTAATGCAACAAATATCTTCTTGTTCATATCATGAAGTTTATATGTTAGGGCTTCTATCTGGCCGAATGAAAAGTTTTTTGTGCGGAGTCTTGCATTAAACTCTTTCATTCCAAGATAGACTGCATCTGCACCTTCGCCGATAGCGGCATCAAGAGACTCGGGATTTCCTGCGGGGGCAAGCAGTTCAATTTTTTTTGCGTCGTTTGTATTCTCAATCAATTTGTTCTTCTCCAATTAGTGTTGTTAACTCACTTGCCTTATTGCGTGGGACACTTCGCTCGGCAAGTTCATTTATTTTATATGTTGATCGTTTAAATGGGGTTTCAATTGTAATAAGATCACCCACCTTTACTGTTGCAGCCGGCTTGCATGGTTTACCGTTAATATGAACTTTTGAGCTCTCTATTAATTTTTCGCCAAAACTTCGCGTCTTAAATATCATGGCAATTTTTAGAAACTTATCAATACGCATTATGACTCCAGTTCATTCTCAATTAGACTCTGTACATGAAGAGCCATTTGATCATCTGTTTCAAACTCTGAAGGGTAGACAGGAGGAAGTAACACTGTATCAACTATCCCAGGATTAATTATCAAGGAGTTGACATTATTTCTAGTATATAGGTTCTTGTAGACAACAGGAACTACCGGTACATTTGCCCGCCTTGCAAGGTAGAATGCTCCGGACTTAAATTTTTTAACCTTACCATCACGGGTTCTCGTCCCCTCAGGCATAACAAGAATGTTTCGTCTCTTAGAATGTAGTATCTCAGCAGCCCTCTCAAATGATTCTTTAATGCTTCTTGCACTCTTCGGGTCAATGGGGATCTCTCCAAATCTCGCAATAAACCAACCATAGATCGGCTTGTTAAAGTGTTCTTTTAGCTCGAGTCCTCTCGGGTTGCCGGGTAAAACAGTACCTGATATAAAAAGATCAAAAAAACTCACATGGTTAGGAACAAATATCACAGGATATGGGAGTTTTTCTACTTCATAACCTCGCAGACGGGGAAAAAGCAGTACTGAATAACTTAGAAGTCTGCAAACTATATGAACAGGCAGATCGTAATATTTGTTTGGAATCACAAGAGAGACGGTTATCAACAATACTATTAATATTGCTGCATTAAGCCACCATAAAATCCATAGCGGGATAGAGATGATTATTTTAAAAATTTTCATAATAAAAAAAGTCCTAAAGATTTAAACTTAATCTATGGTATTAATCTATGCTTATTCTAAGCAATTATTTTAAGCAATTATTCTAATCTGTGACGGTAAAACGGTTACTTTAACAGGCGAAAGTCCTTCAAGTTCACCATCAGGCATCAGTTTAAATATCGGATCTGATTCGATCTCAATATACTCAGCTCTAAAGGATTTGCAGCCACGCATTCCGGTGTGTTTTCCTTTTAGTGCTTTAAGAAAACCCTTTAGAAAATACGCTCTGTTCATATCGTGTAGAACACAGACATCCATAAGTCCATCATCAACTATAGCATCAGGTGCAATCATAATCGAACCGCCTGAACACTTTGAGTTACTTACTGTTAAGAAGTAACTTTTATCGCTCTCAAATAGAACCTCATCATTTCGGCCCTTGATTTTGACACTGTAGGCTCTAAAGTTACCCAGTGTTAGAAATAGACCGAGAATATAACTAAAAGCACCTAATTTTTTTCCGTTGTCAACTACATATCTGGCAATATCAGAAATAAAACCCATCCCAAGTATATTGAAACAGTGCCAACTAAAGTTAGAGCTTGGAGATTCTACAAATAGTGAGTCCAAGAACCTGGTAGATCCGGCTTGAAACTTCTTAATTGCATCCTCAGCGGTTAGTATAGAAAAATCTCGCAGTAACGAATTGCCGCTTCCACCCGGAATAGGCATGAAAACCGGTCTATCCTCTTTTGGCATAGTCATAAGGCTATTAAGGATCTCAGAAATTGTACCATCTCCGCCAATTGATATGACAAGATCAATTTTTTTTTCACTAACCATAGTTGCAACTCTTTGAAATGCATCTTTTGGAGACTGTGTCTCATATATGGATAGATTATAAAGTCCGCATTGATTTATTAGAAGATCTTTAATCTTTTCAACCCTCTTCTTTGCCCGTCCCCCGCCTGCATTAGGATTGTATATTAATAATGGATTGCTATATTTCATAAGAATTTTTCCTCTTAATCTAAATAATTTAAAAGATTATACAATAAAAACTTAATATTGTCTTTAAAAAGTGAATATTTTTTTGGAATTATCATGAGTCATGGTTAGAATCCGGTGATTAACCAATGATTTTGTTGATTTCATCAATATCGATATGAGGACACTGAATTCTTTCAAGCTCGCCGTTTATTGTCTTATAGAGCATGTCGCCATTTCCAAGTAGAGATTCTGCACCCGGTTCATCAAGTATTGTCTTTGAGTCAAGTAATGAGTCTGTCTTAAAAGAAATTCTCGATTGAAAAATGCTCTTCATCTGATTATCTAAGATTGTTGCAGATACATTTTGGGCAGATAAAATAAAATGAATCCCAACAGATCGGGACTTTTCAGCAATTTTGATTATTAGATCTCTAATATTTCCTGATTTATCTTTGAATATCAGATCACTAAAATCATCGATAAAAATAAAAATATATGGCATATAGTTTGAGTTTTTTTCCTCGAAATCATGATTATAATCCTGAATACTTCTTATCTGCTTTCTGTTTAGTATCTCATACCGTTCATTCATAGTAATCAAGAGTTCTTTTAAAAAATTGATTACAGATTGTGGTTTATTTAAGATCCTGCATGAAAGAATATTGAGTTTGGAGTATGCAGAAAATTCTGTTTTTTTGGGGTCTATCATGGTGATATTGATTGGAATGAAGGTTGAACAGGCTAATAGGTTGACTATCAGTGAGTTTAATAGAACAGATTTATCTGATTCGTTTGATCCTGCTATTATTAGATGAGGCAGTTTGACAGAGTCAATCCAGTATGGTTTGCCCTTGAAATCCATACCAAGAAAAACCGGGATTGTCTCACCTCGTTCTAAAATTTCACTTGATAAATATGTGCCAAGACTTGGGGTGTCCGGAGTATTTCTTTTGATTAAAACGCCAAAGTTTTCACCGAAACCGGAGTCTTTAATAAAAAAAAGATTGGTCTCATTCATTTTTGATGATATTTCATCTTTTAATCGTTCAATATCTTTATATCTTATACCCTTAGGCAAGGCATACTCGAGACAGATTGTCTGTGGTCCGGACTTGTAACCTTGATACTCAGGTTTTATATTAAAAAAAGAAAAAACATCGTCAAGTCTGACTCTCTGTGCCTCGATCTCTATCTCACAGACCTGAGTTGGTGCGGATGATTTTAGTTTGTCAAAATCAAATTTAAAACCATTTGTTCTGGAATCAGTTTCTGTAATTAAGGCTTTCTGTTTGATAGCCTTATTTTCATTGTTGTCTATCATATGTTCTGTTGACAGATCAATCGGTTCAGGCTTAACCGGTTTTTTTTTAAACACAATAAAGATACCAAATCCAAGTAAGAATAAAGGTATAACTATAATACCCCATCTGAAAATCTTGTAACTATAAAATATGGTCTTGTTTAATGGCATGGAAACATTGGATATGATTGACTCTGTTAGATTGTTATGTATCAGACTTGATTGGCTGAAATAACTATCAACTGTATAACTATCAACTGTATAGTGATTATTTATCTCAATATTATTTATCTCATTATTATTTGTGATTAAATTAAAAAAAAGTAGAATTGCAACGGTTATAAATGTTGAACCGACTGTAAGTGTTGAACCGACTATATTTCTAAAATTTATGTTATTACTACTTTTATTTCTTTTTTTCATTTTTTTCTCATTATAAACTACACCCTTAATTATCAACTTTAACTTATATCGTATATCAATTTCAACTTATATCAACTTCAACTTATATCAACTTCAACTTATATCAACTTCAACTTATTTTTAAACTTGTTTAAGCTTTTTCAAGGTTAACCTTAACAATTTTCATTGCAGCCATCTTGCTCATTGGATCAAGTTTAGAGCTGTCAGTCATAACATTAACAGGACTCTCAGCAAAATGAAAAGATATATATGCTGTATCCGGTTTAACCTCGAGCGAGATTGATGCATAGGCATTTACAGTTCCAAGTTCTGAGCATATTTTGACTGCATCGTTATTTTTTAGTTTTAATTTTAATGCAGTTTTGGGATTAATCATAATCCTTGATCTTGGTTCAAGACTGTTGATCCCCTCTGATTTACGAGTCATAGTACCGGTGTGATAATGCTCATAGAGTCTGCCGATTATCAATAGATAAGGGTATTTGTCATCTCTTTTATACGATGCAACAGGCTTCTCATAATGAAGTAATGCATTGCCACGGGTAAAAGTTTCAGTGTGAAGCCTTTTAATTGAGCAACCAGACTCATCAGCAGGCCAGAAAAATTCTTTTTTCGGCATTAGAGCAGGATCTATATGTGCATAGATATTTGCAGCAGCTCTGATCTCATTGAATATGTCGGTGCTGGTTTTGTATTTCCAGTTATGATCAAAGAGTTCAGCAAGTTTTGTTATTATTTGCCAATCAGGTTGAACATCATCACTTGATGGTTCTATAAGTTTGGTAAATTTCTGCACCCTTCTTTCTGTATTGGTAAATGTGCCGTCTTTCTCGGCAAAAGAACAGGCCGGCAACACAACATCAGCATATTGAGCTGTCTCTGTTAAAAATATATCTTGAACAACAAGAAATCCAACCTTATCAAGTGCTTTTTTTACATGATTAATATCAGGATCAGAGATAACGGGGTTTTCACCCATGATATATAGGAAATCAATATCACCGTCAATAATCGAGTTAGTTATCTCAATTGTTGTAAGTCCCGGTTTATCTACTATCTCAGTCTTCCATAGATCCTCGAGTTTTTTCCTTGCAGAATCATCTGTAAGTTTTCTGTATCCCGGTAGAATACCCGGAAGCAAACCCATATCGCATGCACCCTGCACATTGTTCTGTCCTCTAAGCGGATTTATCCCGGTGCATGGTTTGCCGACCTTCCCTGAGATGACAGCAAGATTGGATAGTGAAACAACATTTGCAGTACCAAATATATGCTGAGTGATCCCCATAGCATAGAAAACACTGGATGAACCGGATATGGCAAACAATCTTGCGGCAAGTCGTACATCTTCTTCATTAAGACCTGTCTCAGCTATCATGTTATCAAGATCAGCATTCTCAAGTGCCAGTTTTAGTTCTTCAAATCCCTCTGTGCGGTTTGAAACCATTTCATCATCGTAGGACTGTTCTTCAACAATTATCTTCATCATAGAATTTATCAGGGCAATATCACTTCCGGGATTGATCTGAAGATGGATAGTAGCATATTTTGAAAGATCGCTTTTTCTCGGATCAACCAGGATCAGAAGGGCACCCTGTTTAATTCTTGTTATTACTTTCCATGCTATTACAGGATGTGTCGAGGTCATATTGCTGCCAATTACAAAGAAACAGTCAACATGCTCGATATCCTCAATCGGATTGGTCATAGCAGCAGACCCGAGTGTCATATTAAGTGCCGCAACTGATGGTGAGTGACAAATCCTGGCACAATGATCGATATTATCAGACTTTAGAACTGTCCTAAAAAATTTTTGAAATACAAAATTATCCTCATTAGAGCATCTTGCTGATGCAAGCCCTGCAAAGCCGCCTTTGTTATTTTTAATCTCATCAATCTTTTGTTTTATGAGAAGTAGAGCATCTATTAACTCAACCTCTTCAAACACGCCATCTTTATTCTTGATTAGGGGTTTTTTTAACCTCTGAGGTGAATTGATAAAATCCAGACCAAATTTACCCTTTATACAGAGGCGTCCCTTACTAACCGGCGATTGTTCATCACCTCTAACCTTTATAACCTTATTGCCCCGTGTATATACGACCATTCCACACCCGACACCGCAGTATGGACAAATAGTTTGTGTCTTTTTTATCTCAGGAAATCGGCCGGCTCTAATCGCATTTTTTTCGGAAAGTGCTCCAACCGGACATACGGTTATACAGTTACCGCAGAATATACATTCCTTATTTGATTCTAGCCCTTTGTCATACATAGTTGATACCTTGACAATGTTACCCTTATCAACAAATGAGAGTGCTGATCTGTGCGGCCACTCATCGCAGACCTTAATACACCGTCCGCAGAGGATACATTTACCACGATCAAGCATGATGAATGGATTCTTATCATCTATACTATGAATTTTAGGATTAAAGCCATTTTTTGTGAAGAGACTACCGGAACAGCCGTAATCATAGGCATATTTTTCTAGCAGGCACTCTCCCGAGGCATCACAGGTTAGGCAATCGCCGTAGTGCTGAGAGAGGATCATCTCAAGGATAACCTTCCTTGCCTCAATGACACGAGGGGATGCA
>CAYYKD010000054.1:13316-17918 GCA_964471825.1 uncultured Spirochaetales bacterium
GATGCAGTCAGGATAACCATACCATCTTTGACAGGCGTCGAGCATGCAGTAAACAATTTATCCTCGCCGACAATCTCAACAGAACAAATTCGACAGGTTCCGGTTATACTTATCTCGGGGTGATAACAGAGTGCGGGTATATCTGCACCGATTGTTTGAGCTGCTTTATATATTGTCCAGGTATCCTCGCAGAAAACCTCTTTTCCATCTATAGTAACAATTACAATTTCATTGCCCAAGTGAATTAACTCCTGATTATAGCATCTTTTGGACAGATCTTAAAACACTGCCCACATCTTATACAGGTCTCACGGTCGATAGTATGATATTGTCCCTTTACTCCGCTTATCGCATTTACAGGACAGTTTAACTTACAGGCACCGCATCCTATACACTTTTCAGCATTTATAGAAAATTTTACAAGCCTAGGACATACGCCCGCTCTACACTTTTTATCTACAATGTGTTCCTTGAGTTCATCCTCAAAATACTTAAGAAGACTCAATACAGGATTGATAGCCTCTCGCCCCAACCCGCACATGGAGGTCTGATACATTACACTCGAGATGAGTTTGATTGTCTCAATATCCTCAAGCATCCCCTTGCCATCTATGATTTTTTGAAGTATCGTCAATAATCGTTGAGTTCCCTCACGACATGGCACACAATAGCCGCACGATTCTTGCTGTGCAAATTCGACATAGTATTTTGTCATCTCAACAGCACAGGTAAATTCATCAAGGACAACAATACCGCCGGCACCAAGCTCAATTGCGTTTTTTCTGAGATTCTCAAAGGAGACCGTTTCATTGATAAATCTATCAGGCAATATACTACCAGATGCACCACCTATCTGGATTGCTTTAAGTTTCGTTACTTTCTGAACACCGCCGCCTATCTTGTTAATAATAGTATCAAATGTAACACCAAATGGCATCTCAATCAAACAGTTGTGTTTAACAGAGCCGGAAAGTGTAAAAAGTTTAGTTCCGGTGGAGTTTTCAGTTCCGTTTTTTCTATAACCTTCAACACCCATATTTATAATTTCTCTAATATTTGCAAAGGTCTCAACATTATTTATAAGAGTTGGTTTGCCCTCTAGTCCTTTCTGTGTTGGATGAGGTGGTTTAACCCTCGGTGTGCCTCGCTTGGATTCGATTGCTTCAAGAAGTGAAGTCTCCTCTCCTGAGATATACGCACCGGGACCAAATTCAATCCTTATATCAAATGCAAATGGCTTACCCATTACTGAATTACCCAGATATTCTCTTTCATAGAGTGTATCAATAGCCCTCTGAATCCTCTGTGCAGCAATTTCATAGTCTTTTCGAAGATAGATTATCCCGATATTTGACATGGTTGCATAGCCTGCGATAAGAACGCCTTCTAGGATTCTATATGGATCACCCTCAAGAAGGTACTTATCCATGAATGTTCCCGGATCCCCTTCATCGCCATTACAGATAACATATTTTGGCTGGGATATCTCCATAGCCTGAATTTTCCATTTGTCGCCGGTTAAATAGCCGCCGCCGCCTCGCCCCTTAAGTCCTGACTTTGCGATCATCTCGCATAGGCTTATCTGTTCATGATTGTCTATACACTCAGAGAGTGCCTTAAACCCATCCTTTGAAATGTAATCATCTAAAGACTCCGGGTCTGTAAACGGACTTGTTTCAAGCAGTACTCTTGACTGCCCTTGAAATAGCGGTATATCAGTATATCTGATTATTCTTGATTTAAGTGTTGTGTCAAAGAAACAGTATTTTTCAATCACTCTTCCATTTACTATGTGTTCTCTAACAATCTCGCGTACCTTTGCTTCATCCAGTTTTATGTAGAATATCTTATCGCCGCCGACAATCATTGTTGGACCTAACTCACAAAACCCATGGCACCCGCCCTTCTTAGCTATTACAGTTAAACCATCGGGAAGCTTGATCTTTGAAAGTTCATCCTTAACGGCATCAAGTAGACTTAATGCACCTGCACTAGAACAGCCTGAATTAGCACAGAGAATCATTTCAATTGTATTATACCGGCTTAGAGCCGATTGATTCGTTGTAATATCAGACATTCTGTTAGGTTTCTCCGTAAATTTCAGCATTATCCGTTTTTTTGTTTGTTTTTGATATTTCGGAAATATCAGTGGATGAATCAGTATTTTGAGTAATCTGATCTTGTTTGTAGCTATTAATTATTGTTCTAAGTGAAGCACCGGTAACCCTTGTGTAGGTTTTGTCATTTATTATCAATGCAGGGGCAAGAGAACAGATGCCAAGACAGGATGAGACCTCAAGAGTAAAAAGCTTATCTTCTGTCGTTTCACCCGGTTTAATGCCGAGAATTTTTTCTATCTCATCAAGAAGCCTCTTAGCACCCTTAACATGACAAGCTGTTCCGCGGCAGATTTTAATAATATATCGTCCCGGTTCTTCAAGTGAGTAGATAGAGTAGAATGAGGCATAACCGTAAATATCGGTTAATGAAATACCCAGATAGCCTGAGACTTTTTTTATTATAGTCTCGTTTATATGTCTAAACTCACTCTGCATCTCTGTAAGAATCTTCCCGAGATCACTTTTGTTTTTAGCAGGGTATTTTACTAGAATATTATCAATTTTATTGCTGATTTTTATATCATTATTCATTTGAAATGATTTGTATCATAAATTCTAAAAAATATATAGAATTTATTATGTGTTTTTTTTATATGTTTTTTTTTACTGTATTAGTATCAACCTTGAGAAAATGTTAAGAAAACCAATTCATGATCATATCGACTACTTTCGGGGGATCATACATCATAAATTATACAATGTTAAATTAATGTAAAACAATGCTAAATAATAGAATGCTAAAACAATGTAAAACATGCAGACTATTTCTAAGCGATTAAGTTCTAAAAAAAGTATTGTTGATTCCAAAAATTATGTTAGAATAAACGAATAAAAATATCTAAAAATTGGAAAAAAAAGGAAAAAAATATGGCATACAATATCATGGCAACAATTAAAAGCTCAAAAGGCGATATTAAACTTAAATTATTTACAGAAACAACGCCTGTTACAACAGCTAACTTTATAAACCTCTCAATCCGGGGCTACTATGACAATCTCAAATTTCATAGAGTTATTCCTGATTTTATGATACAAGGCGGTTGTCCAAACGGAACAGGGGGCGGCGGGCCGGGATATGAGTTTACTGATGAGTTTGATACAAAACTAAAACACTCCAAACCTGGGATCTTATCTATGGCAAATCGCGGGCCGCAAACAAACGGAAGTCAGTTTTTTATAACACATGTGCCTACACCATGGCTTGATGGCAAACACTCTGTCTTTGGTGAAGTATTATCTGAAGATGATATGAAAATTGTAAACAGTATTATGCAAGGGGATATTATCAACTCTATTGAAATATCCGGAGATTACCGGGAATTTCTTTTAACACAAAAAGAACAACTTGATAAATGGAATACTGTACTGAATTCTACCTTTAAGCATCTAAAATAAAAACGGACCTATAACGGTCTCAAAAAAAAACATGCTTAAAAAATATGCTAAAAAAAACTCATAAAATCGAAGCATCCTGCCGGATGTTTCTTTTTATTTTTTTTTAACTCCTATTCTTATTATTTTTTATTACTTTTCTTCTCTTTGTTTTTCTCTTTGTTTTTCTCTTTGCTCTTCTCTTTGTTCTTCCCTTTGTTCTTACCTTTATAATTAATTAAATATTTAAAATCAGTCTGATTAAGTCAATTATCCGGAAATTTACATTAAAATTTATCATTACTATATTATATCAATCCATTTTTAATAAATTTAACAAATCAAAATAAATAACTCAATATATCAAGCGATTATGAATGATTATAAATCGTCTAAAAAAATTAAATAATGTCAAATTATGATTGACTATTAAGTAAATCGTGATATAATTTTTTTTAAAAAAGGGATTTAACCGCAGATGAACACAGATAACCACAGATGAAGAGGGATGAAGAGAGATGAAGAGAGATGAAGAAATGAGACAACGGATAAAGAGCTATTTATCGGAGTTGAGGAAACTGATAAATTCTTGATTGTAACGGAAGGAAGCTCGGATACTTATATTATCAAAAAAGCACTTGAGATATTAAGACCTGATATTTTAGACTTTTTTTCTTTTATTGATATGCAGGAAAATTATCCGTTTACAGGTGGAGGAAATTTACTCAATTTCTGCAAAGGATTATCAAGCATTAAAATTCAAAACAAGGTTTTAGTGATTTTTGATAATGACACAGAAGGCGTGGATAAGTACAGATAAGTACAATAAATAAGTACAATAAATAAGTACAATAAATAAGTACAATAAAGCTATTGACAATCAATGCAATATATAAACACTGTTTATAAAAAATAATTTTATTCTTTCCAATCCGTTGTTTAAAATTATAATTTATGATATTCTCGAAAAACTTAAAAGCAATAATTGGAGCAATCAATGTTTAATGACTATATAAGGAAAAATCAATGAGCAATGAATATATAAAAGAATACTTAAATCAAGTTAAAAAAGCGATAGACTCAAAACAGGCGACTGAGCATAGTTTTAGAG
>CAYYKD010000055.1:0-3077 GCA_964471825.1 uncultured Spirochaetales bacterium
CGGGGTCATTTATTTGTTTTGCGGCTGCGCTTCGCTCGCTTTGTTGCAAAACAAAAAACATCTCATACTGGCATATGTTATGTCCAATTCCCATATCGAAGAGAAAAAGAAAATTCAAATTGACAATTTCCTTTATTGTAACTATAATGTAACTAAAGGAACAAACTATGGTAAACTTAACTATTAGAAACATACCAAATGATATAATTGAAAAGATCAAGGTTATGTCACAAATTGATAAAAGAAGTATGAACAGCGAAATTTTAATACTTTTAGAGACAGGCATACATAAAGAATTAAGAGCTAAAACAGAAAAAAAACAAATTTCAAAAAGCACACAAGTAAATATTTGGAAAAAACTCTCAGGTTTGTGGAAAGATGATAGAGATACAAATGATATTATTAACGATATCTACTCAAGTAGAACAGTCGGCAGAGAATTTACCTTATGATACTGCTTGATACTGATATTTGTATAGAAATATTGAGAAAAAACAAAAAAGTTATAGAAAATCGAATTAATACGGATGATGATGTTTCAATATCATTTATGACTGTAGCAGAGTTATTTTATGGGGCTGAGAACTCAAATTATAGAGATGAAAATTTTAGTTTGGTAGAAGAATTTATTTTAACAGTTCCTGTGATTGAGACTGATATTGATATAATGAAAAGATTTGCAATTATTAAATCAGATTTGAAGAGAAGAAATGAAATAATAGCAGATGCTGATATATTGATTGCAGCAACTACATTAGAGAAGTGCAGCAAATTAGTAACAGGAAATACTGGACATTTTGAAAGAATTAATGGATTAGTATTAGAGAATTGGATAAGATGAAGACGGCGGAGGAACTCAGGACATATACAAGAGCATATGACTGCATTCGCTACACGCTCATTTCTCCCTTCGGGGTCATTTAATAGTTTTGCTGCTTTCGCTCGCTTTTCGGCAAAGAAAAAAATCTCATACTTGCAAAACGTTATCTGTAAGACGCGGCCAAGAATAGAAAAAAAAGATTGACATTTAATTACATTATAATTACATTATAATTATAATATAATTATGGGTATTATTAACTTTGAATGGGATGAGGAGAAAAATAAATCTAACATAAAAAAACACAAAATTTCTTTTGATGAAGCAAAATCTGTGTTTTTATGATGAAAGAGCGAGAATTATATACGATCCAGAACATTCAGATCATGAAGATAGATTTATAATTCTAGGTTTGAGCCAAAAACTAAAGGAATTAGTTGTTAGTCATTGTTATAGATCTGAAAAAGAAATAATAAGAATCATATCTGCAAGAAAAGCTACAAATAGCGAAAAAGAAAGTTATTGGAGGTTTTTTAAATGAAAGAAGAATATGATTTCTCAAATTCGGTCAAAAATCCTTATACAAAAAAATTAAAAAGACAAATTACAATTCGAATTGATGATGAAACGATTAATTACTTTAAAGAATTGTCAGTTGAATTAAATTTACCATATCAAAATATAATTAATTTATATTTAAATGATTGTGCAATTCATCACAAAAAGTTAAATATAAGTTGGAAATAAGAAAAGAGCACTCTGTCCATCCGACAACAGATAGTATATCTGCACTCCCTGTCGGTCGTTTTGCCTTTCGGGGACAGCCGGAGTACCGGCCGAAATATACTGCAAATGTTGATACCAATTACATTTAAGGTTATAATCAGGGTTCATCCCCTCTTCTTTAAAAAAAATTAAGATATAATTACCCGGGTGAATAAGTTTTTCTTGGATGCTCTTGTATTTACAGTTTTTGAATATGTGCAAATAAAAAATAGACATTGTAGAATAAAGTGTTATAATAATCTCTAGAGGCTCTCTAATAATAAATTTCAATTATTTATTGGAATTTTAAATTTAATTTTGCCGTTGAGAAAAAAGGCTAAGATTTATGAATAATGATCTACATAAGAGTATTCTAAACAATTCACCTATAGGCTATGCACTTCACAAGATAATTCTAGATGAAAATAATCTACCTGTGGACTATAAGTTTGTTGAGGTAAATGAGGCATTTGAGAGGTTTACCGGTTTAAAGTCAGATCAGGTAACAAATAAATTGATAACTGAAGTGGTTCCGGGCATAAAGAATGATGTTTTTGATTGGATAGGCTATTATGGTGAGATTGCACTCAATGGTGGAAATAAGTCATTTGAACAGTACTCTGCCCCGTTTGACAAGTGGTTTAATGTAACAGTCTATTCTCCTGAGAAGTATTATTTTGTAACCCATTTCATGGATATAACCGAGAGCAGAAAGTTAGTTGAGTCTCTAGAGAAAACCAGATCGGAGTTGGAAGCAATCTACGATAATGCAGGTATCATGATCTGTGTCATAGATGAACAAAGGAAAGTTCTCTTTGCAAATAAAGAGTTCTCAATCAAGACAGGTGTTTCCCAGGATGTAATAATTGGCGGAAAGGCATGTGGTGTCTTTGGATGTATTAGTTCTCTTGAGGATCCCAGAGGGTGCGGTTTTGGGACCAAGTGTAATAAATGTCTCCTGCTTAAAGCGATAGAGGATACTTTAAATACAGGTGAGTCCTTTAAGGGGATCGAGTATTCTACAACTCTTGTAGGTGACACTACAGGTAAGCAGTCACATTTTCTTGCCTCCACAGTATTAATTAGAAATTCAGGTGAAAAAAGGATGCTTCTTTCATTGATGGATATAACCTCTAAGAAGGAGGCGGAAATTCAGAATAAGAAGCAGACTGATGAACTTCGTGAGTTTTTTGATGTAGCACTCGATCTTCTATGCATAGCAGATATAGAAGGTAACTTTGTTAAGGTTAATAAGTCGTGGGAAGACATACTTGGCTATGATGTTGAGTATCTTCAAAACAAAAAGTTTCTTGATTTTATTCATCCGGATGATATCGAATCAACTTTAAATGAGATGTCTAAGCTAAAGAACGATATAAGAGTTTTGAATTTTACTAACAGGTACAGAGCTAAGGATGGAACCTACAGATACATAGAGTGGCGTTCATCCCCAAGGGGGAATCTGATCTATGCTGCAGCACGAGACATTACG
>CAYYKD010000055.1:3087-4247 GCA_964471825.1 uncultured Spirochaetales bacterium
GAAGTATGAGTTTCAGCTTGCTAAGGCACTTGAGGATTATGAATGGAAGAACTGGGAACTTGAAAATCTGCAAAAAGAATTAAAGGATAACGAGGAAAAATTACGGCAGATCACGGAGAATTCTTCAGAGGTATACTGGTTAATTTCTGAGAATAATGATAAAGTTCTATATATAAATGCAGCCTATGAGAAAATATGGGGTAAAACAGTTGAGTCAATCTATAAAAATCCGAATGATTTTATCGATTCAATCTTTGAGGAGGATAGATCGTTTGTGTTGAAGGCACAAGATGATTATAAAAAGACAGGACTCTTTGATGTTGAGTATCGCATTGTACGACCTGATAAGAGTTTAAGATGGGTCTGGGTGAGATCGTTTCCGGTTAAGGATGAATCCGGTAAAATTATCAGGCATACCGGGATGGCAATGGATATAACAGAGAGTAAGCATGCAGAGGATCAGATTAACATAAGTCAGTTGAGGTTTAACAGTCTGATGAACACCTCTTCAAGCGGTTTTTTTATATCAGATTTAAATGGAAGGATTGTTGATCACAATGAGGCCTATTCAAAAATTTCCGGTTATACCCGAAGTGAGCTATTAGGCTTAACAATTTCAGACATTGATGCTGTTGAGAAACCTGAAGAAACCCTGTCACATATTAATAAGATTTTAACTATAGGGTCTGACATCTTTGAATCAAAACACAGAAAGAAGTCAGGCGAAATTTTTGATGTGGAGATAAGTGCAACCTATGAACCGATATACAAACAGATTCTTGCTTTTATTACGGACATAGTTGAGAGAAAATCGTATCAGTCGCAGATAATTGAGGCAAAGGAGCTGGCGGAGAGTGCTAACAAAGCTAAAAGCAGGTTTCTTGCAAACATGAGCCATGAGATTAGAACTCCTATGAATGCAATTATGGGATTAGGTCATATAGCGTATTCAAAGACTAAGGATGAGGCTGTAAAAAAATATATTGAGAAGATGCTCTTTTCTGCAAAGAATCTATTAACCATAATAAATGATATATTGGATTTTTCGAAGATTGAGGCCGGAAGTGTATTTATTGAGGAACATCATTTTAATCTGTATTCTACTATCAACAGGGTCTCTGAAATGTTTGAACAACAGGCAAATGCAAAGAGTATTTCAT
>CAYYKD010000055.1:4257-17676 GCA_964471825.1 uncultured Spirochaetales bacterium
TTAGAGGTTCTTATTGATAGCAGTGTTCCGGTTATGGTAAATGGTGATTCATTACGGTTAAGTCAGGCACTGATAAATCTTGTAGGTAATGCTGTTAAGTTTACGAGTAAGGGTGGTATAACAATTAAGGTTTTCTCTAAAAAATCTTCGTCAGATATGGCGGATATTTACTTTGAGATAATTGATACAGGTGTAGGTATTGAGCAGGATAAGATATCTTTATTATTTCAACCATTCTCACAGGCTGACACCTCAACAACCCGAAAATATGGGGGAACAGGGCTTGGCCTTTCAATAACTAAGAAATTAGTTGAGCTTATGTCGGGTGAGGTCTATTTAAATAGTAAAATCGGGGTCGGTTCGTCATTCACAGTTAGGATTCCATATAGAATAATCAATGAGAAAGAATTTATAAAAGGTTTAACAAATAAATCAGGACTTAGAGTACTTGTAACAGATGATGACAAGACAGTTAGAGATATGGTAAAATCTACTATAGAGTCATTTAACTATAGATGTGATGAGGCAACTAACGGTGAAGAAGCATTAAAGCTGGTTAGGGAGAATAACAGTACTGATGTTGATCCCTATGATTTGATACTGATGGATTATTCTATGCCCGGCTTGAATGGTCTTGAAGTTATTGAGAAGATTAAATCATTTGATAATCTAAAAAAAACTCCTGTAATTGTTATGATTACCGCCTATGAGACCGTTGAAATTAAGAATAGAGCAAGGGCACTTAAAACAGATGATTTTCTTGTGAAACCAATTACTCAATCAGCATTGTTTGACTCGATTATCAGGATATTTGGTAGAAATACAGAATTGTTTGACCTCAAAGCTTCTAGATTTATAAATGATAGGGGTTTAGACCAGTCAGGTGGGCTTGATAGAGAGAAGGTTAGGGTACTTCTTGTAGAGGATAATGAGATAAATAGAGAGATAGCGTTGGAAATACTTGAACAGGGTAACTATGAAGTCACTGTAGCTGTAAATGGTCTTGAAGGGTATAATTTAGCTTTGAAAGATAAATTTGAAGTAATATTGATGGATGTGCAGATGCCTATTATGGATGGGTATGAGGCTAGTTCAAAGATTAGAGCTGCATCGATAGATACACCGATTATTGCCATGACTGCTCATGCTATGACAGGCGACAGAGAGCGGTGTATAGAGAGTGGCATGGATGATTATGTGTCTAAGCCATTTGACCCTGTGATTCTCTATGAGAAGATTAACCGCTTCGTTGACTCAAATACAAAATTCAGTGAGGTGAATAATATGGATAAAAATACAGATAATAAAACAGATAATAAAACAGATAATAAAACAGATAATAAAACAGATAATAACGGAGTAGTTGATTCAAAAAAATCTAATAGATTAAACAATGAAAATATTAAAGGTTTAAATGTTGAAGACGGGCTTACGCGGATTGGCAATAATCAAGCAGTTTTTATAAAGATGCTCCATCAGTTTCATCTTGATTATCTGGGTTATTCTGAGAAGATTTTACAGGCTGATACAAATCCGGATAAGTCGCAACTGAAGTCGTTGATTCATACCTTAAAAGGTGTGTCAGGTAATATTGGTGCCTTGAATACTATGGAACTGTGTAGAAATATTGAGTTAAACTTAAAAGAGGGACAGGTGTATGGCAGCGTAATAAACGAGCTGATATTAGAGCTATCCGCAGTTCTTAATGACATACAAAAGTATCTCTCTATGAATGACTCAAAAAAGGATATTCAAAATGATAGTAAAGTTGTTAAAAAAGTTGTAAGTTTTGGCAATCTGAAAACTCAGTTTGATAGTTTAAAGAATGACCTTAATGATGATAAATTTATAAGCGATGAGAGAGTCAAAAACCTAAAGGATAGTTTGCCGGATAATGATTCAATTATTGAGTTGTTTAATAGTCTGGAGAGATTGATTGATGAATTTGAATATAGTAAGGGTATCAAAATTATTGATTTAATAATTGAGGTTCTGGAAAAGATGGTATAGATAAAGGGGGTGATCTTGATAGCTAAAAAACAAACTGTTTTAATAGTAGATGATGTGAAGACAAACATCACGGTTCTAGCTGAGCTTCTACAGGAGGATTGGGATGTAAGAGTTGCTGTTAATGGCGAATCAGCTATAAATATTGCAACCGGTGGATCTAAACCGGATATCATTCTTCTTGATGTTATGATGCCGGATATTGATGGATATGAGGTGTGCAGGAGGTTAAAACTGCTTCCGGAGACACAGGATATCCCTGTTATATTCATTACAGCAATGGATCAGGATGAGGATGAAGAGCGTGGCCTTAAGCTTGGAGCTATAGACTATGTTACAAAGCCTTTTAAACCGGCAATAGTTAAGGCAAGGATAAAGAATCATCTTGAATTAAAGAACTATCGGGATTTTTTGAAGGCATCTTCCATGATCGATGGTTTAACAGGCATTCCAAATAGGAGACGGTTTGAGGAGTTCTCAAAATGTGAATGGAAAAGAGCGGCTAGAAGTCGAAATCCCATTTCAGTTATTATGATTGATATAGATAATTTTAAAAATTATAACGATACCTATGGGCATCTAATGGGTGATGATTGTTTAAAAAGTGTAGCTGATTCTATAAATCGATCACTTAATAGACCTGCAGATCTCACTGCGAGGTGGGGCGGAGAAGAGTTTGTTTGTGTCTTGCCGGATACTGATAGTCAGGCTGCCATGCGAATTGCAGAAATTATCAGAGAGTCAGTTAATAAACTAAATATTCCACATAAGGCATCAATAAATTCTTCAGTTGTTACTATAAGCCTTGGAGTGGCTTCAATAATACCGGAAACTTCTCTGGAATTTGATTTTATAATGTCAAAAGCCGATAAGGCACTATATAGCTCTAAAAATAATGGCAAAAATAGAGTTACACTAGAAAACTAGAGGTGTTTTATGAGTACTTTAACTAAGATAGAGGACAAATTTATTGTTCTGGTTGTTGATGATATAAAAATGCATGTAACTGTTATATCTGAAGCGATAAAGGAGCTCTGTCAGGTTAGTGTTGCTTTTAGCGGTAAAGAGGCGTTGAGGATAGCTCATCTTGAACCAAAACCGGATCTAATTATTCTTGATGTTATGATGCCTGAGATGAGCGGTTTCGAGGTTTGTAAGATGCTAAAAAGTGACCATGAGACCAAGGATATCCCTGTTATATTTATTACCGGTAAGGGGGATGATACTGATGAACAGTACGGTTTTGATATTGGTGCAATTGATTATATTACCAAACCGATAAATGTTCTAAAGGTGAAGTCACGGGTAAAGAATGTGCTTCAAAGACAGAAACTTTTATATGAACTTAACTACAAGCTGGACCTTCAAAGAACCGTAACATCGGTGGCAGAGTGTTTATTAAATAAAATTGGTAATAGACTGGATGATGCATTTGATTATGCCTTGATGATGATAGGCGAATTTTTTCATGCCTCATCAATACATTTATCAATTTTCTCAGAGGATTTAAATAAGTCTATTCTATCCTTAAAATGGTTGCCGCCTGAAAATATTAATGATGATGGTGAATTTATTGCCAGATTATCAGATTTTCCATTTCTGGCAGAGGATCTATGGCAGGATAGTTTGTATTATATCAAGGATGTTGATCTTCTCCCTATAAATGCGTTAAATGAAAGGAATCTCTTTAAAAGTCGCAAAATAAAGTCTGCTCTATTTATTCCGATTAAGGAGAGAGGTTTTGTTTCAGGTTTTGTTTGTCTAAACTCATATGAGATGGGTAGTTTTATATCAGATGATGATCTTCCATTACTTAAGCTGTCGTGTGATATTATTATTAATGCATTATTGCAGTCTGAGGATTTATTAATACACAAAAAAAATAGAGATGATACCCGATCTAGTTCAACGGATAGCATACAGAGTGAAATCGGCGGTGTGAAATATGGTGCCGAATTTACCGTTTTGATAGCTGATAATGATAAGTTAAATTTATTTCTAACAAGGGATTATTTAAAAAGCTTCTTTCCAAATTCTACTATTTTAAAGGCAGAAAACTCTAAGGATATTTTGGATTTATATAATCGTTATACCCCTTCAATTATTATTACTGATATCAATATTCATGGTAAATCAGTCTTTGAAACTGTTAGTGAGATAAGAGTGATTGAGAAGAATCAGGGATCCCCGGAGTCTTTAAAGTGTGTTGTAATCGGTCTGAGTTTTGAATCAGCCGATCTCTCAGATAACAACTCTGCAGTTTTTAATGAGATATTAATCAAACCTACAACTATAGAGACTATATCAGAAACAATAGTTAAATATCTTTAGTAGTCCCTTAGTAGTCCCTTATAGTCAGCCAAAAGTATTCCGGAAGTGCCCTGTAGTAGTCATCTTGAGATGTTAGTGAAAATGTATCTTTTTATCAGTAGGCCCCTTAATTTAAAGTATTACCGGTAATTGCCAGTCTTACGGCATTATACGCACCATTATAGATCCCTATTTTATTATTATTGATAATGTTTTTGTTAAATGAGGTTAATATTTCAGGTTCATCAAGCATCAAGTTCAGCATTTGAATTGCTCTGAGATTTGTTTCACATTCAATAGTCCCATCACCAATCTCACTTGATCGGATCGCACCCCATTCCTCATGTCCACCTATTCTCTTAACAAACAGTTTCGGTACAGGATAGTAAGCAAGTTCACTAGGTTTTGTAACCAGGATATCGCAGTGGTTTATCAAGATATTTGTAAGATAGACAGCCTTGAAAATATCCCGATTGATAAATATAGTTATTCCCTTACGGGCCGTTTTACCTGTTTCTGAAAGGTTAAATAGTTTTTCTAAAATGTTATTATCTAATGAGTCAGTGGAGTTTTCATTATCTGCCTGTTTAAATGCTTTTACAACTAATGAATCATCAATTACTGTAATCATGTCTTTATATTCTTTTAGTTTGGATGTGAATAGCTCAAGAGTTGAATAATGATCGCCAAGATTTAACCAGAGATTTACCCTGTTGTTTTTAATGTTTTTTATTTGATCTTTTATAATGTCAAGATACATTTGAGCTTGTGCACCCGCACCGCCAATAGTCATAAGTATATTTTTTGTCTTATTTTTATTGATTCGATCTATTCTAGCCTCACAGTTCTTATCTATGCCTGAAACAATTTCGTGATCTATAAAGTGGCCAGTATTGACAATTTTACCAGCAGGGATGGGGTTTAAGATCTCACTTTTTTTATCCATCTCCCGCAAAACTTTGTAACCAAGGAATGCCGAGTTCGATTGAACTGTATGAATTGCTCCCTCAGCAAGGTGGAGTCCCATAGGCCAATTATCAGGGATAACATTCACGACGGTTTTCATGCCTGCGTTAAGTGCACTAAGTGTAGCCCATGCGTGCGTACCTATATATGGCACCTCTTTAGGAATATTCATATAGATATCGGTCATCAGTTCACACATCATCCGATCTTTGTAGTTATATGCGAGTGATTTGAAACCAGTTGAGTTAAGCGGTTCCCAGTAATATCTGTTAAATAGTTTGTACTTCTGTGATAGGCGTGAACCTAGTGAATAGAGGTTGTTTAAATGACCAATGATCTTTGAACCTCTGGTGCCTTCAAATGAAAGCAGGTCAAACCATAGAGGTGTGTAGCCAAAGTGATTTGCTGCACTTGCGATAGCCATAGCAATCCTGTAATGTCCATAACCCATTCGGATGTTACCAACAAGAATTGCCTTATTGAAGTCGGGCTTATTTTCGTTTTTATCAAATGTAAGTTCATTTAATCCAAATACTGGTTCAAGAAATTGATTCTTCTTTTGATATAGTGTAAGCCGGCAGTCAGGATCAGGTTTAAACTTCTTAAAGAGTTTGTTTTTTTCTTTTATGGAGTTTTTAATATCAGCTTTACTAATTTGATTACCAAAAACGGTGTCATTTTGCATAAGTATTTCCTTTTTTATAGAAATTTTTTATATTTTATTATCACTATTATCTCTATTATTATTACTACTTTCTCGAACAATGTATAGTGGCCTTTTTTTTGTTTCAAGGTATGTTTTTGATAGATATTGTCCCAGTACACCTATTGAGAATAGTTGAATCCCGCTTAAGAAAAGAATAATAACAATTAATGATGGATATCCGGCTACAGGGTCACCCCATATTAGAGTTTTGACTAGAAAGACACACATTAACACAAATGATACTAGGCAGAAAAAAAGCCCCATTATTGATGCGGAAGCTAGTGGTTTAGATGAAAAAGCTGTCAGTCCATCAAGTGAATAGAGAAATAATTTCCAAAATGACCATTTTGTAACTCCTGCTACCCGTTCTCGATTCTTGTATTCTAACCATTTAGTATTGAAACCTACCCATGAAAATATACCCTTTGAGAATCTGTTGTACTCTGTAACCTGAAGGATCGCATCAACCATAACCCGCCTCATCAATCTAAAATCTCTAGCACCATCAATAACCGGTGTTTCAGAAATCTGATTGATTATTTTATAAAAAAGCTTAGATAAAATTGATCTAATAATTGGCTCCCCTTTTCTATTAATTCTTCTGGTACAGACACAGTCGAGTTGATCATCTGTCAGGAGTTCATACATCTCTTTTATAAGTTCAGGAGGATCCTGGAGATCGGCATCCATTATTGCGATAAAGTCTCCCGTAGAGTGTTTTAGACCGGCAAAGATTGCAGCTTCTTTGCCAAAGTTTCTAGAGAACGAGATGTACTCTACTCTGTTATCCAGATTGCTAAGTTCTTTGATAATCTGCACTGTTCTATCTTTTGAGCCGTCGTTTATAAATACAAACTCAAACTCTAGTTGCTCCATCTCTTTAGAGATTTTTGTGATTTCCTGATAAAAAAATGGAATTGATTCCTGCTCGTTATAGCATGGAATAACAACAGATATCTTTTTCATATATTTAGACCTTATTGTTTGAAAATAATATTTTACCAAACAGGTAATTTAGAATAACAATTATAATATTTACTGTAACTTTTGCAAACATATCATTTGTTTTTATTATATCTATTAGTAGGTACATAAGCCCAATATCAATGCCACCAGATAAAAGTCTGAATCCAAAGAAACCTATAACCTCTTTAATTACAACAGCGAGACTTTTTTGATAGCTATTAAAAACAAAGAGTTTGTTTGTAATAAATGCAAATAGCACAGAGATTATCCATGCTATTACATTACTTATCATGTAATCGACTTTAAATATTCTTGCAAATAGAAAGTATACCAGGATATTTACAAGAGTTGTCAGTCCACCATAAAATATATAAAATAACAGTTGCCTGTGTTGTATACAAAACATCTTTACGCTGTCTTTAATTTGATGACTATTAACCTTAACCATCGATAACTTCACCAATAATCCTATATGATGGGTTATTATCCAGAAAACCGCTAAGGGGGACGCGGTTCTCAGGTTTCCCGTCAAATGCGTATTCAAAATTTCTGTTTGAGTTTGTCAGGCATTCCAGATGGGTCCAATCAAGCCCGAGCCATCCGTTTTCCTTGTTTCTTCCATTAAATACAAAGCTGTCCCTACTTGACTCTATTGGGATCCAGCCTATTGTCGGTAGGTAGAATTCCATCCAGCTGTGATTAAATATTATTGTTTCGTTTTCATTTTGAGCAAAGGTTTCAGGTTGAACACTGTATTTACCGGAATCTCTAGCCGGTATTCCGTTGAGTCTAAGGCATGCTAGAATAAGCTTTGAATAACCGCCGCAACCTGTAGAGCCACATTCGATTACTGCCGCAGGGCTTGAGCTTGTTACAAGTTCATAGTCATACTTAAGGTGTTTGTAGATTTTATGCCGAACCGCATAGACTGTCTCAATAATATTTTCAACTTCACCAATGTGTGCGAACTCTTTAACAATCTGTTGTTCCATATCCAGATCATCATCATATTCAAGGTATTTATTCAATTCAGGGTTATTATAGTCAATCATCTTTTTAGTTATATTAGAGTTTTCCAGCATATATTTTATACCGGTCATTTGAACTAAAGTTTTATAACCGAAGATGATGTTTGTTTTATAGTCGATCTTACCTATATGAAACTCTGCCATGAGAATCCCCGAGTCTTCTATAAGCTTGAAATCAAGACCAATAGGTAGAGTGGAAACGAGTTTTTGCCTGTCATTTGTATATGGAAGTGCTATCCTAACGAATAGATCATCATAATTATCTTCTTTATATTGAACCTTACTTTCAAGCGTATAGTTAAATTCCACCATAAACTTGTTTGAAGTGATGTATTTTTTGTTGTCACTATTGTTTATTTGATATTTTAATTCTGAGATAAATGGTTTTCTGTATCTTTCGCCGACTACAGATTCTACCTTGGCTCTTTTCTTGTGGTGAATGAAAGTTCTCCCTTCAAAACTCACAAGTGTTTTATTTTGATGAATGCAGATTCCAATAGGTCTTAAATATGGTGATGGAATTGCCATGATAGTTTTTCCGTTAGTTTTATCTGTACAGTAGATCATATGGTTTGTATAGTCAGTATGCCATAGATTATTCTCATGAACACATAGAGATTTAAAACCGATCCCTTCAATCTGAAAACTATTTTGTATATTAATCTGGTTTTTAGTTAAACTGGCTATGTGGATTCTAAATTCATTCCTTATATAAAAATAAAACTCACCTGATATCGGATCAACTGTAAATGAATCAGGGGTGATATCAAGCAGAATCTCATCTAAAAAATTGGCGTTCTTGTCATAGATCAAGAGATGGTTTTTATGTATAAAGAAGAATTGATTGTTATAGAATCCTAATCCCGTTAGATCTAATAGATCTGTTTCTCTGTTGATGATTGTTTGAATGTCTTTGTCAGGTTCATACTTTATCAGATAACCTTTATAGTGGTTGTATATAAAGACATTATCTTCATGTGAAAAGAGATCGATGTTTGTTATATCAGTTTCGCTTAGATCACAGTCTGCACCTAGAATTAATTTTAATTCTATGACACTGGTTCGCTCTAAAATCTTATCATCTTTTATAGATTTATTAACTGAAATGTTTTTAATTGGCATTATTGATCCTAAAGTTAGTGATTTTAAAGTTAAAAAAATTATAAAACAATCATTCTTATATTGCAACAAAATTGAATTATTTTATTTTTTTTCTTGACTTTATTATTAAAATGTATTACTACTGCGGTAGTAAAAATAAAAAAAGTTAAGGAGTTGAAAATGAAAAATGTGATTTTTAGGTTTATGATTGTTTTGGGGGTTATTGTAGTTGTCTCTTCTTGTTCTGTTGCGGGGGGCAATGGGTTGGTGGAAAAGGTTGAAAGAGAGAGGTTTGACAGGGAGCCGGGTGTTAATTTTAATGTCTCCGGTAGTCAAACGGCTATTGCTGTAGGTACAGCTGGCGATGAGAGTTTTAGTGCAGTTGTTGAGTCATTTTATGATGGTTTTATAACGGCTGGGTATCGAGTTGATCAAGATGGAAAAAATAATCTCTGGATTGCTAAGTTTACAACAACTGGTGTGTTGGTGTGGGAAAAGGTAGTTGCTGAGTATTATGGTTTAACACCTGTTAATCTTTATCGATCTGTGTCAGGATCTTATGTTTTGTATGCAGCTAGACATCTTGTTAAGTTTAACGATAATGGTGTTGTTGATACACTTAAGTATTTTGTGTATTCATCAAGAAGCAAGGTGCAGAAGATACTAAATCTTCAGGATGGTTATATAATGTATGGAACTATTACCTATGTAGCACCACTTGGTGATCAAAATCATCTTTTAATAACAAAAGTAGATTTTAATGGAAATGTACTTTGGGAAAATTCATTTGGCCCATCAGGTGAGAGGTTTGATATGAGTTATAGACCAGAGCTTATTGAAGCTGTTAGTGATGGGGTTATATTAACGGGGGCTTATACAGGTGGACCATTTATAATGAAGATAGATACTTCCGGTGAAATTGTTTGGATGAAAAATTTACCATTATATCCGGTAGATCTGGCTGTAAATACAGATGGTACTTTAGTAGTAATTGCTGATTCAGTTAATTATGGTGCTTACAATAAAGATGTTTGGGTGGCAAAAATAAGGTCAACCGGTGAAATTCAATGGCAATTTCAGATTGATTCAGGTATAGAGGATAGTGCTTCCTCGATAATAACTACTAGTGACTCTGGTTATATTGTCTCAATTAATAGGGGGACTGAAGGTTCTAGAGCAATTTACCTGGTTAAGTTGAATTCATCTGGCTATGTCTCCTGGGACAAATCATATAGTTCAATAGGTGATTTGGTTGTTTCAAAGGTTACCCAGTTAGCTTTAGGTGGATATGGTGTTTCCGGTTTTACAACAGGCTATGGAGCCGGTAATAAAGATGGTTTATTATTCAAGACAGATTTATCAGGTAATATTGTAAACTCAAAGTTTGTAATAACAGGTAATATTGTAGATGATTATAATACTAATGCTCCATCATTAACCAATGCTACACTTAAAAGTGTTAGAGGTAGGTATAGTATTTATTATGATGATATTGAGTATGAGTATCCTGCGATTTCATCTCTTGTAACAAGTCTTATTGATCTACCACAGGGGAATGTTATTACCGGTACAAATAGTGGTGAGACTCTATATGGTACTGCCGGAAACGATACTATTATAGGATTAGGTGGCGATGATGATCTATATGGTAGAGCAGGAGATGATATATATATATTTGGAACTAACTTTGGTGTGGATTATATATTTGAAGAAGGTGGTTTTGATACAATCAGATTTACAGAGTTGGCTTATAGTCAAGTTGAGGTTTATAGATCAGGTGATCATCTTATACTAAGACATAATTCATCAAACAGAATAAGGGTGTCAAATTTTTATCAAAATAATTCAAGTAAAATTGAATCGGTAGAATTTGCAGATGGTACAGTTTTAACTTCAGCACAATTGAATAATCTGTAGGGTAGTTGTAAAAAAACCGCATCAATGATGCGGTTTTTTTATCGATATATAGAGATTTTCGTGAAAAAATTGAACTAGTAGGTTTTTAATAGTGTATCAAAGTCATATCTTTCAAGATTCAGTTCATCTCTCATAATTAGAATCTCTTTGATATTTTCCTCATTTAATGGAACACCCTTATCTTTTCTTTCAAGCCAACAAAGATATTCTTTCTCTCCTGCGGTATATATTCGTTCACAACCTGGGGCCTTTAATGATTCTCTTAACTCTCTTAGGATATTTCCTGCGATCTTTTTAAATGATTTTATCTCAGTAAAGTTGTCGATATTAATTGCAATGAAAAAGTGTCCCAGATGGTACGGGCCTTGTTTCCCATCTTTTAAACCTGAAAGTTGTCTCAGGTATGATCCGTTTTGGAGTGCGGCTGACAAGATCTCTACTACCGTCGAATACCCATACCCTTTATATCCGGCACCATCTTCACCAATGCCTCCCAACGGTGTACAAGCAGCTGAACCATCAACAAGCATTTTTAACACTGCTTTTGAGTCAGTTACACTCTTTCCATTCTTATCAATCACCCAACCTTCCGGAAGCGGTTTGCCCTCTCTTGCATATACCTCTATTTTTCCTCTTTGACTTAAGCTTGTAGCACAGTCTAGTATAAATGGAAACTCCTCATCTGTAGGTAAACCTATAGTTAAAGGGTTTGTACCAAGTATTGGCTCAATACCAAATGTAGGTGCAACAGATGGTCTTGCATTTGTGCCGGTTATTCCAATCATGCCATCATTAGCTGCCATCATAGCATAGTATCCTGCAATCCCGTAGTGAGTTGAGTTTCTTACTGCTACCATACCCATACCGTACTTTTTTGCCCTTCTAATAGCAATCTCCATTGCCTTTTTTGATATAGCATGACCCATGCCATCATTTCCATCTATAACAAGGGTTGTAGCAGTCTCTTTTACAATTTGAAAATATGCATTAGTTTTTTGTATTCCCTGTTTTATCCTATCATAATAGATTGTTTTTAACCGTGCAATTCCATGAGAGTCGATCCCTCTTTTGTCAGCCGTAATTAAAACTTCTGCACATATCCGTGCGTCATCAGTTGGAACTCCGAGTTCGCGAAAAACATCTTCCATAAATCTTTCAGCTGTATCAAAAGGTAACCATTTAATATTTTCTTTCATAATGTCTCCCTAGGAGTTGATCTAATTAATTTTTGCAAGTGCCTCTAAATATCAGATATTTATATTATAATTATACATGATTGTCAATCAAGATGAAAAAAAAGTTTGATTAATGATGAAAAAAGATATTAATTACTTGAGTTTTTGCTTGAGTCTCGTTATTTTTTAATGTATTCTAATTAATTATTGTCAATTGTTAAAAAGAATAGCTTAATAGTAAATATTAAAAATATAAAAACCGATTTATATAGTATCAGGGGAAAGTTATGAATACATTTAAAGTGCTTGAAATGGAATCAGGAAAAGCTTTTACAGAGGATTCTTTTATTCTTGAAGATATGTTTTTTTTACCAAAAAATGTAGCTGTTCAACCTTATCATTTAAAGATACTTGATGAGTGGGATATAGATAAAATTATCTCAGAGGGAAAACTGATTGATGGTGTTTCATTAAAGGATATCCATCAGGCGGGAAATTCTGAGACTAAGCCGGGTGCTGAATCAAATACTAGAAATGCGACAACTGCAAATGATAACTCTGATAAGCCTCAGGTAAAAAGTGCCGGAGATCAAACTGTAAAGATGACTACCGCTCTATTTGAAGATATCTATACTAGCTGGTTGTTAGAGGCTGAGTCAATTATTAGTAGTCTGTTAACAACGAGTAATGTCGATAAGAATCGAGTTGTAAATCTTATTCAAGCTATGATATTAACAGTTGGAAAAAATAAAAATTATGCACTAATGATGATCGGGAAAGAGTTTGAAAAAGTAAATAGTGTTTATAAGCGGGCTGTGGAAACAACAATACTTTCAAATATAATCGGAAAGTCTATTAATCTAAATGATTTAAATATGCAGAATTTGATGATAGCAACATTTTTTCATGATATTGGAATGCTTAAAATACCTAGATCAATCCTTGAAAAAAAAGGTACACTTTCAACAGAGGAACATAATGTAATAAAAGGTCATACGCTTGTAGGTTTTAAATATTTACGAGAGGTGAAATACTCGCCGATTATCGCAAGCGGAGCATTACAACATCACGAGAGAATAGATGGTGAAGGGTATCCAAGTTCATTGCAGCCGGATAAGGTGACATTGATTGCTAAGATTATTGCGGTTGTTGATGCATATTGTGCGGCAATATCAATGAAACCTTTTAAAAATTCGATGCATGGAAAAGAGGAACTGCAGGATCTACTCAAAGGGGGCGGTTC
>CAYYKD010000056.1:0-3739 GCA_964471825.1 uncultured Spirochaetales bacterium
CATTTTCACCGACATTTTCACCGACATTTTCACCGACATTTTCACCGACATTTTCTCTTGGAAATTCAACACCAAACCAGTTGGTACTTATGTTAAAAACAGTACCTGGGTACAAGTGTTTAATCCTGGATATTCCTGATCCAATTTTTTCAACAAATCCTTTTCTAAACATACAATCGGCAAGTATTGGATTTCTAGTAACACTTACATTACCAAGCTCAGACTTATCAAAAAGAAGTTTACCGGGGTTTAATATTTCGAGTTTGTTATTAAAAATATTTATAAGAATTCTTCCTTCCACAAAGTAATCCCTATGTATCATCGCATTGACTACAGCTTCCCGAATAGCATTGATAGGGATCTCAGGTGATTCAATACGAGAAAGATTAACAATCTCTGCTTTTGTTCGAATATTTTTTAAAATAAAGTTTATTGCATTCTCAAAATTCGAAACGAAATCGGAATCAAATACTTTTTTATCGAGTAAATGAGTTTTAGAGTTTCCCATGTATAACACACAGCTTATATCTGCACTCAAAAAGAAATCCGTTATTTTATTTGCAAATAATAATACACAGGCATTATTTGGTGTGTTATCAGTGGATAAGTTAAGATTTTTGAGTAAATGGTCAAAAGGCAAGTCAACTAAATTAATTGTTTTAATGAATTTTTCAAAAGCAACATGACTAAAATCTTTATCCAAAGAAAATGATTTATTAGCCTGTCTTTCAAAAGAAATTTTACTTGAAGCTTGAAATAACTCTTGTATCTCATTTCTTTTTAATTTCTGAGAATTTGCACCTTGACGCAGATAAAACTCGCCTCCCGATTGATAAGGTTTGTCCTTCCCCTCAGGGACATATATAATTGTAATGTTTTCTATTGAGTCAATCTGTATATTTATAGAGGGATCAAGGTTTCTTGCAATATCTTGAATTTGCGATCTTATTTGATTATTTAAAATAAATCCTTTAACTTCTCCGTTATCTCTAACTCCAAGTATTATCTTTCCGCCGGATCCATTAGCAAATGCACAAATTTCCTTACCAAGTGATTTATCTATATTTTCTTTAAATTCGAGTGTATACCCTTCACCAATATGTATCAGTTCATATAACTCGTCTTTATTCATTCAGCCCCCCCAACGGTGGAAACTCATAGTTAAGCATAAGTATTCTTAGTTTTTCATCTGTCATAATGTCCCATTTTTGTCAATTTGCTATTTATAATAACTTTCAAATATAAAATTTATATATAAAGTATCTGAAGAGACCTTTTTAAATAAACAAAAAATCGGCTTAAATTTCTCTTTATTTCATAAATTATAGAATAGTGAATATTCACAAATTATAAACCGAATCTTACTCACTTTTCAACTTTTCTATTAGTTTTATACTAAGACCGGTTAACTCTGCAATCATCTGCGGATCAAGTTCTTTTAAAAGCATTTCGCTTGCTATTTCTATACTTCTTTCCTCTCTACCTTCAATTTTGCCTTCAATTTTGCCTTCAATTTTACCAATTCCATAACTTGATGTTACCATACTCGATTCATAGTGGAGTTCGTCAAGGTATCTGTCGTATTTTCTCTTGTCATTCTCGTCCATATGTAAGACATCAAGCTTTTGTTTTGCCTCATTTAAACCTTTGGCTATCGAGCCGGACTTTATTTGCTCATTTTTAAGGAAATATATCCATTCATCAAGCGTGTCTTTTGTTTCATCATCAAACTGTTCTACCTTTAATATGTAGTATTCGGGAAATATCTCTTCAACTTTCTCAAAGCTATATATCTTTTTCTGTTGTTCATTAAGGGCTAACTTATCATGTTTGTGCAAACCATAAAAATTAGTATTACCTTTATACACATAATCCTGCCCATGACCAAGATCAAAGTAAACTATATTTACAGAATACACCTTGTTGACATTCTTATAATCAAGTCCTTTAAGCAATCTTTCAGATATCACTTTTGATACACCAAAAAGTATCCTTGATAGATAATCCAACTCTTTGGTCACCTGTATTTCAAAAATAATATAACTTTCCTCTTCATCTTTTGCCAGTATATCAACTCTATTTAACTTGTTATCTTCATTCTCTCTATTGCTCTCACTTTCAAGTATCTCAATTATCGTTATATCTTCTTTTAGAAGTTCAGATAAGAATCCCTCAAGGATTCCAAAATTAGCTTTATCGCGTAGAATGTTCTTTATAGCCCAGTCAAATCTTATTAATTGCTTTTCCAATTTTAAATGTCCTCTTGTTTACACGCTTGCTACGGCTTATAAATCAAGCTATAGCATAAATATTTTTAGTATTTTATCTATTATTTATTAGTCCTTAGTCTATCAAGTATTTCCTGCTTGTCATCACAAAAAAGTATATCATCCAGAGCAATATCAAGCGTATCAAGATCGAAACAAGATTTGACAATCAACGATTCTTCATCTGACAAGCCGAACTTTTTATTAAGCTGTCTTATTAAGGTTATCTGAGACTTGCGTACTTCTCCTTGCTCTATTCCTTGTTCTATTCCTTGTTCTATTCCCTCTTTAAGACCTTCGTTGCGTGCGGCTCGTATGTTGGTTTTTATATCTCTGGTATAGTCATCCCGTTTTTCATATATTTCACGCAACCGGTCAGAGCTTGTAAAGTTTTCATACCTCTTATGTACTTTTTGTAATATCACATTTCTATCAAGCAATGTTTCCATAACCCCCTCCTTCTCTCTGCCTTCAAACTTAAAATACTTCAACCACTCTTTAAGCTCAAACTTAACTTCAGAGCTATCCATAAATTTACCAAGCTCTATGTAGTGGATCTGAAAATGCTCAGTTAACGGTTTGTCCTTGTATTCAAGTTCAAAAGGCATAAACACCGTATGTATTTTATCAATATCATCAAATATTTTTGATTTAAGTAGATTTATACATATAACTGGCTTTAACTCAAAAAAGTCCAGCCCATCGGTAAGTTGTTTAGAATAATTTCTTGCCCAATAATACAAGGATCGATTGATATATATATCATTTGCAATAGATTGAACCTCTATATCATAAACCTTGCCGGTCTCATCCTTTGCCTTAACATCAAGGATGGTCAATTTATCATTGACAAAGTTGCGTAAATTAAAAGGATTTAAAACCTCAACCTCAACAATTGGTGTAAAGTCAACATCAATTAGCACAGAGTTTATAAAGTCAAGCAGAATATCATTGTTTTCAGGTGAACCAAACAGATAAAGAATAAATATATCCGATAGAGGATCTATAAAGATGTCACTTTTATTCTTCTTTTTCATAAGTACATTATAGCTTATTTCATTGCATTAGTCAATTTTAGATTTGAAAATTATATTTTTGATATAACCCCATATAAGGTGGAAATTCATAACTCAGCATTAGTTTTTTTTGTTTTTTATCTGTCATAAATTTTTCCTAATTCACCAAATTTATCTTTGAGATAGTCTACAATATCATAAAAGCATCTTTTAACTTCTAAAGCATCAGCTTGTGTTATAGTATCTCCACTTGGATACCTTAGTAGTGGTAAAAACTTATGAATAAATAAAACTTCAATCCACAGCTCAATATCAAGTTCTCTCATATATTTTTTGTTTCGTCGTCAGATTTGTCATAAACTATTGCAATATCCAGATCACTCTCTTCTGTTGCAGTTCCTCTTGCATAACTGCCAAAAAGATATATTAATTCCACATCTTTCAATTCCTGCAGAA
>CAYYKD010000056.1:3749-15791 GCA_964471825.1 uncultured Spirochaetales bacterium
GCCAAAAAGATATATTTTTTCAGGATGAATATTTTCTACAATTTTGTTTTTTATATCATTTATATTCTCATTCGTCAGCATTCTCATCCTCCCAACGGCTCAAAACTCGTAGTTTAATTCACTATTTTTTTTAGTTTTTCGATTTCTTCTCTTGATAATTTTGTATATTTTATTATCTTGTCTATGCTCTCGCCATCTGATAACATCTCTTTCGCTATTTCAGTACCTCTTTCCTCTCTGCCTTCAATTTTGCCTTCAATTTTACCAATTCCATAACTTGATGTTACCATACTCGATTCATAGTGGAGTTCGTCAAGGTATCTGTCGTATTTTCTCTTGTCATTCTCGTCCATATGTAAGACATCAAGCTTTTGTTTTGCCTCATTTAAACCTTTGGCTATCGAGCCGGACTTTATTTGCTCATTTTTAAGGAAATATATCCATTCATCAAGCGTGTCTTTTGTTTCATCATCAAACTGTTCTACCTTTAATATGTAGTATTCGGGAAATATCTCTTCAACTTTCTCAAAGCTATATATCTTTTTCTGTTGTTCATTAAGGGCTAACTTATCATGTTTGTGCAAACCATAAAAATTAGTATTACCTTTATACACATAATCCTGCCCATGACCAAGATCAAAGTAAACTATATTTACAGAATACACCTTGTTGACATTCTTATAATCAAGTCCTTTAAGCAATCTTTCAGATATCACTTTTGATACACCAAAAAGTATCCTTGATAGATAATCCAACTCTTTGGTCACCTGTATTTCAAAAATAATATAACTTTCCTCTTCATCTTTTGCCAGTATATCAACTCTATTTAACTTGTTATCTTCATTCTCTCTATTGCTCTCACTTTCAAGTATCTCAATTATCGTTATATCTTCTTTTAGAAGTTCAGATAAGAATCCCTCAAGGATTCCAAAATTAGCTTTATCGCGTAGAATGTTCTTTATAGCCCAGTCAAATCTTATTAATTGTTTTTCCAATTTTAAATGTCCTCTTGTTTACACACTTGCTACGGCTTATAAATCAAGCTGTAGCATCAAAATTATATCAATAGCATCAAATATCTTTGATATCAGATGAACTAATCAGATAAAATAAAAAAAATCCGATATAAATTCGATAAAAACATCACTTTTGATCTTCATTTGTATAACGGAATTATAGATTAATTCAGATATTTAGTCAATTTAGATTTCAAAATTATATAAATTTCCTAATTATTTAAAGAAAGCACTTCTTTTTTCTAAAAAAACCTTAAAAATATTTTGTAAAATCAATATTGACAAAGTTAATTATTGTAAATAATATGGAGTTGTTAATTATAGAATCTTTAGAAGAATAATTGAGGTCAGTTAGATGAAAAAAATTTTAATTACAGGTATGGCGGGCTTTGTTGGGTTTCATTTAACCCAAAGATTGATACAATCATTTGATATTGTCGGCGTTGATAACATAAATGATTATTATAGTGTAGATCTAAAATACGGCAGATTAAATGAGTTGGGTATAAAGAACAATATTCGGTATGGAGAAAGCACCTCAAGTAGGATATATGAAAATCTTAAGTTTGTTAAGTTAAACCTGGAAGATAAAAATGAACTTGAAAAAGTATTTAATGATTATAAATTTGATGCCGTTATTAACCTCGCTGCACAAGCTGGGGTCAGATATTCCTTAGATCATCCTGAAGCCTATATAAACAGCAATATTATTGGTTTTTTTAATATCCTGGAGTGCTGCAAGAATAGTAATATAAATAAAGTATTATATGCCTCATCAAGCTCGGTATATGGCGGTAATACAAAATATCCATTCTCAGAAAATGACACGACTGACAATCCTGTCTCATTCTACGCTGCAACAAAAAAATGTAACGAAATATTAGCTCATACATATTTTCATCTGTACGGCATATCATTGATAGGTTTAAGGTTCTTTACTGTTTACGGTCCTTGGGGACGACCTGACATGGCCTATTTTAGTTTTACAGAGAAACTACTTAAAGATGAGATTATTAATATTTACAATAACGGCAAAATGAAGAGAGATTTTACATATATTGATGATATCACCAACGGAATCGAGCTATTACTGAACAAATCAATAACAAACAATGAAAAAGAGTATAATGTATATAATATCGGTAATAATAAACCTGTAGATCTCTTGGATTTTGTATCGACACTTGAGATGCTTACCAATAAAAAGGCTAAATATGTCTTTAAACCTATGCAACCCGGAGATGTTATTGAAACATACGCAGATATTGACAAGATACAAAATAGTGTTGAATTTCATCCATCAACTAACCTTCAAATAGGATTAAAAAAATTTATTGAATGGTACAAAAAATACTATAAAATTTAATAACAAATTTTAGTGTTTATAGTATTTGCAATATTTAAAGTTTTACATTCTTTACAAGAAGTTCTTAAAGATGATTTAAATAGTTCTTATACACAAGACATTACATATTAAAAAAAAAACAATTTTTTCACCTATTAGGGTTGATTTTTTTATATATAAGTGATATATTTAATTTGTATTTGTCAAATACAGCTGTATTAAGAAATCGGGGGTTATTGTATGATTAAAAGAATTTTGGTTTTGCTTCCTGTTGTAGCAATGTTTGCTGCTTTATTAATGGTTGCGTGTACACCGGTAGTTGGTTCTTAATAAATTTTAAGAGCCAGGCTGTATTGGAAACATTGACACAGGGGTACAGCTCGTAGGCCGCAGAATGGTTTAACCATTCCGCGGTTTTTTTTTAATCTAATATCAAAACCATAAGGAAAAAAATGAAAAAACTGATTACAACTATACTATTCACAACTATCCTAGCGGTAATCTTTTTACTCTTTGTAAAATTTACCCCCGATACAGTTAGTTTAGTAAATAACAATAAATTTCCGGTAAGATTTCCTATAAATTTAACTACAGATATAAAACAAATCCCTCTCTATCGAAGTATCTATCCTTACACAGATATAACTACCGGCTCACTATATGATAAAAAATATATTGCAAAAAAAAACACGGTCTTTAATTACTATAACACTTTTGATGGCCAATTATCATACATCTCGAGCACAGAGTTCTTCTCGATGTCAGGTGCTAAATATATCGCAATTATGAAAACTGATAGAATAATCTCTAATACAATTAAACTAACTCTTGATAAAATCCTAATCCATCCAAAACAGGAAAACCACAACATAGTTTATTTTGAAATACCGGATTCAATTAAAAATTTTTCAGAAGTAATAGTCTCATTTTCATCGACACATACTTCTTCATTAAAAACTTCATCTTCAAATAACAACAATACAACTCATAACAAATCTAAAATACCTGACAATGACATCAATAATTTCAGCACATATATAGAGGCTATCACTATAATACCTGATCCAACACTTAAATTCGATTCATTAAACATAACAAGTTTGATTTCAGATATAAATCTTCATATACCATTTTTGAATGTAATAGTTGATAATAGAAACTTAAAATTTAATGATATGACATATGATAAAAACACAGATCAATTTACCCTGGCTGGAGTATTTCCATCTATTGAAAAACCGGATCTAAGAAATATTCTGTTAAATAAAATTAACATCTACAAGTTTTTATTATTAATTATAATTTTATTAACAGGAGTATTTATTTACACTGCATGGGATATATTTATTGATATATTTAAACCACTCAAAGGTACAATTAATATATTTCAAGATGAGGTCTATTTTTTAAATAATAATGCTAAACATTCTAAAATGATTGAGGTTTTGTTAGTTGTTCTTGTTTTATTGTTATTTACTGCTGTAAAGTTTCCGACTATGGGATTATCTTTCGGTAGCAAACATCTGGCAGTTAAATTTAACTCATATATCAATCCGGCTCAAGTTATGGCAGAAATTAATGATCCATTTTATATAGAAAAAAGATATGCCTCCAATCCGGTTTCAAGTAGTTATGGTAAGGTAGAAACCCCCGGTTACTACCCCATATTAGAATGGTGGATTGCACTATTTATAAAAGTATTACCATTTCTTTCACTGGAATATTCAACCAGGATTGCCCTACACATATTAGGTGCTCTATTTCTATTTTTAATTTACAGATATCTAAGGTGTTACACAACAAAGACTATTTCACTAATGACCATCCTACTTCTTTCATTTAATGTAATTATACAATATGCAACATGGATCCCTGTATACGATCTTGTAACTATGATCTTTATGCTTATTTCATTAATTATAGTAGAGAAATACTTTATCAGTTTTAGTTATATGCATTTAATAGCAAGTGCAGTTATACTTGGATTCGGTATCAGCTGCAAAATTTCAATGGGATTGTGGGCATTGCCAATTTTTCTTACTTTATTTCTGATAAAAAAAAGATCAAATGGTGATTTTCTAGTAAGCTCATTTATATTTTTCATGTCATCCGGGCTTATTTATCTAATATCCAAAAAAAGTGCTGCAATATTAGTACGATCTCCAACCCTATCAATAATTATTTTAATCACCTCAGTTATAGTAATATTTTTAATTGGTCTTCTCTTAGACAAAAAAAATCATATCATTATAAATTTTACAAATCGTATATCAAAGATAAAATATTTCCCAATTGCTGTGGGAGTACTTTATGTGTTATTTGCTACAGCTATAATCATTTCGTTATATAGCAGATATAAGATATTTCTAACTGATATTAAGTTTCTAACAAATCCATATTATCTAATATATCTAATATTTGTTAGATTTACAAATTACTCATCAAATGTTGTATTTGTTTTAGCCATTATTAGCATAGTTACATTTTACAATTCAATTAGTAAATCCGGTAGCTTTAAAACACTTCTTATTTCCTTAACCGCAGGTGTTGTAATATATGTATTAACTGCATTCACCTCTATATTTATCCATTCATACTATACGCTGATAATTATATTACTTCTAACCCTATGCGGGTCACTTATACTAACATACTCATTGATAAATTTTATCGACTCTGTGTATGTAACTCTACCTATATTACTGATCCTATTTGCATTTATTGGAAATATTAACACTTCAAAATTCTACTCATATGCACAATATGACGGTGTTAGAGAGTCAATAGATTTCGTAAAAGAGAACATAAAAAATGATGAGTATTATTTAGCTATTGGAAACAGTTATTGTTTTTCTATCTATCATAAATGCGGCTCTGTATACAATGTAACAGCTTTCCTTGAAAATAAACAGGTAGCAAAAATGGTTAGTGAGTTTGGATTTAGCGAAGCCATGAAAAGATTAAAAGTTAAATACATAATCAGCACCCATAAGACACTAGACTACCCGGCCTTCAGCAATATGTTTTCGGACACTCCTCTTCAAAGAGTGTATGGTTCAAGGATGGATCAAATAGACGAAGAATTATTTGGTAAAACCCAGTTCTATAATGATATGACTGAAAGAGAACAATTGCTTATCATTAACGATGTATATAAAGATATTCAGCTTGAACAAAAAATTGGAGATTTTAGATTCTATAAATTATATTAGATAATATTAAATTACTAAAAAAGCTCCTTCAGAAATATAAATTTTCTAAGGAGCCTCTTTAATTAGAAAGATCACACTCTCACTTCATCGCCTTAGTACTTAACTCCATATCTAGTATAAACTCAACCTCTCCGGGACTTAAGTTTAGGGTTTTACATATCTCATCAACAGTCCACCCTCTTGACTTGAGCTTTAATACAACATCCTTCTTATCCTCTTCATCTTCCTTCTTAACATCCTTATTCTTATCATCTGTTAATGACTCTAAGAGTTTAATCTTCTTATCTGTCTCAGAATTCAGATTGACTAATTGAGTTTCAGCTTTTACAAGCCACTCCCTAAATTTATTGACCTGTTGAGTTCTCATCTCAATATCGAGAACCAGAGAATCCATTTGATTAAATCTCTCAAGAACTGACTGTATCTTTGATTCAGATTGAATTATCAATCCGGCTTCCTTTTCAAAATTCTTGATTGATTTTTCATAGACTCCTTTCTTATAGTCAATATCGCTAATCTGTTTACTTAATTCCTCAAATTCCTTCATCAGTTTACCGGCTTTATTCTCGACTTGAAAAATTGATTCTATTGAACCCTTAATATCATTTTCTCTCTCTACAACTTCATTAATATAATTATCTAATTTGTTAAATTTTGAATTAACCTCATCAATTTTAAGTTCAAGATTAGCTGCTACAATTTTTGCGGTGTTTACATTATCCAATTTTTGCGACGCAAAATCAGATATCTCTTTAAGTTGAGTTAAAACAGTCTCCATGCTATCAATCTTTTTTCTTTCATTTAAAATGGTTTTTAATTTTTCCTCTGTCTCATTAACCTGCATCTGTATAGATAACATTTTCTTTTCAGACTTATTAACTTCAATCTTGTCCTTTTTAATGTTAACTATCTCTTCTTTGAGGTCTTTAATCTCACTAAGAAGCTTTGTCTTAAGATCCTCAGTTCTTTCAATTAAGTATGTTTCCTTCTCAAACTTCTTTAAGCTTACTTCCAGCTCAGATATCTTCTTATCTAATAATGATGAATGCTCAAGAAACTTTGAAGTAAACTTATCATCAATTAACTTCATATTTGATTGAATTTTAAATAGTTCTTTTTTGTACTCTTCAACCTTCGCATTTGTAATTGATTGCATCTCATTTCGTTGATTATTTAACGATTCTATGTTTGAAGATTGTATTTCATTTAGCTTACCAACTGATTCTTGAATCTTAAGAGCAACCTCGCCATCAATTTTAGACTTTAATGTTGAAAGGTCAATATTTAAACGATTAAACTTCTCAGCAAATTGCATAAGTTTGTCTTTTGACTGATTTAATAATGAATCCGTTTTTGCCTGAAACTGCATTTCTATCTCAGATAATTTTTTTGCAAAATTATTATTAACAATATCATTTTTCTCATATAGACCATTTATATGTGTACTGTAGAGATTATCAACATCAGACATCTTTCTTGATAGTTTTCCATCTACATCCTCAATTTTTTCCTTAAACTGCATATTAAATCTCTTTTCAAGCTCAGTCATATTATTCTTGATTGCATTGAAGTTTTCCTTATACTTTTCTATTTTTTCAATAGACTTACTCTCCAATGAACCGTACATCTCAACAATATTTGACTTTCCGGTCTCCATTACAACAGAGATACTATTCAAACCATCCTCTACTTTCTGTGAAACCTCAACATCAACTCTATTTTTTAAATCCATAAGATTATCAGCAAGCTCCTGATAATTACTAATATAAGTATTTAATTTTTTAGTATTCTCGGTTAACAATAGTTCACCCTTCTTAAAATATTCTTCTTCAACCTGATCCAATCGAGTCACTAAACCGGACTCAAGCTCAACTGTTTTATCAAGGATAGTATTTTTAAAGAACTCAATTTTTTCTTCAATCTCACCTGTTTTTGAATTAAACAAACCATCGATCTCCGTTATTGAGTCTCGCGATTTAGAATAGAATATTTTTAACTCAGAAGACTGTTCATCAACTTGAGATTTAATTGAGCCTCTCCAGTTATCAATCTCTGACTTTAGCTGACTGTGAATATTTTTAATTGATGTTGACATCTGTTCTTTTACCGATGCAAATTTTTCATTAAATAGCACCGCAGTATCTTCTATTTTCTTTTCACTATTACTGATTACCTGATTTAACCTTTCGCTATCTAATTTATACTTTGACTGCAACTCAGTTAAATCAGTTTTGGCTAATGAAATTTTTTGATTAAATTCTGATAAATAATTTTCAAGTATATTTGAAAGTTTAGATTTCTCGTTATCAATAGTATTTTGTGCATTTAATGAATATGTCTCAATATCATTTTGAAAACCGGCCATCACTCCCTCAATATCTTGATTATAACCGTCAATCTTGGAGCAAATACTCGCATTATGCAGCTCAAACCGTTTGTCTATTTCAGTCTCAAAAGAATCAACTTTTTCTGAAAAACCGTCCTCTATCCTATCTATCTCAATTTTGTAATTGTCATGAAGTGTAAACAATTCATTTTTTACACTTTCAAACTTATCAAATACTTTTTTCTCAAGATCATTTTTACTAGTCTCAATAGACTCTTCCATCTTGCTTAGTTTCTGAACATTTAACTGCTCCATATCTATTACTTTTTTTGCTATAGAATTCTGTAAACCGGCAACCTTCAATTCAACATCACTAAATATTTTCTCAAACCGCATTGTTAACTCATTAGTTTTCCCATCGGCATCCTTATTTGCACTTACAAGCGATTCATCGATTTTTTGAAAAATCTTCTCCCTCTCTTTATCGAAATAATTTTTTACTTTTACTATATTTACTTGAAGAGCATTTTTAAATTTCTCCATCTCATCAACAATCTTATTTTTATACTCTTCCCGTTTATCTCCAACCTCTTTGATCTCTTCTGTCAGCTTTAATCTCATCCCTTCACCGGTAGCATCAAACTCTTCCTGAAGCCTATTAAGGTCACCATTAATCCTCTTTGATGCATCAGCGATTTTATTATTTATAGTCTCGGTCATCTCTAATATTTGTGAATTAAATGTATCACTTAAAGCCGATTGCCTATCATTAATTCCTAAAACCGCCACCTTAAAATCAGATGATATTTTATCAAGTTCACTCTTGATATTATTAACAGAACTTGTAATCTCAGAAATTTTAAGCTGTGAACCGGAGTATTTATTATCTATCTGTTTTTTATATTCATCGGTATTTGAGTCCATTGTCTTTTTAAATGCCTCTATCTTATCAACATAGTAGATCTTAAACTCCTCAAGCTTCCCTTTAATCTCATTAAATATTTCCAGTTCTAATTTCTTACCCATATCAGAGGCATTTTCCATATAACTCTCAAAATCAGATAATCTCTGATCAATCTCCGTTGCTACGCTCTTCTTGATCTTATCAAGGTTCATTTGTGTTTCGTTAACAGTAAGATTTAACAACTTAACCTTATCATCAGCCTCAGCCTCAATCTTCTTATAATGAACCATCAATTCATTATATTTTGAATCTGTTTCCTTGAACTCAGTAATAATATCTTCTGTTATTTGCTTGTGAAGTTTTTGGCTCTGACTAGACATTGATTCAATTAACCTTGTCTGCTCAGAACGAATATCGAGAACACAATTCTCTTTTTCTTTGTTTAATAGTTTTACAACCTCTTCATTAATTGAATTCCCCCGTTCTTCAATCCGCAAAATATAACTCGAATAATCCTTGATCTTTGCTTCAAGTTCGTTATTAACCTTAATGTTAAACTGATCAAAACTCTCTGAATATTGCTCTATCGTCTCGTCATACTTAGCTGACAAAAGCTTAAGTTGTTTTTCAACATTATTTACCACATTAGTTTTTATATCCTCTACCTTGCTATCTACTGTAGACAATGTATTATTAAAATCTGCAAATTTTAATGCAACGACCTCATTATTTGACTCAAAATTTTCTTGAATTTTTTCCTGTGTATTTTTTACACTTTGAACAATTTCAGAATAACTGTTAGAAAAGTTTTGTTCAATCTGCTCACGCTTATTGTCAAAGTCCTTTTTAAATTGGTTAATATCTGATTTAATGACTTTAGAATCATTATTAAACTCTTTAATAATTTTTTCACTGACACCTTTTAGGGCTATAGCATTTTCCTTTTTAAAATTATCTGTAATCCTATCAACATCTTTTTCTACCACAGCAAGATCTTTTTTAAACTTGCTTATCCTTAACTCTACCTTATCAATAAAATCTTTAGATTCCTTTATCTCATTAATCTGCGTATCAACAGAGTGTATCTCCTTATCCAGCATATCAATTTTATTGAAAAAACCTGAAATTTTTTCTTTCTCTTTTTCCAGCAATTCAAATCTCTGTTGAATTGCATTAATTGATTTATTCAAATCCGACAGTAAACCATCACCCTTTTGAATAGACACATCTACAAGGCTGTCAAAATCCTTTAGCTCTCGCTTTCTCTGTTCAGAAAAACTGGATAGATCATCCATAATCACCTTTGATTGCCTTAATATTTTATCAAAGTTTCTATTATTTCGATCGGCGTATCTAAAAAAAGAAACAACCGCACCTGAAAAGAATAAAGAAATTAATATATTTAATAAAAAAGTAGTAACCATACTGTCCCTCCCCAAAAACTACATATGATTTTATTGATGTGTGAAAAAATAAAATATGAAATGAATTCTAAAACATTATAAATTTACTGTCAACTGTTTTTTTAGATTATTTTACTTTTTTTTGTAAATTTTTTTGAATTTATTGATTTTTATCCTATTTAACTCAATTTATAACGGAAATCTAATTGTAAATATCGTTCCGCAATCTCTTTCAATCTCAACCCGGCCATCTATCTGCTTAACAAGCGTGTCAATTAACTGAATCCCAAATCCGTTCGAGTTTTCTAAGGTATTATGCTCAGGCAACCCCTTGCCATTATCTTTATACCGCACAGAAACCTCTCCATTATCCCTTACAACTTTAACATCTATTTCACCATCATAGTTATCAAAGGCGTATTTTATTGAGTTTGTTGTCAATTCATTGATAATGATCCCTAAAGGCGAAAGTTTTTCAGATGTAAGAACGATATCATCAATGTCAGTCACTATTGAAATAGACCTTGATTGCGGAAAAATACCAAGAACCTCCTCCATAAGCGTAGGAATGTAACTTCTCATCGATGCTGTATTATGATCATTAGACCTATATAACTTATTATATAGTATCATCATACTTTGAACCCTGGTCGCAGCACTTTGCAAAGAATCTATTATCAACGGATTTGTTTCATTAAATGACTGTAATGTCAGAAGACTATAAATCGTATCCATATTGTTCTTAATTCTATGATGAACCTCTTTCAACAGTAATTCTTTTTCGAGTAGAAGAGATTTTATTTTTGCATCTTTTAATACCCTGTCAGTTACATCGAGTATAGAACCGACTATCATATCAGGATTTCCATTATTTGCTTTTATTACTTCACCTGAGGCCTGTACAAACCTGATTTGACCATCCTTTCTAATGATTCTAAGTTGAAAGTCATATGGTGTGTCATTTTCAATCGATTGCTTGACAATAGAAATTGCGTTTTCTTTATCCTCAGGATGAATAATTTTAAAAAATCTATCAAGCGTTGGTTTAAAGCTTATTTCTTCATACCCACATATTCTAATAAACTCATCGGACCATTCCATACTGCCGGTTGAAATATCTAATTCCCATGAACCATGGTGACTTAACTTTTGAGATATTTCTATGACTCTTATCTTAGTCTTAGTTGCCATATGGGCCTCATAAAGCTTAAAGGCCATCTTCATGGTTGCCAATAATACTTCAGTTCCTGAATTTTTTAGGACATAGCCATAGGTAGGAAGATTATCAAGTTGAGCTAAAAAGGCAGGGTTTGTAAAAGATGTTAAAAAAACTATCGGTATATCATAACTATCAAGAATCAACTTAGCAGTATCTATACCGTTCATTCCACGCCCAAGATCAATATCCATCAATATTAAATCAATATCATACTCTAGTTTTTTTACATTTACTAATGCAGAATCACTATCAACCGAATAAATCACATTATATCCTGAACTTTCTAGAAAGGAGATATTTTTCATTGCAATAATAACCTCGTCTTCAACAATAAGAATCGTCTTTATTTTACTACGCATTAAACGCCCCCTTTTCCAACATATATTATAATGCATAATCCAATTAAAACAATAGGACTTTAGACCTATTTCTCTAGGTCTTTAGACCTATTATTCCTCCTAATCATTTCGAGACACCTAAAACTTCTTGAATAATGAAAAACCAGGCCATTGCGTCTCTTACATAAATCAATATTCTTTTGTAATAAAAATAACTCCTTAAAAAAGAGGCTCTTGCAAAAATCCCTTCAGTTTTTTGCTTGATCTTTTATTTGTTAA
>CAYYKD010000057.1:0-14625 GCA_964471825.1 uncultured Spirochaetales bacterium
AGCTGCTCGTCTTCCACTTGAGACACTTCCGGATAGGAAAAACTACCTATTAAAAACTTAAAACCTATATTAATTTGTTTTATTTGATTATATTGAGTAAATTCTATATAATATGATGTATAATGAATTAACTATTTAATAGATTGTTATATAATAAAAAAAGATGACGAAAATAATAAATAATGATAGGGGGTAGTATGTCAGACGGGGTATTTATACCGGGTATTTCAAGTAAATATAACTCTGGCGATGCCATTAATAAAATTATGGAATCCAAACGGGAAAAATTAACCCAAATGGATGAGAATAAGGTTGCACTTGCAGAAAAAAGAACTGCATGGACTGAGATCAATTCAAAGGCTGTGTCCGTTAAGGCCAAGGCTGCTCAGCTCTATGGAATTAAAGCACCATTCGATGAAAAAGTAACCCAATCAACTAATGAATATGCATTTTCAGGTAAGGCAATTCGAGCAGCTCAGATTGGCGAATACAAGATAAATATAATACAGAAAGCAACTGCACATAGAATATCAAGTGATACATTTCCAATAGATTATAAACTTCAAGCAGGTACCTACAAGTTCTCTATCGGAAGTGAGGAGATTTCAATTCCATTTCAGGGCGGGACTGTAGATAGTCTGGTAGAGGCGATCTCTAAGCATGGCAAAAATAGTATAAAGGCTAGTGTAACTATGGTGTCAAAAGACACAAGGGTGTTATCTATTGAGTCGGGTAGAACAGGTGAAGGGGCAAAGATTAGTTTTAAGGATCCCTTTACGGCGGAGATTTTTGAAAGCATGAATTTTTTTAAACCGGTTAACTCATTTGAAAAATCGATACCAATAGGTAAAGCTAGTGTTAAGGGGATTATTCCATCTGATGAAATGTTGGTGGACAATTCTGTTAAATTAAACCCTGTAACAGAGCTAATAGTTGAAACAGGTGAGTTGATAAGAAATCAGGGTAAATTGATGCTGGAATTCTCAATAAAGTCAGAAGTTATACCGGAAGATAAATTGGCTGAATTTAGCACACCTACAGGGCCAAATTTTAAGAAGCAGGGTGACATTGAATTATTTGATACTAAAATAGAGGGAGAGTCCGTCGTTCTTGATATTCCGGGATTTGTTATGCCTGAGAAAGTGGTGAAAGTTATTGTTGATGATGATAGGATTTTAGATATTGTAACTGATAAGAGGACGATCTCAATACCAGAATTGGATATATCAGAAACCTATTCTAAAAAGACTATTGATCTTAGTGAGTTTCTAAATACTGATGAAAAGATAAAATCAATTGGTTTAAAGAATAATAATACAAATAAGATAGTAACTATAGGTGAAATGAAAATCTACGATAATGAAAGTAAGGATGGTGTAAAATATACCAATGAATTGTCGAAGGCCAGGAATTCTGTAATAATTCTTGACGGGATAAAAGTTGAACGAGAATCAAACATTATCGATGATCTTATAAAAGGGGTAACCTTAAATGTATATGAAAAAACAGATAGAGAGGAGACTCTAAAAATTGATAGGGATTATAACCTTATCATTGAGAAGATTACAGAGTTTCTGGGAGAATATAATCAGTTAATTAGTGATATTAGGGGCAAGACCGCAACTGAATCAACGAGTGATGATAAAAAGGGATTGTTTGCAGGGGATCAGGCTTTGAATTCTTTGGTCTCGAGAATGCGTTCGATCTTAATGAACCCGTATAGTACTTCCTATGGAAGTGAATTGTCGATGTTATCCCAGGCGGGTATTTCAACTAATGCTACCGGTGCATTTGGAATGGATGTGGATAAAATACATCGGGGTGGTGTTCTGGAGGTTAATGAGGATAAATTTATTGAGTCTATGCAGAAGTATCCTGATGGAATAAAACAGATTTTTGGTAATGATACAACCGGTGACATGATAATAAATGATGGTGTTGCATATCAGCTTGATGTTCTATTAGGTGCCTATACAACAAAGGGGACCGGTTACTTTGATAATAGAAAGAATACTGTTGAACTCCAGATAAAAGATCAGGAAAAGAAGAAGACTACCTATGAATCCAAGCTTAAAGATGAAGAAAAAAAATTAAAGCAGGATTTTATGAAGATGGAAAAAGCTTCTCAGGAACTTGATGAAAGTTCAAAGAAGTTTCAAAATATGTTTAAACAATAAATTTTTAAACAATAAAAGGGAACTCCGGGAATTTCCCTAATATACCATAATACAAAGGAAGAAAAATTGGAAATATTTATTAATAATAATCTTGTTTCATTTGAATTGGAGTCAGAAAATAATTGTTTTGAGGTAGTCTCCGCTATAATTGAGTATGCTGAGAGTCTGGAACCGAAACAGTTTATTTCGTCTCTCCATATCAATGGAGAGGAATTTTCCCTCGCTAATGACTCCGGTCTAAAGGGGATAACAATTGATGAGGTCTCAAAGATCGAGGTAATAACAAATGATGTGTATGGTTTGTCTGTACTATCACTTTCGCAGATAAAAAGATATCTTGATCAGTTGTCATCCCTGTTGTCTATGAATATTTGGGATTCGTTATTTGCAGAAATATCGGATTCAATTAACTGGATGGATAATGGAATCTCTCAGATAATCTCAATATTTAAAACAAAAAGCCCAAATTTAGTTAATCAGAAAGAATTCATACAAGCTTTATTTTCAAAATTAGATATCCATCTCAAATCGTTAAAAGCGGATCATTTTCCTTTATCAAGTGATCTATTAGGCGAAATAGTTGAGTTAATTACGGGCGTTGAGTTACAGATTGATATAATTATTGAGACTGTAATATCAATTAGTGATTTTGATAATCTGTCAAATAATTTATCCGAGAGATTAGAGTCACTTATTGAGTCTGTTGATAAGATTTTATCAGTTCTTCCTGAGGTGTCTGTTATGTTTCAGAGTGGAAAAGATGCAGATGGAATGGAGGTGATAAAGGAACTTTCCGGAGTTCTTGATTCGTTATTGAAGGTATTTAATTATATCAAAACATCGGGAGTTGTCGAGATTGATACTGTAATTGAAGAGAATGGCACTCTGGAGATTTTTATTGGGGGGATAAATAATATTCTTAGAGAACTGCTTGAGTCAATACAGAAAAATGATTTTGTTATGATAGGTGATCTGCTTGAATACGAGTTTGTTCCGCAGTTAACAACTGCAAGGGGTATTCTTGATAATGTTATTGCTGCTGTTAAGAGTAATACAAAGATGAATACTAAAAATAATAATTAAAAAACGATTGTTTTTTATTGATTTTTTGATATTATAATTTTTTTAGTAATGTAGCGGCGTTGATAAGTCGGCGAAGTATTTTAATGTGTTTTGGGTTAGTGAAGGAGAGAATATGCCTGAGATGAAATATTTAACAGAAAATGTATTTAAGGCTGTCCTAATGATATTTGATCAGCTTAAGTTTCAGGGATTTGAGTATGTGCCATTTAAATCAGAGACGAGAGATCAGATGATTGAGCTTGCAGAGAAAGCAAAATCATTTACGAAGGAAAAAATAAATGCAATGGAAATTAGTGACGCAAAGAAGTCTGAGGCACTTGATAAAATCTGTGGAAAGCTGATTGAGGTTTTTGGTAAACATATAAAACAGGATGTGCCGGCAATTTTTAAAGAGTATTTTGTTCAGGCAGAGGTTAATAAATCTGCAGGTGGACCTCCGGTTTCAGGTGCAACAGGTTCTGATGAAAATCCGGATTGGAGATTTGTACTGGGGCCTGAACTTGTTGCTAAATTGACAAAGAAATAAGCAGGTCTAATTGCATAAGATAGATAAGATAAATAACTACTATAATTCACTTGAAAGAAAGATAGGTTTAGTTGATAGCTCAACATCGGGAGTTGATTATGCACTTCTCGGATGGGAAAGTAGAGATGCACAAATACTAAGATTTGATGCAATGATAGATAATGTTGATTTACATAACACAAAATTGCTGGATGTAGGCTGCGGTCTAGCTAATCTGCTTGAGTATCTGAATAGCCTTGGAATATCCTTAGATTATACAGGTGTTGACATTCTTCCGGAGATGATTGAAAGAACTAAGTTGAAGAATCTTAACGGTCGATTTTTTGCAGCAGACATTTTCACGGACAGGGTGTTTAATAAGGATGAGTTTGACATTTCATATTGTTCGGGTATTTTTAACCTTGATCTGGGAAATAATGAAAAATTTCTAAAGACGGCACTTGAATACTTGTTATTGATAAGCTCTAGAGCAGTAATTTTTAATATGCTACATAAAAAGTCTCCATCTAAGGAACACGGTTATTTTTATTACTGCCCGGATAAGGTTGTTAAAATTGTAGAGTCTAACTTTAACTTTGTTAAGGTTATTAAGATTGTCGAAAACTATCTCAAAAATGATTTTACCGTTGTCTTGAGTAAATAAGATTACCGGTTACAGTTCAAAGCAGGTGTTTCTATCTAATCTAAGAATTTTAGAAGAAAATTTTAGAAGAAATACAGTTGCAATAATATCTGTCTTGGTGTATAACTTCTTTATGAAAAAATCAATTATAATACTTATTCTGGTAGGAATTTGTCAGGTTTATTCTGCAGAGCAGGATATAACCCGGATAACGATTAGTGCAATCGGCGACATAATGGCTCATATAGATATGCAGGACTATGCACTACTGCAGAGTAATACCTTTGTGTCGCTATACAAGGATGTTGCAGAACTCTTTGAATATGATGATTTGACAATCGGAAATCTTGAGACGCCTGTTTCTGATAAACTCCCTGTAAGAGGCTACCCCACATTTAATGCACCATCCTCATTTATATCATCTCTTAAAGCAGTTGGGGTTGATCTGCTTACAACTGCCAATAATCATTCAATTGATCAGGGTTCAAGTGGAATAGTTGATACAATTGAAGTGTTAAAAAAACATGAGATCCCTTTTTCCGGCACCGGTTTAAATATCGAGGATTCATATAGATTTATTTTTTTAAATATTCATGGGATAAGGATTGGTTTTTTGGGGATCACCTGTCTAACTAACATTCCGCAACCAAAGGAAACAGGTGTTCCAACATTTAATTTTGTACCGTATTGGGTACAAGCTGATTATGATAAACTTGTTGCTAAGATTAACGAGGCTAGGACTCAGGCAGATCTGATTATTCTGGCTATCCATGAGGGGGAAGAATATAAATCTTTTCCCCGTAAAGCAACAGAGACGCTTTATGAAAAACTATGTGAGGTTGGCGTCGATGTAATATTGGGGCACCATCCCCATGTATTGCAGAGAATTGAGATGCGTGAGCTAAAGGATGGCCGTAGAGGGCTTATAGCGTATTCGCTTGGTAACTTTATCAGCGCACAGGCTAGATATGCTCCCTATCTCGAGAAGGGGGATAACTCTGTCTATGATAACTGGTTATCTAAGACTGCAGAGGGAGTTGTCCTTAGATTTGATGTTGTTAAACAGGGGGATAGGATAACAGTAGCTGATCCTAGGGTTGTTCCATTTTTTAATGTCTGTTTTAGAGCAGAGGAGAATAAAAAACATAATACGGGTTATCAGATAAATTTTTTTGATGTAATATTGGATAGAAATAATGCACAGCGGTTGCCATTTGCGAAAAATTATGAGATAATCAGAAAATTGGCTGAATATAGACTTACTAAGTTAAAAGAATTGATTGGTGTCAGACTGTCAGATAAAAAAAGTGAAATAGAGACTCGAGCAGCTAAAAAAATCTAATTGATACAAAAAAATGGATCTGATATCTATGGTATTTATAGAAGCAATTTAATTTAGATAGAGTAATATGATAATTGAATAAGATATCAATAAGATAGCAATAAGATCGGAGTGATAATATGGAATATGATTTAGATAGGGCTATTCGTAAGGTAAAAGATTTTCCTAAAAAAGGAATATTGTTCTATGACATTACAAGCATTTTTACTAATCCTGAGGCATTTGCATATACGATAGAGCGGGCCATAGAGAGGTATAAAAATGCGAATATTGATAAAATAGTATGTATAGAATCAAGAGGATTTATATTTGGGGCAGTACTTGCGGATCGACTTAAAAAACCGTTTGCCCTTGCCAGAAAAAAGGGGAAGTTGCCGGGAGAGACAATCTCAAAGGGGTATACACTTGAGTATGGCGAGGCAATACTAGAGATCCAGAGGTCAGACATTGATGAGGGTGATCGGGTGTTGATTGTTGACGATCTGATAGCGACAGGTGGCACTATTGGGGCAATTATAGAGATGGTAAAAGAGCTTGGCGGCAGTGTTTTTGAAATATTTGGAGTAATCGGATTGCCATTTTTAGGTTATATGAAGTATCTTGACGGCAATAGTATCTATACTTTAATTGACTATGATAGTGAGTGAGATTATGAAAAACAATAAAACTATAAAGAATAGAGTTTTGATATTGCCGGTTGTATCTTTTATATTATTTTCTTTCCTAACCGGTTGTAATTCATTTGAGGTGAGAAAGGAGAATTTAACTCGTCCATCATTTGTTCATCAGGCGAGCTACAGGTTAAATCAATCAATTGTTGATTTCTTTACAGACTATAAGTTGGTGAGGCACAATTCAATTAAACCAATTGTACGGGCTATTTCATATGACTGGTTTAATGCAGGTGAATTCGAGATAAGTAGAGATAAAAAGTCTAAGTTTATGCTTAGTACCGATTATAATAGAGGTGAGTTTAGTCTCAGAAGTGGTGAGGAAGTAGTTCTAAATATAACTAGGGATGCTATGAATGATGATATCTACAGTATTATTTATAAAGGTTCTACATACACGATGCAGGTTGCGGTTAAGAAGAGTTTTCTTGATCAGATAAAAAACAGCACACTTGTCACAATCAGTACACCGGAAAATAAAGAGGTTCTATATATCTTTAAGGAGTTTCACTACTTCGTGAATATCCTTGAGGTCTATGAGGATCTTCAGAATATCACATTTGATCCTGCCGCAATTACTTCACTTGCCGTAATAACGAATGAGCTTATGAAGGCACAATTTATAAAATATAAATAAACAAATATAAATAAACAAAATTATAAATAAAAAAAGCCAAGCAAAAAGCTTAGCTTTACACAGGATTGCCACACATTCTCAGTCTAACACTTAATTGTGGGGTTAATTAAGTCAGACAGTTTCATGTTGAAACAATTTACAACCACAATAATATATTCGGAGAACAGGCAATTTACTTTAGTAATTTTTTTTAACTTTTTTAAAGAGCAGGTATTAGAAGTTCCCTTTAGTCAAATTCAAAGTATATAACTGTTTCAGGATTTACTGGTGGTGCCTCATTGAAGTTTCTTGATTTGTTATCAACAAATGACTTAGAATCCTCAGTCCAATATCTTACAAACATTGTATAAAACTTATTACCAATCGAGTATTTTACAAAGAGATTTCTTATTTTCTTTTCGTCTGCAATATCAATAAACGCAGCAAGTTTGTATGACTTGCTCTTTAAATCCTTTGCATAGTAGTGTGTGAATATTTTTCTGTCAGATTCCTCTTTAACTAATGGAATAATGTGCCTTTCAAAGTATTCTATAGGGATCTCTTTGAATGCTGAGTATAATCTAAAATCCTCTATCTCCGGGATTCTACCTTCGATTCCATTTATCGCCGTGCCATCTTTGAGCCTTAAGTCAAATTTTAGTGGAAAATAATAAACTCTTGATAGATCATCCTGAGTTTCTTTTAGAAATGTATACCCCTTGATTCTTACTGATGATACCAGATCAGGTGTAATCTTAGAATATTTTGAGAAGTCCCCTTTGAAGTCGAGCTTAGAAAACATCCTATCTGAGAATGTGTCAATGTAACCGTAGACAAAGACACCGTTTTGTTTCTGAAATTTTATACTGTAGAGTTTGGATTGTTTGGTTGTTTCACCTGATGAAAATGTATCGTTAAATGTTGGATTACTTGGTCCATCGGGGTTGGTCTGAGCATTTAGCACCCAGACCATTGTAAATACTAAAAATATCATAAAACTGCGGATCATTTGAATCTCCTTAAATTAAAAGCACCTTAAATTTAAAACTCATTAAATTTAAAGCAAAAATACTGTTGTCAAAAACTAGTCATCAGTTTGGTAAAGATATGCCTTTCTTGAAGCAATTATTTCATCTGCAATTTTACCGGTAACCTGCTGGTAACTATCAAACGAGATCTCAAAACTGCCCGTACCTGAGGTTATCGACTTTAGATCAATAGAATAACGGATCAATTCTTTCTGAGGGACAAGAGCTCTGATCTTTGCGATATTATTTGCAAGTTCCTCCTGACCTATAACCCGACCCCTTTTTGATGAAATATCAGATAAAATATCGCCGACGAATTTCTGATCCATATAGACCTTGAGTTCCATTATCGGTTCAAGTAATACAGGAGAGGCCTGTTTCATTGCCTCCTTGAATGCACACCGTGATGCGATCTTAAAGGCCATCTCTGATGAGTCAACAGGGTGTTCCTTACCATCAAAGAGTCTTATGCCAACATCCACAACCTTAAAGCCGGCCAGTACGCCGCACTCCATCGCTTCATGAAAACCCTTTTCACAACCGGGGAAATATCCTTTGCTAATTACCCCCCCTACAATGTTATTTACAAACTCGTATTCCTTACCTGTCTCAAGAGGGTAGATCTCAATAGAGACCTTTCCATATTGGCCATGCCCGCCTGATTGTTTTTTGTGGGTATATTCGCTCGTTGCCTGTTTTTTAATTGTCTCTCTGTAGGCAATTGTAGGGTCACTAAGAATTGATTCAATCTTATTCTTTTCTCTAATCTGATCCAGATAGAGTTTAATCTGAAGTTCACCCATTCCAAATATAACATTCTCATGTGTCTCAGAATTAAATGTAACTCCAAATGTTTTGTCCTCTTCAGAATACCTCTGTATTATAGCTATCAGCTTTTCTTCATCCTTTTTGTTGGGGGTCGTTAGTTTCTGGAAAAAACTCGGCTGCGGGAAGTTAATATAGGGCAATACTACGAAATCATTAATATCACATAGCGTGTCGTTTGTTAGTACTGCGTCATGTTTTACCAAGGCTCCAAGATCCCCCGCAATAAGTTTGCCTGTTTCCTTAAGATTTTTACCCAGTACTTTGTAGATCTTGCCGGTCTTCTCCTTGATACCCTCAGTTGAATCCATCAGTTCCTGATCAGCCTTCACTGAACCCCTTCTAACTCGAAAATATGAAATCTTACCTGAGTACTGATCCATGATAGTCTTAAATACAAAGATTGTAGTTGAGCCTTCAGGTTCACATTTAATCTGAACCTCCTTACTATTCTTATCTTTTCCGATTACAGGATCAGCAGAGACAGGGGAGGGCATATAGTTAACAATGGAGTCAAGTAGATCAATAACACCCGAATTCATTAGAGCTTCACCGCAAAAAACAGGAATAATAGTGCCGGACACTATAGATTTTTTGAATCCGCTTACTATTTCCTCGTGAGAAAGTTTTGTTCCTGCAAAAAAGTTTTCCATTAGTTTCTCATCTGACTCGACAGCGGTCTCAATCATCTCCTGAAAATGTTCGTCAAGACCCTCGATATTATCAGGTGCTTTTTCTCTTCTAATCTTCTTACCGCCATCTTCAAAGTATCTTGCCTCTCTATCAATAAGATCAACTATTCCCTTGAAGGTTTTCCCTTTGCCGATTGGGATTGAAATAGGTACAAATGTAATGTCCTTAAAGTTCTGCCTTAGGTTAGCAAGACAGTTTTCATAGTCGGCGTTTTCCTTATCCATTTTATTGATAAAAACCATCTTTGGTATCTCGCATTTACGCCATAGTTTAATCGTCTCTATCTGAACTCCATATTCTGCATCAACAACGAATATTGCCGAGTCAACAGCCTTAAATGCAGAAACAACCTCCCCGATGAAGTCCCCAGACCCCGGAGAGTCTACAATATTAATAAGATGATCATTCCATTCTAAATATGATAGAGAGTTGTGAATTGACATCTTTCGGGAAATCTCAATATCACTAAAGTCGCTGATTGTTTTACCGTCATCAACTTTACCCATCTCATTAATTGCCTTTCCCATAAATAGCATAGCCTCATTAAGACTGGTTTTACCAACGGACTGGTGACCAAATAAACCGACATTTCTAATCTTACTTGAATCCTCTGTCATATTTTGCTCCTAAAGAATAGTTTTATTAGACTCTTGCAGAAAACTATATATGTGCAGTAGTCTTATATGAAAGTACATAAAAAAATATATAGAGAATAATAAAATGATTTTATAAGAACTTCATTTTTTCCTGCCTTTATAGACCTGTCTTTTTATATAGACCTGTGTTTATAAACCTACATTTATAGAGAATAAAAAACATTATTAAATATTGCAAGAAAAAAATAAAAAATGTATGGTAGTTGTTTATGTTGGAAGAATAATATAATAGATAAAATATTTGAAAGAATATTATGAAAGAATATTATGAAAGAATATTTGGAGGGAAAAATGAGTACGAGTTGTTGTACAAGTGAGAGTTTGGCACCAAAACCTTATAGATCCGGGTTTTTTGATTTAGTAAAACTTGTTTTGTGTTATCTTCGGGGGTTTAAGGCGACATTTTCATATAGACCGGGGATTTACTATACCGGCGATCTCTATGATCCTTCAGCTCCGCTTATTGTAACCGGCAATTATCATCTTACAGTATATAATTTGTTTAGAGTTTTAAAAAAGAGAGCTGCAAGGGTGTTGGTGATCGATACAAAGGGGATAAATGTCTGGTGTTCGAGTGGTAAGGGGCAGTTTTCGTCAGAGCTTATTATTTCTACACTAAATCGGTTTGAGCCGTCAACCGTAACTACAGGCGGGAAACTTAGACTGATATTACCAAAGCTATCGTTGTCAGGTGTATCATTGCAGACTCTAAGAAACAACTTAATTAATCCTGTTATCGGGCCTGTCTATATGAAGGATCTACTTGCATTCTTAGATGGAAACTTTAGAAAGAGTGTCATAGGTGATAAATATCTGTTTAATTTAAAAGACAGGTTGTTTATTCTAACTCCATCACTAATACAGTTTAGTCTAAATCTGATAATAGTTACAGCTGTAACAGTGTTGATCAATCTGATATTTAAAACCGGCGTTACCTATCAGCCCTTTGTTATTGGGATTTTAACGGGGGCAACCTATATTGTGTTGTTTCCTGTTCTACCTACTAAATTTTTCTCGGTAAAGGGGCTGGTGTTATCAATAATTCCTGTTACCTTTCTGTCACTTTCATATTTTACCGGTAACTATAGCGGCGGTTTGTTAAATTATCTGTTCTATTCAATCTATTATGTTGCCATCGGCCTATGGTTTGGTTTGTATTTTACAGGAAATAGCGGAGTAAGTAATTACTCGATTATAAAAAGAGAGATAATGATCTTTCTTCCGATAACATTTGCACTACTTTTAGCTGGAATGATAACGCTTATTTTGAAGGGGGTACTTCATGCTTAGTATTGATCATAACAGATGTAATGGTTGTTCTGTCTGCGTTCAAGTTTGTCCGAGACCTGTCCTTGAAATAGTTGAGAAAAAAGCTGTTATAGTGGATTTTACAAATTGTCTGGAATGCGGTGCCTGTGAACTAAACTGTTCAGTTAATTCGATAACCGTAACTAAAGGGACAGGCTGCCTGGGGGCTATAGTAAGAGAGGACATCTTAAAAATCGCACCAAAAGGAACCGGGTGCGGTTGCGGTGAAAAAGGTGGTTCTTGTTGTTGAGATGAGTTTTTTCTTGAATCTAATTAAGTATTGATCTATAATTGCACCTTGAATTACCTACTATGTCAGTGCCCTTGTGTGAGTTTAAGGTGATTTTAATATCGAAAATCGGACTAATAACGGCCTTTCGAAATCGTCCGGAATAATTATGGTTTTTTTATACTGAATGATGGAGTACAACATATGCAAAGATTAAAGTTGCTTAGAATACCAACAGTTTTGATAGTTCTAATATTGTCTTTGCAGTGTCAATTTACAATTGAATCAGAGAATAACTCAACTGAAGATAATTATTCAACCGGGGTAACTTCAAACAAAAAATCCATAGATGCAACTTACTATAATGATACTATCGATATTTTTATAAGGAAACATCTTAGTGTTCTTGATTACTTACCTATGTATAATGATGAAGAGATCTTGATTATTACCTGTGCTGATGAGATTACTTTAAACTCATTTGACATAAGGGTAATTAATGACAATATTTTAGTTGTTAATTCAAATATAAAAAAAGTTATTTTTCGTAATGGCCTACAGCCAAGCTATGATGAACGCAATTATTTGGTTTTTATAAATATTGAGTCTCTGACCCTACCGGACAATGTTAACTCACTATCAGATTTTTCAATTTTTTCAAGAAGTCTGAAAGAGATAAATATTGGAGCAGGTACAAACAATATAACCAGCAAAGCCTTCAATTCTCTTGTTGAATTGATCTCGATAAATGTTTCAAAATCAAATCTTTCTTATTCAGATGATCATGGTTCACTATACACAGAAAATTTTGAAAAATTGGTGTCGGTTCCAAAAAAAGCCATGGGAGAATTAATTATTAATTCTAAAACCGAGTATATATTTCCATACGCTATTAATGACTGCCAACTATTATCCAAGGTAATCATACCTTCAGGCGTAAAACAGCTTGAAACAAACACCATTTATAATTGCCGATCAATAAATGAAGTTGTTTTGTCGGATACAATTAATGATTTGCAATTAAATTCATTTAATTACTGTATAAATCTATCAAAGCTAGTATTTAACAATCCCACTCCCATCGTTGTAACTGAGAGATTTTTTTCTGTTTGCCCAATTAATGAGATAAGGGTGCCAGATTTATCTCTTATTTTGTATGAAAAAGCCTCTGTCTGGTCAAGCATTAAAGATAATATTTTTGCTTTCTCCGACACTAATACCCCAACTGATATTATGAAGATTGATATAGCTACCGATCTAATTCGTCCTATTATCGAGATAAATAACTCTAATGCTATAGAGGTTGTACCATATCAACTTTACTTAATAAACTTTGATGAAACGACGGATTATTGTTTACTTAAATTGAAAACTGATTCATTATTATCAGACTACTCTATATATATAATAGATTCATACAATATTTCATTTTTTCCTGAATTATCCGATGAATATGAAGTGGGTAGAGCGGTGTTTTTTCAATGCCGTACCGGTGATAGTTGGGAAAATAGTTACTCAAATAAGTATATTTATCGAGAGCGAGAAATACACCGTGAGTCTGGAACATATGGAGGTATAACACCGGAAAAACCCGGACCTGTAATTTATTTAGAACCTGAAACTGATAATACAATATTGTATATTTCACCATATATGAATATGGAGAGATACCTCGGCAAATACTTATTTTTTTTTCGAAAAAATAGAATTTAAACATAGTTCTGTAGAAGTGAGTAAGTTTTAATTTAACGAGGCTCTTTCAAAACTCGATATTTTTTACTAGATCAAGGAGTGATGAGTCTAAAGCCCGGAGTTTACTTTGCGTAAATGAGGACTTTAGGCGAAGAACGACAAAGAGATAGAAAATAAAGAGCGAGTTTTGAAAGAGCCTCTAACATCTATAACTTTATAAGACTATTATTAATCGAGTACTTTACGATTTCTTGAACAGATTTAAGATTTAATTTTTTCATGACTTTAAGCCTGATGGCATCAATACTTTTGGTTGAAAGTCCCATTTTGAATGCGATCTCTTTTGTATTATGCCCTTCAGCAATTAATACAAGTACGGTTTTCTCATTTACCGAGAGGTTATCTGGTGGTTCTGTTTGGCCGATCTCTTTTATCGTTTTCAGCATTACAGATGTTGCTTCTTCGCAAAAGTACGATTTACCTCCATAGACCTGTATTATAGCGGTTTTTAGTTCATCATCACTATCTTTTTTTATGATATAACCGTCAACGCCCGATCGAACCATCTCAATAATGTAATTGTCTTCAGTGTGCATGGTGTAACAGATCACTTTAATGCCAGGATTTTTTCTTTTTATATCTGAAGTGATCTCTATCCCTGATATTCCGCCGGGTAGTGATATATCTGTAATTACAAGGTTTGCATTAGATTCAGTAATCCTTGAAATTACATTATCAGCATCCGACGATTCGCCTACTACAGTCATTTCATCCAGGCAACTCAAGATATGCTTAAGCCCCTCTCTCATTATCTTGTGATCATCAATAAGAAATATTCTAATCATTATTCACTCTCTTTGTCACTTGAATTAATAGCTATTGTAAAAATAGAACCTTGTTCTAGTCTACTTTCAACTTTTATGTCGCCGTTATTTAACTTCATTATCTCTTTGCAGAGGATCAGTCCCAGGCCGTAACCATCCTCATCCTCTGTCCCCAAACTATATACCTTTTTATCCAACTTGAATAATTCCTCAATTAATTCAGGTTTTATGCCAATACCGTTATCTTTTACAGATATTTCAATTGTATCATCTTTGAATGATGAATATACCTCTATCCTTCCGCCTCGTCTTGTAAATTTTAACGCATTTACA
>CAYYKD010000058.1:0-3509 GCA_964471825.1 uncultured Spirochaetales bacterium
AAATATGCTTCGCAAAAATTCAAAATTTATTTTTGCAAGAGCCTCAAAAAATAATTGTTTAAATAGATTAAATATGATAAAAATATATAAACTATTAACGGTTATACAGAGGACTAAAAAATGATAATTATTGGAAGTGATCACGGCGGATTTGAAATGAAAACTCAACTTATTGAGCATCTTAAAAAAAATGGTTATGTAGTGCGAGATGCCGGTTGCTTCGATACAAATTCAATCGATTATCCGGATATTGCATTTGAAGTATCAAAAAGCGTACTTAGTGAAGACAAATCATTAGGTATACTGGTATGCGGAACCGGGATTGGCATATCAATTGCAGCTAATAAAATCAAGGGGATAAGATGTGCTCTCTGCCACAATGAGTTTACCGCAAGAATGTCAAGAATGCATAATAATGCAAATATTCTTGCACTTGGCGGAAGAGTAATCGGTATAGAACTTGCAAAATCCATACTTGAAACCTTTTTATCCTCAGAATTCGAAGGCGGCAGACATGCAACAAGAGTTGATAAGATATGTAATTTTGAAAACAATAACTAGTTATATTTACTAATATGAAAATAAATAAATCAAGTTATAATAAAGAGCCAATTAATATACTCAAAAAGAAATTACTAAAAAAAAATAAATTAATTGATAAGCTGCGAAAACTTATTGAGATTAACTCCATAATTACATCCTCACTTGAAAGAGACAGTGTTCTACAGAACATCCTATACCTAACAAAAGAACTTATGGAGTGCGAAAGAATAAGCCTGCTCCTTGTATCTAATGATAAGGAATATCTGCAATTTGCAATAATTACACAAGAAGATGAAAAAGACGACCTCTCCTCCGTATTCCTAAAAAAAGGGGAAGGAATTGCAGGTACAGTATGGGAACACGGGAAATCAATACTTATCAAAAATGCTACTAAAGATATCAGAATATCAAGAAAAGCAGATACTGCAACAGAATTTGAAACCAGATCACTTATCGCAGTCCCGCTGGTTGTTAATGGTGAGATTATTGGAGTCATAGAAGCGATTAATCCTACTAAACTAAAACATTTTTCAAAAAGTGATGTAGAGATACTTGAGTTCTTATCAATACAGGCTGCTATTTCCATCTATAATACTAATTTATACTATCTCGCCATAACCGACGGTATGACAGGCCTCTTTATCCATAGGTTTTTTCAACAGAGACTAGAGGAAGAATTTGTAAGAGCATCAAGACACAATCGAGAATTATCACTTATCATGTTTGATATAGATCACTTTAAAAATTTCAACGATACATATGGCCATCAATCAGGAGATGAAGTAATAAAGGCCGTCTCAAAGATAATTAAAAAAGGATGCAGAAGTTCTGATGTCCCATGTCGCTATGGAGGAGAAGAAATCTCAGTAATCCTCCCTGAAACAGGACTCGATGGTGCTTATAAATTTGCAGAAAAAATAAGGGAAAATATTGAGTCCTTCAGATTGAACTCAATAGATGGTACTGCTTTAAAAATAACAATTTCCGGCGGCATATCATCATTAACTCCTGAAGTTAAAAGCAAACAGGATTTAATTCAGAAAGCTGATGAAGCTCTATATTTCTCAAAACGAAATGGCAGAAATAAGATCTCAATTATTAATTGTGAGCAGGAAACTGATGTTAAATAATATAATGTATAACTTTGGAAGAATTATTTCAAGTTACATAGAAGCTGTTTTTGAACCATTTAAATTTATACCATATACAATCTATTCAATAATAGTTGAACTAAAAAACAAAAAAAACTATATCAGGTCTGTATTTATTAATGAAGTTTTTTACTCAGGCATCCAAGCAATTCCAATGATCGTATTCCTTGGTATCTTAACCGGACTATTTATAGTATCTGTATTACCTCTTGATAAAATCAATTTCGGCATCGACAACATCTACGGATTACTTTATACCAACATAATATTACGGGAGTTTGCTCCATTTATCTCAGCGTGTGTTGTAATGATTAGATCATCAATTGCAATAACTCTAGGTCTTTCTCAAATGAGAATTGATGGAGAACTCGAAACTCTCGAAATTCTTGGAATAAATCCGATAGTTTATCTTGGAACCAGCAAAATACTGGCAGGAATTCTAATCATCCCGGTTCTAAGTATATATTTTTCGGTTATCTCACTTTTAACAACACTAATACTAACAAAACTCTCAGCAGGTGTAATGATTAGTGATTTCTTAAACCAGGTCTCCAGCTTTTTGTCTATTAAAATTGTAATAGTTCACCTACTTAAATCAATTTTAAATGGTCTAATAATATTTACGATATCAATATACATTGGTTTCTCAGGAAATAACAATACAATTAATACTATAAACAAAAGTGTATCTGCAATTATGATTACCCTATTCGTGCTATTATTAACAAATCTTTTCTTAACGGTAGTATTTAATGCAATATAAGAAAAACACAAACGAAAATATATTATTCGAATTAAAAAATGTGGATATAGCAGATCGAGATGATACTATATTTTATAACATCTCTCTAACGCTTGAGAATAATCAAAAAACATTTCTAACCGGCCACAATGACTACCAAAGAACACTTCTTATACATACTATTCTAGGATTAAATAAGATACAAAAAGGTTTAAGATACCTTTTTAATAATAACATTGATAAAATCAGCCTATTTAACCTGATTGAACTCAGAAAAAAAATCGGATATCTACATCCAAAAGGTGGACTGCTAAAAAATCTGAGTCTAATCGAAAACATTAAAATTCCGCTAAGCTACTCAGGAAACTATAAAACTGATGAAACTGATCAGATTCTAAGAAATATTATTACTTTTCTTGAATTGGATGATATTATCGGAAAAGATCAAAGAGTTCTAACGGCCTATGAAACCAAAAAAATACTTCTTGCAAGAGCAATTATTAATAGACCAAAGCTCCTCATACTTGATGAACCAACACTCTATATTGAGTTCTCTGATACTACAAAAATCAAAGAATTAATAGACAAAATAATATATGATTTCTTTAATAATTCTATTACTTTACTAATTTCTTCCGATGATTATAGATGGATTGATTCAAAGAAATATCACAATATCATATTAAATAACGGTATAATTCAGAAGAAAATCTGCACAAGGGAGTATTAAATGCAAGTACAGAATCAAAATAAAATAAATAAGAGGATAGAAATACTAATCGGATATTTTTTCACAATTGCAATTATTATAGTTGTATTAATAATTCTATTTTTATTATTAAGAACCAGTTTCTTTGACTTTAAAAATAACTATACAACATATTATAAATATGGAAACGATATCAAAATTGGAACACTGGTTACAATCAACGGTATCTCTGCAGGCGAAGTTAGTGCAGTTGATATTGACAATCAAAATAGGATTAAAGTAAATCTAAAAATAAAATCTAAATATCATAGTCTAGTACGAAAAAACTCTATAGCTAAAATAATAAGACCTTTGTTGATTGGAA
>CAYYKD010000058.1:3519-12144 GCA_964471825.1 uncultured Spirochaetales bacterium
ACAGATTTCTATAAGTCCGGGATCCCGGGAGTATCCTGAACTTCAACCGGGATCAATAATTATCTCTGAAGAATCCAGCGAATTTATTGACCTTGTCAGTGGAGTAAGTTTGCAGGAGTTTGTAACGAAATTTGGACTGAACATTGATAATGGATCAAACGAAGAATCTCCGATTACTGTAAGAGATATATATGATCAAGCGATCACCTCTCTTGTTACTTTAAACGAATTTCAAAAAACAATGAAACAGATGAATAGAAATATGGAAATCCTAGGTCAAAATATGCTTACAATGAATAACGGACTATTAGATATGAGTCGATCTGTTGCCGGTATGACTGATGGATTTACTACGATGTCAACCTCATTGAATGGCATGTCAAAAAGCATGAGTGGCTTTGATAACACATTTAAAGAATTAAATAAAAGTATGTCTGGAATGGATGTAGGAATTAAAAATATGGATAAAACATTTAGAAATCTTGATAAAGGTCTTAATGATTTAGGACCGATTACTCAAAAATTGCCTGGATTTTTATCTGAAATTGAGATACTGATAAATACAATCGGAAACAATTCGCTGTTTAAAAAAGACTTTGACAAAGCTAAAAAAGATAAAGAAAATAACTAAAAAAAATTGAGGCTCCTGCAAAAACAATAACATTAGCAGAAGCCTCTTTAAAAAACTAGAAACTTATTTCCGATTTAAATAAAACTCAACCCTTCTGTTCTTAGCAAGTTCATCAGATGATACACCCTGAGTCAATGGAACTAGCGGCAGATCAAACCCCTTTCCTTCTGCTGTTAACCTATTTCTGGCAATTCCATTTTTAGATAGAATTTCCTTAATAAAATCAGACCTCTGAAGAGATAGTGTTTTTGCCCTAACCTCATCCAACCCCTCTCTAAACTTATTAGCATGTCCCTCAATTATAACATCATACTGAGAATACTTTCTAAGTGATCTTGCAAGCAGCTTAATTATTTTCATATTCTTATCAGAATCGGTCATCTCATGAGAGTCTGCTTTAAATTCGATATTACTGATTTTAATTTTTAGCCGACCATCATCAAGTTTAATAACTAATATATCAACCGGGATTGGTGCCATCTCTTTTACAATAGAATTTCCAAGAACATCAACGAATGATATAATAACAGGATAGTCCTCGGCACTCTCTACAAGCTCACCGTCTAAAGACCTACCCTTCCATGTAATGTTTTTTGAAGGGGCACCTTTTCCGCTATATTCGTAGAAAGTTTTACTCTTTGACGGGTTCATTATTTTCATTGACCAGTCTCTGATACCTGACAGATCGCTTGCATTTATAGAAATTGATAATTCATCATCAACCCCATCATCGTCCGGTGAAAAAATATCAGGATTATATGCCAACTTAACCTCAGGCGGTGTTGTATCTAGAATGAAAGTCGAACTCTCGGCTACAGGCCTATTCCCATAGTCATATACAACAGTAAGCCTGCTTGAATAGATGCCATCTTGAAGTTTACTTCCTTTCTCATTGTTTCCATCCCAGATAAAATCTGTAGGAACTTTATTCTCTGCTTCAGATCTGTAAACTACTTTTTTATCCGCATCGAGTATTTCAAAGTTATAAGCAATTACACCGGTTTTTTCTGATAATGTAGATTTGATTGTTATTGAGTCAAACGCTCCGGAATTATTTGGAGCAAATCCGGTTTTATCCAATGTCAAGAATAAATTTGTTCTAACATTCTTAAGCTCAACCATCTCCTCTGCCCTTCCTGTATTTCCGGCTCGATCTGTTGACTTAATCTCATATCTATAAACCCCGTTAGGCATACTGTTACCATTATTATCAACACCATCCCAGATGAACTTGCCGCTTGGCTCTGAGTCCTTTAAAAATGAACTAAAAACAATTGAATTCTTTGAATCATAAACAATTGATTCCCATACATCTTCCTTAGTACCTCTTTGAAGAATCTCAGCTTTGTCAAGAAACCCATCATTATTAGGAGAAAATAATCTGCTTATTATTGAGGTCTCAATAACCGGTGCTCGATTATCAAGTATAAATGATTTTGATTTAGTGTTTGTTTTCGAACCATTTTCAAATTCAACTACCAGTTCCCCATAATATGCACCATCAGATGCAATTTTACTACTATGCTCCCCATCCCATTCTATTCTTTTAGGTAGATCGCCGGTTTTATCGGTTCTATAAACTACTTGTTCAGAATCAAAATTCTTAATATTGAAGTTCCATTTTACTACTTTATTATCAGTAACATTTGCCCTAACGGTAAATACCTGAATGTCCTTTACACTATCTTTGTTTGGACTAAAATCATCAAGAGCTACAGTTAGAAAAATTGGCACATCTTTTGTGTCGATCCTTAGTGAGTTCTTAAAATTCACCAGATCATTGACACTAAAAGTTTCTGATATAAACCTATTCCCTGCTTTATCTACAGAGGATAGTTGATAAAAATAAACCCCATCATCAAGTAAATTTCCATTATTATCAACGCCATTCCATATAAATTTTTGAGGTGGTTTACCACGCCATATAAATGATCGAACTATATTGCCGTCTTTATTAAAAAGCCTGCCATTCCACTCATCTTCCTCTGAACTTTTATTATGTGATACAGTAACATCATCCAAATTTCCATCACCGTCCGGACTAAAAATCTTTGAAGAAAGTGTTATCTCACTAAATGGTGCAGTTACATCAAGATAGAATTCCGGAGTTATAGATTGGGGCATCGACCCATTACGGTAAAATGCTGTTAACTGAGCCCTATAAGAACCTTCAGCGGCAATCTTTGAAACTTTATCAAGTCCATCCCATTCCAACTGTGTCGGTGGCACTCCTGCATTCTCAATTATTTTCACAGTTTGATTTTTTTGATCTAATATTTCAACTTTCCACCTCTCAATCCCCTCAGTTACCGGAATATCAAATCTAAACCGAACCTTATCTTTAACAGTATCACCATTAGGAGAAAAATAGAGATCAATTAAATTGGCTTTAATCGGCCTCTGAATAGTATCAATAATTATATTATTAATGGGCTTCTCCCATCTATTACCTGCATCACTAATTGACCAAAGTAATATCCGATAAACTCCATCAGGCACCTGGACTCCATCTTCTCCCTTCCCATCCCATTCAATCCGTTTCTTGCCTTTTTCATTATACTCATATCTCTTAACCAGTTGATCTGATGAACTTAATATATCAACGAACCATTTTTGCTCTCTGGTTATCTTATCAAAACCTGTTACAGTACTATTATTTACACTTGACGAAATTTCGATATAATCGATTTCTTTTAGAATCTCAACATCACTACCTTCTAATTCAAATGAGCCATCAAGTGTTTCGAAAAGCGGAGTAACTTCTGATCTGATTATTTCTAACTCAATGATAAATAGATCTTTATTACCATCGCCATCCGGTGAAAAAATATAATCATTAACTTTATAATCAACTTTTGGAGCAGTTGTATCTACAATAATATAACCGCTCAAGCTGCCTTGTTCATCTTTATTTTTATTATCATCTACAGCATAAAATTTAAATGTATATTCGCCATCAGGTACTACAGCTCCTTTATCATCCTTGCCATCCCAGATAACCTTTGATGGAATAGGTATACCTGTTTTTGGTTTTAGAAATATTTTTAATGCATCTGCTGGCTTGATTGTTTCAAGTCTTGGCTGCCGTCCCTCGATCAGCCTGACTAATGAACCGTTTGAGTTATAAACTTCAAAACTCCAATCAGTTATATACCTTTCATCCGAAATCTCTAGCTCAATATCAATTACATCCTTTATTCCATCAAAATTCGGACTAATAAAGTAATCTTTTTGTCTATGTTTAATTACAGGAGGAGTAACATCCTTTGAACCGATCGTTATAGTACATCCGGCCATAAACATAAAACCCTGATGATATGGTTTAAATCCCAGATCTATTGAAAATTCCGTATTTTTAAAACTATTTTCTTTAACCTTATCTTTCGAAAGAAGTTTAAATGAGTTTGCGGTAAATTTAAACGATATCCCTCCGGAAAAATTAAAAATATTATATAGATATTCATATTGATTGATCTTACCGGCATACTCTAAAGTACCCTCCAGGTCAAAAGTGTACGAACCTCTTATAGTAAAAAAATTAAATATTTCTATCTCTGTCCCTGCGGCTATCGTAACATTCTGAAAAAAAGGAAAAGACGCATCAAATAAAACTTTCCAATAGGTTACACCATTATTGTATAGATTAAATGATACTCCGGTAGCAATTGTCGGTAAAGCGGGAAACCAATGAATATCAGTTATACCATTATATGTCTCACTATTACCCTTAACAGTATTAATTAATGGCTTACCAATATCCTTGAGAACCAGTGCAACTTCGAGATCCTGAAAAGCCCAATCTGTCCTTGTATTCTTAATAAAAGGGAATCTAACATCAGGACGATAAACAGCACCGATATCAAACCCGAATCCCACATCGAATTTATTTTCAGAATAAAAAGAATCCGGATTATATGAAAACTTCAGATTACCACTAAATCCAAAACCGAAAACACTAAGAAAATCCTTAGAAACACCAAAATATACAGTTCCGGTTTTACCTAATCCAAGATCATTATTATTACTATTAAATGAACTGATATTTTTGAAAGCATAATTACTTGAATTGTTATAATGCATTGCCAATGTAAAATTAGCATATTTTGTCGGAATTGAAACACTTGTATTAATTATAAACGGCATGAAAAAATCTTTTGTTTCTGAGAACTTCTCACTATTATTAAATGTTGATGCAAGAAAACCCGGTGCAACACCATAAGAAACCTCAAGCTCAATCCGTTGTAAAAAAGAATTTGATGCGGGATTTATTACAAAGCTGGATGGACTCTCATTACCTGCAAATCCCATCCCAAGTCCCATTAACTCGGGTGAAAAAGTCCACAAATAACTTCTTGCCCCCTCAGTAGTTCTATACATCGCGTAACTACTCATAATAACCTGCATAAAAATCACAAATACAACAAAACTTTTTTTCATTTTTCATCTCCAAAAAAGAAATAACAAATAATAATTATATTATTAAGGAGCTCTTAAATTTAATATTTTATTATACCAAATAATCCAGATGATACAAGCTATTTTTTTTATAAATATTAAGTTGTAAGTATACTTAATAATTATTTAACAGTTCTTTAATAATGACAAAAATCACCTTTACAAACTTCTTTTTCTTTGATTAAAAAAAAATTGTCATTGACGGTAATATTTTTAAATAAAACAGGAAGTGAAACTTTATTTCTATCTAATAATCCAAAGTGTAAATGTGGTGCATAAGAAAGCCCTGAGTTACCAACATTAGCTATTACTTCCCCACTCTTAACACTCTCACCAACTTTATACCTGGCACTATTCTTCAAAATATGGACATACAAGCTGTAATAGACCTCTCCATCTACCACATGCCTGATCTGAATAAAATTTGTTGAATTAAAATTTGGAATACCAATCGGATTGTCATTTATTAAATCTGAAACACTTTCAACAACACCATCAGCAACAGAATATATCTCCTCGCCATATGAAAGATAATCTTGATTATTACTCCCATTACCGGAAGAAAGTCTTCCTGATGAATTCTCCTTAATAAAATCAAGACAATGTCCGGCTAATCCATTATGAGTATCAACAAGATAATCAAAGGGACCTGAACTAACCTTCCACTGACCTCTGAGAGGAAATTCAATGTGAAAGTTTTGCCTGTTCACTGTTTCTTTTGTATAAATATTATAGGCTTTATTTCTGAGTTTAATTCTATCATAAAGTTTTTCATCATTGTAATAATAAACATCAGCAAGCAATGTTAAAATATCCTTATTCTTATCAAATCTTTTTGAATAGGAAATAAGAATGTTTTTAAAATTACTCATCATCTGTTTTTCAAGATTTTTAACGACATCAAATGAACTTTTCAAAATCCTAAACATTAAATACTGATCAGAGTTCCTATTTGACTCAACTAGATCTAAGGCCTTGTAGAAAAGTGAAATAGAATTACGATAATTTCCAATACGAGAGTTTAACTCACCATCCAATTGAAAAAAAAGACTCTCCTCAGGCTGCATTTTTTGTGCTTTTTGAAGAACTGTAAATGCTTTATTAATATTACCACTGTAAATATATTTATATACTTCTGACTCATATAACTCTTTTAATCCGTTATAGGCTTTCTGATTTTTATTATCATTTTTTAAAATGCTTAGATATGTTCTCTCTGCCTTAACTAACTTGCCGACTCTCATATAGGCATAAGCCAGATATAACATTACAAAGTGATCTTCCGGATAGGTATTTAAAACTCCAAGGCAATAATTAATAGTATCATGGTAATTACCATTATTAAATCGTTTATAACTTTCATTTTTAACAAAATCGGGAGCCTCAAACTTATTTGAGTATACTCCCGTAGTTGTAGATAATAATATATAAAGAAGAACAAGTCTAATCATATTATTATTCATAAATAATTATTTGAAAGCCTCTATAACTGCATTAAAAGACTCGGTATTTTCCACATTTAAAGCTTTTTTGGTCTTATCTATGCTTCTCATAAACCCTCTAAGTGTTTTACCGGGACCACACTCAATAAATGTATCAAAACCAACTGCAATCATACTTCCAATAATTTTGCTCCATAGAACAGGTGAATACATCTGTTTAACAAGCAAATCTTTTATGGTGTTAGGATCATGTATACCGGCTGTAACATTAGAATAAACTCTGTTTGTAACAGCAGTATTAAAAACTATTTTTTGTAAAACAGTATTTAGCTTATCACCACCCGGTTGCAGCAAAGGTGAGTGAAATGGACCTGAAACACTTAATACTACAGTTCTCTTAGCATCCTCAGCCTCTGCTATGTCACATGCTTTTAAAACAGACTCTTTTTCACCTGATATCACTAATTGACCGGGACAATTATAATTTACCGGTACTACTACACCACCGGCTCTTTTACAAATATCTTCTACATGTGCATCATCAAGACCAAGTATTGCAGCCATTCCACCTTTTCCTGCTGGAACTGTACTTTCAATAATCTTACCTCTCTCTCTTACAAGTTTAAGAGCATCTTTGATATCAATTATACCTGCTGCTGTTAAAGCAGAATACTCACCCAGACTAAAACCTGCAAATGTATCACTATTAACTCCATTCTCTGATAATACTTTATATGCAATATAAGATATTAACAAAACTGCCGGTTGAGTATTTTCTGTCTTCATTAACTCTGTATCAGGTCCATCAAAACAGATTTTTGAAATTGAATAGTTAAGAGTATCATCTGCCATTTCAAATAATTCTTTAGCAGTCTTAAAATTATCAAACAGATCTTTGCCCATTCCTACATATTGAGCACCCTGTCCGGAAAATAATAATGCTGTTTTCATCTACCCCTCCGCAGTTATACCCATTTTTCGGTACTTTCCATATCGTTTCTCTACCAGAGATTCCTTGTCATATTGAAATAACTCCTCAAGTGTTATAAGAAGTTTTTCTTTAATACTATTCGCAGTACCCTCATGATCTTCATGTGCTCCACCTTGAGGCTCATCAATAATATCATCAATTATCCCCATCTGCAGAAGACTATTAGGATCAATCTTCAAATGCTCAGCAGCCTCACCGGCTCTTGATGAATCTTTCCAAAGTATTGAAGCACATCCTTCAGGAGAAATTACAGAGTAGATCGTGTTTGTAAGCATAAATACTTTATCTGCTACTCCCAATGCTAAAGCACCGCCTGATCCTCCCTCTCCTACCACAATAGAGATAATTGGTGTTTTAATTGCAGCCATCTCATAGAGATTAAAAGCTATTGCCTCTCCCTGACCTCTTTCTTCAGCACCTATGCCTGGGTATGCGCCAGGAGTATCTATAAAACAAATGATCGGTCTATTAAATTTTTCAGCCTGTTTCATAAGTCTTAATGCTTTTCTATACCCCTCAGGATGCGGCATACCAAAATGTCTTTTAATATTATCCTTTGTGTCTCTCCCCTTCTGATGCCCGATAACAGTTACGGGAATTCCCTCAAAAGAGCCGATACCGCCAACTATAGCAGAATCATCAAGGAACCTACGATCTCCATGAAATTGAATAAAATCCTTAATAATATACTTGATATAATCTAAAGTTGTAGGCCTACCGGGATGTCTTGCCAACTGAACTCTCTCAGATGGTGTTATCTTTGTATATAGCTGAGACTTGAGAGTAGAAGCATTCTCCTCAAGTGCATTGATCAACGGAACAATATCTGTAGATTCGCCCGGTTTAATTTGAGACTTGAGTGATTCTAATTTTGATTGAAGCTCTTTAAGTTGTAATTCAAGCTCTCTTTTTTCCATTATTTTCTCCTATTCAAGCCCGTATTGTTCAATCCGGTACTTTTTATTTTTTGTATCCGAAAACTGTTTGTGAAGAGAAAGTATATTAGCCAATGTTTCCCTCATCATTGATCTAGGAACAATCTTATCAAGCATACCATGTTCAAGAAGAAACTCTGCAGTTTGAAAACCTTCCGGTAAATCTTTACC
>CAYYKD010000058.1:12154-14519 GCA_964471825.1 uncultured Spirochaetales bacterium
AATTCAGAGCGTTGAAATCCTTCAGGTAATTTTTGATTAATCGTTTGTTCAATGACACGGGGACCGGCAAAGCCGATTAGTGCTTGCGGTTCAGCCATAATAATATCTCCCAGATAGGCAAATGATGCAGTAACACCACCGGTTGTTGGATATGTAAGAATAGAAACAAATAGAAAACCTGCATCAGAGTGTTTTTTTGCTGCAGCAGAGGTCTTTGCCATTTGCATTAGTGATAATATCCCTTCCTGCATTCTAGCTCCACCTGATGCACAAAAAATAACAATCGGCATTTTTTCTGAAGTTGCATACTCAAATGCTCTTGTTATTTTTTCACCAACCACAGACCCCATACTTGCCATGATAAATCTGGTATCCATTACAACAATAACACATGGGTTATCCTCGATTGTTGCAGTCCCCCAAACGACAGCTTCATTAATACCGGTTGTTTTAACTGCAGTTTTAATCTTCTCATCATATTGAGGAAAATTAAGCGGATCAACACTCTTTATTTTCTTATCAAGTTCTTTAAATGAATTTTTATCAACAGTATACTTAATTCTAGTCGCAGAATCTATCCTATTGTGAAATCCACAATCAATACATACATACTGAGACTTCGCCAGGATATTGTGAAAATGTGTTTTTCCACAATCCGGACATTTTATAAAAAGATTAGACATTTATAACTCCTTACTTCTTCTTAACAAGAGTATCAGCAAAATGTTTCTCAATGAATGAGGTGTTAAAATCACCGCTTACGAACACCTTATTATCCATAACACGCTGATGAAATGGAATAGTTGTAGCTACACCTTCAACAATAAATTCACTCAGTGCTCTCTTCATTCTTGCAATGGCTTCAGTACGATCCTTACCATAGACAATTAATTTTGCAATCATACTGTCATAATATGGTTTAATAACATAGTCCTGATACACAGCAGATTCAATTCTAATACCATATCCACCGGATGGAATATACTTGGTAACCTTACCCGGGCTTGGTGCAAAGTTATTTGTAGAATCTTCGGCATTAATCCGGCACTCTAACGCATGCCCCTGATGTTTTATATCATCCTGAGTAAAAGATAATTTTTCACCTGATGCAACAAGAAACTGCTGTTTTACAAGATCTATGCCTGTTATCATCTCTGTTACAGGATGCTCAACCTGGATTCTTGTGTTCATTTCCATGAAAAAGAATTTACCTGTCTTATCTAAGAGAAATTCTATAGTTCCGGCTGAATGATAGTTAACAGCCTGTGCAGCTCTAACAGCGGCCTCCCCCATAGCTTTTCTTGTCTCTTCACTCAAGGCTGGCGATGGAGCTTCCTCAATCAATTTTTGATGCCTTCTCTGAACAGAACAATCTCTTTCAAAAAGATGACATACATTTCCATGTTTATCACCGATAATCTGAACTTCTATATGACGAGGATCCTCAACATAGTGTTCCATATATACATCAGGATTCTTAAATGATGCTAAAGCTTCGTTTGAGGCTAAATGAAAGTTAGTAATCAAGTCTTTCTCTTCCCTAACAACCCTCATACCCTTACCGCCACCGCCGGCTGAGGCTTTTATTATGACCGGATATCCGACTTTTTTAGCAGTTTCAATTGCCTCATCTTCCATCTTTATAATATCTTTACTTCCGGGAATTATTGGCACTCCCGCAGCAGTCATCGTTTTCCTTGCTGTAGCCTTATCTCCCATACCTCTAATTGCAGCACTATTTGGTCCGATAAATTCAATACCAAGAGCATGACATGCATCGGCAAAATCAGCATTTTCTGCAAGAAATCCATATCCGGGATGTATCGCATCAGCTTTTGTTGCCTCGGCTGCCCCCAGGATATTTTGATAAACCAAATAACTCTGATTACTTGGAGCAGGGCCAATGCATACTGACTGATCGGCAAGCCTAACATGTAATGCATCTTTATCAGCCTCAGAATATACAGCAACGGTTCTTATACCAAGGTCCTTTGCCGCTCTAATTATTCTTACGGCAATCTCACCTCTATTTGCTATTAAAACCTTCTTAATCATATATCCACCTTTAGTTGTTATTAAGCTTCAATCCTGAAAAGAACTTTTCCAAATTCAACAAGATCACCGGTCTTGCAGAGTATCTCTCTTACAATACCATTAACATCTGATTCAATTTCATTAAAGTTTTTCATAGCTTCAACCATACATAGTGTCTGCCCCTTAGTTACTTTTGAACCAACCTCAACAAATGCTGGTGTATCCGGCTTTGCAGTCGCATAGTAAGTTCCAACAAGCGGGGCCTTAACTTCGTGAAAATTCGACTTTGCAGATTCCACCGAAACCGGAGAAGCTGTAGTTGATGGAGTAC
>CAYYKD010000059.1:0-7668 GCA_964471825.1 uncultured Spirochaetales bacterium
AGGTTCAAGATGTTATTAAATCAGCATAACTACCCAAAAATTAAATTCGCACCCAGAGAGGAGTTTGATCGCTTGTCTGCTTTAAGACGGCGATACGAAGAACAATTACAATATTTTCCAAAAGGCTCGTTATCACGAAAAATCAGAGGTAACAGGGAGTATCTGTATCTTGCCCATAGAGAGGGTTCAAGGGTTATATTTGAATATATAGGCAACTCTGATTCTGATGAGGCAAGGAAAGTTATAAAGGATGTTGAGGAGCGTAAATCGGTAGAGAGGAAATTAAAAGAGGTAAAGTTAGAATTGAAACAGTTAGAGAGGTTATTAAACCGGTTTTAGTATTTAAAAAAACATAATTTAAAAAGTGAGGTTACAATGAAAACAAAAGAAAAAACAGTCGCAGAGAGTCAAAGATCAACGCTTGAGAAGTTAGAACATCGGATCAATCTTGGGATTAAGAACACAGCTCAGAATATGGCATCGATTCTTTTATCACTAAAAGATATTCGGGATAATAAGTACTATCTTCTTCGTAACTGTAAGTCATTACGGGATTACATTATCAAGATGGATTACATGAAAAGATTAAACTTGCATATTTCAAACATTTTTATCAAGCTGCAAGTTATTGATTACGGTATCAAACACAACCTTGAATATCAGGATATACAGAACATCGGTGAGGCAAAAGTTAAATTGTTAGTCCAGACTGATAAAGAGATTGGCAAGGACATATCGGTTGAAGATTTGAAGAAAAAAAAATTGATAGAGTTAGAGTATGACTTTCGGAAATCCGGCAATAATGATTTAGAAAATGTGTCGTCACTGACGACATGTTTGGATTACACCCCAATTCAGATAAGTCATTCTGATGTAAAGGAAATCGTCATAAATGATAGAGAACAGGAGATAACAGTTAAAATATGCAAGGATTATTTTGATAAGTATCTTATGCGGTTAAAAGAGGTTGAAAATGTGCGGTTTGTGGAGTGATGTGACAAATTACAATTAAGATAAATCTTTGATTGTTAATCAATTATTGGTTGACAAATTTGAGATTTTTGGGATAATGGGAGTTGTTTGTATAATAACACCTATGTGTTATGCCCGAAAAAAGAACCTTAGGAGGATTAGTGTGAATCAAGCTGGTTATGCTGAGCAACATCAAACAGTAAAAGCTGATTGTTGTCATTGCAAAGGATCTGGTAAATGTGAATGCTTGTCATGTAAAAATTCATTTGCACAAAATAATAATTTTGAACTTAAAAATTTACCTGATAAAACAATTGTTAAATGTTCAATATGCGATGGTACTGGAAACTATCATTACTCAATAAGAAAAGCCATATTTGTGACTCCATTTGGATTCTACAATGCTTTGAATGACAACTTAATTCCAGATATGAATGCAGATAAATCATAATATATTTTAAATCATTAGGAGTGATAATTTATGGAAGAAAAAAATGTAATTATTGTAACAGAGTCAAATAAAGAGATAAAAAAAATTGGACATATGGTCATGAATCTTTTGAGTCAATTTGATAACATAAAAGCTGTTATTTGGGAAGAAAAATATTATATATCCAATGAGCCAACTATACCTTCAACTCAGCCAATAATATTTATAGGTGAGACACAAACGGCCAAATTATTTATTGATACAATTGAATGGAACTACAATGAATTAAATATGAAATACGGATGGATTGGTAACCGAGCCATATTATATGTTCAGAAAAAAGACCTTTCTGAAGCAGAGTGTAATCAGTTTAAAAAATCAACTAAACTTCAAGATGAAAAAATTAAAGATGGTACTTTTTTTAAAAAAATAAATAATATTAGTGATAAAATTTCCAATGCAGATATAAAAATAAAAATTGCGGGATTAATAATTGGTTCGTTTATTATGTCTCCAGTAGTACTTGGTGTGACATTATTTTCTTTTATTAAAGGTGGAGTTGATAGTGCCAAGATTAGAAAAGAGCAATATACATTTCTTGTTAAAAATTTTATTTCAGATGGTATTTTAGATTTCTTAGGATTAACTAATGACTGATTTTAAAAAAGGGTATAAAAGTTTTGAAGAAAGCTCTGGTGCTTACGGAAATATTATTGCTTATTCTTATATGAAATCTGTAAATGATGAGATAGATAAATTAAGTAATATAAACAAATACAAAGATTGTAAAACTGATTCGAATTATTTAAAAGGAAACGTGGCAGAATTTTGGCATTCGGGAACACACAATATTGATGCTGCTGTAAAAGATGTAAAAATACGAACAGATGTGTTAGAAAGTAATGGGTTAGGTTCTGTTGACGTAAAAAGTAGTGATGGGACTAATTATGGATTAAAGTATTATAGTACTGGAAAAAGTAGTGCTTTGGAACAATCCAAAAGTTATTTTGAGAGATTTATGGAATATAAGAAAACCTCAAAAGACCCACAGGTACAATCCATGTCGTTTGCCGATTATCTAAAAAAAAATGATATTGATCCAAATGTAGTTTTTGAGCATGATCCTATATATCAAGGTCAAGTAAGGATTATTCCAAAAGATCAGTTAGAGGAAGCAGTCTCATTTCTACGAAGAAAAGTAAATGAAGAGTCTTATAAGCGACCAGAATTAGCACAAAAATATCAGGAAACATTAGATAATTTAACTGATAGGATTAAAAGTAGTGAAGGCTCTGAATCAATCCCATTATCTGATCAAGAAGCAAAAGAATTAGCCAGTATTGCGAAAGAGGGGGCTTTTGACCCTGCTGAGTATGGATTAAATACTGAAGAACTTATCAAATTTAGATTCATCATGAATCAGGCTTTAAAAGCTGGTATTACTTCTGCAACAATAACAGCAGTATTGAAAGCTGCTCCTAAACTATTTACATTATTAGAAAACACCATAAAAAATGGTGAAGTTAATAAAGATGATATTCTTAATTTAGGTTTAGCGTCATTACAAGGTGGAGGCGAAGGATTTATAAGAGGAAGCGTTTCTGCTGCATTAACAACAGCATGTTTGGCTGGTCATTTGGGTACAACTCTTAAAAGTATAGACCCCTCAATTATAGGAGCTGCAACCGTCATTGTTCTTAATGTTGTTCAAAATTCTATAAAATTATCACAAAATAAGATTACTAAAGGAGAGTTTTCTGATTTATTTTTTAGAGATTTGTTTGTTTCTACATGTGCGATAGCAGCGGGAGGAGCAACTCAAGGTTTTATAAGTATTCCAATTTTTGGTTACATGCTTGGTAGTTTTGTAGGATCAATGGCTGCTTCTTTTGTATATGATAAATGTTATAAGACATATATTGGATTCTGTGAAGAAACAGGTTTTACATTTTTTGGGATTGTCGATCAAGATTATGCATTGCCAAAAGATATTTTACAATCAATTGGTTTAAAAGTATTTGATTATGAGAAATTTAATCATGCAGATTTTAATTACAAGAAATTTGAGATAAAAAAAATGGAGTACAAAAAAATGGAGCTGACAACTTTTGATTTTCAGTTTATTAGACGTGGTGTAATAGGAGTAAACAAAATTGGTTATGTTTAGCTTTTTCGGTCACAACACCTAACAGACAGTATATCTGCACTCCCTGTCGGTCGTTTCGCCCTTCGGGGAAAGCCGGAGTGCCGGCTGTAATATACTGTGGGACATTGAACTGAAATCGCCTGTGGTTGAACTTTAAGAAAGAATAAGATTTAAGTCGGATCCCGGGCGGATATATCTTTAGAAATCACAAACGCTGGTTGCTACGGCAAAACGCAAGTTCCGTCTCGGTCGTCCTTGACCTCGACCGACATAATCGCGGTTATCGGAAGTCCCCTTCGGGGTCGGCATCGTGCCTTCATCCGATAACCGAGATTATGCCGACTTGCTTGGTGGGCTGGTTACATAATATTCGCCCGAAATAGATGTTTGCAGGTGTTTCACCAAAAAACCGCTTGTCGTCACTTTCGCGACTCCAAACCGGCTTTTTGGTGGTGGGGATTAAGATGAAATTTTGTATAATATTAATTATTTGTAATTGAGGTGCAAAGATTATGTTTGACATGTCAGTAATAGTAATAAGATTTTCATTTCTTTTGATCCCTGGCATTATTGGAACATATATATTCAGTTTATTGACAGGCAGAAAAAGTAATAAAGATTTTGATAATTTTATTGAAGTATTTTTAGTATCTATTTTTTCTTATTTTATTTATGGATTAATTCTTAATATTAAAAATAAACCAAATATTATTTTAGAATTATTATTTGACGAAAGTAAAAAAATAATATTTTCAGATATATTTTCAGATATTTTATTTACTACTATAATTGCTTTAATTATTTCAATCATATTAACAATACTTTATAATTTTAATATAATAAATAAAATAGCTCAGTTCTTTAAAATTTCTGTGAGATATGGAAGCCATGATTTATGGGATTATTTTCATAGGGATAAAAATAATAATTGGATATGTGTTAGAGATCATAAAACAAAATTAATATATTATGGATATGTAGTTGCATTTTCAGAAAATAAAGAAAAAAGAGAATTAATAATGGGGGATATTACAGTTTATAGTGATATTATTAATAATAAAAAGGATAATAAGCTTTATGATTTAAAATATGTTTATTTTTCTAGGGATGATTTCGATTTAACAATTGAAATAGCTAATAATGAATTTAAGGAGATTAATAATGGCAAAAGAAGAAGTTAAAAAATTGATTAAGGAAGGTAATAACAAATTTGATTTTGGTAAAGAAAAATCTAAACCAAAAGAACAGAAACCAGCAATTATTATAAAATCCACTCAACAAAAATAAGGTTGAAAACATTGTTCCTCAAATACACAAACAACCGATATATGTTGTGCTTCTCGACTTTTTGAGTACAAAAAGTCTGCGATGCTCAGGTAGACAACTCTCACTTGACAACCTTTTTTTGCTTGAGTACAACCCCAAAAAAATGTTGATCTATCGGTGGACAATGGACGCAAGACAAGATTTAATAAATGGAGTGATTAATGAGTGCTACTGTAGAACAATACACGATATTAATTTCTGCACCTTCTGATATTACTGAAGAAAATGAAATAAAGATCGTTAAGAACACAATTGATAAATTCAATAGAATAATTGGAACAAAAAATGGTATTAATCTTATATCAAAGTATTGGAAAGAAGACGCTATCCCCGGAATGGGTGACACGCCACAAAATCTACTAAATAAACAGATAGTTGATGATTCGGATGCAATAATAACTATTTTTTGGACAAGATTTGGATCGCCTACTGATAGTTATAACTCTGGTACCGAAGAAGAAATTATGAGATTAAAAAACTCTAGCAAGCAAGTGTTTTTATATTTTTCTAATTGCTCTCTTTCCCCAGACAGTATGAATAATGAACAATATAAAAAAGTGGTAGATTTCAAAGAACGAAATAAATGCAACAGTCTTTTTTTTACATATGATGACCTTTACATTTTCTCTGAGCTTTTATATGATCATTTAATTAACTATTTTTTGACAAGTTTGAAGAAACCTAAAAAAAAAGGTTTTTTTGATATAAAATCTTTTATTAATGGAAAATTAGACAATAAATTGATTTTTTATAATACAACTTATTGTGAGAGTAAATTTATAAAGGATTACAAGAATAATATAATAAATTTATTTTCATCTATCAATAAAGTGAACCTTGTTTTATCACAAGCTCCAATGGATATTAATACTGCTCAAACATATCAAAATCTACTTGGTTATCCTACTAAAGTTAGATTTTCTTTTTCAAAAAAAATTGAACAAGAGATTTCGGAATATGCATTAATAAATAAAATTGAATTAAGCTCATGCTTTTTTGATCTCGGTAATCTTAAAGAACCCCAAATAGTATTAGTGGGTTTTGAAAGTATTGATGGTTCTGATTCAGAAAAGAATAAATATAAGCTAATACTTCAACTATATAACAAAATCCTAATTCTTAAAGGTTATCTAAAATATTTCTCTGAACTTGATAATTATTATTGTCTTGACTTGATAGTATTAAATACTGGAGAATTGCCTGATATTAATCTCAATATAACTTTATTTTTTCCAAGTAATACCTTTATTAACATATACAAATTTCCATTACCTGAATATCCATGTATCGATGAATTAAATGACTTTGGAACTGATTTTATTGAACAATTGATAATGATTAAGGAAAATTATCAAGTCAATAAATATGATAGCTATAATTATTATTCTACTGTTAAAAATTTTATTCCTGATTTTTTGAATAGGAAAAGTTTGGATGAAATAAAAGAAGAAGAAAAAGATAAATATAAACAAAAATTATTTGAGTATTTTGTATATGATTATTATGTAGAAAATGATTTCGAAGTAATAAAATTTGATATAAAATATTTAAAACACAATGAAAACATGTTATTTCCTACAAAGTTATTTTTTACAAGTAAAGTTGATAAAATAATATATGAAATTAGGGGCGAGAATAACCCGGAAATAATAAAAGGAGATATCTCTGTTTAATTATCTTGGGGTCAGCTCAAGAAACGGATAAAAATTTAAGTAAAGGAATTATTTCTTAAGGATTATTTAGAAGATATAAATGAATTCTTAAATATAAGATCATTTGTAAAGTATGTAGTGATTCGTACATTTGGCACAAAATTAAAATCCGATAATCAATCTTATGTCTACTAATGTGTTTCGCAAATGTAATCGAATCACCAGATAAACAATTACTATTTATTAATATAAAACCGCATAAGTGAAATATTTTATTAAATAAATCCTTTATGCACTTTTGGTTTCAAAGGCAACTCTGACTTTATCCGCGTGAGTTTTTTAATAGTTCAACTTTTCGAATCCGATAACTCTATTATCCTTATCTTTCATCAAAACAACATCTTCACCGTGTCTCCTCGCAAATATACTCATCCTGCGGATTATCAAACCACACTGTTTAAAGTATTACCTTCTTTATCATAAAAAACTTTTATTTGCTCCATATGACTTCACCTTCCTTAATAGTACATTATAAAGCAATAAAATTCACGCATATAAAAGCGCCATTTTAACATCCTTTTCATACACTTTCTCATTGTTTGAGCTTATTTAGGGTCCAACTCAATTATAGCTTTTCTCTGCTCTTCAGAACCAGATTCAAAAGCCTTTTCATATACACTGAATTTATTAAAATCAAAGATATTAAAATACATCAATTCATATATTCTTTTCTTAAAATAATTAGTCACGAATACATTTAATAAGCTCATTAGCTATATTTGAACTTTCGAGTCTCATTATACTTTCTTCTGCACTTCCAAAACTTAAAAGATTTATACTGCCATACCAGACAATCTTTTTATCAATAATTGCAAATTTCTGATGAAAATTAGATTTCAAAATTACCCCAGCACCGGACTCTTTTAATAATACTAAAGTTTCATTTATTAAATCGGTATCTTTACTTTTAAAATCTTCCGGCGGTCTCGTGATTATAACTACTTTAGTTTTATTCTTAATTGCAATATTTAATTGATTCATCATCATTAGGGTTCGTTTTTTTGTAAGAAACGGACTTACTATTACAACTTCTTTTGCAGAATTAATTATATCATTATTAAAAACCGGCAGAAAATTACTTT
>CAYYKD010000059.1:7678-12988 GCA_964471825.1 uncultured Spirochaetales bacterium
TCAAATATTATATTTATTGATTCTTTGTCCAGTATTTCACTTTTAGCTTTATAGCCGATGCCTGCATATCCGGACAGTCTTTTATTATACATTTTCTCCAGCATTCTGATATGAATATCGACATAATCATAAATAACTACTTCTTTTTTAGTTTCATACAAGCGATGAAGTCTCCCTGCATATTGTTGCAATGTACCTTTCCATGAAATAGGCATGGCAAGAAATAAAGTGTCAAGACGAGGCTCATCAAAACCCTCGCCTATAAATTTACCGGTTGCAACAATTGTAATCGGTTTTTCCTGTGGAATCACTGCAAGTTTTATGAAAATCTCACGGGTTTCCTTTGTACCTAAACCACCGGTTAATGATATTACATCAGGAATATTTTCTTTTAGTCTGCTTGTCAATAATTCAACATGGTTAGTTCTTTCTGTTAAAACAATGCAATTACGACCGTTATCATGGCACTTCAAAACATCTGATATTATCAAATCATTTCTTATTTCGCTATTTACGATTTCAGCATAAATCTCACTGATATTTATATCTTCATCCTTTTTATCGATAGAAAGTCTGAAATCAGTAAATCTCGGAATTATAAAATGATCAAAAGGTCTTTTTTCTGCCTGCTTTTTTGCATCATCTCTGTATCTTATCTGACCGCACAGCATAAAAATAATCGGATGGTGCCCGTCTTTTCTAGTCGGAGTTGCTGTTAAACCATAGATATATTTTGCATCGGTACTTTTTAAAACCTGTTCAAAACTGAATGCCGAAACATGATGACATTCATCTACGATTATCATGCCATAATTTTTTAAACATTCTTTAACCTCACCGTTCCTGTATAGAGACTGCATAATAGCGATATCAATAATACCATTAGGATTGTCTTTACCCGCCCCTATTTGCCCGACGATACTTTTTATCTTTTTCCGTCTCTTTCCGGTTTCCTCCTGCGGTGATAGAATATTGTTTATCTTTAAGAATTCATCAATTCTTTTTCTCCACTGAGTTACAAGATTTATTTTATCAACCAGAATGAGTGTATTTACCTTTCTTTCAGCAATCAATTTTATTGCAACAACGGTCTTTCCAAATGCTGTTGTGCCTGATAAGATCCCGTTATCATACTTTAATAACTCTCTTAAAGCGGAAGGCTGGTCATCTCTTAATTCTCCTATAAAATCAACATCAATCGGACTACCTGTATTTGTTTTATCTAAAATGGAAAATTTTACATTTAATTTCTGAAATAGTTGTATTATATCCGCTTCACAGCCTCTTGGTAAACATAAGAAATCGTGGGTTTCTTCCGAACAAGAAATTATCCTTGGTTTATCGTAAGTGGGCAGTCTCATAGCTTGTGCCTTATAAAACTCGGGATTTTTAAATGCTGCAAATCGTTTTAAATGATTTAATCCTTTTTGAGAAATATTTGACTTTTTTATAAAAAGCATATTTGATTTAATTATCTCTACTTCGCCTGTAAAATCAGTATTCTTAATATCTGTTCTAGAGGATCCCCAGGGCTTCTCATTCTCCTCTTCATCAATTCTTAATACACCGAGTTCATTACCTTTGCAAAGAATCGAAATAAGAGAGTTCAATTTATCATCAGTTATTTTCTCAATATTTGAAAGAAATCCCCATTGATCAGGATAAGGTTCAAAATTGGAGTCAATAAAAACGCTGTTATTATTATATCTTGCATTTTTTTGTAATGGTAAGGCAATCAGATTTCCAAGACCGCCTTTCGGCATAATATCCTGGTTTGGGAAAAGTCTGTCATAAGACTTAAAAGTTATCTCATGCCTTTTAGTCATAGCATTAGTAAGTATTGCAGACCCAAGTTTTCTTGCAGTTGATGCCGGTACCGGATTATCAAAAAATATCCATGCATGAGCACCATTACCCGAACGGGATCTTTCAATATTAATAGGAATTTCATATTCTTTTGATACAGATAATAAAGTTCTTATATCATCCTGCCATTGACCCTCATCAAAATCTATAGCTAAAAAATAACAATCTTCATCAATACAAAGCGGATAAATCCCGGCAATTATTTCACCTTTGAGATGTGCTTCAATAACTTTTTCATCTAAAGAACCATATAGTTTATACGAACATTCATTACATTTTATTTGAGGTTTTCTGCAAATACCGGATTTCCATTCGTTCAAACATACCGGCGAATATCCCGATTGACCTCTTTTATTCTCCCATCTTTTTGCATAAACATCACTTCTGCCTTTAAAAAGGTTCATAAATATTTCCATTTTTTGTGTAGTACTAAAATTGCTTTTAACTTGCGTTAATCGTAGATTATTTATTTCTGAGGTTCTAGAGATTTCAGTTTTCGTGAGTAAATTGATTTGTTGTTTTAAGGAGACAATCTCTTGCTTTAGTCTTATATTTTCTGTTTTAAGTTCATTATATTGTGCTAAAAGTTCATCACTATTTAATTCATTTTTCATATTCTACAAATATTTTTTTAAAAAGTTCTTCTGATAGTTTTCTGCCTTTATTTGTCAATGACACTGATTTTGCTTTTCCAACAGGATTATCTATTAAACCCTTTTCATAAAGCCTATCCATTGCATTCCAATCATACCCTTTCCATGAGCGGAAATATAGTTCGCCTGCTATTTTTTCAGAAAATGTTGTAAGCCACATCAGCGCTAAGGTCATTTCATCAACTTTATTTTTGTTATATTCCATATTTTCTCCTATTCTACTAAGTTAATATATTTAAAAATATTTTCCCAGCTTTTCAATTATTTGATGTCGAATATTTTTAAATGTTGTTTTGGACCTTATTCCTAATTTATTCTCAAAAGCAGACCACATAATTTCATGATTTTCCCAGAGGTCATTATTTTTTAGTGTATTAAACGAACTTTTAAGTGTTTTACGTTTAGTAAAGGTATTATTTATAGCATCTTTTAAAATATCTTGGTTTATTTCATAATTATCTAAAATAAAGATTATATCATAAAAATCTTTCATTCTGCTAGTTGACACACCGAGCTTACAAATTGCTTCAGACTTTTCTGCAATTACAGTTTCATAATTGTAGGCAAGAAGTTTCGGTTCTGTTGATTCAAGTAAAACCGGATAAGAAAATATTATTGGCTCAGGAGTAATTATATCTCCAAAGCCTACGTCAATAGTAACCGGTAATCTAATATTTCCCAGATGCACCAGGATCTTAACACGCACCCCTTCGTAATCAGCTCCTTCTTTTATTTTCTCAGCACAAATTGAATCCGGATCAAATAAAACACCATCATCCAGACAGATTTTTGAAATAGCTGTAAATATAGTTTTTAGATTATCTGAGTTAATCAATATATTTGATCCAAGAAAATCAATGTCTTTTGTTGGTCTGAATGATTCATGAAAGGATATATACAGAAATAAACCACCTTTAAGAATGAAGTTGGAACTGTATACCGAATTAGAAAGTCTTGCAATCAGCCGTTCTTGAAAATATAGCTGCAGAATAAAGTTATAATCTCTACCTGTCTTCTCTGAAATGTTTTTAAGTCTTTGCTTAATGGACTTTATTTTATCAGTCATTTTACCCCGCCAGAATCTTTATATATTGGAACATAGATTTCTCTATTCTGCATATTTTTGAACACTCATATAGCCTATTGACATCTTTATCGTTACGGCTCATATACAATTTCATTGCCTCAATAACAACATCTTCTCCAAGTCTTTTTCTATTCCGCATTATATCGCACAATGTTTTTTCAATAGAATATATTTTAAAAGCGCCGTTATCTGTTTTTATTTCATCAATCCCCAATGAATAACTTGATTCCCTTAGGTAATGGTATTTAATATTCAGATTGATGATTTTAATCGGCTTCCTGTCATTTGGGATAGCAACTTCAATAACAAATGAGTTTTGAGTAGTCAATTCATAATATGATAAAGCAGAAATATTGCAGATTACAGCCAATGGATTAGCCCTGCATATGCTTATATAATCGATATAGTTATCAAACTCAAAATCTACTAGCCTGTAAAGTCCCGGTTTAATTTTTTCAATAATGTTATTTTCAACAAGGGATTTAAGCCGGTACGAATTTACACCTTCACTTTTCAGCTTATCAAGCTCTAAAAATCCATTATTTGATTCGAACAAATTGATTACTTTATCATTTATAGTCTTCATTTTCTTTCCAAATTAACCGTCAGGCGTTGATATTGACAGTAATTTTAACAAATAATCTGTAATGTTTCAAGATATATGTGAATATTTTTATTGCGAATGTTTCTTCTGCCCTACCCTTTTTTCTTCGATAATTTCGATTTCCATTTTACTAACGGTATTATATGAATTTATTTGTACTAAGTGGGGTCAGCTAACGATACGGAAAATATTCTAGACAAAGGCAAAGTCGCCTTTGCACCGGTTTTGTCGGAAATGTGGGCGAGCCCTATTATTACTACTTTCTGAAGATCGGATTATTATCATCACATAATACTTCAGTAATTAAACTTGATAGTAGTTTTCTGCATGATTTAAATGATTCGTAAAGTGATACATGATTGAGATTAATAGTATTTTCTATTGATTGTCCCCCATTTATTGCATAGGGATATCTAAAAGAATAAGAGTCATTATCATACACAATGAAAAAGTTTATTTCTGCTTTAATCTCTTCTATAGTACTGTCAATGTCATGTACTAATAACCTGTTTCCAATCCTATCTTTATTACTCTTATAATATTCTCTTGCTTTTATCTCTACCTTACTAATTAGGGCGTCAATTTTGTGATTTGTCAACAAAAAGTTATCATTTGCAATAAATCCAAGGTTGACCAAGATATCTTTTAATGATAGTTCATAGTAATGTCTAATATTAAAAAGAAGTGAATATATTACCCATCGATTTTGGTATTGATCCGAAGATAATATATGATCAAATAAAATTTTAGATGACCAATAATAACCTTCAGCGATACATCCCCAAGAATCAGGTTCAATTATTGATGTAGATATATCAATTGTCTTATTTTCTTTAAAAATATTTATCATATACTTGATATCCTATTTACATCTCCCATCTTCCTCCCCCCCTACACCTCTCCAAGCCCCAATTCCCTCAAAAAGCTGTTATGTTTTGCTGTTGCTTCTTTGATTGTTATCTCTATCTCTGCTAAATCTTTATGAACTTTTACCAGGTCTATCTCTTCCTCTTTTTCCGAGGTGCTTATATATCTTGTTATATTTAGATTATAGCCGTTATCTTCGATTTCTTTCATCGTTACCCGTCTTGAGTATCGCT
>CAYYKD010000060.1:0-2099 GCA_964471825.1 uncultured Spirochaetales bacterium
TCGACTGCCATAGTTATTTCCTTAGTTTCTAAAACATCTCCGCCATCTTCCATTCATCTTTAAAATCAACACCTATATCAAGTTGTGGATCTAAAAGTTTAAATCCGGCATACATATAACAAATTGCCTGTAAATGTGAAATGGTTTTACCGAGTGCATCTATTTTAATCATAGCTTCCGGGTCATTGATATCTAACCCGTTATCACCCCGTTTACCGATCTCAAATGCAACTGCCTGTATCTCCGGTTTACTCTTCCCTTTGTAATATTCCAAAGCCCCTATTAGATAATACATAGCATCACTTCTGAATCCGCTATCCTCTTTCATTATCTTATTAGCAATCAGGGTTCTAAAGGATTTTATCTTTTCTATCGTATCTTTATTGGTTTCTGTATTCAACATATTCTCAAGCAACTTATCCGCTGAGGTATATTTCTTTGTAACTATCAATTCTAAAACATCTTTAAATCTAAATAACACTTTTTATCTCCCTTTTTATTTTAAATTAAACACATATCATAACATAATGTAGGTGAAATTTTGCTTCACATAAAATAAATATCCTATACTATTAACATAATTTACAATATTTTAAAAGCTCTTGTTCATATACTTTTCTTGATTTACATCATCTATTGATTAAGTTTTTTTTCACTTAATCATTTCGCCTTCCAAAGCCATTTTCATTCTTTCTTTCAAACATTTAAAATCTGTTTGATTATAATATAATATTCCTTTTGCAAATCTGAACCTGTATTTATCATTATAATTAAATTGTTGGCTACCTTTGTCAATGTCTGCCTTATAAATATCTAGTCCGGGGTCATACACGATTCTATGTGGTTTATTATTTGTATCTATAATATAGATTTCTCGCTGATGCTGTTTTCCCGGTGTATTTTCTTGACAATTTTTTTGAGTAAAATACATAGTTGATTTTTCTGAGAGGTTTAATATTTTTTTAATTTCTTTAAAATTATAGATTTGTTCCATTTTTGTTTGAAGCTCATAGTCACCATCTCTGAATCTTAGAATAGGCATAGTGGCAATTCTAACAAAAAAATCATTACTTTTTTTAAGCTCTGATAATATTTTTAATAATGATAAGAAGTGTAGTTTAGAGCATATATATCTATCAGAATAATAAAATTCTTTAATTGAATTATTTTCACCAATACATGAATTGATGACTTCCCCAAAATTATTAAATACAGAAAAATCCTCAATTACCTTGATATTATTCTCTACTTTAAATGTTATTTCAGATAAATCTTTTTTTTCAATTATTTCATGAATATTATTATTATAAAAATATATCACTAAGTTCTCCGGTTCTGATAAAACTTGTGATTTATTTTCACTTCTGACAAGGAAATGATTTCTTTTCTCTGATACAAAACTAATCATTATATCCTGCCTAACAGAAGGTTGAGTAAAATAATGGATCTTATCATTAAAATCCGATTTCCACACTTGAAGTTTCTTAATGATGTATGGATTATCATTTATATTTGGAGGATTTTTAAATATAATATTAACCAATGTTCCTTTTTCTTTAATTTGGTCAATTATTTTATTTATTTCACTAAAGATTGAGAAGTCACTATCATTATTTTCTGTTAAATAAATAGTTATTTCAGTATGATTATCCTTTAACAGATTCATTAATGCATACTTTAAAGATATGTAGTTATAGTTTTTAGTATATAATTTTTCCAATTCCGGATTTTTATTGTTTATTATGTTTTTTAACTTTACATTACTATTAAAAGTATCAAGAACAGATATTCTATCATATTTTATTACATCAGATTCTTCATATTCGTAAGTATAAATACATCTTGGACAAGCATACTCGCAATTATTTTCACAGTTTAAAATTTCCAATGCGACTTTTATTATCGATAGGTCAAGCAAATATTCTCTAATTTTTTCTGAATAACCTGCTCCACCTGGAACATTGTCATATATAATAATCTCATAATTAAATTCTTGCCCTTCATTATATGATCCTATTAAATAACTTAACTCCCTTGACTCCACGCCGAGTATTTTGGCCCCGGCTATTACTAAAGATTTAGCAAATGTTTCATAAAAA
>CAYYKD010000060.1:2109-12389 GCA_964471825.1 uncultured Spirochaetales bacterium
TTTATTTAAATTCGTATGGAGACATTATGAGTACTAAAAAAACATTGGAAGAACTTAAAGAAAGTTTAAATAATTCTTTAGAAGAAGGTTTTCCTATGAACAGAGAAGACTTTCATAAAAAATATAATTCTTTTTAACTATCTCAAATTCTTTACCGAGTCTTATCTGAAGTGTGTCGGTATAAAAAACACCTCCAATCGATACATTAAGATCAAAATCATTATTGGGACACTCCCATGATTTTTTATCAAAGTTTTCAAATATGCTTGAGTTGCTTCCCAGTTGTCTTAATGGCCTATGTTTTTTTGGCGTACTGTTTTTGTTATTTTCATCATGAATATAGTCCATTTGATGAGTTCTACCGCATACCCAACATACTGCATACCCTTTTTTGCTCATCCCTTCATTTATAGCAATAAGCTCTCCATTAGGTAAGTGTCGATACATTAGAAAATCTTGAACTTTTACATAATCATCAGAATTTCCCCCTAATTTAGCTTTAATTATTGATTTCGGTGGCAGTGGTGCGATAGATTTTGCATAAGGTTGAATTTTGTTATAATCAACAATAAACCCTTTAGGAACTATAAAATATTTAATAGTATTTCCAGCTGCATTATTACTTTTTGAAATTGGATTTATATTTACATTTAGAGGATTATCACATATCGAACAAGAGTTATACTCTTTCTTAACTATTTCTATAGAGTTACATTTTTCACATATAACATATCCTATTTTTCTCAGATTCTCCCTTTTAAAGTCTAAACCATATGTATTAAATGTAATTCCGTCAGATATTATTTCTCTTTTATTAGCAATAATCATATTTCCGGGTGCATATTCGGATATAGCCATATCTATTTTTCTTTGTAATCTTGTACTTTCTGTGCTTTCTGAATAAAAATTATTACTTTCATATCTTGTCTTTTCTGATTCTTTGTTTTTTGTATTTAAACTGATAACATCGATCGGAAATCCGTACTTAGGTAATATTTGATTTGAAGCAAATAATTCTATTAGTTTATTATCTAAAACTAATTTTTTATTCTTTTCTAAAGCTGTTTGTCTTCTCTTTTGGTTTAATTGTATTGATTCTGTAATAGTTTTATTTAAATATTCTATTTCCTCTATCTCTTTATCACATAATGTCCCAAGTTCCGTCAGAAAATCTGATATATATGCATCATAATCACTATTTTCATATACGGTGTTTTTTATTATCTTATCAAATTTATCTTTGGTTATTGAGTTATCTCTTATCCATATTTTAAAGTCTTCAAATGCAGTTGTCATTACGCCATCAAAGCTATTTTGATCAATAAAGAACTCTCCAAATGTTCCAAAAGAATTTATGGGATTTGAAATATTGCTTTTATCTAGCTTTTCGCCAAAGTATTCTGATAATAAAAGTGCATTGATATGCCTTTTTAATATTTTTTCGCTATGCATAGAGACATACGGACTAATTTGCACTATTTCAAAAAAATGCTTTGGATTATAAAAGAACATTTGATCCAAAGGAAGTTTTCTTGTATTTGTGAAAACTATTGAGGTGCCATCCATTCTTCTACCCGCTCGCCCTGCCCGCTGAAGATAATTAGCAGGTCCCGGAGGACAATTGGATAAATATACAGCTGTTAAGCCACCAATATCAATACCAAGCTCCATTGTGGTACTTGAGGACAAGACATTTATTTTACCTTCAATAAAGTTGTTTTCATTTTCTTCAAGTTTATCTGCTGATATTTGAGCAGTATGTTCAACGGTAACCATACCAAGATAATGATCTGGATTTATTATTTGCTCAACAGATTTTCGCTTAAAATGTGAGTTATCTTTATCAATTAAATATATTTCTCCATCACATAATTCATTTACACATATATTTTTTATATTTGTAAATGTTAAAGCCCCACATTTATTACACTTGTAAAGTGGTGATGATATTGAAAATGTAAGCGATTCCAAATTTATTAAATATCCGTTTACATCATTATTAGGATATTCTGATTGACCAATATCACGATAGTCTATTTGCAATTTTTCTCTTATAAGAACATCATTTGCCTCAGAAGATTCCATCCATTGCCAAAATTTTTGGATAAATGAATAAGCATTATTATTAGCGATTTCATCATTATCACCATTTTTAATAAAAATCTTTCTTAATATGTGTATAAAAACATTTTCTCTGCTTTCATTCTTTGCAGGAAGAATTCTTATTGTATTATATGTGTTTGGTGGCGGATTGAAAGAAACCAATTTACCGAAGTATTCTTTCTCGAAACAATACTCATGAAGACTACTATAGGCTTCTTCTTCTCTTTCAGGAATATTTATTACCCCTCTTCTTCTAAATATATTAAAAAATAATTCGTAGATTGATATTGTTTCTTTTGTCGTTAAGTTTCCAAATGCTTGAATGTGGTTACTATCTACAGAAAGATATCCAACCTTTACAATCCCTAAAGTTTCTAAATGATTCCCTTTTCGTGGTGGAGAGGAGAACTCCCGATAAATTAAATATTTTGATACTATACTGTCTTTTTTTTGGTACTCCGGATCTACCTTTTCATAAAAACCTTGTAGCTGATAAAGTTTTTCTCTATCAATAATACTCATTAAGTTCTTGAAATTTACTATATTATTTTTAAAACTCCCGTATATAGAAGCACAAACTTCTTGAATTTTTTCTATCCACCTATCTATATTAGGAAGTTTTGAAAAGGATGTTTCTACTACCAAGTTTCTCATGTCTGATTCAGGTTGGTTTAGCAGTCTCTTAATCATTTCTTTATAGTCTATCAGTATCTGATCAATCGGTAAATTAGGATTATATAAATGTAAATTTTGTAAGAGCAAAAATACTTCTTTATATTTATTATCATCAGAAATTGTGCTGTCGCTTGATTGTTGCTCTTCTGCCCTTTTCATTCCGTAATAAATAATTTTCTTCGCTAATATAGTTTCATGAGTCCACTCTAATCGAGATGCTAATCCAGCTGCTTTTTGTCTATTATCAGTAAACAACAATAATCTTCTGCCGTGGCCCGGTAATTTATCATCTAAAGGAGTTAAACTTTCAAATAAATAATCTATAAGTGCTGTTTGAGTTAAATGTTGGCTAACTGTAAACGGCATAAAAAATGTTTTCTCATAAATATTATAAGTTTGATCAGCTTTTAATCCTAAGTCATTTCCAATTTCTTCAGATGTGGTACTATTGCATTTTAAACAACACTTATTATTCAACACTTTTTCTCTTGATAAAGTTTCAAGAATTAAGTTTGAATACGTATTTCTAATTATTTCTTTCCAGTTTGGAGCTTTTCTAATATTATTCTTTTCAATATATGCGATATATGTCTCACCACATTCTTTACAAAAAATAAGCTCTCCAATACCATAAGAAGAACAACACTCTTTTTTTGACTCATGGTGTATTTTACCGAATTTCATTTTATGATTCTTATCTTCACAAGACTCCTTTAAACAAACAAAAACTCCATTTGGAGAGTTTGAAATAATGTGTAACTTAATGGGGATCAGAGGTAAACTATATGATTTTTTTCTTGCAAAAGAACAAGCTAACATAATTATCCCTGTTCTTTTAAAAAACTCAGGATTTTTTTCATCATAAAGACTTAAACAAATCTCTTCAAGTAGCATAGGACTTTTTAATAGTTCCTCTCTGAGAATATGAATTTCTAATATTTCTGATAAGTAACCATATAATACTTCAAAAGGAGAGTCAGATTTTGTATAGTCATTATTAGTTGAGTTCCCAAAAGATTTTCTAATTTGTTCGCTTAATTGTACATCCTTATAATTCTCCTCTGTATTTTTGAGTTTCACTAAAAAATTTTGCATCTCATCATAGTCTTCCTTTGACAGACTTTTCAGAGATATTGCAGGATTATCATTTTTATCAGTAATTTCTCTTTCACCAACAATAAGATCAATGTTTGCAATATTTTTTGAAAATATATCAGCTGCATATCTTCTTAATTCCATCTGCCCCTTTTCGGTCTTTATGTCACCAATTGTTGCAGATGTTGCAAAATATTGTATTTTCTCATTATTATTTATATCCATCTTGAGCAATATTCTTCTTAATAACATTGATATTTCAGCAGCTAATGCACCATCATAAGTATGAGCCTCGTCAAGAATAATAGTGTGTAGCTTGTTTTTTGAATAGTTGAAAATTGGAATATCCTTTTGTCTTACTAAAGCGTACTCTAACATACTATAATTTGTGATTAAAATATGTGGCGGATTTTCCCACATCTCTTTTCTACAATTAATTTGATTTTCCGGCCAATAGCAATATGGAGCCGATTTGTTTGTATAATCCTTATTTCTATTTCTGTCAGTCTGTAGCTTACTTGTATAAAATCCAAATCTTATCTGTGGCCTTGATTTATCTTGATTACCTAAGATTGACTGAAGCCTTTTCATCTGGCTATTTATTAGAGCGTTCATTGGATATATAATTAATATTCGAACACCTGGGGTTTTTAATTGTTCATCTGTTTCACCAAATAACTTAATCAATGCAGGAATAATAAAACATTCCGATTTCCCGGAGCCTGTTCCGGCACTTATTATTAAATCTTTTTTATCAATTAAACTTTTTATCAAGGATAAATATTGATGTTCATAAAGTATTCTATCAATCGGAAATCTGTTTGCGTTAAAATTCTTGTAAAATAATTCCTTTAAATAATTAATATCATTAAATCCAATTATATGATCAACTGATTGTATCTTCTCAAGATATTTTAAGTGTTCTATAAACCTGTTTGCATTTGGTATTTCTAAGATTGATTTATCAATAATTTTTTTGTTTGATGATTTATATGCAAAGCTACTTTCTATTAAAGGTTTTGATATCATACCCCCCTGTTCAGGCTCCTCACAACTCCATATCTTAAATAATTCGTCTCTTAGCTCATTATTATTAGTCCATCTCCAATCTAATAAAAATTTTGCATAATTATTTCTTATGTGCTCACTTACAGTATAGGCATTAAACTCTTTATTCAAAGTAGCCTCCTTATTACTTATTCTTTAAATTAATATTTTTTCTCATGCTTTTAAATATTTCACTATGTATCTCAGTTAAATCAGATTCTTTTTTTTCTATACAATATTCCATTATTTGTAGAACACTATTACAAATTCTTCCAATATATTCATACTCGCTTATTAAAATTTTCAGAAAATCGAAATATTCTACAATACTATTTAGATTATCAACTCTTTCTTCGATCCTTTTAATATAATGAAATGATAAATCCCAGTTCTTTGCTCTCGTTAATAATATAGTTAAACTTTTTAATCCCCCAATTGTTAGTTCACTGGCTATTTGTTCTAAAATATCTTTTTCTCCATATTTCAAATTATATATTTTATTTTTATAATTAACTTCATAAATATTTATGTCTCCCGAGACTCCATAGTATTGTTTTTTTAATTGTTCTAAATTAATATACTCTGTTTTCTTTGCATAATTTCCTATCTGAAGTCTCTTACATAAGTTTTTATATTGTAAGTTATTGCTTATTTCACTTCTGTTCTTCTTCTCAAGCGATTGAATAATATTCTTCGCTGAATTATTTTTTCCTGCTTCAGTGTATAATTCTACTAGTCTTAGCATCAATTCAATATTTTTATAGTATTCAGGTATATTTTTTATCTCTTCGATCTTCTTTATGCTTTCTTCCAAATATGCATTTTCTATCTTTTTTTTTATTGATTTTTCTTTTACATCAAGTACTTTTTTTAGCCAAAAAAAATACCAAAAGTCAAAGGCATCTTGTGATCTTTGTTTAAAGAACTTTATAAGATAAGCCCTTAATGATGAATTAAATTGTTCATTGAACGGTATCAATAATTGATGACATATAACTTCAAAACATAACACATTACAAATTATTGTAATTTCATTTGAAATTATTACCTCAGATTTATCAATTTCATAATACTCATCTATGATACCTAACAATAGACTTTCATAATCTTTTTTTATGTCATCAATCCAACCCCATTCTTTTGCTGATATCTGCTCTATTTCTTTTTTTAGTTCTACTATATAATTATCATTTATTTTATAATCAACTTGATCCTTAATTTTATTAACCCTTTCTTGATAATAGTTTGTAATTTCAATATTCTCATAATTAAGCCCTTGTATTCTTGCCCATGAATACAAAAGCCAAAAAAGATTACCACAGTCTGAATAATAGTATTCTTGATTATCTCCAAAATAGAATATATCATAAGTTTTTTCTCCTATTAATCCATTTTTATATAACATTTGAATATCTTCTAAAGTAATAAGCTCTACAGAAAATCTGAAGTGATTAAGAAAGATATTTTTATTGTTATGATATTCAATATGGCTAATTTCTCTGCCAAAACTTATATAAGATCCATTAATTTTTATTTTAGCTAGTAACCACCACGAGCATAAAAATGGATGTATTTCTGGGAAAATTGATGTAATTAAGAAATCTTCTATTACGGCTTCTCGGTATATGTTTTCAATAATATTTATTAAGTGTCCTGCTTTATTTTCATTAAAGTAATAACTCCATAATTCTAAATTTAACCTGTGAAATGAGTCTTCACTCTTTGGATCAAGTTCTAAAAAACATTTTTCGAGGTTTGTAAGCACATCTATATCAAGTCCATCTATTACTTCTACTTTTTCTCCTCTAGACATTAATCTCCATTTACTTTTCTGAAAAGGGTTGTCATTTTCTTTAACTCTACTAACACCATATATCATCCAGATACCTTTTAATAAATCCTCAGATATTATAAGTTCTTCTTTCTCTATAATCTTAGGCTTGATATCCTGATGTAGAATGTCAAATATTTTAAACCCATATTCAATATTTTCATTAAATAACTCTTCTTTCATCTCAAATCCTAGAGTTTTATCTGTTATTCTTAGTTTATTCTTTTCATTTTTAATATTAAATTTAAGATATTCATTCTCATTATCTTTTACTGTAATAAAAATATTATCATATGATTCAATAAGTTCATTTGATAAACAACTTAAATAAAATCTTTTTTGGTTTATAGGTATAGAAACATGCAGAGGGTATTTGAATCTATTTGGATAAGCTGACATTATAATTTTATATTCGTTATGCTCATAGTCTTTAAAATCTATAAATCCGCTTTTTAGAAAATCGGCTTCTATCGTTTCATTATTATTTATTAACTCCTTCATGTTATTCTTATATCCAACAACCTTTGATTGACAATTGAATACAATTTTTCTTTTAAATTGTTCTATAAACGAAGAATTTATATTGCCAAATCTAATGGTTGCACTTATTTCTTTTGTTATTTTTGGTTTATACTCATAAATATTTTTAGTAATTGTTATAAAGTCAATCTCTTTATCTTCAAATATTAAATCCAAATAATAATCCGATTTGTTCTTAATTCGTATTTCAAACTCACTATCAGTTATCTCAAGCTCAGGGACAACTGCAAACTCTCTATGATACCGTCCTGCTTTTATTTGATATCTTCCATTACTATCCAAATCTACAAATACTAAATTCTTATTTACCAACTCTAGTTTTTTTTCTTTAAAATCCTTAAGTAAAACAACTTCCGGTCTTCTACTTTCTTCATACTTTATTTCAATCACAATTTTTTCTCGTTTCCGGGAAAAAACATAACCACTGAATCTCTTTTCATATTCATTTTTTAATGTTATAAAGTTTATCTCAACTGGGTATTTTTCAAAGTATATTTCTTTGCTTAAGTCATATATTTGAGTAATGTCTTCTTGATTCAACAAATAAATTGGAATATTATTGTTTTTATTTACATTCTTATGTTTAAATCTCGAGTTTACTTTATTCCACATGTTTTCTGACAGTGGAACAATATATACCTCCTTGTTATATTCAAAATTTAAATAATCAGAGCTTTTCTCTTTCCCGTTATGATCAAATATTAAATATTCTCTTCTTCTTTCAATTCTAAATACTTCAAGAGGTGACCCAGTCTTGTTTATGTACCATGGTAGAGATATGAGTGCTTCATCCAGTTGATTAAGTTGAAATTCGTAATTATCCATAACTGATATATAATCCAGACCTTCATCATTTTTAATTTGTGCTTTAAAACTATTTATTGAAAATAGACCTTCTTTCGTGAACAAATTTTGATCACCATCTAAAGTTTTATTAAAATAAAAACTTGTTGTAAAGTTGCTATTATCTAATAAAATTCCCTGTTTAGTTACACCGATATTTAAACTTAATATTTTTTCATCATTAGAGATTTTTAGACTGTAATATGGATTAAATCTTTTCTTATATCTCTCATATTCTTCCGGACTTTCAATAATAATTTCTCCAATTCCCTCACCATGAGTATAAATATATCCTCTTTCTCTTAAAAATGATATCAATGTATTATCCAAATGAGCGTCTTCATATAAAAGACCTCTTTGGGTTAATTCTTTTTCTCCATAGTAGTTAAGTTGATATGTTATAAATCCTAAATCAAAAGCGGGTTGTTTTATATACCACCCTCCATCTTTAACTCTTTTTTTAAGTACCGCCATACTTCCCCCTATAAAAACTCCCGATTCTACACTTTATCTTTTAAATTTTCAATAGGCTTTTCGACCTATCTGACTAGGTATTTTGACCTATATACAACTATTTTTTGCCTTTTTTATTATTTTTAACATTATCTGCCTCCTTTCGTTCCGACTGGACGATTAAACTATATATTGCATCATCAGCCATTTGTCCTAACATATCCGAAGGCATAACAATAGACTTAAACAACTTTATTCTTGCAATTTTGTAAACCACATCAATTGTACTTTGATCCTCCTCCGTATAAAATATCAGACTAAAACTCTCACTTTTATTTATAAATGTCAGTGATTCAAATATGCCATTCAATCTTATCCGCCATAGATCAAGATACCTCCTTTGTTCCTCCGCAAATACCGGAAATTTTATCTCATTCCTTTTCATATTTTTGTAATTGCTAACCGAAAACTCAATCGATAGCGGTAATCCGACGGCATATTTCGGATGAAATTGATTCTTCTCTACAACAGCTACCGGCATACCGCAAACAGGACAGCTATAAGATAACAGGTCATTAAATCCATACCACGAACAAGATGAACAACTGCACACATTTCCGAGTACCGGATATGCCCCGTCCTCTTCAGACTCATCAAATCCACCTTTTAAAACTTTTGTCTCTTCATCCAACGCCTCCATAAAATCTGAAAAATTCATACCTACCCCCTTTGAATTGCTATTTGGATATAAAAAAACCGCCTGAAAACTCAGACGGCTTTATTTAATTTTAACCAATGTATCCTTTAAATATCCATTTTTAAATAATTATCTATTCAATTTCTAATTATGAATTTTTATTATTACTCTACTTACTATACCGAATTTTCAACCAATTTTGTTACCAACATAAGTTATTTTTATCAATTTTTACATTGTCGTTACATTTGACTACTTACAATACTATCGTTTCTACCCCTACCCCATCGTTTAAAGAAGAGGGCTGTTTATGGGTTCTGTAGCCGTTTTTGTCCTTGCCTTTGTATATAAGTTTTTTGGTGTATCAGAGTCGCTGGGTTCCGGCTTCGCCGGTCATGGCGGGTTACTCTTTCGGCTTCAGTAACCCATACCCTATTGTTTCCTAAGATTAAATATTCGTCAAGGGTTTCCGCTTTCGCTCCAATCCCTTCCGGGACTTATCGCCCTTGACTAATATTTAATCTTAAAAGACGGTTGACGGATTCGGGTTTTGAATATATACTCTTTTTTAGATAATGAGGATGTCCATCCTTGTTAGTCTATTTTTAAGCGTGCCTTCCTGAAGTGTTGCTTTGGGGAGGCTTTTTCTTTCATTTTACCCTGTTTTGGGTCATTCCAACCTGATTTTTATATCATATCTCCAGCTATCTTTAGTTATCAAATATTTACAATATTTATCAAATTATTTCTTGATTATTAGATATTTTATGATATAATGTGATAACGCTTAAAATTTAGACTAAACAGGAGGAATTTAAACTAAAATGGACATTTATTCAATTATTACAGAGAAGATTATCGCTTCTCTAGAGGGGGGAGTTATCCCCTGGCGGAAACCCTGGGTCTCAGGGCTTCCTTCTAATTACATCACCGAAAAGCCGTATTCTGGTATTAACCTTTTACTTCTCGGTATGCCGCAGTATTCAAGCCCCTACT
>CAYYKD010000061.1:0-11960 GCA_964471825.1 uncultured Spirochaetales bacterium
GTTTTTTGGTATTCAGATTTAGTTATAAAATTGTTTTGAAGGTAGAGACTTGCCACCATAAAAGCTAAAATCGCTAACTTCCAAACGTTATCGAAAGATAAAAAGTCTGATAATTGTACGGGCTTAGGATTATTATGTGCAATAATTTTTTTCTTATTTTTATTAGAAGTAAGCATATGGGTACTATATTATATATTACATTAAATTAATTAAAAATGGCATATATTAACACAGATATCCCAATTTTTTCGGCATATTTAGACACAAGTTTTCTTCATGACAAGGCCCCCAGAAGTACAAATGAATTTATAGTTGTAGAGGTTTTTGGGCTGACTTCTCTAAATCGTCGTTGCGCGCTCTTCTCTGTAATGACCGACATGGGTAGTGTTCATGCCCGTGTACCAATACATTATTTAACGGACAAGCTTCCAGAAGAAGGGCTTACTAATTACCCCCTTGATTGGCTAGAATTATGGGACTGCTATTCCCCATACGTTACAGTTAATAGATATGAATATCTTAAAAATAGCGCATGTAAAATTTTATTAAAAAATAAAGAATGGCACGATGCTACTTATTTAATGACGTTTGATTGGGCTTATGGGCCAGAACATCAAACAGGTCAAAGTGAAAATCCAGGAGGTCATAAGCAGGGGCATCTTTTAATTGGCAAAGGTGGCCAATATTTTTTTCAGCCTGGGAATCGTATTGTTTGGCGTGATGGTGGAGCTTTTATTGGTAAAGAATTGAAAGGTCACGAAAAATGGAGAGTGTTTAGCCAAGAATTTTCGTGTGAACAAACCGGTAGCCGCTGGTTTGCGGGTGAAGAAGAACTATATTTTTATCAATTTGAGCCTAATAAAGATATAATATAATTATTGGCAATAAAAATAATGCATTGTGATCTTTACACTACCATTTCTGGTTATCGTTTTGCCGTTTGGTCTTGGATTTGGCGTTTCCAAAAGTCTTACCCCTTGATCTGAAGTACCTCCAGTACCTGCCCATTTTCGTGCGCAATCATCTCCGCAAGGGCTTTGGCCCTTAAATTTTATTGGTAAATGCGTTTTATCACCTGGTTTTATGGGATCATAGTGTAAATCTGCACGCGTACCATCCATATCAGTAGAAAGGTCAGCAATCCCCTTTAGAACATCGTTTACAGCATTTTCTGGCACAATTCTTGGATTAAGTACAGCAGTTACTCGAAAATAATCAGCTGTTTTACAATTAAAACTAATCGATCCTCTCTCTAACCGCCTACAATTATTACCAGTAGTACCGCCGCTACCGCAACTTCCACCTGAACAACTGCCTGAACAACGAGTCGTGATCCATGAAGAATAATTGCTTAGACTTATTTCTGTTCTGCCCTTGTTTTGTTCGTTTATTTTATCTCTTACTCTCGTAATAGCATCACTGATCAATTTCCGTGCAGCGGCTACAGATTCAGGAATTGGAGTATATTTCCAAGCGTTTGTTACCCCTTCTTCTGACCATTCAACAGTACAATTAGACTTTGAACGTCTCAGACCCATGTTACCAGTAGGGACATCACAAGTTAAATTCTCTTTTTTCCATTTAATTCCAATTTTAAGTTTTGGATGAACGCTCACGTTAAATTTAATAAAAAAGTTTACAGTTTGAGATACAGAACCTTCTCTATTACATTTCCAAGGTTCTTTGGGGTGTTGTGTACAGATAAGTGACATAATTTTATTTTAGTAAAGTGTTGAATTTCCTAATTTATATTCGGATGGAATATAATCAATAACTCCAGATTGCATTTGATATTTGTGCAATAAATTTTGGAATTTCTTTAAACGTTTATATTTTCTATTGAAAACCAGAATATCTGGTACATAAGTTTTTAATATCTTGAAAATATTATTATTAATTTTTGATGTGGTATTATTTTTTGCATGATTTACTGCCTCACCAGGATCATTAGCTGTACTATATCCTATATAAGACATCGTTTCGTACGTGCTATCTATATTTGTTCTACCTAAAACTTTTGTATAGTGATTGGGATTATAAGCATAATTAATTTCTAAATCTGTTGGATCTGCTGATCCGTGGCCAGAATATATCAATGCAACATCTAGATTTGTACCACAATTAGAGTTTAATGTAGTTGAAATTAATTCTACTGTTACACGTACACCTGAAGGAATAATTCCATTCCATGTGCCAGTAGCAATTGTTTTATAACCTGTGTATAAATCTTTATAAAATTTATAAAATGGCGTATCTTTTAATGGCGTTACCTGTTGTAAATGAGAAGTATCAAAAGTATTGGTTAAAAATTTATTTTCTGACATGAATTCATTTAAATCTTTATCAATATAATTATATCTATTGTCAAGATTGACGGTAAGCCCATCCATACCTACAGATAGATAGTTGCTATAATCCAAGTTAGAAATATTCCAATTTCCATCGTTTTCTGGTAACTGGAAATAATTATAATAATTAGAATTTAAATCTAAAATATTAACTTGAAAAACATCGCTATCTTGATTATAACCAGTCACTTTTTTGAGAACACCGCTAGAATGTATCGAATTCACCCCGCTAGTATAAAAATCATCTACAGTATTAACTGTTAATGGTTGAATTTTATGTGGACTTACATAACAAATTTTGCTAATGACACTATTACCCGTGGATACGACTACTAAACCATTAATTTTCAGTGTATTATCATCATTACCGATAAAAGCTAATTTTGTTGCACATTTAAATGGATGCATTTGTGATTTTTCTAAGGTATTTGGATAAGGTACATAATATTGTTTATTACTTTCAATACCAGTTACATTTAAAAATCCAGTGCCCAAATTATTTATAAAACTTCCAGATGCAATAAAATATTTACTTGGTTTCACACTTTTAGTAAATTTACTATTTATAGCCGTAAGATTTGCTCCACTTCCTGTTTTAAAGTAGGTACCAGTAAAACCTTTTAAGGCTGTTGGTTCAAAAACAAATGAAGTGTAACCAATACTTTGACGTTCTGAATATGGTGTTAAATTTACACGATTCAAAGTATCATTCTGTTCTATTTGTTGAGCATAAAATACATTAGTGTTTCCAGATGGAAAGTGAATTCTAGCGAATGGTAAATCATTATATCCATATGCAGATGGTTTATATAAGCCTGAGATATCAAAACTTTGTATTGAGCTGTTTTCAGCACCAAATTTTACTGTTGGGGGAATATTTCCATAAACCATTCTTCCATCTGTTAAAGATCCATCATAAAAACGTTTTCTCCAAAAATCGGAATTGTTTTTATAGAATTTTTTTAGGAGATCTAGGCTTTTTTTAAAAAAATTGTTTGATTGAACATCGTGAAATCTATTTCCGAAATGTATAAAACTAAGAGCGTTAGATTTGAAAGGAAATTCTAATTTATAACTAGCATAAGTATATTCATCTTCTTGAATCGGAATTTTCCACGTTCTATAAGTTTCATACTGTGCGCTGCTACTAATATACACTTTGTCATTTGGAATTCTTATGACCAAACGTGGATCAATGTATTTTAAAGACCCGATATTTTCAACATCTAAAGATGAATCAGCTAAAAGAGCTGAACGATCTTTAGTTCGTACTACGGGGCTGTTTACAACGCTTGTTTCGTAAGCGCCGCCAAGACCTATTTTTCGAAATAAGTTATTATAATTTGGTATTAATCTCATGTTTACCCTGTACTTGCCTGCACATCCTTGGCGAGGAACTTCCTACCGTACCTCGCCTTTATACTGACTGGCATATATAACAATTTTGTTACCGTATAAGAGTTTACCTTATACATCTCTACGTTACCGTAAAGTTCAGACTATATCTTGTTTATGCTTTCGCATAAATCAGGGCGCTCGTGGGAAGATTACCGTCCGTTCTGGACTCGCTTCCTAGTCGTTACACCTTTAACAGCATTCCTGCTGAAACTTGGCTCGGTATTGTCTTTATTTCTAAAGGGTTCCACCGAATTCACCCCGAAAAGGCTTATTTAAATTTTAAAGAACAATATTCATTACACAAGTTTTTAAACAGCTCCACCTTATTTTAATATATCTTCCAAAATTTTATCAATGGATTTCTCGTGTTCGTCCTCTATTTTTTTAAAAATAAAAAGAGAGCGCGTCCAAAAATAATAAAATAATGCTTGATATTTATTTATATAAATAGTATCTTTTGTATTTTGTTTTTTTTCTAGACATTCTTCGTTTTCATAAGACTCTATTTCAAAATTCTTTAAAAATTGTTCTTTGAATATTGGTCTATTTTTGAAAAATCTCCAAAAAATTTCTTCTGCAATATCTCTTGGAGCTTCAAAAATATAATACTTATATTTAAAAACAATATAATGACCATATATAGTAAAAAATTCTTTGTGTCTTTTTTTATTAAAAGATAAAAGTTTATTTTCAATATTTTTTTTATGAAATTTTTCGTAAAGTTTATTTATAAAAACTGTTTTGGTAGACATATAATTATCCATATGAATATTATCTTCTGTTCTTACGATATATCAAATTATTCTACATATCATATGTCAAATATATCAAATTTCTTAGCACAGAAAAATGGATATAAAACAACTTTGTACTGTGACGAAAAGAGTTCGAATATACTTAAAACTATACCGTATAATGAAATTAAACTTTTACCACAGAAAATAATGAATGAAATTCCCAGAGGGCTGTGGAGTTTATCTAAAATAGTAACTCTTTCAGAGATAAAAGAGCCCTCTCTTGTAATAGATCTAGATGTATTTTTATTTAAGTGTCTGGATGAAGAAAAATTAAATAATGATATCGTTTTTTTACATGATGAAAATTATAGCCAATATTTTACAAAATCTAATTTAGAATATTGTGAACATTTAGTATTTGATAAAGTTCGTCATTTGAAATCTGATATTTCAAAAAATTGTGGTATAATTGGTGGTAATGATTTTAAAACAATCGCAAACGTTTCTAAAGAAATTATTGAATTAGTAATTCAAAATAAAGACGAATGGGCATTAATAACATCACCAGAATATAAAGAGGCTTTTCAAAAAAAATATACTATAAACTGGGATCCAGAGAAGGAAGACGAAAACGCTCTATATGTGCCCACACTTTTAATTGAGCAGATATGGATGTTTGATTTATTTAAACTCCATAGAAAAGATATCGTAATAAAACCTTATTACGATACAACTACAACATTTTCATCACAATCTATTATTGATGGTATTTATCATGTTTGGGGTTTTAAAGCGCCTTTTATGTATAGTATAATGGAAAAGTTTTCAGAAACGGAAATAGATTATGATAAACCATATAAAGATTTTAATTATAATGTATCGTTTTTAGAGAACTTTGAAAAAAGACAAAAACAAAATTGTTTGGATTCTTCTACCGAAGAAAGTTTTCTTGAAAAATTTGATTTAAATGAATAATACGGTTGAATTAATTGGTTATTATGGGTCTGATGAAATTATTGCATGTTCTGCTTGGACATCAACTTCACGAGATTTAACCGAAGAAAAAAGAGATCGTATCGAAGGTCTTATTAATACGCTTTGGACGAATGGTCATGAAACACCATTCGAAAAAGGTATTGTACATTTTCTAGTTAATACAGATATCGCCACCCATATTCATCTTGTCAAACATCGTATTGCCAGTATCAACGCTGAGTCGGCGCGATATAAAGAATTAAAAGAAGACAAATACTATTTGCCTTTTGATTGGCCAATTCAATGGAATGACAAATTACAAAATTATACAAATGAAGGGCTGAAATTATACCATGAATGTATAGAAAGCTTAACTAAAAATTATGGTATAGACAGAAAACGTGCCAAAGAAACTGCAAGATTTTTTAGGGGTTACAACACCCAAATTGAAGCGGATGTAATGTTAAACATGAGAAGTTTCGCAAATTTTTTAAAACTTCGTGACAGCGAACACGCACAAAAAGAAGTCAGGGATCTTGCTAGGCAAATGGCTTTTATTGTAAAATCTATAGAAGGTAGACCTTTTAAATATACTTTAAAAGCTTTTGGTTATTAAGCAAAATTAACTTTAACAAGAGCGTAACCATTTTCATCTGTTTTAGATAGAAATCTTCCTACAACAGGAACTGCAGTTACATATCCTGTAGCTAAACGTCCGTTGGAGCCGAGATAAGCAGCATCTCCAACATCAACAGATCCAAAACTATCGTCAATATCATTAATGAGTACGAGACCTCTTGTTAGAATTGGTACCGCTTGAACGTCTTTGATAATAACATCCATTTCGGCAGCTTTTCGTGAATCAAAAATCAATTTTTTTCCGTTTTCATCAAATTCACGAATGTCCTTCAATAAAATGCCAATTGCTGTAGGAAGGCTATCTGCGTTAACAAGAGTCGTTACGGTTGCAACTAATTCAAAATTATTAGAAACACTATTTAGATATAATTTCCCAGGACCCGTTGAATCTAATTGCAAAGGGCCATTTTTACTATTTTCCGTTCCGCTTCCATTATCTTTCCAGCTTCGTACTGGGGCAACGACAGTCCCTTTATTTGCAATAACGTCACATGCGAAGATGTTTAAAACTTCATGTTCACTATAGTCTCTGAATGGCAGTAAATTTGGCATATTCTTATATTACATTTGATTTAGAAAAACGTACACACATTTAATTAACCCACATAGTTACTGGATAGCTATAAGTTACCTTCCAACCAACGTCTCTTGAGCAACGATTTGGAATCCAACTAGCAATAATGTTGTAAAGTCCCTGAGAAAATCCAAGCTGTCCATAAGTTTTTCCAGGCACTATTAATATTCCCTTACGTTCACCTGGATTATATGATGTAAAACCAGTATTCTTGTATGCATGGTATATCATTTTACCAGGATTTACAATCGTATCACGGCCTGGTGGACATTTTGTAACCGGATTCCCTTGTATATAATAACCCCGTCCGAGTGTAAATAAAGTTGAGCCAGTGTTTGATAGATTTGGTGAAAAAGCTGCAGTACGATTAGTATTGTCACCAAGTTTCACAGATATAGCAGAAAGATTAGCTACAATTTGGACTATCCCAGCTACATTAATAGCTCCTGTAAAAGTACCCGCTCCAAGGCTTAGTTCAACGCCCCTGACTGTAACCGATATATCTTTAGAAGACTTAGTCCCTTGAGAAGTCGTAACAGTAATTCTAAAAATATAAACCCCAGCAGAACGAAATGGCGGTGTGCCAGTAAATGTACCAGTGTTTTTATTAAGAACTACCCACGTGGGTAAAGGATTCACCACACCATTTAATATTAATGTTGCAGCATAATTTGTTGGTGATTGTGTAGCCGCAATTTTAAAATTAAAAGCGGTTTCTTCAGTTATTGTAAAATCGTTGCTCAAGATAACTGGCGCGGGTTTGATTGTAAAATAAATATCAATTGAAAGGCTACCGCCTGAATTTTTTACTGTAACGGTAGATGTTATACGCCCATTCTTAGGGTATACTGTTGGCCTACCACTCAAAAGACCGCTTTTACTTAAAACCATACCTTTAGGAAGGTTAGTCGCCGTCCAAGTAACAGGAACTTTGGAAACAGAATTTAATTGTAAAGATGATACAGGCCCCGAAACGCCCGGTGCTAAGCTGCTGCCCCATGACCACGTAGATTCATTTTGCGTTGCGAATATTTGTATATAGCGACTAAAAAACGGAGAATCGGAAAATGCAAACCCATTTAACTCAATCTTTGGCGCTTGTGGCAATACACGGATACTTACTGCTACTGGCGCGCTAGTTCCCGATGGATTACTGGCCGTGAATTTAGGAGTAAAAGTTCCCATTTGAGTCGGCGTTCCAGAAATCACTCCTCCTTGAATCAAAAATAATCCGGATGGCAACTTTGTTCCTGTCCATTGGGTTGCTGAAGGGGGCGTTTCACTCCGAAAGTAAAATCCTTCAGAAACGTTTTTTCCTTGTATACGATACCCCCGCAAGTCTTTTTCATCTATAGCTGTTACTAGTTGACCAGGAGTTATTACCGGTTTTTGGGGTAACGCATTTACATAAATAGTTCCTGTAGCCACATCGAGTGGATTGCCAAATCTATCCACTTCCGTAGAATTCCATGCACGAATGAATATTTGATAAGGAATGAATTGACCGTCTTCAGGAATCGTTGTGCCCGATCCATAAACTAACGGAGCAAAAGTTAATCTAGGGTTAGGACCAGTTATTTTTTCTTTAATGCGCGTAATGGGAAGGGTGGTGTGCGATACGCTGAACTTTGTTGTATTTGAAATATTCGTGCCACTAAGAGAATATGCAAATGGAACTCCCTGTTTGGTATTTACTGTTTGTGTTGTTATAATTGGAATCGGAGTAGACATATTATGTTTAACTTATTAAAGTTGGTTGTATTTTTGCTGCGAAATCTGGTCGAATAATCGATCCATCAGATTGACGAATTCCAGCGCTTGTTAATATACCAGAACCCTCGATATAATTTCCACTTTCAGTAATGATGTCATAACGGTACAAATTGTTTGGATATTGTCCGGAATTGAATAATTTTATCATTTTTTTAACCTTACTATTGGTTTTTGTAAATCCTTTATCCCACAGCGCACCTAAAAGTTTAGACCTCATTTTTTTATAGGCAGATTGTCGTGCTAAATATTCAGCATTTTTAGATGAAATTTGACTATACAATATAGCCTTGCCTTCAAAATGTCCATTTAAGTATTCATTTGTATTCTCATTCACTATGTAATTATAATTAATACCACTTTCGAAAACACCGCTTGAGATTTCATTCACACCGCTTTCAGTAATCGTGTATCCAGAAAATAAAGTAAAATAATTTTTTGAATAAAGATTAAATTGAAAATTATTATCTATACCAAGTGTGTCATTTTTGGTTCTTATAATTTCAATTTGGAATGGCGTTCCACTAGGGATAACTCCATTCCATGTACCAGTATTCATTGAATTTTTTAGATATACTGGTTCATACAACTTATAAAAAAGTGTGTTTTTTAAAGGTATAGACTGTTGTAATTTTACCTGATCAACATTATATAAAGAATCTAAAGTGGGAATCCCACTAAACATATCATAACCTTGATAACCTTGCAAACCACTGACAGCATTTTCTTCACTCGATATGGATAATAAGTTACCACTAGCCAATTTAAATACATCTCTTGTATTTATAATAGCACCTCCTGAACCAGTAATCGCAATCCTACTTGAAGGAGTAAGTTCGGCCCAAAAACCAATAAAACTGTAAGGTTTATGAGGGCTTACATAAACAATTTTTTTTGTAGAAATTCCCGTACTAATAATCAATAAATCTTTGATACCAGTTGTGAAATTTGAATCTCCTTTGGGAACTACGATCAAGTCAGTATTGAAAGCTGGGTAGCTAGTTGTTTGATAAGCATGGGGATAAGTTACCCAGCCAGGCTTAACACTGTATCCTGGAATACCTGTGGGGAGTACCCCACTTGTGGTGCCAGTGACAACCCCAGTACTACCTATATTGATTCCGTATATTTTTAATACATTGTATGATTTTCTAGTCGAGGCTAATTTAAAGAATCCCTCTAATTCTAGCAGGCTTGAAGTAGGTGCTGGACTTGAACCAGATAAGATGCGGGAGCTGGACGGACTTAGTCTGATCCCAGTTGAAAACCAGCTACCAGTCGGTAAATCGTAAAGTCCATCTGTGGGATTTAAAGCGTACAAATAACCCCGTTTAGCAAGTGAGGTCAATGGGTTATTACTGTCAATCATCCATTGACCTCCACTAGGTTGTTGGGGATCATAGCCCGGCGGCAGCGGCCCCAGTAGCGGCCAGAAGGCAAAGCTCGTGGATAGAGTGGGGAAAAATTTATATCTTATATATAGCGCTTGATTACCGAAAAGACCACCTATGTTGCCTGGAGCAATAGGCAATCGATATACAGGCCTACCATACCCATCTAGTCCAATCTGAACATACGTGCCATTAACATCAGAACCGGCACCCCTTACTACGATATTATCTGTTTTTGCAAAACCTGAATTAAATATTGAAAAAAAAGCCTCTTGATCACCTTGTCGAATACCCGTTGTGCTGCCACTAATAAAAAGCTGCGGTTTAAACGAGGTCATTCTATTGAAACTCGCAAATAGGGGGTCGTACGGATCGTCGGGATCTAAACTTTTTAATCCTGGCTGATAATTTATCAGCTCGCCATTCATATTCTTTATTTCAGTTGCTTGTGCAAAATAATATTTCTGTACAGGCCCTACTTCGCCTTTGGAAGTCAAACGACTTCCTATATCGGTGTCAATATAGACACTTTCACCCTTAGAATATAATGCATTTATATTTACAGGCTTTCTTAAAGTACCAATATTAATAATTTTAAATTTATTATTATCTACATCGGTACTCTGCTGTATAGTGGGTTGCAATAAAACTGGAGATTGGCTCTCTATTTTATTTTCTAATGCATTAATTGGATCCAAATCAGTTTGTTGGATACCTAATTTTCTTTTATCATAATTGTTCATTGATTAATCCGCTATCCAGATGTCAGTTACTAACCATTCGAAGTTAACGACCGTGTAAACTTTTGAGTGTTGGGTCCGAATCTGGTAAGTCATTATAGAAACTGCTTAGGCGTTTCTGTTTTCATCAATTTGTTATCGTATAGGAGTTTACCCTATACATCTTTATGTCACCATAAAGTTCAGACTATATCTTCTTATATTGCTATAAGTTCGGGCGCTCATGGGCCGTGTTATTGTTGGGACTCAACAGCCTAGTCGTTACACCTTCTATCCTATCTTTCCCAGATAGCTTGGCTCGGGATTGTCTTTATCTCTAAAGGTTTCCCCCGAATTCACCCGATAACGGACTTGTAAAATGTTAAAGAACAATCCTTATTACACACACAATATAGATATACCCCTTTTTTTAAAATTTTTATAATGGTGAAACGTCTATATTACCAATTTCGATTTCAGGGCTTGAGTTTCCATTTTCCGTTGTAATCTTTCCAGTAAAAGTGATACAAACTTTAAATCGATTCCCCCGTTCGAAATAAAAATTTGCCTCTCTTTCTTCGATATGTTTTGTTAAACTTTCTTTTGAAACCTCTAAGAGTGAAGCTTCTAAAGATTCTTGAGCATTTGAGTCTAAAGGTTTTTCAGATTGTTGATCAATAATTTCGCTAGGCTCTGAGCCTAATTTTAGTTCACGTTCACCACCGAAAGGTTCTTCATATTTGCTAATAAATACATAAGAACAAATTGTTCCAGAAACAGTTCGGGTACAATTATTATTATCACTTGGATTAGATTTTTTGGATACACTCACGTAAATATTTACACATGTTTTATTTTACAAATAGTTATTTTTTATAAATTAAATTAATATCACATATTATATATTGTGGATTTAGAACATTTAGTAAACATAGAAGAACTGGAAGGTTTACATCTTGATGTAATGTTCGGAGCTGTTCCAAAACGTTTGGTTGGAGACCTCTCTAAAAAATTTAATAAACGTAAAACAAAAAATTTATTTTACATTATATTTGGGGTTTATTTAAAAGAATCTAATCAATATATAGTTTTTACAAGCGTTTTTAAGTCCTCTAAAAAGAAAGTTGATAAGCATAATTGGTTTACAGAAGTCATGGTTGACTCAGCAGTTTTTGAAGACAAGCAAAAAGTTCTTGATTATCTGTATGACTTTATGGACGCATTTGGCGACCATGATAGAATCATTAATGAAGAAATTATGACGATGAAAACAATGGAGGCAACAGAAGCTTTTCAATATTTGCTGATATGGAATAAAGGAATTTTTGATTATTTTAACGTGTTTATTCAAAGCGAAAACAAAAAAAAGTCTGGACTTTTTAAAATATTCTAGTATTATAAGATTATGT
>CAYYKD010000062.1:0-10437 GCA_964471825.1 uncultured Spirochaetales bacterium
ATGTTAATATTTCATCAAGATTAAAGCCCAATTCACTTTCTATTTTTTCCCTTCCAATCCTATCAAGTACATTCTGCATATTTATAAACATACCGAGATCCCCCTCAACCGTCCGTTTTGCAACAGGTTCCGGGTTAATCAATATCCGCGATATCTCATCTGAGTCCTCTGAAACAGAGTGAAGATCAGTAGTAGCACCACCGACATCAAGAACAATCAGATCACCAATCTCCTCTCTAAGAATCTTGGCAGCCTCCATAACAGCTCCCGGAACAGGTATGATAGTTCCGGTTATCATCTCTTTTACCTTTGTCATACCCGGAGCATGTATAATATGTTCCTCAAATACATCCTGAATAATCTTTCTGGTTGGTTCAACATTAAGAACATCAATCTTTGGATAGACATTATCAGCAACATACAACTTGCTATTATACCCCTCAAATATTAGTTTGATCTCTTCCTTGTTCTCACAATTGCCGGCATATATAATCGGGACTCCGAGATCAAGATCTCTAATCATTTCAGCATTATCCAATGCTGTATCCCTTTCGCCATAATCAAGCCCGCCGGCTATCAAAATAATATTAGGTTTTATCTCTTTTATTCGTGAAAGATCTGTCCGTCTGAGTTTCCCTGCTGTCACAAAGTGAACAATAGCACCGGCACCTAGTGCGGCCTCTTTTGCTGCTTTTGCAGTCATGTCATATACCAGACCATGAACGGTCATCTTTAAACCGCCGGCAGCACTAGAAGCACCGAGCATCTTTTTATAGTCAATAACTGTTGCATTCAGATTTGATTTAAGACTCTCAACTGCATTTGATAGACCGACGGTAACATCGCCATTAAGAACAGTTGTTGGAGCCTGTCCCTGACCTAAAAATACCGGTTTATCAGTATCAATTCCGTTAAATGCATTAACAACTGTTGTAGTACTACCAATCTCTGCAACTAAAACATCAATATTCATCACTTTCTCCGAATTAAAAAACTACTTTTCATTAAAAAGATATTTTAAAGAATCAAGTTTACTGTCTATCTCAATTTTTAACATCAAACCTATTGCATTTAATATAACTATTGCGTTATTATTAGCATCCCCAACAGTAATCTCCTCGATCCTCTTCGATATACCATAACTAACCATATCAACACTTTCGCTTTTTCTAATCAATCCATCAAGCTCAAAATCAGGAGCAGCACCTTTTAGGTATTGAAAATATTCGCCAAGAAGATAACTTGTTACATACCTGTACATCGTCTCTTCAACAGTTGCAAATGGCAGATGAAACCTCGCCATTGGCTTTAGAATATTCATATGTGGACAACCGCTTGTTGCCGTGTAGATTCCTAAAATAGACCTCAACCCATGTTGAATAGTATCTTTTTTAAAGTACTCTCTATCCTCAGTTATGACAGTTACATCGATCTCCTCTGTTGAGAGTTTCTCTGAAAAATAATTTGCTAGACCTGATATATTATATGCGATCGGACAGTTTCTGTGCTTCTTTGAATCTAACGGGCAATGCTCACATTTATTAAAATCAAGTCTTGTCCAGGAACACTCTTTACTTTCTTGCGGTGACACTGCGATTAAGGTTTTCCTATCAAGATTAACCTCAAACTCAATATGCCTTGAATCACTGAACTTAAAAGAATACTTAATAGAAAAATAATTACTTTCCATAGTTATTTTGCACCTTTGTTATATAGTCTCAAAAACTGACAAAAACAATTAAAACTTAACCTCACTCCACAGTTTAAAAACTCCGAATGATTGCTGATCCCGTATAGGATTTGCAGCTGTAACTAATATCTTTGGTGACTCAGCAGTAAACCCAAATGCAAGTTTATCCATCAATACAAGTTTAAAACCTGTTTCTAAAGAGAGAGCAGTATGTTGCCCCCATCTTTCAAAAGTATCAACAGTTGATGAATCACTAAAAATTCGTGCATTATAGGTAGAACCAAGACCAAAATTAACAAAAAAACTAAATTCTTTAATACTCCATGTAGAATCCCCCAGATCATAGAAAACAAATTCATTTTCAAGTATCTCATAGAAATATACTTCTGCATCCTGGATTTTTCTACCGGAGTTGTAGACAGGGTCTACAGCCCTAAAATAAGTAAAATAGAGTCTGTTTTTTACTATATATCTAAAGTAATCACCAAATATTTTTTGAGAATCAAAACCGGCAACGAACTCTAGATTGAACATATGATCATCATAGGCCTGATCAATCCACTTGACATCCTCATGCCCCACTCTTACTATACCATCAATTCCATTTCTATAGGAATATAATAGAGGGATCTCAATAACAAGCGACTTATTCAACAATACTAACTCAGGAAATAACGATATCATCGTTGTTACGGCCCCCCTGTCAAAGTGAGTATTTAGATTCCAATTGAACTCTGCACTGATTTTATCGGTTTTGTTAAACTTATAGCTTATCGGAAGTGAGATTGCAGCGGCAAAACATTTACCTTGCGTCTCACTTACATCATTAACACTATCGCTCTGAAAAGCAAATGACAAAGAAACCTTAGGATAAAATTGAAAAACTTTTTTATCATCAATTAAAAGTGTTGACCTGATAAAAAAACCATAGTCGATTGAATTATCAGAAAAATATTTCGGATCAAATGCATCCTTTGAACTTGCACCGCCCTCAATATAAAATCTAAAATAATCACTAATCTTATTTAAGCTGTCATACCCAAAAGATATTCCATGAGGTCTTTGCGTATAGAGACCATTTACGGGATGAATTCTATCATTATAGTTAAATAAAACCTCTTTTGACCATATTTTTACAGCTTCTGACTCTTCACTTGCCGGGTCATAATAACGATCATCAAATGAGTAATACATAACGCCGCCCTTTGCAAATCCATGATTAAAAAACTTATGATTAAGTTTTAAAACCTGAGACATATTTCTTATACCGTAATACTGGTGAACTTCCATAACATCCTGGTAGTTAACAAAAATCCCCATGTCAAATATGTTTGTTACTTTTGCAGTGTCAAGAATAAGTTGAAAATTTCCAAAATATACATTTGATTTACCGGATTCATGTTTTGGCAGATATATCTTAACCGGATTATTCTGATCATCTGTAGCGTCCACCATATACCAGCTTCCCTGCGGCATCATCTCTGTGGCACCCATTGATTTAATCTTTAGTTTTACCTCAATCTCTGTACCGTTATAACTTTTCTCGCCCTTACTAACCGCAATGTAGTCCTTACCAAGATCCATTTTAAAAAGTATTGTATTAAGGAAATCAAAACCATGTGATATCGGCGAATTTGGATTGATAGCCGGCAGTGTAGTTTCATCACCACCCCTAGCCCATATATTTACACCCCATGTAACTCGGGATATCCCTTCAAATGTAAAATCAAATAACGCACTTTTCTTCTTGATCTTATCAATATCGTTCTTTATAGCCTCTAACTCGCCTTTAACCTGCTTCAAATCCTCTTCTGTAATAGGTTTACTCTGTATAAGATCATCTGAATACAAAAATGAACTCATCCCAACAATAATTAGAACAACAAACAATAGTTTTTTCATAACATCCCGCTTTTTTAAAAAATTAATGATGCAATCTACATTATTAATAAAAATTTTGCAATATAGTCTTTAAAAACAATTTAAAAAAACAATTTATTTTAAGCAAAGTTTAAACATTAAACATGATAATGGAGGTAAGGAAATGCTTATAGAATCAGGTCTTCCATCGCACCAATGAGGGTCAGAGCTTACTCCACCAAAATTACCTACCCCAGCCCCTCCAAAGAACTCAGAATCAGAGTTGAGAATCTCTTTGTAATACCCCTGTGCAGGCACCCCTACTCTATAGTCTCGTCTCACAACAGGAGTAAAATTCACAACAACAATAACCTTATCATCACCTGATTTACTCTTTCTAACAAAACTTACTACAGACTGTTCCCAGTCATTACAATTAATCCACTCAAACCCCTTAGAATCAAAGTCATTACTATAAAGAGCCGGATTATCCCTATATACTCGATTTAACTCTTTAAAATATGACTGCAATTTTTTATGCGGTTCATATTCCAGAAGATGCCAATCAAGACTTTTTTCAAAATTCCACTCAGACCACTGCCCGAACTCAATACCCATAAAATGAAGTTTTTTACCGGGATGCCCATACATAAATCCCATAGATGCACGAAGATTTGCAAACTTCTGCCAATCATCACCGGGCATTTTATTTATTAGAGATCCCTTTCCATGAACTACCTCATCGTGTGAAAGCACAAGAATAAAATTCTCTGTAAATGCATAGATCATCGAAAATGTAAGTTCATTATGATGGTATTTCTTATGAATGCTTTCCTTACTTACATATCTAAGGAAGTCGTTCATCCACCCCATATTCCATTTATACTCAAAACCAAGTCCGCCAAGGTAGGTTGGTTGAGAGACCCCGCCAAAGGCAGTTGATTCCTCAGCAATCATCATAACCCCGGGAAAACTCTTATAGACCTCTTCATTTAACCGTCTCATAAAAAACATTGCATCAAGGTTCTCATTGCCGCCATATTGGTTAGGTATCCACTCTCCATCATTTCTAGAATAATCAAGGTAGAGCATGGAGGCAACAGCATCAACTCTCAGGCCATCGATGTGATATTTTTCAAACAGAAATAATGCATTAGCAATTAAAAAATTTCTAACTTCATTTCGTCCATAGTTAAAAATGAGTGTACCCCAATCCTTATGTTCACCGAGTCGTGGATCTGAATGTTCATACAAGGCGGAACCATCAAACTCCCTAAGTGCAAAATCATCCTTAGGAAAATGTGCAGGAACCCAGTCAACTATAACACCAATATTTTTTTCATGGCATTTATCTACTAAGTAAGCAAAATCCTCCGGTGTTCCATATCTTGAAGTTATCGCATAGTAACCGCTTACTTGATAGCCCCAACTTCCATCAAACGGGTATTCTGCAATAGGAAGTAGCTCTAAATGTGTGTAACCCATCTCAGATACATAATTAACCAAATCAACAGCCAATTCCCTATAGGTCAGATACTCCCAACCGTTTTTTCGTTGCCAGCTTGCAAGATGCACCTCATATACTGCTACCGGTTCAGACCTGTGTTTACCGGCATCCCTATTATTCATATATAGAGAATCTGTCCAGCTGTATTTTTCAATATCATAAACTACACTTGCTGTCTTTGGCCTAAGTTCAGACAAAAACCCGTATGGATCAGCCTTAACAATAAGTCTGTCATCCTTTGATTTGATCTCATATTTATAACAGGAGTATTCTGTTAGATCAGGAATAAAAATCTCCCAAATACCGCTTGAACCACGGACTCTCATCTGAGCTCTTCTGCCATCCCATGAATTAAAATCACCAATCACAGATACTCTAGATGCATTTGGAGCCCAGACAGCAAACAAGACTCCCTTTTTCCCGCAATGGGTAATAATATGTGCCCCAAGCTTCTCGTATATCTTATAGTGATTGCCTTCTTTAAAAAGATGCATATCAAAATCAGTCAACACAGGCGGATATCTATAGGTGTCATCAACAATCCACCCCTCGTTATTATAATTAAAAAACTTCACCTGATAATCAGCAATCCCATTTTCAAAACATACATGATCTACAGCAACCTGAAATAGACCAAGTTCATGAATTTTCTCCATCTCAAGCTCATTTGAACCGTTTATCAAAAGAGCTCTGTTCGCCTCAGGATGAAATACTCTAACAACAGATGACTCTGTATTTTTTATCTTAATTTTATGATATCCGAGTATACTAAACGGATCCCAATGATAAGCATAAACAATCCTGTTAATGTCTTCTTTAGAAATGTTACCCATAGATATACTCCATACTCTGTTTATTTTATCCGATAAATATCTGATAGTTATAATATACTTAATTTAAGAATTTTAAAAGCAGTATTTGATAAAAATAGAATTATTACTCTTATGAGTTACTCTTATGAGACTCTTGCAAAAATTCAAAATTTATTTTTGCAAGAGCCTCTTATATTTGATTGATAACTTTTAATATTTATACTATACTGTCATTAACTGTTCAGATATATTAAAAAAAACTATATTATGGTGACTTCATAAAGCCCGTATTTTTGGGTTTTACGAAACTTATAACACCTGCCACTCTCTCAAGGACACCGGCAAGGTTGGTATTTGGAGATGGCGTAATATTATTCAAGAAGGATTAGGTATATGGAAATAAAAGAGATAATGCCGGGAGTAAAACTCTGCTTTAATAGTGAAGATTCTATAATGTTTGGCTGTCCTGTTGAGATAATCAAATACATAATTCAAAGCAGGCACCCTTTTCCCGACACAATAGTTCTTCCTGACACGACTTCATATGAAGGAAATCTGCAGACTTCAACCGAGTTCCCCCTCTATTACTTTCTATTTGTTCTTGGCAACTACTTCAAGGGTAAAAAACTTACCATAATAGCTGATGAGGATGAATTAAAAAGAAATCGAGATATCTTAAGACTAACACTTCTGGGACCAACTAAAGAAGAATACCTCTCCATAGGCAAATCAGACTATTTTGATGGACTCTATAGAGAATCCAGAGAGCTGGCAATAAAAGACAAGGCAGGAAATGAATGTACTATTGATGACTTTATAAACTTCATCCCATTCAAGAATTATTTAGCAGAGACCGACCGCTTTATCGTTGAGCATACAGGCAAGGACAAATATACACTAAATAAAAAACCTGTCGAACTAAATTTTGAGGGCAAACAGGTACCTCCCTATGATCTAAACTCAAATAATGTACCGCTATATCCTGGAAAGTTCGGCATAGACATACTTGGAGGAGGTTCAGGTTTCACTCCACATCTTCCGACTTCGGGTGCCTTATTAAATTATTATTCCAACTACATGCTCCTTGACTGTGTCCCCTATCTAGAATATAGTCTTTCCTGCAGGGGTGTTTCAAGACAGCAGATAAAATCAATCTTTCTATCACATATTCATGACGATCACTGCAACATATACCCACTACTGCACTTTAACAACAAAATAAAGTTTCTTGCAACAAAGGAGATATATTGGATGGCGATGAAAAAGCTATCCCTAGCAACCGGCTATCCGATTGACTCATTTTACTCATATTTCGACTTTGTAGAGCTCATTCCATATGAAAAAAACGAATTCTATGGGATGACTATCCAACCGCACTATACTGTTCACTCCATTCCAACCACCGGAGCCACTTTTAGAATGAAGGAACAGTGCGATGAACGATCGATTGTGTTTATCGGTGATAATAAGGCTGTATCTGATATCAACAAATTAGTAGCCAAAGGAGTTGTTAACAGCAAAAAAGCTGAATATCTCCATAGACTCTACACAGAACATCACGACCTCATACTGCCTGATGGCGGAATGGGAATACTGCACGGTGATCCAAGAGATTCACTTAAATCGACATCTGACAGAGTCGTATTTCTTCACCTGGAAAATCTCCCGAAAGAATTTGATGCGACATTCTCTACTGCTAAGGCCGGAAAGAGATACAATATTATAGAAAATATCGGTCATAGTTTGGATGCATTTCTCATAAAAACCATTCAGATTTTTCAAGAACACTTTCCAAATATCTCTCAGGAATGGTTATCAGCAATAATGAATAGCCTTACAATCGAAAATTTTAATCCGGATGATATAATACTTAAACAAAATGATCCCAGTAAGGGGGTAATATTTGTAATCCTCTCAGGAATCTGTTCTATAAAACATCATGATGGTAATGAACTTAAAGAGATCGCTCTCAAGGAGTCAGGTGAGTTCATAGGTGAAATGTCAATTGTTATGCAGCAGACAACCCGAAGTGCAAGTGTTATCGCTAAGACCCCGGTTACATTGGGAGTCATAGATGAACAACTTTTTTACTCATTTATAAACGCCGAAAACAGAATTGAGGATATGAAAAAAATGTGGTCTGTTAGAAGAGAGCTTGAAAAACACTACCCATTTAATCAGCTTACTGATACGGTTAACGATAAGATTGCAAAGAATGCCGAACTTTTAACCATTAACAATACTGCCGTGATCTCCACCAATGAAAATGATGAACAATACATTTATCTGATTATTGAGGGCGAGTTTATTAAACTCCACCACAGCTCTGCTGCACAACAGATTCTTCTAAGATCGGGAGATTCTACAGGTTACAAACCATCTCCTTCAAAGGCTCCGGTAGAATACAAGGCTCTCACAGACGGCACAGTGATTAAACTATCGGCCTCTGTGTTTAATGAGATCTGTAGTATAACTCCAAAACTCAAAACGCTGATAGAATAAGTGAAATCAGTAAAATTAGTCGTAATAATCGAAACAAAATAGGAATAAATAGATGAATTTGATATCAATAGACAATATCTCGATGAATCACGGCGACAGGCTTCTCTTTGACAAGGTATCGTTTGGAATAAACGAGGGGCAAAAAGTAGCACTAATCGGCAATAACGGATCGGGTAAATCGACAATGCTTAAAATGATTGCAGGCATAAACCAGCCCGAAACAGGGACTATTTCCAGAAACAAATCGATCAGAATAGGCTTTCTTGATCAGATCCCTACCGTAAACCCAAAACTAACAATTATTGAGCAGGTACTTTCAGGAAATGATCCTTTGAGTGTACTTATCAGAGACTATGAGTCTCTATGCGAAGAACTTGAAACTGACTTTAATCCGGAACTTGAGGAAAAACTCCATAGACTTACAACCCAGATGGATAAACACAACGCATGGGAGTACGAATCTAGACTTAAAGAGATCCTTGCAAAACTTGAAATTCATGATCTGAATAAAAAGATCAAGGAACTATCAGGCGGAATGATAAAAAAGATTGCCCTTGCTGCTCTTATGGTAAGCCAACCGGACCTACTGATCCTTGATGAACCGACTAACCATCTCGATGTAAAGACGATTGTCTATCTCGAGGAGTATCTAAAGAACACAACTTCAGCCGTTCTGCTTGTTACCCATGACAGGTACTTCCTTGATGAGATCTGCTCAACAATTATTGAACTGGATAGGAAATCAATAACCAGATACGATGGAAACTATACATTCTATCTTGAAAAACGGTCTGAGATAATTAATTCACTATTAAAAGAAGACGACAGGATAGCTAACACACTCAGAAAAGAACTTGAATGGTATAAAAGACAGCCAAAGGCAAGAACCACCAAGTCTAAGTCTAGAATGGACAGCATTGAAAATATGATGGACAGACCTAAGTACAAAGAAAATACCAAAGTTGAAATCTCAGTAAACACAAAGAGACTCGGCAAAAAAATCCTCGAGTTATCAGACATCTCAAAGTCCTATGATAACAAAACGATTATCAGGAATTTTTCATATACATTTAAACAGTATGAAAAAATCGGTCTGGTTGGGCCTAACGGTGCAGGAAAAAGCACACTGCTCAATATTATTACCGGACGGCTCAAACCTGATACGGGAATCATTGACATTGGACTTAACACACATTTTGGTTACTTTACTCAAACTAACGAGGAAATTGATGGAAGCAAACGGGTTATCGACTATATTAAGGAATCTGCAGAGTATATAGTAACAGATGATGGGACAACTATCACTGCCTCAAAACTTCTCGAAAGGTTTCTATTTTTACCTGAGATGCAGTATGGCCCCGTCTCAAAGCTCTCAGGCGGAGAAAAAAGACGACTCTACTTGCTTAAACTCCTTATGACTAACCCAAACTTCCTCATTCTCGATGAACCGACAAATGATCTTGATATAACAACCCTATCGATTCTTGAGGATTTTCTTGAAACCTTCGCAGGCTGTGTAATCATTGTTACCCATGACAGATACTTTATGAATAGAACTGCAAATCAGATACTTGTCTTTGAAGATGGTGAGATCAAACTTTTTCCGGGTAGCTATCTTGAGTACATAGAAAAAGACCGTTCAACACAACAAAGCGGGACTAATAAACAGAGTAACAAACAAAATAGTAATCAGATAAACAATGAGAAAAACAAATCCTCAGAAACGATGAAGTTAGAAACCGAAACACCAAAACCGGCAGAAATCAAGAAAAAAAAACTCTCCTATAACGAAAAAAAAGAGCTTGAAACTATTCTTCATGAAATTGAGAAACTCGAACTTCAAAAAACCTCGATCGAGGCCGATCTTAGCTCACCAAATTTTGATAAAGAAAAAATAGCATCACTGCAATCAAATCACTCCAACCTTGAACAGCAGATAGCATTGAAAATTGAAAGATGGGAGTATCTTGAGTCTCTGGAATAGATCGGGTGCGAATTTAATTTTTGGCAGGTTTATAATAAAGCGAGTTATAAAAAGTAAAACTTCGGTTCTTAAGAATCACAGG
>CAYYKD010000063.1:0-10216 GCA_964471825.1 uncultured Spirochaetales bacterium
TATTTATGCCTGAAAAAATATTTACCTTTGAGAACTTACTCACTCCGGTTAAAAAAACAAACTCGATATTTGCATCCTGTTCTTTCATAACTGAGTAGAGATTTTTTAAACCCTCCCTGATTTCTATCACTTTTTCAGCATTTTCTATATTGTCAAGAAGGGGCTTGTCGTATTCATCGATAAGAATAACAACCTTGGAGCTGTATTTTTCAATTATTTTAATAATTATTTCATTAAACCTATTTGAAATTCCTTTTTCAGTGAGTGAAATATTAAATTTATTTTCGTGGATTCTTAAGACCGCTGATAGTTTATCGTCGAGTTCTTCCCGATCTCTTACCGTCCCACCCGCAAAATCTATCTTAATAACAGGAAACTTTTTTCTCCAGTTCCATTTATCATAAATATATAGCCCTTTAAATAGGTCTTTACTCCCCTCGTAGATCTCTTTCAGCGTATCGAGGAATAGGCTCTTGCCGAATCGCCTCGGCCGTGATAAAAAAAACCTTGCCGGCTGTTTTATCATTTTGTAGGCGATCTCTGTTTTATCTATATAAACCATATCGGCTTCAATTATTGTCCGCAGTGTATTTATACCGATCGGAAGTCCCTTCATTATTGTTTCCTTGTTGTTGTCCCTATTGTGTCCTTATCATAAGTTCAAGCTATTTTAACAGAAAAAGGGGGAAAATGCAAATAAAAAAAACTATTGACAATCAGTTCTATTAATTAAACTATTACTCATTGAAGGTCAGAAATGGACTTACGGCGGTTTGTCTGATATGTTAAATATAAGTGCCTCTGAGATATGTGAAGCCGCTAAGATTAGAAGTTGTAGAAAAAGACCCCATGCTTCACGAGATTCTTGCATTGATTGACTGTTTACGGATAGGAAGAGTTCGTGAGCAGAACATAACCCTACGGTAATATGGTTTTGTAAATAATTCAGACCAAAACAGGTATGCCGACATCTTCAGTCGCGAGTGTTGACAACTCTTTCTCCAGAACTCGTTCCAGCTCTCTCAATATGTCAGGAGGAACACTGATTGGTACATTAAGCCTTTTTGCGACACTTGATTGAATATCTGACGGCAAAGATTTAAATAGCTCTAACCCTTTAGTATTGCCGATCATTCTCACTACTACGGCTATAACTTGAGGCAACTCATTTGTTATAAAATAACTAAGGAACTTAGAATCACATCGCCTAATAAACTCGAACGGCTCAATTGTCATCATCCCAACTATACGCGTTATTAACTCTTGTGCACGGGACTTTCCAAATACATTCTTTAGAATCTGCACAGCATAATCAGGTCCGCCTAATCTATTATATCGTTCGTTGCTTTTCGCAGATTCCAACTCATTGCAAACTGCCTCTTTTGCAACAACACCGACACTCTCTATACTAAAAATCATTTTCATAACAAGCTCTGTTTCATCTTCACGCAAATGACTGACGATCTCTCCCGCCCTCTTTTCTCCATATGTTATAAGTAAAACTGCCGCCTCATTTATCTTCCCGTCTGCAATCCAACCTCTTATAATCAATACTATGGGGTCAATGCATTCGTCAGTATGGTCACTTGTGCTTGTTTCGAGCATTTGATGAGCACTCTTATTGTTAATTGTTTCCAGCTTTTCGGTAAACTCAGACATCTTGCATTCTATATCTTTCAATTTTAGATCTAAACTGTTTTTCAGATTATCAATATTCATACTACAGAGTTCGATTTTATTCTTCATACCTATAAGGTCAGAGTTTATCTTGATTTGTTCTTTTCTACTTTGCAATTTTCTATCTTTAGAATACCTGCAATAATAATATTCTGAACTTAATTGCGGTAATACCGGCACTATACTTTCTATGGGTATGCAAAAACTCACTTGATGCTTCTCTCCTGCAAATGAAATCAGATATTCTACTTTTATAACTTCTGAGCCAGGTTGTAAAATCATAGCGTATTCCGGGTTAACCTCCACTCTCCCCAACCGCGGTCTTAAGTCAATAATATTTGCCCAAGCATCTCTTAAATTGCCGATAAATCTTACTATAAAACCCTCCATAACCGATCGCTCTATCTCAGTCAACTCCCGTAACGGTTTTTCTGTAACACCGCTACCACCAAACAACCTATCAATTGCAGCAAATGAAAAACTGTTGTCAATTACGATTAGAGAAGTCCAGTTCAAAGGTTTCATGTCAATGACCCCAATCAAAGCCGGATTATTGCAACCTGCGATATAATCTCTATACAGCAATATGTCGATGCTATTAAACTCAATGCCGACATCTGATCTAAGAAACCCTTTAAGCCTGGTTCTAGATAAAGATGTAAATTCCTTGAAAATAATACTTAGAATACTCAATGTATCATCTGTAATCTTTCGTCTGTAAAAAAATTTATTGAAATAGTCTATCATAGCTTGCCTCCATTTTCATCCAAATCATACCACATGCATAGTGAAATAGAGCTTCACACTAAAAATTTACTCTAAAAAACCCCTTGCCAAATCATAACTCATGCCGTATAATGTGAGTAAGCAGAATTTAAGTCACAACTTGCCGCTGCTATATAACGGCTAAAGCGTGTAAATCATTGACCACAATGATTACAAATTAACGGTCAATGATCACCTTCAATTCTGCCCTAAATCAAGGGGGCAAATATGTATCCAATCAAAAAACTCTTACTGGAAAAAATGGACGAGTGCAATCTCAATCGCGGACAACTTATGCAGAAAGCGGGTTACCGGAACATCGGAAGCGGAATGAACAGTTTTAACAAATTTATCGAAGATCTTGTTTGGAATGATTTTTTAGCCAAAGGGCTTGCCGATCCATTAGGAACGAGCTATGATGAGATTAAAAAAACATTTAAGGAGTCTCAGAGACAAAGAGAAGCTGACATTGACAATGCAAGAAGAACAAATTTTAAACCGCAGTTATATGTTGTCTCATCACTCAGCCGACCAACCAGCATTACATTTGCCGGACTCATCGGTGGCATAAAAGACATTACCTTGCCAAGATCGATTTTAACAGAGACGCCCGAGAGTGAACTAAAAATGCTTCGTCGAATTATGTATCAATACAGATTACAATTTGACAATAAGGTTTTAATGTGGGGCGACCTACTGGGATTTGTTTACTGGAAATACTACGATCAACCGGAAGAGGAAAGGGTAGCATTCGATAATAACGGCAACATAAGTGAGACCATCTCCAAGCATATCCCAAGGGCTCGTCCGCAAGTGTTCATAAAGAATCACGAGATAACAGGGCTTATTTGATGAAAAAATGCCCCCTCGCAGAAGCAAGGGGGCATTGATTGTAAACAATAAAACCGGAGTCCTTTCTATGAAATCTGTTTTCTGTTGTGACTTGAAACAGTGACTTGAAATAGTGACTTGAAACATAACACATTAGTGGAAAGTATCATAATTATTTTAATGTGAAGCTCAGTTTCACTATCAGTGTGATAATATATTTACAATATGATAGTAAAAAGGAGTGTATATGCCAATAATAGTATTTGACAGAGAGCACACTACGAAATAGTAAAAATAAGGAAGAAGATGTAGGTCTAAATGAATCCGCAGAAAACATAGTTGAGTTAACTTTAAACCTTATACAAATCGGAGGTTTATATAAACAATTAACTTCGATAAGAAGCCAATTTTACTATGTTATCTTTTGGGGCAATCCTTATGAGGCTGAAAAAAACAGTGAAATGTATGAAGAAGAATTTGAAGAAGCATATAATAGAAGTGAAGCCCTATTTAACCAATTACAAACCGAGATAAAACAACAGAGGATAATTATAAGTAAAATGTCAAGTATTGAACTTATCAGAGGGCTAAAAGGGATAAAACTACGGGACTTTAAATTTGCACTTGAATATATTCAACTAAAAATTGTGAAATCTGTTAATCTCATTCGTGAAGACATATTAGAAATGGAGTTGGAGTGTTATGCAAGACTACAAGAGTCATATATAAAAGTTTTTGTAAGGTTAATCGAGTCGTATAATGAAATAGGAAAGTTGGTTCATCTATTTGAGGAAAAAGTTAGCGGATGTCATCGTCAAATAAAAAAATAGAAGTATATCATTGGTTGGTACGATTTAGAGACTTCAGAAAAAGTTGGATTAAAAGAATATTTGGATCTACTGGCAACCCATCTTGTTGATGTTGATAACCGAAATTTGAATAAATGGATTATCAGTAGAATGAATGTGTTAAAATTGCAAAAAATAAATATTAAATCTCGTGTATTTGGAGGTAAGAGATATGAAGAAGTTGCATAAGATCAGGCGAATGTTCATACTTACATAGATGATATTAGGGGTGCTTTAAAGAAAGGAATGGAGAAATTCTATTGTCGTAAAAAACCCTTTTGAAATAGAGGGGTTGTAGTAAAAGGCTAATTGGAGATAGAAGGAGAAAATAAAATGGGAGAAATGCAAGAGACTAAAAAAAGTTCAGAAGAAAAAATAGATGAAATATTAGAGTTGTTAGAAGGAATCGGATTAGAATTTGAAAAAATAGCAAAAGAGTTCCAGCGTAGTAATGAATTGAAGCAAGGAGAAAATAAAGTGAAAAATAATGAATCTGAAAATGTTATGAAAGTAGAATTTTACAAAGACCCTGATGGCAGATGGTATGTTGATGATGATAACGGATTCTCAAAGTCGGAGAATGAGCTTGTTTCAGGCATTCCTGAAATAATTGAATTATTCAGTAGCGGGTGTAATAGAGTGAAAGTTGAGTATGACTCAAAGAAATTCGAAGGTGCAGTTAAACTGCAACTGATTGATACTGATGAATACGGAGCGACTTATAACCTCGAACATAATAACCAAGAATATATCGGATGGTTATGCAAAGTTTTTTTCTATTATTTTAAGCAAGTACCGAAAGAACTTTACATAAAAATTGAAGGTGTTAGAATATGAAAAAGGTTTGAGAGAAGGAATCAATATGACAGAGGAAAATCTATATGATGATGTAGAACGAAATCAGTTAATAGAAAGAGAAATGAATCTTTCAGATATGGCAAATTTTAGAGTTGGAGATTATAGTTTGCCTGTGAACATTTTATTAAGTATAGGTGAAGGACTTCAACACGAACCAAGAGTTAAAGTTCAAAAGGATTATTCGACCAGTTTTAAACAAACAGAATCATTTAGCATAACAGTTCCTAGAAATAGTGGTGATTATACAATAATTGGTGAAACAGGTAAAATTAAAAGACAGGATATAGATACAGTTGTCAGTTTTGTTAAAAGAAATAAAGAAGTTATTCTTGATCTTTGGGATAATAAAATGTCGAATATAGAGTTAGTGCAGAAATTGAAATAAAAATAATAACGGAAGCGGGTTTCCTGATGGTTGGTGTTCATATTATAGAAATAACAATACAGTATCGGGTTTGAAATAAGGTTGAGAGAGGGAGCTGCTATGTTGACATTAAGCGATAATAGCGAGATTCAAAAATAGGAGAAGGTGATAAAATGGGGTACGCTTTATCTGAAATTATAGACACTTTAAACGGTGTAAGAGATGGGCTCGGTGAGGACTTTAGACTTTGACAGCTAACTAAAAAAAGAGATACCGGACTGGGAAAAGGTTGATGAAAATAAGGATCGGTAAGGTATAGCGGGGTTTTTTTATGCAGAGAGAGGGTTTTTGGATATCGCCTGATGGCAGGATAGTCGCTATTGAAGAAACGCATATTAAGTATATATGTGCTAATCCGTCTGAGTTTTGCTTGACGACTGAGCATATCAGAGAGGTTTTTGAGCGGTATAATGAGTCTTTCGGGTCGGAAGGGGAGGCGAGAGAGGAGCTTGTGATTGATGCAGTAAAGGGCGATTGGATAAGAATCCGGCATTATGTTACGCCGGTTGATTACTGGAGCTTCAATGTTAATACTTTTGTATCATCAATTATGCGGATTAAGAAACTTGCTGAACTTGTAATAAGCTATAGAGGTGCGGGACGATATTCGCAAGTACGGATAGAGGAGTTTGGCGGAGATAAACAAGTAATTAATGCAGACTTCGATAATGTGATCAAATCATAAAAAACTTTAATAAATTTTTTTAAGTGAAACTGTATTTCACCACCTTCATTGTATAATGCTATTGAAACAATGGAGGAATATATGAGAAGAAGATTACAAAAGAGCTGTTTTTTTAATGCGATCAGGTATTCAAATATTATTATCAGTTTGAAGAGCAATCCAAGAGAGTACACTAATCGTAATGTTATTCGACTAAACTATTTCTATAACATTCTCAGTACATTAAGACATATTGAAAATGACGAGGCATTTGCAACAATATATGCCGCATTATCAGAGAAAAATAAGGGCATTCTTTACAAACAACTCAAACAGATATATGAGTCTTCAATAGAAAAAAAAGCCGAGAAATCGCAGTATAGTCCTGATGAATCTTTTGAGGAACTTAACGCATACAGTTTTCTGGAAAAGGTCGTGAATAACCCGAAGATCAAAACGGAGTCGATCAACACAATACTACAATCAATTTCAGAAGAGTTAAAATCAAGCATGATAGATCAGAGCTATGGATTGTTAGAAAGACTTAACATGTTAAGAGAGTTATTTGGCTTGAATGATACTGAGCTTGAAGTGATTCAGTTTTCATTTATGAGTCAACATGACAGCGAGTTTGATGATGGACTAAGCGGTCTCATAAGTAAATTTTCGAGAAGTAATCCTGATTATAAATACATTCTATCTATTGCGACCGGCGTGAAGATAACAAAGATAACACAATCACTTTCATCAGAGTCAAATATTTTCAGATATAGAATGCTTGATAGTGATAACGATGTGTCTCCGGAGCTTGCAGCATATCTTGACGGGACAAGCACAAAGCCGCTTGACGAAAGATATTATAGTAAGTTAGAGTCTGACACCTTACCGACCGAGTGGTTTGATAAACAAGATGAGATAAAATACATATCAGGATTGCTGAAAAATACAGATAAAAGTATCAAGATATTATTCTACGGGAAACCGGGGACAGGTAAGACTGAACTTGCAAAATCAATCGCTAAAGAGTGCGATATGCCGGTCTATGAGATCAAGCAGAAAGCATACGATATGCAGGTGTCAGGTGGGCACAACTCAAGAAACTTCAGTAAAAGCAATGATGAATACTTTAGAAAAAGAGCGCTGCAAGTTGCAGACAAAACCATAAAATCGGAAACAGGTGTCCTTCTAATCGATGAGGCAGATGGATTACTCAACACTCGCGATCTATTTGGATTTGCTAACGATGACAAGTCAGAGATAAACGACATACTTGATAAATCAAAAACAAAGCAGATCTGGATAATCAACCATCACTCTAATATCGATGACTCTACTAAGAGGCGTTTTAACTATTGCCTTGAGTTTAGTGATCCGGGATTTAAACAGCGTAAGTCGATCTGGCAGAATATCGTGAGTAAAAACAAGCTGTCTGACTCGATATCTGTTGAAGATATCGACATTCTTGCAGAAAAATACATGGTGAGTGCAGGAATAATTGATAAATCTATAGAAAACCTAAAAGTCTTTATGAAGGCAAATAGGCATAAAAAAATAGATCTGATGGCAATACTCGAGGAGTCTATCAAGTCGCATGTTAAACTGATTCATGGCAACGATTTTGATAAAATTGAAAACAGAAAGCCAAACTCAGAAAACTACGGACTTGATGGTTTGAATATCAAAACAGACATTAATAGAATGCTTAAAACTATGGAGAGATTTAACACTGACCTTGACAACAAAGATCGAAAAGTTAAAAATATGAACATTCTAATGTGGGGTCCTCCCGGCACAGGCAAGACCGAACTTGCAAAGTACATTGCAAGAACTCTAAATAGAAAACTGATAATTAAGTCAGCATCTGACATTCTTAACCCATATGTCGGAGTAAGTGAGAAAATAATCAAGAGTGCATTTAAAGAGGCGGAAGAACAAAAGGCGATCCTCTTTATGGATGAGATAGATGGCCTTTTATCGTCTCGTGAGGGCGCACAGAGATCGTGGGAAGTGACACAAGTTAACGAGCTTTTAGTAAATATGGAAAATTTCAGCGGGATATTTATCGCTGCAACTAACTTTATGAAGAATGTTGACCAGGCGGCAGTTCGTAGATATAACTTGAAAGTTGAGTTTGATTATCTTGAACCTGAAGGTTCAGTTGTCTTTTTTAACAGATTTTTCGAATCTCTAGTAAAAGAACCATTGACAGCTGATCAAGTGTTAAGACTTAAAAAACTCAAGTCACTTACCCCCGGCGACTTTAAAGTAGTCAGTCAAAAAAATGTATATAATACCGCAGATGACATAACACCTGACGAAATAATAAGCCAACTTGAAGAGGAGTTGTCAGCAAAGTCTGTTCACATAAAAAAACAGGTGGGATTTGTGTAGGTACGCATTGACTTAGGTTTTATTCAATCAGGATTTGAAGTTATTTGGGCTAATGATTTTTTTAAAGAGGCCGTGGATACCTATAAACTTAATATTGGTAATCATATTGTTTATGGAGATATTACTAAAATTCCTAGTTCAGAAATTCCCGATAATTTTGATATTTTATTAGGAGGTTTTCCATGCCAAGGATTTTCAGTTGCTAATAATAAGCGAAGCATGAGTGATGAAAGGAACTTTTTATATAAAGAGCTTTTAAGACTATTAAAAGACAAAAAACCTAAGTTTTTTGTCGCAGAAAATGTTAAAGGTTTACTATCAATGCAGCATGGACAAGTAATAAAAATGATAATCGACGACTTTAGAAGTCTCGGTTATAAGGTAGACTATCGATTATTAAAAGCATCGGATTATGGAGTGCCCCAACATAGAGAAAGGGTTGTAATAATTGGAAATAGATTAGGTTTAGATAATCCTTTCCCTGAAATAACTCACGGTTTATGTAACGATCTTTTTAATAATACAACTTTACCTTATATAACAGTAAAAGATGTAGTTAGTCATTTAGCAAATATACGAACGCGAGAAACACCATTTTTACTAGACGGTAAAATGATATATAATCATGTTGCAAGAACAAATGTTCATGATGTATTTTGGGGTAGGAAATATAATGTTGATCAACATGAAATTTGTGATTATTTAAAAGTATGGAGAGCAAAGGCAAGAATTTCTACAAAAAAAATTGATGAAATTTTTGGATACGCTCATACTGCAGGTCACTGGTTCAGAAAAGATAATAATTCGGGTAGTATACCACAACCAAAAGATTGGTGGGAATTGAAAAAAATACTTGGTTTTGATGATAAATTTGATACTGTAGTTACAGTATTTGTTCAAAAACAGATTCAGTTTGAACAATCTCTGCGTATTAATAACTGGGAAATGCCAAGTGATACAATAACTGCGACTGGCCCAGAAATACACCCAAATAAAGAAAGACGCATGTCAGTTAGAGAGTGTGCAATAATTCAAACATTTTCAGATGATTTTATATTTACCGGAAGTCTGGGTAATATGTATAAACAAATTGGTAATGCGGTCCCAGTTTAATTAGGTAATAAAATAGCAGAAAAAATTAAAGAGGTGTTATATGGCTATGAATATAGAAAAATTAAAAGAAATAGAATCAATAGAATGCCGCTCAGTTATATGAGATCTGGTGTTTAGTAAAGTTAGACCAGTTTATTACAGATTTAGGGTGGGAATGTAACAGTGATAGTCTTACTGCCGATTTTATCAATCCGGAAGATGTTTTTTAAAATAATTCTGATGTGATGAGAACGGGAAGTACTAAACTTGGGGGATCCTCTAAATAATATGCCGGATTTTGAGAAAATCCCAATGGGAAAAGTGGTTGTTATCAATGATTAATTAAATAAAAAAACTATTTCTTCACCCAGTCAAACGCTACAAGATTTCTCTCCGCCATAGAGAATATCATCCCCACCTCAAAAACCGATACGCCCTCTTGACCGATATATTTTGCGGCATAGTTTAGCTCTTGAATTTGTCGTAACGCATCATTTTTCGTTTCTTTCTTTTTTTTAGTCTCTCTTTCTTCTCCGTGTTCCTCGTGTCCTCTTTGGTTCAAATCCACCACGCCTTTGATAACCTTTATCTCCATAACAAACACATAACTATTAAGTTTAACCGTCATATCCGCCTGCCCGCGGTTAGTGATATCTTCAGGAATTA
>CAYYKD010000064.1:0-10002 GCA_964471825.1 uncultured Spirochaetales bacterium
GTATAATAATCGTTTACTCCTTTTAAAGTATCAAGGAAGTTTGTATTTTTCAGTTTATAACCTTCTCTTGAGCTCTCAACAAGCTCGATTCCGGTATTTTCAAAAAATGGTATATTCATATCATGTATATATCTTAATATCGTTCTTCTGCTGACATGGAGTTTATCCATAAGTTTCTGACAGCTTATCCACTCCCTTTCAGATAATAATGATAAAATCCGCATCATCCTCTCAAACTTGTTACCCTCAACATCAGGTTGCTGAGCATTGCTGGCTTTCTTCTTTCCGGCGATCTCTTTTTTTACTTTTCTAATGATCTGTCTATCAGGCATATCATCCTCCTTAGTATATATCCAATATATAATACATATGTGTCATATACTGACACACTAAAACAATATTTTTAATATTTCTATATTATTTTTAAAAATATTTTAACTCGGTGTCAGCAATTGACTTTCCTGTATGTTAAAACAACTTTAAATTAATCACATGGAGGGCATGTATGCCAAAAATTAAGACTCGAATTGTATTTTTTCTTATGTTAGTAACGCTATTTAACTGTAAGGCTGATCCTAAACAACAGTTAATGAACTGGGATTTAAAAAAAATGGTAATCTATCTTAGGGAGAATGGTTTAAAAATAACCAGTGTCAAGGAGTATAATCAATTTGGGGAGAGTGGTACAACAATTTACCTCAATGAAAAGGAGGTAGATGTATCAATTGTAGATCCTGAGTTGCAATTTGAAAGCAAACTGTCGCTAAATGAGTTCTCCGCCGGCAAATTTCTATTCTCAAGTAAAGAAAGAGAACTAATATATCATATTCAGACAATCTTAAACTACAGAGAAACACCGGAATCAAAAAGAGTCAAAAAATTGAATGAAAATATAAATATGGAACGCATGCTATGGAAGGGGCATATCGAGGGCGGATGGTTTATGAAGACATATGTAGGATCTCCACAAAAGGTTTTTTTTACAATTAAAAACAATAGCGGAAAAAAAATAAAAGCTATATATGGACTTCTAATATTCAAAGATGAGCAAAACAATTACAAAGAAGTAATTGAGGTGACAAATCTGTCAGATCTAAAAATATTTGAAGTCAAAAATGACCAAGTTACTCAAGAGATAAACTTTATGCTTAACACAGATCAAATAGTTGTTATAGAAACAACGGATAGTAAGTCAACAGGAGTCTACACAGACACTTCTGAGGAATTCATAAATAGTATATTATCAAAAGTAAATTACAGTCAATCAGCCGGATATACTGAGGCTTATAGTTATATAAAGTCAGACGAAAAACTTAACGCTTTCTGGATAACAGAAAAGATTGTCTTTGAGGATAACACAGAACTATCGTTATAGAAATATCTCGAAGACCTAATAAGATATCTCTACAAACCTAGCATTTATAGGTTTGTAGAACATCTTACAATATATATCGTTAGAATAAACGGAGTATAGAATGCCAAAAATAACACTGTTTACCGGTCCGTCCGGATCAGGAAAGACCACAGTTCTCTACAAATATGCACTTGACATTTTAAGAACCCAAAGTAAAACGCCGCTTGTTATAGCGGCTAATTCTTATAATATCGGATCACAGAACGCCATAAACAAGATCTCCTCATATGCCGGTTTTGAATGTAAATTTGCAGACTTTTCATCAGGGCTAATTAATGAATTAGAACAAAATACGGAGGCTGGTCACATCTTAATAGATATACCCGGCATCAATCCATTTGATGAACCTAAAATAAAAGTACTAAAAAAATTACTTGCATCTATATCTGATATTGAAGTATCCCTTGTTTTAAATATTTGTTCAAACCAAACGCAAAACCTTAATTATCTTGATTTCTTTCAGTTCACGGCATTTAATGAGTTGATATTTTCATTCGCAGATCTTAAAACAGGTGAAGCCTCCCCTGATAAACAACAATGCCTAAATGCACTCACACCCGAATTATCAGACAAAATAGGTCTGCTTAATCTAAAAGTCAGCTTTTCCGCAGGGGACAGGCTACCCGGTGTTATGTATATTTAAGAGGCTTTATTAATGCAAATTACCGGGAGATAAATCATGTTAAGAAGAAGTAATGAGGGACAGAAATTAATTAAATTTGATTTTATCAAAAGTCGATCTGTGTATATTTTATCAGGGACATTTCTACTTTTGATTATTCTAACGATGGTAATACAGGTGCCATCTTTTTTAATTGACATATTAATGGCAATAAGTTTAATAAGCGGATTATTAATTCTTTTTAGTAATATTTATTTAAAGAAAAACGCGATTTTTTCTCATTTTCCAATGATTGTGTTTATTTCACTACTTTTCAGGCTTAGTGTAAATATAATTTGTTCAAACCGGTTACTTAAGTATGGTGATAAATTTGATGGAATGATCGTAAAGGTACTGGGTGGATCTGTTGTAAGCTCACAGGACTACTCGGGATTGTCAGTTGGAATTATAATTTTTATTATCCTTACAATCATGCATCTCTTTATCATGAATGCAATTGCTACTAAAATGTGTGGCTTTGCGTCACGGTTTAAGGTCTATTTGACACCAAATATTGAGCTTTCAATTGACCATGATCTAAATAACGGTCTTATCAAAGAAGATGAAGCTATCAGACGAACAAACGAGATAAAAAAAGAATCAGCGTTTTATGGAAATATGATTGGTCTAAGTAGATCTCTTCAAATAGAAGTCATAGTCGGCATACTGATTGTTATAATCAACACAACAGGAAAACTGGATGTTGGAATGATCTTGAAAAACAAATCACTTGATATCGCTTTGTCAAACTACATAAGTCTGATAATTGGTTCCGGTATAGTCAACATATTGCCGGCACTGATCATTAGTATAGCAATATCTTATACAGTTTCAAGAACTATTAACAATTAACTGTAAATATAATTAATAACAATTAACCCTTTTCTTTAATGTAATATTTATTATAATCAAGCAATTAACATTTTAGTTAAGGATACATTTATATGGGTAAGAAAAATTATTCTCAAATATTTCCGGATAGAATTGAGTTTATGATATCAAACCTGATAGTAATATTTGTAATTACAACTATTACCGCATTCTTTGTAAATAACAAATCGTTAAACATGATAACAGGCTTTTAATTTTTACTATCCGATAATATTTTCTTGTAAACTTTTTTTAACTTAGAAAAACTTTTTTTTGAAAATAGTAATGACCACTCTTTTAGATGATGAGAAAAAAATATTTTATTATAAGTATTATTAATTGAATAAGTTATATACTTGTATCCCATTATTTCATAAAAGAATCTAAATGATAATAATACTTTGATATATGAAGATTTTTTTATATAATCATCGTAATTTCCTATAAAGCTCTTTAAAGATAGATCTAATAAAGAATTATTAAATAATGACAGTAAAAATGTTTTTATATCTTCACTTTCATTTATAATTGAATGAAACCAGACATTTTCCATTTTTGTTTGTAATGACCTATCAACTTCATTATATTTTTCTACAGAGTTTATTAAATATAAAATACTATACCCGGCAAATGAACTTAGTAAACAATTCATAACTTTAACAAAATCAGAATCTAAAGAATATTTCTTATTTGATTCTTCCATTATTTCATTTATAAAAGATTCGTTAATTATTACATAAGACTCTTTGCCGTACCCATACCTATGAGATGTTGATGCGCTAAATTTATTTGTATATATATTATCATCAGATAAATTCGAAATTATCTTATCAAAGTATTCATTGTCAAATATTCTTAGCCACCCATAACTAAAAAGTCTAAGAACCTCTAAATCCAAGGATTTTATTATATTTTCCCATACAATATAATTATGAAAATCAATACAAAAATGACCATTTTTTTCTGGAGGACAATCCCAAAAAAATTCTTTAACATAATCGGTAATATTAATGTTATTAAAATCTGAATATAATGATTTTAAGGTTTTTAGCATTATATTAATCCGGTGCGATTTTAAATCATATTCGATCTTATTAGTATTAAATTTATATGTAAGATTATTTGATGATAAATTTAGCTCTTTTCTTATTTGATTTATATAATCCTCAAGACGGTTTTCATCATCATTAGAAAAACTAACTGAATCGAAATTCGTATTATCTTCAATCTTTGCATTTTCTTCTTTTAACTTATCAGTATCAAGGTAACCAACTGACCAATTCGAAATATACAACTTATCTTCAATTGGCATTATAAACTCACTTAGTTTTTGAATGGTAAGGTCATCTCCAATCATTTCGAGTTTATAATAAAAATATTTTAATTTATGAAATTCTTTTTTAGAAATTTTTTTATCTTTTGATATTTCTTCTAAAAAACTTAGTAACTCAAAATAATAATCTCATCTTTTTTCAAAAACTTTTGATTGCTTTTCTTTTTTTTCTTCAGTTTCGAATTGTTGTCCTAATAAAAAAACTGTTATTACAGCAGTAAGTATTGCACCAATAGCAGCACTATTAATTTCTTCAACAATTTTTGGTAGAGGCAAGATATTATAAACATTCGCAAACACAAAAATAGTTAGGCTAATTAAAAAGATAATAAAAAGAACTGTAAATAATAAATTTTTCATTTTTTGCCTCCCTTACTACTATTCTATACATATTAAATACCTTTTGAAACAATAATGGACAACTAATCTTAGGATTAAACACTAAAAAATCACTTAATTAAAAGCACTATCCAAGTCTCCAATCCCTACTTCAAGTAACATCTGTGAAAATTGTAATCCATTTATTAATTGAACTCCGGCAATTTTTGCTTTATCCTCACATTCATTAGAAAATTTATTAGCTGATGAAATTACCCATCCTATTTTTGAGTAACCATCATCAGTTGACTCTTCCTTATGAGAAATATAATCATTTATCTGATTTAGCGCCCACTGTGGTGTCTCACCTTTGTGTTTTTTCGCTTGAACATAAATAATTGTCTTTATCGATTCAAAAGTAGCAATTATATCGGCATCTCCCTCTTTATCGGATTCATTTTTTGCCGGTATAATTACATTACTTGCACCGGCTTTTTTAAAGTACCACTTTACAAGTTTTTCAAATTTCGAATCATCAAGATTATCATGAATCAATTTTAAAGTGGCATTTACATGATTGTCGATTATCATTGAATGAAGATCTATCGGTTTATTATTGTTGAAATTGAGAATTGCTTCTTCAATACTTTTCCCCAAATCATTGATTAGGGCATTTGTTTCTCTAATTTTTAATCTCGAAATCAATTTTTGATCTGCAAATTTATTTCTTGAAATGCCAGTTGCCACAGGTTTTACTTTTCTGAAAAAGCCTAAATCGATAGCATTAGATTTCTGAGTATCATCGTTTTTATATAATCTCTTGTCATTACCAAGAATAATTTTATTGTTATTCCAGTCTTTTAAATTACCAATTGTTAAATCCTCAGGTGTTAGAACGGATTCATCCATAATCTCAAATACAGAAAACTTCCCAGAAGTAGGGACAATTACATAATCGCCTTTAACCATTCCATAAACAAATCTTTTTAACGAGAATCTGCTTCTTGGTTTATAGGTTTTAAATTCAGTTTCAAATAGATTTTTATCTTTAATGAAATCCTTGGGGTTTGGGACACAAGCCCAACCAGTTGAAAGATAACCTTCTTTAATCAGAGGATAAGATACTTCTGCATGATGTGAAATTCTGTGTAACCAATAGTTCAAAATCTAACTCCTTTTTTAAAAAATATTTTGGAGGCGATTAAGCCTCCTTTATTCTTTTGTAAATTTAAGCATAACGATGACTAATTTCTTTTAATTTTTCATCTCTTGTATAAATCATTTTATCTTTTAAAAAATTTGCAGTATTACCCCCTATACTTTTAAAGTCACCTAGTGAACTTTCATAATCATGAGCAATTTCTTTAAGTTTCTCATCTCTCGAATAATATTGTTTACTCTTAAGAAAAATAATAAAGTCAGAGCCAAATCCCATTAAGTCACCTAATGAACTTTCATAATCATGTGATATTTCCTTCCCTTTTTCATCAAGAACATAATAAATCTTGTTCTTTAACTGAACATCAGAAATTGCCATAAAAACTCCTTTTTTTGTTAATATTGATAACTGCACAATAACAATTTTAAATGACAAAAGCTGTCACTCTAGAAATAATTTTTTTCTTAAAGACGCACAAATGCTAGCTCTTATTCCTTCTACTAGTTTGCCCAGCCCTTCTCATTGACTATTATTATGTTAGTCTTCTAATTATCACTATAAAATTATCGAAGTCAATCAAAATTGGTTAAATTTAATTTATGTAACGAAGGCCTTCAAACAAGTTCCTTTTCAAAGCTATTGCAGTGAGACATGGACTTTAAAATTGTATTTATAGCTATTGATCTTTCACTTCTATGTTGAATAGTTCCGGCAATCTCAAGAGCCGTAGTTAAAAGTTCAAATATATTTTCGGCACTATTTAGCTTCGTTGATTGCTCTGCAATTACATCTATTAAACTGTATCTGAAGCTCGTATCTTTATCTTTTCTGCCCATTTCCAGGACTTGAGACAAAATCTCAAATGCCTTGTCATTATTTCCAAGACTTGTTGACTGTTCTACTATATTTCTAAATACAGCTACTTTTATGTACCAGTCAAGATCAGCTCTTTCAATTTTAATTTTATCGGCTTTTTCAAGAATGTTAGATAAAAGAATAAATCCCCTTTCTTTATCAGCAAATTCTTTTATATCATCAGAAATATTAATCAATAAATGCAGTGATTGAACTTGGTTATCTTTAATATTTTCAAAAATCTCAAGTGCTTGTGTAAATAACTCAAAAGCGGTATCATTATTATTGATCATTGCATAATGCATAGCAATATTTGAAATTGTTCTTGATTTTACTTTGTCGCCTTGTAAATCACTTGCTATCTTATAAGCTTTAGATAATAGTTCTTTTGTCATATCAGTATTATTAAGTTTAGAGTATTTCCCCGCAAGACTCGACAAAAACTCTATTCTGTCTTCATTGTTTTTAATGTGTTTAACACCCTTAATTGTGATAGCAAGTAACTCAAAAGCCTTATCCCTGTCCCCGAGTATTTCATACAGCACAGCAATCTGAGATAAAGCTCGAAATTTGTAAGAACTACCTTTAATTTCACCAATTATCATGATAATCTCCGATAATAGTTTAAAAGCCATTGCATTATCACCAAGTTTTGTTACATTTTCTGCTATATTTGACAATGCAATAAATTTATGCTGATTACTTTTTACACTGCCGACCATCATAAGCGCTTTAGAGAAAAGTTCAAATGCCTTATCTTTTTCACTGAGGTGATTAAAATACTTGCTAACTTTTACTAACTCGAATGATTTATAAGCCTCTTCTTTAATATTATCAACAATATCAAGTGATTTCGATATTAGTTCAAATACCATATATTCATCCCCATTCTTAGATTTGTGACTTTTTTATTACTTCAATCTAGTTTTCTGCAGGAAATCCAATGGAACACCGGAATGCGAGTTCAACTAGATTTTTATCAGGATTCATAAAGTGGCCGTAATCCTAAAGCCCCATCCACCATTGTGCTCAACTATCATACCTTCCGCAATCTTCACACCATTAGCCTCGAGTGAATAAGTATTACTAAGGTCAATTAATGTTTTATTTCTATAAATCTTGTTGATATCTTTAAGTTCGATATTCTGCCGGTCAATGACAATCTCAAGGGTAATCTTGAGATTGTTTAGTTTATTTGTTAAAGCCATTACTTACCTCCATAATCCAAATGATTTCTTTATGTTTTTAAGTCTTTTATTTCTGATAGATCTTTTAAAATTAACCAAAATAGTTGTAAAATGTTGCTTTATAAAATAACCGATCTTTTTAACCCGGCTTTTTGGAATTGAAGTTAAAATTTTCTTAAAGATTACCTTAATAAAACGGTTTTTCTGTTTAATAATTAGTTTTTTGTCCTTAATTTTACATCCAACGGAGTTATAAAAGATGTTATTTTCACTCAAATAAACATTATCAAAATCAAAAGGGACTGTATCTCCATCAGTAAGAATAGCAAGATCTCTATAAGTCATGTTACCGCAGTCTATCTTCAGACTTGTGTTTATTGAAACATTATTGAAATTTTTTGTTTTTAATGAACCGATCCGCCTTATAGGATAATCTGCACATAATTTAGACAAATCACTTTTAAGCGGTGATATAGTTTTGTATGGGATGCAGATATTCATCATCCTTTCGATCTCACCGAGCCTAGACTCAATAGAAACTAAAATAACCATGTCGGTATTTTCTGCTATTCTAATATGCACCGGATTAGCTTCAACTGCGGTTACTTCTGCGGTTAGATTAACTATCTTTCTCCAAACAAGGTCTATGCGGGTAATAATTTCATTAAATATCAAATCTCTGAAGGTTTGATCGATGTTTTCTTTTTTCTGATCCGCCTGACCGAAGCATCTCTTTTTTAAATATGCGAGCATCTCTGCCAACACGGAAGGATCTATTTCAACTGCTGCGTGTCCGTCAAGTGGAAACATCTCAAAAACTGCAATATCTGTTGGATTTGGAATGCTTCTGATAAACTCTTCATAAGTGAATAAATCTATGCTTGCTACATGGCAATAAAAATCGCATCCCAATAATTTGCTAATGGAACACTTCATTTGATCTGCAATTTTATTATGTATATACTCAAGATTGAAAACCTCTCTTCTTGTTAGTGAATCAGGTCTCCTAAAGTCATAGATTTTTATTTTCCGGGTGTATTCATCTAGTTCCTCTTCCGGTATCTCACCGGTTGAAATCGCTAATAACAGCTGATCAATCTCTTCTTGACTCATAATTTCTGACATATCAGCCTCCAACAAGTTCAGTAATTCGCAAACCAAACTTTTCATTGAGTACAACAACTTCCCCTTTTGCTATTAGGTTTTCGGTAGTTATTTCCTTACCAACATAAAGATGAACCGGCTCACCAGCGAGTCTGTTTAACTCAATAACACTACCTTCACCAAGTTCCTTAAGGTAACTAATTTTAAAAATTCCTCCGGCTAACACAAGATTTACATCCACTTCTATATCATCTATCATATCAGACCTCCTTAAGTATCACTTATAAACAATCCCTTAAAAACAACTCTAAAACTCTAATCACATTCGGATCTTTTTCTTTAATCTCTTTGATAAGGGTAGTTATCTCTAACTGATTTGTTTTATCAAATAGCTTAAGAATCTTGCATCTTAGACTTCGTTTTAACTGCTTTAATATTACAGCTATAATCGGATACTGTTCATTTTTTAACAGCTCAAATATTGCTAATGGCTTATATTTATACAAGAAATCAAACCTTTTGTTTGTTGGAAATTCCCTTGTCATATCGGGAAACGAATGATATATAGTAAAAGATGGGGTGTGAGTTTTTTTTGAAATAACTTTTTTATTATCTGTGGAGCTTGTTATACGGTGCTTAGTATGAAATTTTACACAGTCTTGAGATATATCAGATTTCAATCCACAAATAACCTCTTCTCCTACAATGAAAAATGATTTGTCTATATCAATTTTTAGTTCGTTACCAACTTTTAGCGTCTTTAACTCTTTAAGTGAAAAAGAACCTGCACTAATGCCAATCCCTGAAAACATCTCAACATGTTTAAGTTTATCTATAGATGTTTTTGTTCTCTCATCAGATTTATTACCATTAGAATACCAGTAGTTACCTGTAAGACTATCAATAATTGACTCAAGTGTGATATATGGATAACAAATATTTAACATCCCCTCAGTTTCATGCACTTTAGTTTCAAGAGTTACACAAAGAACCATATCGCTTGGAGGGACGACAGAACAAATGAAGGGGTTACTCTCAAGCGAGATAGGTTTAGATTTTAGATCAACAATATTTTTCCAAGACTCATTGAGTGTTTTAGAT
>CAYYKD010000065.1:0-9330 GCA_964471825.1 uncultured Spirochaetales bacterium
AAACATTTCTCGACTTAATGGACAGCCCGTTTTTATATTATCATATTCTATGTTCACTTGTTGTTTAGTTGTTATAAGTTTTATAAGTACATTTTAGTACTTATAAACTACAGTTTTATAGCCATTTATCTCATCACCACAGACCAGAAATAGTTCATTTCCTATTGATTTCATTGATCTTACTATTCCATCGTCATGTGTCAGGCTGATTAGCTCTGTATAGTTTTTATCATACACAAAAACCTTTTTTTGATCCGCATCGTATAGATAGAGAAGCCCATTTCCTCCAAGACAACCGGAAGTTACTGTGATATCTGTAGGAAACTTATCAATAAAGCTAATATTGGTGATATCGAAAATATCAACCCTACCGTTATTAATAATAAATATATTTTCTTGATAAGAAAAAATATCAATAATATCAGAACAATTAATTGATCCCAGATTGTTCATAAATGATAAATTATATAAGAATACCGGTTCCTCTAATAGCGAGAACTTTGATATCCTGTTGAGTTCGATATCAACAACAAGCATACTATCCTCGATAATCGAAATTAATCCGGGGTACCCAAACGCACCATCCTGATTACTATAGGTGTTATCGGTTATTGATGATAAGTGAAAACCTGCACCGTTGCTTTCGGAAAATCCAATCCAGCCGTATAGTTGTCCGTTTGCATTGTACTTAAGTATCCGATGCCCTGTAGTATCTGAAATATAGATATCGTTTAGAGTCTTATGGGTTGCGACACCGCCTGATTCACCATCAAGGGTAAAGTCAAGTATGAAGATACCCTTATTATCGTACTTATAAACCCAGTCGCTTGAACTGTCAAGAAATATTAGATCATCAAGACTATTGGTTGCAACGAAATCTGAAGATCCGGCGTAGATGGTTCTTGTGTATTTGTACTCACCCTCAGTTATAAAGCTAGAGCTGTAGTTCTCGGCAAGGCTATAGCCGAAGATATCCTTTGCTTGATCTGTAACCTGAATTGTGTATACTGATAGTGGGGTAAGTTTGGTATCAGGTATAAATCGAAATGATTTACCAGGCCAACCGCCAACTCCGGATATTGAGTTGTTGTTAGAATCTAACAAGGAAAAGGCTCCCTTTCTTATGCCCGACTCTACAAATGATACTGTTTCTTCATTCATTGCTGTCTCAAATGTTACTACTATAACCTGTTCTATTGATACGCCGACTTCCCCATTTGCAGGAGTCGTGCCTATAATGTTAGGAAACTTACTGTAGACAATAAATTTATAAACAATCTCTTCATTCGTTACTATCTCCGATGTGCTTTTAATCCCCTTCTTAATTGTTAAGGTGTAGGGATTATCGGGAAATAAATCTTCTTGAAATATTATTGAAAGTTGATAGTTATTAAGCCACGACAATTCAATATCGACTGAATCGATGCCACCTCTTTTTAACGAAACGCCATCCTTAAATGAAACTCTATCCATTTCAGTGTTAAATTTAAGTGAGAAATGGTTATTTGTTGAGCTAAAGAGGTTTTCATTTAACATATTTGTTTCAATAACTGTCGGAAGTATCATTTCACGACTGGTTAATTTATCAAGGTCTTTAGAAATTGAGCAGCCTGTTAGTATTAGTAGAAATGTAGTTATCAATATTGTATTTAATTTCATAGGTCTGACCTCACTTCTAATATCTGTATTCTGTTGTTATGTGTATCACTTACAAATATGTCATCATTTATTATATTCAATGTAGCATAGGTGCCGAACTGCCCCTCTGATCTTCCGCGTCCGCCATAAGTGTAAATATAATTGTAGTCAGCATCTAGAATATTTATGGTTGAATTCTTAGCATCAAAAAAGTATATCAATCCGTTGTCATCTATCTCAAGCCCTGATGGTAAGACTTCAGGTCTGTCAACACTGGTTAGATCGATTTGTTCTATGAAAGATAGATCATCTAGTTTGAGTATCTGTATTCTGCAGTTATCAGAATCAGCAACAAATAGCGTGTCTCCTTTTATTCTGACTACTCTTGGGATCTTAAACTGAAGAGGGGCTGACCCCGCTACACCATCAATTAAACCGACGGTCTGAATGTGATCGCCTTCAAGGGTAAATTTTTGAAGCCGATTATTGTTTGAATCTGCAACTATAATAAATCCCGCAGGATCAAAGGCGATCCCCCTTGGTTGTGAAAATTGTCCGTTAGCCTTGCCCGTTGAACCCCATGATTGAATAAACTCACCATCCTTTGTATATTTCCTTATCTTATGATTATAAGTGTCGGTAATGTAGAGGTTTCCGGAATCATCGTGGCAAATTTCCGATGGCCTGTTAAAATTAAGGTCTCCGGCACCAAAGCTACCCCAGGTATATGCAAATTGTCCCTCACTATTAAAAACCTGTATTCTTGAGTTGCCGGTATCAGGAAGTGAGCCGGCGTCTATTACGAAGTACTTATTATCAAAGAAAATGCAGTCTGTAACCATGTTAAATGTACCCGGTGTAGAAAATCTGTAATCGGTATTCATAAAGCTTATAAAATTGAAAAGAATGCCATCATATTTAACTATCTGTACCCTTCTGTTATCAGAGTCAATTATAAAGTAATGACCATTCCATGCTGAAATACCCCGAGGATATTCAAACTGTAGTTCATTGACACCTCTTGACCCGAATTTTGTAATTAAAGCCCCACCTCTAGAGAAAACCTGAAATCGATGGTTGTTTTGATCAGCAACGATGATATTTGTACCATCGAATGTTAAACCATTTGGCAGGTTAAATTGTCCATCTCCGGTTCCGCTAGTTCCCCATTTAGTTAAGAAATTACCGTCATTACTAAATTTTTGTATTCTTCTATTTGAGGTATCAGAAACGAAAATATCACCTGAGTTATCTGAGCATATTCCTCGTGGGTTACTGAACTGACCATCACCTGTTCCATTGACACCCCATTTTGTCAGAAAATTTCCATCTTTGTCGAATTTTTGAATCCTATTGTTACTGGTATCCGCAACAAAGAGGTTGTCATTGGGGTCAACACAGAGATCGTTTGGTGTTATAAACTCTGCGTCATCTGATCCGTCACTTCCAATCTTAAAGAGGTAGTTACCCTCAAGATCAAAGACCTGGATCCTGCTATTTTTCTGATCGGCTATATAAACTTTCCCTTCACTATTGATGGCCAGTTTATATGGTTCGTAAAGTTCGCCGTCTCCTGATCCTTCTACCCCAAAGGATTTGTAGTATACAAATGAATCAATCTGTTCTGTAGTTCTTTTATAGATTACAATTCGCGAGCTAAAAGTATCTGTAACATAGACCCGTTCCCCTTTATAGACAGTTATTCCGTATGATCTTGTTAAAAAATACTTACCTGAGTTGCCAAACACCCCTTTAACACTGAGGCTTCCATGGGCCATGAAATTTTGTTGAAATGTTTCAGATAGAAAGAGATTATTTAACGCCTTTGCATCGGTAGTTATCGTTATTGAATAGGATGTAAAGGGAGTTAATTTATCAGCCGGTTTAAATACAAGGTTAGCCCCAACCCACTCAAAGGTTCCGGAGATAGCATCCGCACTACCACCTTTTGTAAGTTTAAAGAATGTTGATGTATTACTCTGCTCCATAGAGCGATTAAAAAAAACTACGATATTTTGATCGCCATAGAAATCGTCTGTATTATCATCAATGTTAGTTCCCAGGATATGGGGAGGCTGATTATCGTAGATATCAGTGTAGAAGTGTGTTTGAAAAATAGAGTTTGATTTAAATCCCGACAGACTCTGAATACTTTCACCCACTTTGATAGTATACAGATTATCATATTCAAGCGGTCTGTCGGGTATGATGGCAAGAGTCCTATCATCGACCCACTCAATTTTGGATGATACTGAAACAACACCGCCGATTGTTAGTTCAATGTTTTTTTCAGTAACAACTCGGTTCATAGGCAGGTTAAAGGTTAAACTAATATTTGCCGTAACAGGTACGGCTTGTTGCCCCTCTTCTATTGTTGTATTAGTAACTTCAGGAAATTCAATGTTACGGTTTATTTTTTTGTTAAGGTCAATTACCCCTGAGCAGGAAAGCGTTAAAACAATAAATATTAGAAATAATATATGCTCTTTAAATAGTCTAAGCTTTTTCATATTTAGAATCTCCTTGAAATGCCTATCGGGAACTTAAGATGCACCAGGATCAGATCATTCTGTATGGGTGTAATTCCTACCTTGACATCAAGCGATAGATAGAGGTTCTTAGCAGGCGAAAATATTAAACCTGCACCTCCTTCAAAACTAAAATTCACTGTATTGATAAGCTCTCTTGTTACAGATTTGTACTCAGCAAAATCCCAGATATTAACAGATAGGCCGGGATTTGCCTCAAGTCTAAAACCAAACCTGTTTTTAACAAGCTCAAATTTAAACCCGTTAACGCTGTAGAATCCTACAGAATGTATAAAAATCCCCTGTTCATTTAACTGGATATTCTCTGCTCTAAAATTACCTGTATAGCCGACATCAAAGCCAAAATAGAACCCTTTCATATAGTCAGGAGCGTAGATCCCCCTTAGTGAAGAGTGGAAACCGGGTTTTGCCAGATATATGCTTGTAAGGCCGATTGTTGGGGAAGAGTTAAATTCAAATTCATAGCCGACAGATCGTATATGTTTTTTTATCAAAAAGAACTCATTATTTATATTGTTAAAGTTGACCTTTTTATCAAGCGGCAGTATTTTTGGAAGCTGATTCATCCTCTTCAGTGACTCTCCATAGGCTGAATTTTCCGCAGAAATGACCCCTCTGATAGCGGTAAACTCGATATAGCTGTTTCCTTTGTTAACAATGTAGGTGTAGAGATCCTTAAATGACACATTTTGAACTGATTCAAAGTTGTATTCTGTAAAGAAATATGATAGCAACGCTGTAAAATAGCCGCCACCATTGACGCTATCCAATCCTAGTGTTTGATTTAAGAAGATTGATACAGGTTTGAAATACTTATTGTCATCGTAATTTATCTCCTTAGCTGTCAGGTGTGCCAGAGAGGCATATATTCTCTGGACATTATCTCTAAAGCTATCCTTAAGTTCAAGATCGATAGGTCCATCATTATTTCCGGAGTAGCAGGCATCAAGTATCAAAACAGTGTCATTATTGAATGAGTTTGTGAGTTCCTTTAATGACTTTGGAGATAAAACTTCACCGTCGCTAAACACTAACCCCCCTTCCTGTGTACCATGACCACTAAATACCAGTATAAAACCTTTCTGTTGGTCCATTTTAAATGTATTAGCTTTAAACTGGGTTATAAAATCGTCCCTATTTACATTTTCAAGTTTAATGATCTCAGAAGAGGGTACCTTAGCACATATGTTAAATATCTTTTCATAGACAACTATATCATCTATACAATATGAAAGATCCTCAAAGTCCTCTGTTCGTGAGTAGTCGTTAATGCCGACCAATATTACCCGCATATCGTTCTTTTTAAATAAATTAAAACTCTCTATAGTGTTGATATTTTTTATCTTTGATAATTTTTCTATATAGTTAATATCCGAACCTGATAGGTTTTGTTCAGAATTTAGAATTGTCAAAGATGTCAAAAAAACAAGTAAAGCAAAGATTTTGATACTATAAGAGTGAAACTTGGTCATATTATTATACTCCGGTCTAAAATTAATGAAAGCATAATATAATGAATGTAAATTAATGTCAATCTTATATATTTTGTTTTCAGAAATTCACCTTTTTTTCCAAAAGTAGACAAAAAGTCAAAAAGAATGGGGGGGGTAAAGCACCCCTAAAATAAATCTACTTATCGGGTTTATCGATTTCATCTCATCGGCAATGCTTTTAAACTGGTCTTATACCATGATTGAGTCCGTGGACTTATCATAAAAGTAAACCGGATTATCGTGTCTTTGTTGAGTTAACTCGAGTATGATTGTATAGGGTAGTGTGAATAAATATTTATTATAGAAAATAGTATAATAACAATAAAGCTGTATCATGGAAAACTGTAAATAATCCGATATACAGCTTTATTGCCAAAAAATTATTCTATTACTTCAACTTTAATTATATAAGAAGCATCGTCACCCTTTTCAAACCTTTCTTCAATATGCAATGTTAGAGATTCACTGGCAATGGCTGTAAAGTAATCAGGTGAATAGCCGGAATTACCCTTAAGCTGTGAAGCGTCAATGCTGTTTAATATATAAGTTGTGCCGTCGGCTCTATATAGATTGATGTAAATACCAAATCCTGTAAAAGGACCAAATCCCTGAGGATTACCGGAATCAGCCCAGTGGATTATATATTTTCTGTTTTCGACAACCGGTATGACATTTGATAGCGTTACTGATTCATATGTTAGGATGTTTGTGTCTTGAACAGTGCCGGCTGTTTCATATATCCATCCCTTTTTTCCTGTCGATGAAACACTTTCAATACTATTAGATTTTACAGTGCCGTTTCCTAACGAAATTATCTTGTAGTAGTAGGTGTTTTTTGCTAAAATCGGATTAACAGCAGATGAAATATCATCGTAAGTAATCACATCTGTCGCTACTTCGGCAATCATTTCGTAATTAACATCATCAATAGACCTTAGTATTCTATAACCTGAGTCGTCAGTTACATCGGCCCAGCTAATTGTGATTTTGTCAGTCAGATCAGCAGAGATAGAGGATATTACAGGTTGGGTAGATCTTGGAAGATTAGTTGGAGTACCTATTTTTTTATCTGTAGGATCCGACTCAGCGCTTAACCGAACAGATGTTATTATCAACGCATAGTTTGTGTTATTTGTTAATCCGGTTATTGTCTGAGGAGAAGTCACATCTGTTAGTTTCTCATCATAATCAGTTGTAGCAACCGTGTTTCCTTCTTTGTAATATATGTTATAAGATAATGCAGAGGTAGACGCTGTCCACATAACCGAAAGTTCTGAGTCGCTCGAAGATACAACGACACTTGTAGGCGGGGCAGGTTTATATTCAGAAAATAAAACAGTTGAATTTCCCGAGTAAAATCCACTTGTAAATTCATATAAAGAAATATAGTAGTATTCATCTGCTGCAGAGATAAATCTCAATTTCCATAGATTTGACTCAGTTTCCTTAGAAATAAGATTTTTATCGTCTTTTCTGGATGACTTCTGTCGTATTTCTGCAAATGCATCATTATCGCTGTCTTCACCGCTTATTAATGTTCCGGTTTTGTCGTATATTGAAATATTAACCTCAAAAGATGGCCTTGAGGATTCAAAATAATTATAATAATCAGTAGCATAAAATTGATATGCCGTAGACTTGTCGGCTGTAACCTTTAACCAGACAGTTGCATCATTACCAATATTTACAAGAGTTTTTACATCTGTAGTGAGATCTGTTGTTACCGGAAAACTAAAACCTTGAACTTCATTTGACTTCGAAGTAGTGTCTGCACCTATTACACTAATATAATAAGTATAATTTACCATAAATAACGCTGTTGTATCATCGTATGAGGTTGAGCTAGCATTTAAAGAGGCAATTCTATTGGCATTTCTATAAACTTCATAACCTGTGGCATTCTCAACACCACTCCAAGATAATGAAATTTTACCGATAAGATCGGTTGAAGCCGTAACCGTTGTAGCATTAACTATCACTTTAGCCGGTGTTCCTAAAGTACACATACTAAAAATGACAAAAAGCAACGAAACTCCGGCTAATTTGATAAAAAGACTTAAATAATTTTTCATAACATCTCCTTATTTAGTTGTTATTGATATGGGGTCATAAGCTCCAATAAATGGGTTATTTTGTGTTCTTCCGGATAAATCTTCTGCTTGTATGTAAAAATCCAAATTAGCATTACTAACAGGATTGTTTATTAAAATTTGATAATAATCATTATCTAAAGAAGTAAGAGTTTGACTTTTCCATTCACCATTTTCAAATCTATAATGCAATTTTGCAGATGTTATATCCGTATTACTGTAGGATATAATACGGGCATTGAATTCTATCATGTTATCTCTGTCAATTACTGAAACCAGTTCTATATAAAGCATTTCTCTATCTATTACTTCACGCGTTCGACAGTGAATTGCATCATTTTTTTTCCATGGGTTAGTAGGATTATGCAAAATTGGTATTATTTGATAACCCGGCATTGCTTCCTTATAAACCTCAACTGCATTTTGATCAGCTTGCGGATCCCATCCGGGTGTTGGGACAAATACCTTGTTATTAATAATATAACTATTGGTATAAGGTTCATTGTTAGGAGCCAAAATTCTAAATATTTTGTATGATGTGCCATATGCAGTTTTTGTTTTTTCTAAATATGATATAGCTTCATTTAATCTTAAATTTTGATATGTAAAGTTATTATTATCCGGATATTCAACAATTAATATTTTTTCAACTGACAATAGTTTAGCCCAGCAGTCAATATGCTTAATACCTGTTTCTAAGATATCCTCAAATGCAAATACTCTTTTTACACCAATAGTATTTATCAATACTTCATTAACTTGATCCTCCGAGTAGTTATAATAGCTGTTTCCCGTATTGTCAGAGTATATTAGGTCAGTTGACATCGTTGTGCCTTGACCGTCAGACATGAAATTGCCGCCGGTATGAATCATAGGCATAAGTATTATTTCAATATTTTGGCTTTGTGCGAATATACTCGGCACTGCATCATCTTTAAATCTTCCTGCACTTAATATACGATTATATCTAAAGTCAATTGCTTTAAAATTATCGGAGTTATCGTAAATAAACCACGGGGCATAATCTCTAGACCACCAAGAATCAAAATCGGATAGAATAAACTCTACATTGTCTGTACTAATATCGTTAATTTGAAAATCATCTAATAAAACCAGCTCATAAGAGGAGTTATTAATTATTATATAAACTTTATCGTCTTTTGCTAACTCTTTTATCATTGTATAAGGGACTCCAAAATCCCATTCTGGAGGACTACCCTGGTCGTAGTTTTGATTCCAAAATGTCAAAATCACTCCTTCAGATGGCTCAAACTCGGCGGGTTGTCTAATGGTCCAATTCTTATTAAGATTATTAATATAATATATATCATTGTTATTATCCGAGGATAATCCATCACAGGAAATTATGAATAATAATAATAATAACTTAACAATCAATATATGTGTTTTTTTCATATACTCTCTCGTAATTTTTTAGTAAACAGTAATTATTTTTAGAAAAAAAAACAATCGTTGTCAAGAAATAATTAAAGAATAAAAAATCTACGGGTGCGAATTTAATTTTTGGGTAGTTATGCTGATTTAATAACATCTTGAACC
>CAYYKD010000066.1:0-9295 GCA_964471825.1 uncultured Spirochaetales bacterium
AAAATATGCCCATCAAGGGCAGAAATCGAAGGGTTTATGCCGACTTCTCCTACTCCATCGATAATTGCTATATTACTGCTATTCCAAGTTGTACCATTATCCCTTGAAACTGCGAGTTTAAGATTACTATTTATTGCCTCATAGTAGGCTATGTAGACACTGTTTCCCGAAACTGCAATTGAGGTTCCTTTACCGGAATCATCTGTTGCATCAACAACAACTACACTCCAGCTATCCCCATTATCAGGTGAGTAGGCAAATTTTAATGCTGTATTTGTTTCGTCATAATATGCTATATATATTGAATCACCTGAGAGATCCATTGAGATATACTGCCCCACATCATCTGTTCCATCTATCACAATAGTTGATGAAGATAAGACAGGAGTTTTTGCCTTAATTGGCACTGAAATAGGACAGTTAATAAAAACAGTTACTACAACAGTTATTAAAAATGCAACCCTTACAATTATATTCTTACTCATAGATATCTCCAATTATTAGTATATTACCACTTTTACTTTTAAATTTCCAGTTAAATATTTTAACCTCATCGTATTATCGATTTCAAATAAAATATTTACTTTATCTAATTGTACTCAAGGATCACATCTATAATAATAACAAGTGTTGCTTTCTACTTTTGGCAAGCCCCGGAAACATATTTAATCTTTAATTTTTTCCATAACTATATACATTCTTTTATTCGGCATATCATATACTTCAAACGGTGCCATCATTTGATACCCGTTATCTTTTGCATATTTTGTTAAAACCGGATAACATTTCGATGGAGCAATCATGTAAGTGATGGATGATTTAACCGGAAATTCCACTACAATACTATCTTTTGCATCAATTTTCCCTGTTTTTAATCCGATTTCTCCGGCCTTCTCAATGTCACTTTCATCTATAACCGACCCGCAAGAACTTCTTAGTTGATCAGCCGGAACTTTTGCAGGATCGTCATGATACAATCCTATACCCACCGTATTCTCAATTCCCGCATTTTTTAATTTTTTATAAACCTCTGCAAAAACTGGAAATGTTTTACTGTAAGGTCCCATAAAATCCATATAGGCATACGAGTAAGGCCCCATAACTTGCTCTTTTGCTACCGGATTAATAAATAAACCATTGAAACCAAGAAAAATCACGATACCTGCAATCAAAACAGTTAATACTGAAACTGTAATTATTAGTATTCTCATAGTCATCTCCTAATTTAATTATACAAGAGGCTCATGCAAAAATCTATCATAACATCGAAAATGTTACAAATGTTTTTGTAGAATATTTTAATTATGTAATTAAGCTTCGTCAACCAAATCTCAAAAAACTCCCCACTCCGCGTGAAACACTCGCTCATCTTCCTTCTCACCCGTTCGGATAACCTCACTGAAGTACACGATGCACACGAAGGTTGAAATGAGGAAGATAGAATAATATGTGTTCATCAGCGTTAGTCTGTTCTAAAGTCTCTCGGTTGATAATCTTTATCGTTTTTTATAACAATCAAGTTTTTACCTGAAAATGTTAAAACAAACAATCCTTTTCTGGTAGCATATAAGTCTGCGTTTTCCTTGCACTTGATGTAGGCAACTGCACCATAAATTTTTTTATCATTGTATTCAGGAAAGAACTCCTTAAACCGCTTCAATCTCTTTTCAATATGCTCATTAACATCGTTATGCCTTAGTGTCGTTTTGACCTCAACAAGCACAACACTATCACCGTTTCTTAACAACATATCCATCTCAAAAACCTGTTTCCCATCCTTTTCAATAACTATATTGTTGGTAACAACGGAGACATCGATACCGCGATCTTTAAACAACCCCAAAACTGCCGGTTCAACCATAGCTTCAACAAGCTTGCCCCAGTTTGAGTCAAACTCACTTGATTTTTTCATGAGATTTTTCATCATTTTATCGGTATCTTGAAATTTCTTATCAGTATCTTGAAACTTCTTATCAGTTTCTTTAAACATTCTATCTGTTTCAAGAGAACTTTCGGATAACAGTTGCTTTGTTTCCTGAAACTTCTTATCTGTTTCCTTAAATATTCTTTCTGTTTCTCGAAACCTCTTTGATAACATTTTTTTGGTTACTTCAAACTTCCTATCACTATCAAGAAATCTCTCTTTTGTAGTAACAATAAAATCCTGTAGTGTTTGTTCAAGTGTCATAACAATCTCCATCTTTAATATAACTTTTTTTTAGAATAATTTCAAGAAACAATTTTCTTGAAACTTTTTTGATATCACATATATTAAACGATAAATATGTCTTTTCATTTACAAGACTATTGATAATTTACAAAATAAATTCACCCTATGCTACATTTGCCTGTGTTTTTCTGCGTAGATCTGCAGTTCACTCTTATACCGCCCATTAATTGTAAATGCCAACTAAAAAATCACCCGAAACTTTCAAATAATGACTATTATTCTACTAATATCGGGTGACTTTTGATCCGGTTATCGCAAAGCTGCTACAAAGCTGACCTCGAAAAACGGAAGCCGTAGTTGTATATGCTAATATAAATATGTCGAAAATTATTGCTGAGTTTTTTTACCATATATGTTTACATCTTTTAATACCTGTGGTAATATACCACCTCGATTAGCAAGTTATAGAATATCTAAGCATTTACAATACACATGATATTATTATTATATTTATAAGGCATACAACTATTTTTTATAACATCCGTAGTGGTAATTAAATATTAAAAATATTATATTTTTACTGTTGTTTTAATTATCAACAATCAGAGGAACATTTTATGGAAATACTAAAAGATTTTAAGATACTAGACGGCATAAAAATTTCTGAAGGGATTATACTGGGAACTGTCTGCCATTTTCAAGAAGCAACTCATGAACAGACTGCGATTTTTGAGGTCAAACCTTCCCAGATAGATAATGAAATAAAAAAACTGAAAAATGCTCTAGAGAAAAGCAAGAATGACCTAAGAATTATTGCGGCGAATATTGAAAAAACAGTCGGTAAAAATGAGGCTATGATTTTTCATTCTCACGAACTTATTCTTGAGGATAGTGTCCTTCTTGATAAGATATCATCATTGATTAGAGACAAATTTCTAAATGTTGAATACTCTGTAAAAACAATATTTGAAGAATATGAACAGATATTTGAAAACATGAACAATGAGTATATGCGTGAAAGAGCTCTTGATTTTAGGGAACTAAAAAAGAGAATCCTCTCATATTTTACCGGCGAGACAGGAAAGTTTAAATGTGATGTAGGTTCTAAATGCCTTCATAAACTGGAAAGGATTGTACTTGCCAAGGAGATAACCCCCTCCCTTATCGCAAGAATCGAGGATGATAAAATAGTCGGCCTAATATCAGAAAAGGGTGGTGTAAACTCTCATGCCGGAATAATGGCTAGATCAATTGGTATCCCATTCGTTTCCGGCTTACATATCGTTGAACAAATTGAGTGCGGCACAATGGTCATAGTTGACGGTTTTGCCGGTAAAGTAATCATAAATCCGACAGATGACATTATTCATTCCTACAAAATAAAAGATCTCACAGTAAAAAGAGAATGTAAGATATTAAAACTCAACAAGGGGCCATTCGTAGAAACTATAGATGGCAACCGGATTGAAATACTGGGAAATGTACTTGCCCTAAATGATATTGAGATGATAAATAAATATTCATTAAATGGAATCGGACTTCTTAGAAGTGAGTTTATGTTCTATGATAATGCGACCTTTCCAAATAAACTCGAACAATCTGCAAAGTATCTTGAAATGATAGCCCATCTTAATTCAAAGACAAATATTACTGTCAGACTCTTTGATTTTGGCGGTGACAAGAAGATAGACACACTCAAATTTGAAAATGAAACAAACCCGCTTCTTGGTATGAGGGGGGCAAGATACTTGTTATCAAATCGATCAATTCTTACAGAGCAGCTTGAGGCTATAAGTATAGTTGCAAAGAAACACAACATCAATATCCTCTACCCCATGATTACAGTTCCTGATGAGATAGATCTGATAAATAGCATTGCTAAACCAATTTTTGAGCAATACGGGGTGTCAGGCAATATAAAAATTGGGGTTATGTTTGAGGTTCCTTCAGCATTTATAAACCCCGACCTCTATCTGGAAAAAGTTGACTTCTGTTCTATCGGAACTAATGACCTAATGCAGTATCTTTTTGCTGTTGATAGAGAGAACACCTCAGTAAACCACCTTTATTCTTTAAATAATCCACAGGTTATAGATATTATTAGACCGGTTATTGATGCAGCAAATAGAATGAATAAACCAATATCGCTGTGCGGTGAGATCTCAGATAACTTTGATTTCCTTGAAAAACTAATACAAGCCGGACTTCGCAAAATTAGCGTAAACCCGGGTTCATCTCAAAAGATAATTCAGATGATAAAATATATAAAAAGTAAAAGTCACTTGCAATCTTAAAACTTATAACTCAATCCAATCGGAATTTTCACACCTATTAGATAGTCCCTTTCATTTATAATAAATCCGGCAAACTGAATATGGGTAAATATCGAGAAATTTTTCACAGGATAAACGATAAATCTAAAGCCGGTCTGGTATGCAAAGAGTCCGATATATCCGTTTTCTGCCGGTATCTGATTAAGTTCACTAAGTGAAAGGGTAACGATACTTACGCCAAGTCCGGCATCAAAGCCCAATGAAATATATTTATCTGCAAGAAAAAAATCCGCACCGAAAACCTGTAAAAGATTTACACCGTAAAAATCCCACTTTCTCAACAAAGCATTTGGATCTTCCGGTCTGAAGGTATGCAAAAATGAAGCCTCCAGGGATACAAAGAATCCCCTAAATACATATGGTGACACTGTAAATCTAACTCCTGCACTTCCTGACACCCTATTACCAAATAAATTAGAAAATGATATATATGGCCCCCCAAAAATCTCAGGCATGATACCGGCCGGTTCTGTATATTTTTTTATCAAGATGTACTCATTATCAGGATTTATAAAGTTAACCTTTCCCCTCAGAGGGTATATTTTTGGAAGCTGATTAATCCTTGCCCCAGTTTCGTATAAAAAATTAATCTGCTGCGTTGAACCGCGACCGGCATTTACGCCCTTTATTGCCAGAAATTCCAGATACTGTTTACTTTTATTTGTTATATATTCCATGATATCTCTAAATGAGATATTTGTTTTACCGCTGACATCGTATTCTGCAAAAAAATAACCTATCAATGATGTAAAGTAACCATTACCATCAATATCTATACCGAGTACATCTTGATAAAATTTTTGAAGATTATTGAAAAATGGATTGTGTTTATATGAGATCTCCTTAGCTGTCATGTGCGCAAGAGATGCATATATTCTTAAAGTGTTTTTTCTGAAATCACTCGCTCCACCGACATCAAGCGGGCCCTCATTATTGCCGGAGTAACAGGCATCAAGTATCAAGGTTGTATCATTATCTATTGAGTTAACAAGTGTCTTAAGCTCATTAGGAAACACTTTAGACCCATCTACAAATACAAGCGAGCCGTCATTGTCACCGTGACCACTATAATTAATCAATAACCCCTCATGCCGTTTCATGTTACTTGTTATCATCTTAAAAGTACGGGCAAATTCGTTAGCTGTGGTGTTCTTTAGAATGGTTATGTTGTTCTCCGGTACTCGGCATAGTTTTTTAAAAATCGCCTCATATAGGATAGCATCATTCACGCACTGAGAAAGTGCAGCAAAACCGCTCTCAGGAAGATAATCATCATTAGCAACCAATAACACCTTCATATTATTCAACTTAGCACCACTATATGAATTTATGGTATTAAATTTAATATCAGGCATCGATATTCCTGCCCAGTTACTACTCTCACCTTGAATAATCATTAACCCTCTGTCATCGGTACTAGCTGAAAGACCATTTAACGAAAACAATAAAAATATTAAAAAAATCGATAAAAAAACAACTATTCCTCTCATAATTACCCCAAAACAACTTTTCTGATTTTACCGGTATTGTATAGGCATATATATAAAATATTTTCTTTAACATGGATCTCACCGGCCATATCTGTTTCATCATTCTTAAAAACATCTATATTATAACCAAGCCCCTGTGATGATGAGTATGGAAGCTGAATAATGTTTATATCGTGCCTATATGCAAAGATCAGCCGTTCGTTTGACAACAATGAAAGTCCGCAGTTTACATAGTTATCGAAACTATTAACCAATTTGATATCAACTTCTTCAGTACTCGGATACCTGTCCGGACTAATTTTACTTCTAACAATATTAAGTCGATAGTATTTATAGTTCCACTCGTATGGTGTAATATAAGCAAAATAGTCTCCTACTTCAGTTGATCGTAGCGATGACCGGTGTTTAAACGGCCAGCTAATAAAAGGATAATAATATGATGGATAAGTTTTATCATCCATCATATTAAATATTTTTAAATTTTGATCTTCAATATATGCAATTGTTCCGTCAACATTACCGCGGTTTATTGTAGGGAATCTTTCCCCATAACGGGTCTTAATTTTGATAAAAGTTCCATCATTATCAAAAACTATTAGGTCAAAGTCATCATCAAGTACGACAACAAGATCATCTTTAGTTACTGTTAATGAGGTCGGTTTGATAAAAGTTGTATTTTCCGGTCCATATTTATCCCACTTTTTGATAAACTTAAGATCAGAGCTGTATTTAAAAATCGACTTTGTTTCACTGTCAAGTACAAATATATTGCCCATAGAGTCAACACTTACCGAGATCGGCCTAATAAGACGATTTGCATTAAGCGAGCTTCCACCGCCGAAGTCTATTATACTTTTGACTTTAACCTTTTTAAAGATATAGAATATATTTGAGTAGGTTGAACCCTTCTTATTTTTTACATCATTGAAAATGATTTTTACTCCATCTATACCTGTTAAGGGTGCAATCGGAGTTATCAATATAGAGTATTCATTTACAAATTCATAGTTGTTTGAGATTTCAATATTCGTATTATCTCTAAGACTATAAGTACTATCAGTAAATTGTTCCTGATCAATAGGCTCTGAAAATCTATATAGAAATGTAGAATCCGGCTCTAAATATCCGGGCGGTTGGCTTACAATGTCAAAACTTTCACTCTTTGTTATAGTAAATGTAAGTTCATAATAAATGTTTCCTGATTCTAAAATTTTATACTCGTATTTATACCCTGGATCGAATTTAGGTGTCTCAACATATCGTTCTGTAAACAGAGTCGGGATCTTTATGGTATATGTAGTTCCGATATTATATGAATGATTTATATATGCTGTTTTACCAAAAAACTTAATTTTCTTTTCAATTGTCGATTTTGAAGTGTCATCATAGATATAGATTTTTAAATCAAATATTCCACTATCACTATATAAGTCACTTTCATCAAATTCAGAGTCGTCAATTTTTATCCAAATGCCGGTATCGAGAGCGACATCTGTTGATCCGTTTTGAATTGAGGATTCTACAATTTTTAACTTTTTTATAGGTGATATTACTCTATCAAAATAGCAGGATGTTAAAATTACTCCAATAATAAAAAGTAAGCTTAGGTGTTTATTCATAAATACCACCTGATAGGTAGTAAATTTTAATTAGACCTAAAGTTTTATCTGCAACAAAGATAAGTCTTTTATTCAAGTCTGAAGGTCCTATAGACTCTAACTCATCAAGCTGCAACCCACCCGCATCATATAGATGATTTGCGGTAATATTGCCGTAAATTAGTTGATCAAAAGGATTAATTGATATAAATAAAGGTGTATCGATGTCCGATATCTTTTCAAAACTTGAATCGCTAAGTACAAATGAAACAATCCTGTTATTACCTGTATCAGCAACAAATATTTTGTCTTTACTATGCATATATGCAAAAGCTGAAGGGTTGTTAAGCTCGCCATCGCCTGAACTAGAGTTGCCGATAGATGAGATATATACAAAATTTAAATCAAAGACCTGTATTCTATTGTTGCCCTTATCAAGTACAATTATCTTGTCATCACAAAACAACATATCAACAGGATTATTAAACTCGCCATTTCCTGTACCGGATAGCGGGATTAACCCGATATCGGAGTGTTTTAATCCACCGGTTGAACTTTTACCAAACCATTCTATAAACAACCCCGCATACGAATACTTTATGATCCTATGAGTATCTGTAATCACCCAGATGTTTCCATTTGTATCAACTTTTACGCACTTAGCTTTTTCAGGGATCTCCCATGAGTCAACCTCATTGCCGGTATAATCAAGTCTGATTATCCGATTATTATCATTATCCGCAATTAGAACCTCACTATTGGTAGTGTCAATAGCAAAAATATCAGTTGAGAGATCTGTGTTTATGGTTAGTACATGATCTAAACTGCCATAGACGGTAAAATTTGTTGTTTTCTCTTCTATTATATTTATGTTAATTGCATTTTTGACAGAACTATCAAGTTTGACTGTGTATTTTTCGTACGGTTTTAGAGTCATTGGGTAAAAAATAAAGTTATCAGAAAAAAACTCAAATCTTCCTGAAACTTTTTCATTGTTACTGTCTGTAATGGAAAAACCGCCGTTAAGTCCGTTTGCATTTTGACCTGATATGGAAACAGCTGAGATTGGATCATTAAAAAAAACTCTTATTAATGGTTCTCCATCAAGAACTGTATTGTCTGAAGGGGTCACTTTAGTTACCTGCGGTGTTGACCCGCTTACAAGATATGTAACGGCGAACGATCTGCTTTCATCAAGAGGATTTAGGTAAATATCTCTAAGCTCTCTATTAATCGTAATAAAATAAGGTTCATCGGCTACAAGTGGCTCTACCGGTATTATGGTTATACTATTGCCTGTTATTGAGTAATTATACAGAGTATTGTGCGTATTGACTCGCAAGAGTTTAATCCCCGAAAATATATTTTTATCCAATAGACTTTCGTTGAAGTAAATAGAAATCGCAGGTTGCGAAGAAAATACAAAATTAGTGTCACTTGTTGAGTAACTTACAATCTTAAATTGTTTTGTTTTATCATTTATACGATCAAATACTGAAAGATCCGTACAACCTGTAGTAAAAATGAGTATACATAAAATAAATAAATTTTTAATTAAATTGTGCAATTTCGTACCTAATTTTCAATTTAAAGTATTATAACACTATTCATATAAAAAAACAATTTTTTTGTGATTTTGCTTCTCGATTAGGGTGCGATTTTAATTTTTGGGTAATAATTAAGTAGGCAGCTTCCAAAATTTTT
>CAYYKD010000067.1:0-7461 GCA_964471825.1 uncultured Spirochaetales bacterium
AGAGCCTGCTGAATGCCCGGGAGTCTCGATAATTGTTGCATCAAATCCAAAGTCGGTTAACGAGTAGTCGTCTTCAACAAAAAGATCGGGTGTTAAACAGTCAAATTTTTCTTTTTTGAATGAAAGGTTTGATAAAAAAATTATCAGCCTAAAAAAAGGGCTTATCTTATCGGGATTTTTTTTTCGGTTAGAGGTCATATCTCCTTTAGTGACCATAATTTCATCAAGTTTATTCATAGCAATCTTTGTGTTATATTTTTTCTTGAAGAATAGTGCATTATCAGCATGATCTACATCGCCATGAGATAAGACTATTAATTTTAAGTTCTCTTCGGTAACACCGGCATCTTCGAGTTTTTTTTCAATATATTTTCTTTTGCTTTTAAAACCGGTATCAAACAATATGAAATTACTTTCATTTTTAAGCAGATAACAGTTAGAATCTGATAAAATCGGTATTATTTCAATCATCTTGTTACTCCTTAGAACTCAAAAAACCCAATATTATCCCCTTTTTTTTCTTTGAAAGAGTTTAGAGCTAAGTCATATGCCTCAGGATTGTCTGAACCGTCGACTAATAGAACATTCATGTTTTCCTCCTTATTTCAACATCTCCTTATTTCAACATCTGAATGATCAGTATCCTGAAAATGGAACTATAACAGTTTTAAGTTTTTCGTTCAATAGTTTATAAGGTGCATCTTAAGGGGCATCTCTATATTAAAACTTGAGAGATTTTATTAATTGGGGATAAATCTAACAGCTATAACTTTTTCCTTAACACCTTCAAGAACTCTAACAATATTGGCCTTTGAGTTATATTGAATACCGCCTTCTTTATAATGAAAAGAGAGATCGATGGTTTTTCCTTCATCAGACTTAAGTACATGGTCATAATTCTCACTGAATATCTCTATAAGTGCACCGCCATCTCTTGAGACATTTATTATTTTACAGTTTATAACATGTTTTCCGATTTTGGCCTCTGTAATATAATTAATAACTTTTCGCTCTTTCTTTCTTTTTTCCTTCATAAACAATCCTTTATCTGTTCCTTTGGAATAATTTCTAAAATATTAGAAAACAACTTTATTGTGAATATTTTATGTATAGAGTATTAGGAATTTGTTAATACGAGATGAACAAGGCAACTTCTTGTTTAAATAAAAAGAATATCATAATAATTTTAAAAGCTCTTCAGCTTTATTGCTGTCAAAGAACCCCTTTGCCGTTTTTGGAATGTCAATCTGCGGACTTTAGTCAGTGTGTCCGCTTTCAGTGATTATATGTACCGAAACACTTCTCATGCCGCCGTAAAAGTAGTCCCTGTTATCACGAAGGTCGCCACCGATGTAGACCTGTATCGGTACGAGGTTAACCGGCCGATATGGTTTTTCGGCGGCAGTTTTACCGTCAATGTTAATAACAGCATTGCCGTTCCCCATAAGATGAGCCTCTATCTTGTGAAATTTACCATCCTGTATCGAAATATCAGTTTTGATTTTAACAGATTCACGCCCCTCACCGAAGACAAACAGTTCAACCGTACCGTCAGGATTAACATAGAGCATGTATTCACCGTCAAACGCCTGTTTACTCCTCTGCTGAATAATGATCTGCCGCTTACCGTTAGCTACGCTCATCACCTCAGCCCTAATGATAAATGGATTTTTACCTGTAATGTATCTTCTTGCACCAAGGTCGATATGGGAGTCAACCCCGTTAAACTCTGCAAAGGTAACCCCCGACTGCAGATTAAACTTAACATTTTTATAGTAGTCAAAGATATGTGCATTTGTAAAATCATAGTTTATCAGTACGCCGTTTTCATCAGGAACCGTTTTTTTTACCTCACCTATTCTACCCAGCCCCTCCAATGCTCTGTCAAAATAGTAGTCAATCAAACTTGCAAGTTCAGTTCCGGCAAATACGCCGGTCACTTTTTCATAGATGGTAACGAGCTCCTCAAACCGTTTGTTTCTAAAGTACCATCCGAAAAGCTGATCGGCCACCCACCTGCTGTAGGAGAGATCGACCGTTGGGAAATGCTCAAGATACTGCCTGAAGTAGATGTATTTCTCATCAAGTGAGGAGAGGTTCGAATTAAAGAGATTTATCAGATTCCTTGTCCCTCTATGGTTGTATGGGTTTAGCTCCAGTGCTTTTTTATAGAGCTCTTTCGCCTCGTTGTAATTCTTATTATGCAACTCATTTTGTGCTTTTTCGAAAAGTTGGTCAGAGAGTTCAGCCTTTTCCAGTCCTACTTTATAGAAACCGGCCATAAGTGAGTCAAATTGTTCCCTCGGCATATTATCAGGTCTTAGAAGGCGGTTTTTAAATCTATCATAACCCTTAGGGTTTATGACATCTCTAAACTTCTGAACATAGTAATGGTGTTCGCTTGAACCTTTAAACCTTTCAAATGCTTTCCTGTATTCATCACTCCAATGCTCTCTGTTTTCTTCCAAGAACCCATGAGTCGGCTTAATATCCCACTCAAAGTTATGAAACATCTCGTGGATGTAGATACCCATACAGCCTCCGATATTCAACCACATAGAGGACCTTGAGTGAAGTGAGAATGTTGAGAACGGCACAAACATCGGATGATTAGGCCCACCATACCAATTTCCGCCATTAATCTCTTTTTCATAAAGATAGATTATCCCGTCATAGTTATTGATATTTCTATATAACAATTCTCCGGGGTTGGGCTCAATATGACCTTGACTGATTCTTGACCCCACTAAGTTTCCCTTCTCATTGACACCGACCTTTTTTATTACCGATCTGTGTTCAACAAAGTCAAACTCCATATCAATATTACCCTCAGTCAGATAGAAATAGAACATCGCGGCAGTCCTGGCCTGTTCGTGATTATACCTGATAAGTTCCTTAAGTTTGTGTTCCGGCATCTGATAGACCCGTCTGTATGTGTTTCCATTTCCATCCTTCATCTCCATATCAGTTCCGGTAAAAAACACGCCAAGCCATTTAAATCTATATGCGGTTTTAACTTTATCGATGTTGTTAATTCTATATTCTATTGCCCTGGTGTAGTGCTCTGCATTTTTGATCGTATCAACTGCCGGCTCGTTAGGTTTTCGATTTTTAATGTGCCCTTGAGCGATCTCATTTAATATATCACGATACAGGAGGGCGCGTTGAATGTCACCTTTATTGATAGACTCAGAGGCCTGAACAACACAGAACTGAAACAACCCCTCTGATGCCTGATAGTTTTCAAACCCGGTATTTCTAAAATATATAAGTGCATTGTCAAATAAGGCTTCAAAGTTTTTACTCTCTACAAACCTCGCCGATATACCGAATCGCGGATGAAGTAGCAGATGATAGTTATCATTCTGCCGTTTATCGTTAATGGCAATCGCCTCAAGAAGCTGTTGTAAACCCTCTTCAAATGCACCCTGTTCGACGAGAGCTTTTGCATAGATCCTGTAGATCTCGGTGTCATAGGAGCATGGATACCAAAGTTTTTTTGGAATCCGCCCTAAAACATCGATAACCGTACCGTTCTCCCCTTTTATATGTAGATTGTAAACCATCCAGAATATTTGATAAGAGATGTCGGATATATCGGTAGATGATTGTAAAATGGAACTGTACCTATCATCTGAACTGAAAGTCAAAAACAGTTCATGCCCGCTTCTAAATCCTTCATGGTATAGGTATTGTCTTTTATCATTCTCAAGACCAGTTGCACGACTGTAAATATATGCAACTGCTTGATTAATTAATCCCGCCTTTGCAAATGCTCTCGCAAGTTTGCGGGAGTTATCAAGATTTAGCTCACCTACTTTTGCCCTTGCTACAAAACTACTTAACAATCCTACCGCCGCCGGTTTATCAAGCTCTGCACACTCAGGCATTATATGTAAAAAAATATCTATAAAATTGTCATCCGGGATATTCCATTGTGAGAGCTTAGTTAAAAAATCAAAACTATTGTTTGCCTTCTTTTTATCATCAGGTTTAGTGTAAATGACAGGATACCAAACCGCTCCATTTTTATCGCCCTCAGCTACTGCCCTCGCTATTTCTTTCCTACCCCCCATAGGACGAAGATACCCGACACCGGTTGTAGAACGAATTCTTACGCCACTCATCCCGTTTGAAATACCGACATTCTCAATTATCCATAGCTGCCCTCGCTCATTACTCTTCGCTTGTTGTACGGTTACACCTTTTTCATCAAGTCCGATATAGAGTCCGCTTTTAATATTTTTAATACGGATCCGCCCCTGATTTGCATCTTCAAATACCCATCGTTGATTCTCACCTCCGTGATAGTTGTAGTGACGAATAATCGTATCAGGCGGTAAATGAGCATCGATCACAAGTCCTGAGTCCATATTAAACAATACTAAGGGTGATGAGTTAATATAGTTAGATGGTTGAATAGCAGAAGCCGCGGTACTGATAGTGAGCATAGTGAATATGCTTAGAATTTTTAATGTAATATTTAATCTCATAATTAATCTCATGATTTTACCTTAAGTTTTCAGTCTCCGCTGCGGAGACTGAATTAAACCCTAAAGGAATTTATTTAATTGATTTTTTAACTTCCATAATCCTCTTATATGACTCTTCGATCCGTTCCTTTGATATTTTACCTTGATTGTAAAGAGCCAGTATCGCATCAAATGTTTTTTGTGCAGCATAGTCGTCATATTTTAGATTGTTTCCAACCAGGACAATATCTGCACCTGCATTAATAGTCAGTTCTATCGCCTCCTCAAAACCATAGTGATCGTTGATCGCCCCCATATTAATATCGTCTGTTATTATAACACCTTCAAATCGGAGTTTATTTCTTAGGATGTCAGTTAAAACTTTTCGTGAGAGAGTCGCCGGATAGTTGGGATCAAGGTTTCTATTAAAAATGTGTGCGGTCATAATTATTTTTGCATAACCTGAATCGATAAGACGAATATAAGGTTCAAGCTCAATCTCCTGCCAACTCTCAGTTACATCTGTTAATCCGAGATGTGAGTCATCTAAAGAACTGCCGTGACCCGGAAAATGCTTTAAAGCACCGATAATACCATGTTTCTTAAATTCATCCAGGATGTATGTAGAGTGTCTTATTACAATCTCCGGTTGATCAGAGAAACTTCTCTCCAGTTTACCAATGACAGGGTTATTTGGATTAATATTCAGATCAACTACAGGAGCAAAATTAATATTGAGACCCATTTTTTTTAGTTGTAATGCAGACCCTATCGCCTCTTTTCTTGTTATTCGTTCATTATCTGCTTTACCGAGATTGGCGTGACTTATGGATTCTCTGAACCCGTAGATTGGTTTTAGTCTCGATATTCTCCCCCCCTCCTGATCAATCGCTATGAAAAGAGGTATCGCTGCACTCTTTTTAAGTTTTTTGGTTAATGCTTTTAATTGTTTCGGACTTGAAATATTCCGTTTATTCGTCTTCAAAACCACATCATAATCAAAAAGGATCACCCCTCCGGCTTTTCCGCTTCTAATTGCCTCAATAACCGGTGCATTATCATCCAATTCAAAACCTCTAAATCCGGTCAGTATCATTTGTCCGATCATTACCTCTATTTGAGTGTCTGTTTCTTTTGCATTTAAGACTACTAATGATACACCTATAAAGTATGTCAAAAAGGATAAAACGATTATTTTCTTCATTTGTATTTCCCCTCATTCATTTGTGATTTAATTCGATAACTATCCAATACTCAAAAAACTTTGTATTTACAATTACTATAACCGATTGTATCATATATATTATAATTTTCAATATCAACTTTCATATTTATATAGCAGGGGTGAAGATTTAATTTTTGGCAGATATAGTTGGACAGCTTTAAAATATTTTGTTAAAATTTGACTGTCTCCAAATAATTCCAAATTATATGTCGATCTGGAAGTCACTAATATTATCAAAAAATGAGGACATTTGTGAAGTAGGATAAAGTAAAATATAGTATTATAAAGTTAAGTAAAGTACAATTAAAATACAATTAAAATACAATTAAAGTGATGAAGATAAAATCTTATATGCAGATAATACTTTGTGGATTTTTTAGAAATGGAGGATATATATGAAAATACTAATTCTTACTACCGGGACAAGAGGTGATGTTCAGATATACATAGGCCTTGCTCAAATGCTCAAGAAATCCGGCCATTTTGTTACTATCGGCACTTCAAAGGCACATGAAAAACTTGTTAGAAGTCTAATGGTTGATTATGAGTGCATTGATGATACAGCTGATATAGGACAGATAAACAATGTTATTGAAAAAAAAGGACTTCAGGCGGTAAAGGAAGGAATCAGGTTATTATTTGACGGCATGTTTCAATCACATAATAAAATTTTAAAAATCATGCCGCAGTTTGATGTTATAATCGGACATGGCTGGCTTGGTGAAGCAGAAGCAGAGCTGTGTAATAAGAAATTTATCAGAGTTGGAATAAGTCCAAATATCGCAGAAAAAATTAAATCTAAAACAACTTCATTTAATAGAAGAATGATGATAGACATTGAAAATTATGCTTTAAGTCAACTAATAATAAAACCTTACAACGACTTCCGCAATAAAATAAATGCAAAAACGATAACACTGTCAGATATTTATAAAAAACCGTTACTTATTCCTATTTCAAAAGTCTTAATAGATTCTATGGATTTATGGAATAATAATACTTTCCAATCTTCCTACTGGTACACAGATTATTCAAGCTATGAGCCGCCCGAAAAGTTATTAAAACTACTAAACAACGGAAAGAAGTCAATTCTTGTAAATGTCGGCTCGATGATAACAGGTTTCCAAGAACCGGATCTGTTTATAGAATTATTAGATAAAATTGCCACATATTATAATATAAATGTAATTTTCCTTGGCAGAAACATTTTTAATAAAGACTCTGATAATAATGATAACATATTACAACTTGATGAGGCACCTTTGAGTTACTTACTACCAAAGGTTGAGATTTGCTTGCATCACTGCGGGCTCGGAACGACAAGTGATATTATTAGAAGTGGTATTCCTTCCATACCTATTCCTTTTATTATAGATCAATTTCAATGGGCTAAAAAACTTATAAAAATGGGCATTGCAACTAAAGTCTTAAACTATAAAAATATTACTGAAAAAGAATTAAAAAACAGAATGAATTTAATATTCAATAATAATACTTATAAAAATAATGCTTTAAAAGTAAAAGCTATAGTTGAGGAAGAAATTACACAAGATAGAACGGTAGAAATTATTGAAAAATTATTTAAATAATGAGGCTCCCCGAAAAAACACTGAAGGGATTTTTGCAAGAGCCTCTGTATTATCCATTTAAATTAATACGGTTTTGAATGTTTGTTTAAAATATCAAAAGAAATAATAAACGATGTCAAGTAGGGTGCGATTTTAATTTTTGGGTAATAATTAAGTAGGCAGCTTCCAAAATTTT
>CAYYKD010000068.1:0-7151 GCA_964471825.1 uncultured Spirochaetales bacterium
AGTTGGGTTTGATATTTGATCCGGTTAAGCGGAATATGGTTGAGTTTGACTGGGTGAAGCGGAGAAATTGAGTACCTTCAGTCTGGAGGACTAAATTACTTACAATAATGAATAAAATATGCAGTTAAAAAATTAGTATATTCATGGTAAATATCTGATATAAAGCAGTAAATACAGGGAATAAAAATGGATAATGATAATCAAGACACAATTAACCGACTTCTACAAGCTATCAGTACTGCCGAAAAGATAAAAGACCTAAAAACCGTTTCAGGGGATCAGTTACTTACAAAATGTATCGGGTTAGGGGATGATGCAAGAACTATCCATATTGCAATTATCAACAAGCAATTCACTTCAACAAAGATCGGTGATTATTTTAACTATAGCTCTGATATCACAGTCGCTAACGGTATCACCGACGTTGCAATAGACAAGATAACAAAGGGGGAGATCGGCGGCACCCATTATCTAAAGTCTGAGTTTGTTGATCGGATGAGACTCCCGGATTATATCAGAGATAACAGCCCGATGGACTATGTAACAATTGCACAGATAACGATCTCTATCGCAGGTATTCTTGAAAAAGTGCATAGCGAGGGGATCATACATAAAGCGTTGTCAACAGGAAGTATATTGCTTGATGTGCCAAAAGGTGAAAAGGGCATTCCATCTGCATTCATGACAGGGATTGGGGTTGCACATATTATCGACTTTGCCAAGCTCTCAAGGTCAAATGAGCTTATTCAATATTTTAGTTATCTCTCCCCTGAGCAGATCAAACAGGGGAAGGGACTCGATCTGATGATCGATAATACTACTGATCTCTATTCGCTTGGAGTGATAATGTATCAGATGGCAACCGGCCGCCTTCCGTTTGAAGATATTGAGCTGATAGAGTTACTGCAAAATATCGTGGGACACAATCCTTCATCACCTAGAAAATACAATCCCAATATACCGCAAATTCTTGATAAGATAATAATGAAACTGCTTAATAAAGACCCCGAAAACCGGTATCAGACCGCAAAAGGGCTTATCAGTGATCTACAAAAAGTTGTTTCCGGTAAGATTGAGAATGAGTTTGAGTTCGAATTGGGACGAGATGATAGATTTGTACGGCTTGATTATCACACCAGGCTTATTGGTCGCGACAATGAGCTTGCAACACTTAAAGATAGTTTTGCATCAGCACTCCGGGGCAATGGCGGGATTGTAAACATAGGCGGTGTTGCCGGTGCCGGTAAAACCCGTTTGGCTCAAGAATTGCGTGATCACCTCAAGTTAAATGACAAACTTCAAGTAAGCGGCAAGTTTTTTGCCGGTGCCAATAAAGAACCATACGGACCATTTAAAGAGGCGTTGGAGAGTTATTTAGAATCGTTTAATAACTATGATCAAGCCGGGAAGGAAGAGCTGGTTCTGCAACTTACTGAAGCGGTAGGAGCTAACGGCAATCTGATATTAGATTTTAACCCTAAATTAGTCGCTCTCATTGGCAATACCCACCAGCCTATTCAGCCATTGGACAGTAAAGATAAAGAGGATGCTCGTTATCGTGCGGTTTTAGCCAACTTTTTATTGGCACTGGCCAAAGCGGAGAGTGGGCTAACTTTTATGCTTGATGACTGGCAATGGTGCGATGAAGCGAGTCTGAAACTGCTTGAAGAACTAAGTTTTAGTTTAGATGAGAGCAATCTTTTGGTTGTAAACACCTACCGTAGCGAAGAGGTAACCCCAAGCCACCCCTTTGCATTATTAAATGAACAGCTTGATAATCTAAAAATAAATGTTAAACATATAAAAATTGAGCTATTTGATGGTGGCAAAACAGTTGAGTTTGTTGCCGGTGTATTGCGAGACGATCCAAAACAGCCCGCCATAAGAGAATTGGCAGATTTTGTTTTAGTTTGTAGTCAGGGGAACCCTTTCTTTTCACTTGAGATTATTCGTCAGCTGGTTGATGAGAATTATATAACCTACAACCGCGATAGCCGGCATTGGGAGTTGATGTCTAAGTTAGAGGAAGCCAGGATCCCTGCCAATATCATAGATGCGGTTTTAAAACGGCTGGAAAAACTTACCGAAGCCGAACGGGAAGTGTTATCGGTGGGGGCTATGATAGGGCATAAGTTTGATATCGCACTTATATTTGAACTACTGGAAGATGGGGATAAGTTTACAAAAGAGAGCATAGTGCGGATCATTAATAATGCATTAAAGATCCAATTGCTCAATGCTGATCGTGAAGACAAAAATGGGCGTCGCTACCTGTTTGTACATGACCGCATTAAAGAGGCCTGCGTGGAGAAAATAGGCTCTGCCAAAAGGTTGGAATACCACCAACTAATAGCCCAAAGCATGGAACAAAAGGAGCTGACCCAAACCGGCAACTATCTGTTTGATATTGCCCACCACTACATAGAGGCTAAAAACAGCAGCAAAGTTTTGGAGTGGGGCTACCTGGCAGGGATAAAGGCCAAAGAGAGCTACGCTAACGAACAGGCGATAGATTATTTTACGCAGGCATTAAAAGTAATTGAAGCTAAAAAAAGCACAACCGAGCAAGAGCCAAACCCAAAAGAGAAGGAGCTGCTTGGCGAAATAGGGGAGATATACCTTAGGATTGGCGATAACGACAAAGCGATAGAGCTATACCTAGAAAAACTTTTACCAGAGAATCTTGAGAAACTTGAAAAAGCAGGGCTATATCAAAAAATAAGCCAAGCATATTTCAAAAAAGGTGATTTCAAAAACTGTGAATTCTACGGAGAAAAAGGATTATCCCTATTAGGCGAAAAAACAAGTTTTAACAAAGTCAGTTTGTTTTTTAGCGTTCTATATGAAACATCTGTCCATATCAAAAACATGCTACTATTCAAAGATATTCTTTCAAACAAAAAAGCAGAGAATTATAAAAAAGAAGAAGACCTAGCCTTTTGGCTCTACTATGGAATAATTTGGTCATACGCTTATACCGACTTATTCAAATACATTAGATCGATATTAAGAATACTCCATATAACTGAGGGCTTTTTAGGTTACTCTGAAGAGCTAGCAATGGCTTATGGCGGCTGGGGTAATACATTTAGTGCAATTAACGGAAAGGATTTTTTTAAGATCGCTTATAATAACCACAAAAAAGCATTAACAATAAAAAAACAATTAAATCAAACATGGGGGGTTGCTCAATCACTACAGTTTGTAGGCTACTGTTACGAATGGGCAGGAAAACCAATTCTTGCAACTGAAGTTCAAGAAGAAGCATTAACTCGTTTTACTGAATTAGGAGATTCCAAAGAGCAGATAAATAGCATTGCTGCACTCTCTCACATTTACTTTTTATTAGCCCAATACACTAAAGCCAGAGATTACAACAATCGTTACTTAAAATTGGCAGAAAGATCTAAAGATGCGTTTGCCATAGGCACCGCCGGATTAAGTGAAATGTGTTTTGATACCGAACTAGGCAACCTGCAGCGAGCTGAAGAGAACGGTTTAAAAGCTTTGCAGTTTTTAAAAGAGCAAAAAGAGCTTAACCAATATACCTACTGCACCGCCAACATGGAGATAGCTACCCTATACCTGGAGCAAAAAGAGCTGACTAAAGCGCAAGAGCATATAAATATAGCGTGGGAACTATACGCTAAAAACAGCTTTTTAAAACATTATTCGGTAAATATTTTTAACTACATTGCAGAAATAAACCATGCATACATTCTGACAGAGACTAAAAATTCCAAAAGGGTAACAACTCTAAAAAAACAAACAAAAAGGGCTTTAAAAGAGACCAAGGGCTGGCCTGCCCACTACGGTGGAGCATTGCGTGTAAGAGCTAAATACCTGGAACTTGTTAATAAAACCGGAGAGGCCTATAAACTTTTTAACCTAAGCATATCACATACCGCTAAGATCGGCCGCCGTTACGAAGAGGGCAAAAGCCGCTACGAGTATGCGTTGTTTTTAAACCAACTGGCTAACAACGGCAACCTAAGGGTATCAAAAGCAAACCGCTACAAAGAGCTGGCTACCGAACAGCTACGCAAGGCCTACGCTATTTTTAAAGAGATAGGTGCCAAACACTACTTAGACAAAAGCATTGTAGTGCTTGGCGGTAAAGTAGAACTGGAAAATATCAGCTCAGGTGAAGACCTCCATCTCAGATTTAAATATGAGGAGCTTCTTAGAATCCAACGGCTCGTGCAGGATGCCGATACGGTCGAGAGCATCGCATCAGAGTTTGCAGTCGGTGTTGCAAAGACAACTTATTCAACAAGGGTTGCAGTTCTTCTTAAAGACAACCATTCTAACGATGTAAAACTTATCGGAAGTATCGGATATGACAATATAAGTCAGATCCCCGATAAACTTATCAATAGAACGCTTACTTTAACTGAACCGTTGATCTCAAATGATCTTCAAAATGACCGCGATTTCTTACGGACATATTTTACCGGGACAGAAACAGGCCCCACCTCGTCACTCCCAAAAGCGGTTATGAGTGCACCCATTGTAATCAGTGAGTGGAACAATGCAGTTGTCGGGATGATCCTTATGTGTTCGGCAAATTCTACAAATATCTACACAAAAGATGAACAGGACAAGACGATCAATCCCCTTGTTTCTGCAATAGCCACACTATACAAGCAAGACAGGATAACGAAAAATTCTAACAAGATCATCAGTTATAAGATGGTTGAATGGATCAATGGCGGCAATGATCCGCTAAATATCCCGTCAGTAAGCACAGATGCGGCAGTAATGTTTACCGACATTAGAAATTTCACGACAATATCTGAACAGATCGGAGACCCTGCAAGATTAACCGAGTTTCTTAATGCCTTCTTTGAGGTATCTGCCAAGCCTGTGAGAGATCACCAAAAAACAGGCACAGCAGAGATTGATAAATTCATCGGTGATGCTATGATGATCCGTTTTGACGATCCTGTAACCTCTCTAAAAACCGCCATTGAGATGCGAAGGCAGGTTCGCCTGTTTAATAAAGAGAGACAAGTGATTTTTGAGGGTAATGCACCATACCTTGATCCATTAGAGATAAGCATAGGGATCGCCTACGGACCATTAACAGTTGGTGTCATGGGTTATTCAGGGCGTTTGGACTACACTTCAATCGGAGATACGGTAAATATTGCTTCCCGAGTAGAGGGGCTGACCAAGGAGTACCACACACCGATTTTGATCAACGAATATCTGTTTGATAAAATCAATCCTGATCATTTTAATATCAGACTTGTAGATCGGATACGCGTCAAAGGTAAAAATAAGCCGATCAATATCTATGAAGAGTTCTCACTAAACAACCCCCATGTTGTTGATGCTAAAAATAAGATGTTATCAAAGCTCTCTGAGTTGCAAAGTATGTACTTTCAAGGCAAGGATTTTGATGATGCAATAAAACTTGCAGATGATTTGCTTCTATACTATGAGAATATTGTTCGCAAGTACAACATAAGAGAGTCGAGTCTTCCAGATTATCTTCCATTGATATATAAAGAGCGATTGATCGAGATACAAAATACCCCTGAGTTAATTGAAAAATGGGATGGAGTTTACACATTCACGAGGAAATGATCTGACAAAATGCGGGATGAAGCTTTCATACAAATATGGTGTTTCTGCAAAAACGACAGCAGGTAAACTGTTCTAAATTACATTGGGTGCCGAACCAAAAACGCTTGATAATTCGTTCAATTTACTATATAATATTTTTAGCTTGCATTTCTAGCAGACAATAGGAGTCAACATGAAAGCACTACCAATCGGGATTAATACACTAAGCACGATAATAGCAGAAAATATGGTTTATGTTGATAAAACCGAACTTGCATATAAGCTCGTATCACGATCCGGACGCTTCTTTCTCTCTCGCCCGCGGAGATTTGGGAAGTCATTATTCATCGATACGCTTAAAGAGATATTTGAAGGAAATAAGACACTGTTTAAGGGGTTATTTATCTATGACAAGTGGAATTGGGATAAGAAGTACCCTGTTATCAAGATAGATTTTGCCGGCGGTAATGTGAGAAACAGACAAGAGCTTGATGAAAAGGTCAATGAAAAACTGAGGATGATAGTTAGAAATTACGAAGTTAACATCGAATCAATAACAGTTTCCGGTATTTTGAATGAACTCATAGTTAAACTGTTAGAAAAATACAACTCTAAAGTGGTAATACTTGTTGATGAATACGATAAGCCTATCTTAGACAATATCGACAATCCTGATATAGCCAATGAAGTTAAAGAAGGATTAAAAGACTTTTATTCTGTTATCAAAGAGCGGGATGCAGATCTACAGTTTGTGTTTTTAACCGGAGTAAGCAAGTTTAGTAAGGTGAGCATATTCTCAGGCATCAATAGTCCTAAAGACCTGACGCTTAGCAAAGAATATGGAAGTATATGCGGCTACACTCATAATGACCTTGAGACAGTTTTTAGTGAACATCTTGCCGGTGTTGACTGGGATAAGCTGAAGATGTGGTATAACGGGTATAATTTCCTTGGTGAAAAGGTGTATAATCCTTATGACATACTGCTTTTTATAAGTGAAGATCAGTTGTATCGCAACTATTGGTTTGAGACCGGCACACCTACATTTTTAATAAAATTATTTAAAAAACATAAGTATTTTTTGCCTGAACTTGATAACATTGAGGTGGGCGAGGAGATATTGTCAAGCTTTGATCTCGATAAACTTGAACCCACAACGATACTGTTTCAGTCGGGGTATCTGACTATAAAAGAAGTTAATACTAAAATGGGTCGATTGACATATAAGCTGTATTTTCCTAATTTTGAAGTAAAAACCTCGTTTAGTGAGTATCTTATAACCGGCTATTCTGAAATAACGATCCAAAAATTTAAATATGAACAAAGTATCTACGACTCACTTATGACTGCCGATATGCCTGCATTTGAAAAAATAGTCAAACGACTGTTTGCTGGCATCCCATACACGAACTTCACCAACAACAACATCATTGACTATGAGGGCTACTATGCGTCTGTGCTTTATGCATTCTTTGCCGCGATCAACTGTGTCGTTATCCCTGAGGATATAAATTGCCGCGGGCGGGCTGATATGACCATCAAACTTGGAAAAAACATATTCGTTATGGAGATCAAGGTTG
>CAYYKD010000069.1:0-6983 GCA_964471825.1 uncultured Spirochaetales bacterium
CCGGTTGTTGGATCTTGACAGTCAAGAGTTACTATTTCGGAGAGAATTGTTGAGATTTGTTGTGGGGTATAAAATTCTCCTGCTTTTTTCCCTGAACCGGCTGCGAATTGACCGATAAGATATTCGTAAGCATCACCTAATGTATCGCTTGCAGTAGAGAACTTTGATATTCCTTCAGCAATTTTTGTGATTATGTTTGATAGTTTTGCGTTTCTTTCTACATAATTTTTACCGAGTTTCTCAGAGCTTAGGTTTATTTCAGAAAACAGTCCTTGAAATGTACTCTCAAATGAATCATTCTCAATGTGTCTAAACCCTTTATCAAGAGTATTTAACAGTTCATTATCTTGTATTCGAGCCAATTCTGATATGCTACTCCAAAGGTATTCCGGTTTTATAACATAGTGAACCTTTTTACGCATCTGCTTTTCAAACTCGATTATGTCATCGGGATTATTTTTATACCATAGTGCAAGAGGTACTGTATTTTTATCGTCTTTTATTGTGGGATAATCAGAACCAAGTTCTTTTCTTACTGCTGTTTCATAGTTATCTGATAAATACCTGAGGAAGAGAAAAGATAACATATAGTCCCGGAAATCATCCGCATTCATCGACCCCCGTAATTCGTCTGCTACAGCCCAAAGTATATTTCCAAGCTCTTTTTGTTGTATCATTGTCATATATATTTACTCCTATTTAGAATTGAGATAACAATATTTACCATAATATCTTTTTCCTCAGGTTTAGAAACGGCAATCAAAAGTGTAATGGCTGCCAATCCTTCATTACTTATGAGAGGTTTGTTGTCCAATGAAAAAAGCATATTGTTTTTATCGAGAAAATAAAGAAAGACAGCGGCAGCAATTCTTTTATTGCCGTCTATAAATGAGTGGTTTTTAATAACCAAATACAGAAGTATAGCCGCTTTATGTTCGATACCGGGGTAGAGCTCTTGACCGCCAAAACTTTGATATATCTGTCGGGTAGAACTTTCAAAACTCTCGTCCTTTGGTTTACCGAATACATCAGACTCAAAATCCCGTCGCATTTCTTCTATAACCTTTAAAAACTCATCGGTAGATATAAAGGTAGCCGGGCGTTGGGTGACGCCTGTAATATCGAGATTTTCATGGTCATAATCATCCAATAATCCCAAACCGGCGGAGTAAACACTTAAAATTTTTATAAGCTCACGGGCATCATCGATATTGTTTACCTTCTCTGTAATAGTCCTTTCCAAAAGTAATATTGCACTACTAAGCTCACTTATCTTTTCTTGCTTTTCTAAAAGCCTCTGTTTATTAATGGTGTAGCCGCTAACAAGATGTTCTTTGAGAATACGGTTCGCCCAAATACGGAATTGTGTACCCCGCAACGATTTTACACGATAACCGACAGAAATTATAACATCAAGACTGTAATGATCGACCATCCGCTCAACCTTACGCGTCCCCTCTGTTTGAACTGTCAAGAAATCCTTGACAGTTGCATCGGCTGAAAGCTCGCCTTCTTTAAAGCAATTTTTTATATGCAAACTGATGTTCTGTTTTGTCGTCTGAAAGAGCTCCGTCATTTGTTTTTGAGAAAGCCACACAGTATCATCTTCCAATATGGTTTTAATATTCGTCTGACCGTCTTCAGACTGATAAATAATTATCTCACCGCTCATTTTTCGCCCCCATATCAGTTTATCTGTGTCCATCTATAGCTATAAAAGAATTAACCGCTGATAAACGCCGATTAACGCCGATAAAGACAAAGATTTAAGGTTAAAAGCTTCTCTTACTCCCATGCTTCTCCCCACATCCGCGTTCATCTGCGTCCATCTGCGGCTAATCTCCCCCATCCGGAAACATCCCCTGCATTAACCCCTTCTTATGCACCTTCAAAGCCTCAATCTTCTTACTCTCCGCATTTATAAGCTCATCGAGGGACGAAAGACAATCAGCGATCTTTTGCTGTTCAGGGAGGATTGGTAGAAGAATTTCAATCGTTTTTAAGTTTTCATAACTTAAAGTATTTCTTACTCCACCTTCTAATGCGTTTTTCATTTTATTGGTAAATCCGTTTGTAAAGAACCAATTTAATAGGTAACTATCAACAATACTTTTTGATGTCTGAAAACTAACATATAAAGGGCTAATTATACAGATATCTTCATCATATTTATATGCTAAAGAGCCAACATCGATACGAGAAGGATTATAAGCGAAATACCCTTTTTTAATAATATAATAATTAGATGTTTCTTCACTTGCTACTCTTCTATTTTCAAAATATTCATCTTGTTTAATAAATCCATATTTGTTACTAACACTTTGAACTAAAGAGTATTTTAACTCGTGATTTCTCTCAGAGTTTTTAATTAAAACCTCCTCCAGCCTCTTCTCCTCCCACTCGCCTGCATCCTTAAACTCAGGAAACCGCAACTCAGGAACTCGCTCTCCTTCCGCCGGAAAGAGCTTTTGCATAAGCCCTTTTTTATAAGTCTTAAGTGTTTCGTGTTTTTTAGTGTGAGCATTTATAAGTTCACCAAGGGACGAAAGACAATCAGCGATCTTTTGTTGTTCGGGGAGGGAGGGAAGTTGTATCGGAAAAGAAATAACATCTCTCCCTGTAATATTTGGGTCTTTACGACTACTACTCGCAATTTTTTTCCAATATTCAACTTTAGCATTCAACCATATTAATAAATAAAGAGGTATAAGTTTAAGTTTATTTACAGTTAAAGAAGATATGGCTTGATTAGTAGCTGCTGGTATTTTTAGGTATCCGGTACGACCAATTTGATTAAACCCGCCATACATAGCGACCAATATTGTATCAATTTGGTTTATCCTAGAATTAGCTTTTGAAGTTATATATTCTTCAGTTGAGAATATAAAAGAGTTATTTAAATCACCGGTTTTAACCCAAGGAATATTACCTCCATTATAAAACTCTAAATTTGATCTTAATGGTGTTGACCCTGATGCAATATCTGCAACCTCCCCCAGCTTCTTCTCCTCCCACTGCCCTGCATCTTCAAACTCAGGAAACCGCAGTTTCGGGACTCTTTTTTTATCAATCATACTTAACTGTTTCCTTTATCTAATATTTCGGGTTTCTCTAATGATTTTTTATCTGCCGATGTTAGTCTTCGTTCAACTTTTTTAACATCTTCAGCAGGTTTTAGAGCCTCAGGGCGGATACCACGATTGAGGAGAGTATCACGAACCGCCTTATTATTGGTAATATGTTCATTGGATATTTCACCCTCATATTTCATACCCTTTTCTCTTGCATTATGTATAGTTATCTCTGTTGCAAAGTCCTTAGCTTTTAAAATAATTGTAGGGGCAAAGTCTGCTAATGGTCTATTGTCAGGCACTCTCCATTGAGCTTTCATCGCCTGTGTTGTCTTTCCAAACAGTGCTTGATCCCCCTTACTCCTTATCAAAGCAAAGTTATTGTTCCCGCCTGTCTGCTCATAGATAACATCTGAAAGTTCTTTTTCGGTTGCTGATAATTTTTTTCTTGCAGAAAGCCGTTCTGCCTCAAGTAATCTTTTTTCTATCAGTTCCGCTTTTCGAGTTTGCATAGCAAAATAGGTTTGTGCAAATGCTATCTCCTGTTTTGACGGATCCCCATTTTGAGCAATCAGATAACAAGCATATCGTGTTAGCATAATATCTTGTATCTCTCGCTTACTTCCTGAACCTAACTCAACCATTTTCCCGACATCAGCAAAATGGTCTTCGACCTCATGCCCTGATATCTCACAAGCCGTTTTTGCCTTTGTTACGACATTTAAAAAGTTATCCCATTTAGTATAACCTAACAAATGTTGTAAATCTCTTGCAAGCCAATACTCAACCCCGTTGTCAGTTGTCTGTGCATGCCCTTCAAATGTTTCTGTCATTATATATATCAAATCATTTTCCATTTTTCACATCTCCTGCATTTTTTTCCATCTTATCATTTAACACTTAGACCGGTCGTTTTATCCAGACACTGTCTGGATAATTAAGCCTCTACTCTCTCCGCACTTTCGTGTCTTTCGTGGTTAATTCTTATCCCCACATCAGCGTTTATCTGCGGTTAATTCTCTTTCCATCGCAAATGAGCGAAAACACATTATCCCTAAACATACATTCCACTCTCACACTTAATCCTTTTAAACTACATTTTACCCTAAAATAATAAATAATCGAAAATGGGCGAAAACACAATTTTATTCATGCGATACACTCCAAAAAGGAACATACTGCGTATATGTATTGTTTTTTGTTTTGTAAATAAAGCGAGCAAAGAGCAATAGCAAAACAAAAAATATGGTGGAAGCCCGAAGCAACCGAACAGGTTGCGAAGCATGTCCGCTGTTATGTCCTGTTGAGCCATTTTTATTTTGAGAATGGTTTTGCTATAAACGATTCATTAAAATAATCAAGTCTTATATTTAAAACCTTACACATTTCTTTTATTAATTTTATTAAATTGTCTAATAATTTATGCTTTTCTCCTAAATCTTTGTGCATAACCTCCAAAGCCTCAATTACTTTTTTGTTATTGTTGAAAGTTATAAAGATTTCATTAAGAGCACCATAAAATTCTTTATTTTTTTCGTTTATTTCATTATCCAATAAAAACATTCTATATCCAATAATTTTTTTTAAAGTTTCAAATTTTAATTTCTTAATCTCATAATTTCTATAATAAATAGTTGATACTATTACCCCTAATAAACCAGACAAAACTGCAGCAAATATTGGAATTATTAAATCTTTTAACATTTATAAACCTCCTATTAAATGGCTCTATTACAACTATCTTCTTATCTGTATTCATTCTATCTAAGGCTTAATGTACTCTTTATCTATTATTTCAACTACTTTAAGACGGTATTTCGATAAAGTCCGGTAGTCTACAAGCTTACTAAATTGTAGTATTCCAAGAACCATTTGAGGGCTGAGTTTAGCCTCTTTTGACAACTCCAGCAGTTTCGATTCGGTCATATATTTTGCATAAGGTTTTGCTGTTTGAACGATCTTATCGACATCCAAAACCGATCTTGCAAAGGCATCTGCTTCTTTTTCGATATCTCCATCCGGTTTTTCATCAAAGTTATCAATAAAATACTCATCTCCATTCTTTATATGAAGTAATATATGACCTATTTCATGTATTATTGTCCACCAGAAATTATCTATTCTGTCATGTCTTCCGGTATATACAATGACAGGATTAGCATTATCAATGAAAGCCGCTCCATCAAGGTATGTTTTTGACAGATGTGATAATACAAAAAATTTCACACCGCAATCGGAAATATCTTCAATAAATTTGCTGATGCCATCATCCGATGAAATATATCTTTTTATATTATTTACGATTCCCTTTAGTTTTGCTTCATTATAAAAAGGTACATTTATACTTTTTGCTTCATTTTTAGCTTTTTTAAACCATGTTATAGAATAATATTTGGTATAATTCTCATCTATTTTCCCTTGTCTGGCATAGAATTGATTGTCTTGTATTGTATACATTGAATAATCAAGAGATTTGATCCTCCAAAAGTTACAAAATGCTTGTTTCTGAGACTCTACAGATTTATCAAAGTCTATCCATCCTATTTTTCTCATCTCTAAAATCGGCATATATTTTCTTATTTCTGCTTTTATTTGGGCGTCCTGTTCCTTTTTCCCCTCAATTTGATTTCTTAATCGGTAGTTTTGTTCAAGGTTAAGCCAAAACTCGGGACTTGTATCAAACGCTTTTCCGAGTAAAAAAGCCGTATCTACGGTAATTGCTTGTTTATTATTTATAAGTTGACTGACTGATTTTTCAGACATATCAATAATCTCAGCGAGATCTTTATTTGTCCAATTCAAAGCAGTAAGATTTCTTTTTATGATTTGTCCCGGACCCATATTTATAAAGGGTTTTAATTTTGAACTCATATCAACCTCCATAGTGATTGGATATTTCTTCTATTCCTATAATTCCAATCGTTGATTTTTCGTCTTGCCAATCTATACTCATCTCTAAACGCCATTTTTTGTTTATTCTAGCAGAATAAATCTCACTATTCGTAAGCTTCTCGAAATTCAACGATGGTTGTTTCCAGAGATCATAAATATCTTTAGCAGCTTCAAGTATTGCAACAACCTCAAAAAAACTTTCAACAATAGCCCTCTCTAACTTATATTTATTGCTTTTCCCTGTTGTGTATAGCGTTTCTAATTTTTTGTTATTAAATACAACTTCCAATTATTCCCCTTTAATATGAAATCGACTAATAACCATCCAGGTAAATTATACACAACAATTTTAAAATTGTCAATACACTATTACCTTTAATGTAATTATATGTAAACAAATTAGCCAATAAACCAGGATATTCAGCAGTCGATCTTCCACTCATCCGCGTCCATCCGATGTCCACGATGGACAAGCCTCTCTCACATCATCAGCGTTCATCTGCGTCCATCTGCGGCTAATCCTTCTTTAAACCGCAATTCAATCTTTTGCAATGTCTTATCATCAAACTCATCACCATAAAATCTTAAAAAAAGTTCCATCTTTCTTGACTCGTCAGATATTGTTGATAATACAATCTTTCTTGCGGTTTCAACCATACCAAAGCCCATTATCAGTCTTTCAACCGGTGACTTATTCATAATCATATTAAAATAGATTTTACTTATTTCAGGTTTTGTGTCATTCATATTTTACCGCCTTTTGATAAACTTCTGTCAAACCGAGATTGTTTACCCATTTTTCAACATAGTTTCTGTCATGCCTACATTTTAAAAGATTTGCAATTTCTTTTAAAATATCAATCTCAATCATTTTTTTCTTTCTTCATCTGTGTTTATCTGCGTCCATCTGCGGTTAATTATCCGCACTTCCGTGTCTTTCGTGGTTAATTCTTATCTCTTCCATGCATCGGCGTTTATCAGCGTCCATCTGCGGTTAATTCTTCTCATAAGCATTCAATC
>CAYYKD010000070.1:0-6910 GCA_964471825.1 uncultured Spirochaetales bacterium
ATAGAGAACAGGAGATAACAGTTAAAATATGCAAAGATTATTTTGATAAGTATCTTATGCGGTTAAAAGAGGTTGATAAAGTGCGGTTTATGGAGTGATATTATTCAACCTCCTCTTTTCTTGCTCTTCTTACAGATACAATTATAATTTTAATTAAAAAAATTGTTATTAGTGTCTAAATATGACATTGTCTTTGGTTATACTCTAATAAATGATTTTAAGGGGGCAAAATATGTCTAAGGTTTATTATGGTATTGAAGTTAATGAGGGAGATGGGAATCATTTGTTGCCTTTTGTTCATGGCTTACACACAGTAAGTTATTTGTTGAAGACTCTAAGAACCTACAATATTTTAGATAAGTTTAGTATAAAATGTAAGTTTCTAAGGAAAAATAAAATCCTAAGAAAAATGGACTACATGGGAAGAATAAATAAAATATACAAAGATGCTGAGGTATTATTGAAAACCGGAAAAGCGGTAATTTCGAGTTATGCCGGAGTGTTTTCTATTGAACTGCAGGAAGAGTTTAATGAGCGTTTTGACAAGATCATCTCTGATCTTAACCTACTACAGAATGATTTTCCGGTTAACCGATACACCATTAATAAAAACAAAATTATCGATGAACTTCTGCCTGCGATTCAAGGGCTAAAGCATGGGCTGAGGAGTCCGATGGAGATTATGGGGGAGATGGAAACTTCTTTATCTCATTAAGGTTTTATACAAGATCAAAATCGAAATATTCTTTTAAGTTGTTTCTTATTTCCTTTTCTCTTTCTTCAATAATTGATTCTTGTTCTTGGGGTGATTTCTCTATTGATTCATTATTTGCATCCCAAGCTTCTTTTATTTTCGGATAAACGTATCTGAAGTAACTTACGCCACTCCAAGTGTTAAAAGGGAGAAGATTTCCATATGAAAATTTTTCAATTTCAGGAAATATTTTATTTTCGCTATTGGCATAAATCTTAATCTGGTCATATCTGAAAGATATACCCCAGTTTTCTTCAAGTTTTTTTGAGTTTTTTAAACATGATATTTCATAAGCAAGCCAAACTCTATAATATTTATGATTTTCATAAGAGTCATTATGTAAACAGTCAAGACATTTATTCTTTAGTTTTTCAATAATATCGTTCTCATTATTTTCAACTTCTTCCCAAATTTTTTGAAACCATTGTTGTTTTTTGTGAAGTTCTGAGTAGCTTATCCTTAAAACATCAAGGGCGTGATACCCTTTACCGGATGGAGCACCCCATCTATATCTTTCTATATGTAGTGCTTGTAATAAGACAAGAAGATTCCACATTTCAATACTATTGTCAGTAGAAATAGTTTTATAAATATTAAATCTCTTTTCAAAAGAATCAAAATCATCATGCGAGTGCTTCCCTTCTTTTATTCTTGATACATCAATCAGAGATGATATACTCCCTTTAAAAAATTTATAGTTTTCAGCTTCGTTAAATTTTTCTTCCCATTTATTGTTACCTGTTATAATTTCAAGCTTCTCTTTTTCTTCCTTAATTTGTTCTCCATTAAAACCGATTATTTTTTGTTGATTCAGTTGCTCTGATGCCTTCATTAAAAAATCCGGCAAATCAGCCAGTTTTACTATTTCCTTGATCGAATTTAAGATATTAACAATATTATCTTTATCGATCTTAGTATTTAAAACAAGATTTCTTACTATTCTCATATATGAAAATAGATTCTTTGGTTTAGATTCCGGATTAGATATAAACTCAGAAAAAGCAAATAACAGACACCTTTCTTCCAAAGTTGGATTATCTTTGTTTATTATATTTCGGAATAAACGCTCTATATTATTTTTATTATCTGTTTCAATTTTTCTGAAAAGTAAATTTAATTTTTCATTAAAATAAAAATATTTTTCAGTATCTTTTTTATCTATAAGATGTTTATGAAAGAAATCAAGAGTTTTAGCTATTTTATCAATATTTTCGGCAGTGAAGCATATCATTTTTTCGTATGTTTCAAAAGGCACAAATAATTCATTTTCCCTTGTATTTTCTCTTAAAAATAAAGAATATATTTTATCAAACTTTTCATCTTTTTGATCTTCTTTATGCAGAAGATAATAATTAAAAGCGATTCTGTTAAAAAATCTCATAAACTCTTGGTCAACAAGATAATCGTTCTTATCTTTATATTTCCAAAATAGATCAGTCCATTTTCCGTCAATATTAATTTTCCAATCTTTTGCAGCATCTTCTTTTAAGGCTTTATCAAGGCAATTTTCCTCAAACCACGCTTTAAAGTTTTCCCAGTCAGTAAGAGGTTTACCGCGAGAGTTCATTTTGATATAAAGTTTGTCGGTTAAGTTATGGTCTTTTAAGTCCATTAATTCAAAAGTCATTTTTTCTAAATTATTCCAGAATTTTTTAATATCCGTTTCTTTTCTAAATTTTTCGTGGATTCCATCAAGCATAGTTAACATGGATTTGATTGTCGGATCTTTCATCCATTGAAGAAAAAACCATCCCGAATTTTTTATATCATCTGATAGCGGGTTATCACTGAAAGCTATGTTTACATTAGGATTAACAAGAGCATCACAAAAATCTCTTGATGAGACTCTGGTGTTATATGTAAATCGTGACTTATTATTGATTTTCAGAGTATTAAGATTATTTTTATCTGATTTAATCGCAATATACCAGTGTAGGAGAAAAAGTGTTGTTAGTCTTTGCTGACCGTCAAGGGGGATAAATGTTTCATTATTGTTTGTCGTACCATATACAAAGTCAAGATGAAGTGCTTTTCCTCCTGATAGAGCATCATAAATTGCATTAACAAATGTATTCCTGATCTGTTTAGTCTTTTCATCATCTCGTCCTTGAGCATAATCCCGCTGAAGCATGGGTATCTCGATAGTTTTATTTTCAATTAGTTTCAAAAAATTAATTTTATTGTCCATTCTCATCCTCCTAATTACCGGCTATAAAAATATTCGAGTTTAAATACACATTAAGATTGTTTTTGATTTTGTCAATATAGTGTTCTCTATTCTTATTAGACCAGAAGTATAGATCTGTATCATCAGGAGAGTAGTATTTAAAGAATACATTTCTCGTTGCTATCGGGATAAACTCCCCTTTATTATCGAACTCAATTATTTTTGCTCTTTTTTCATCAAAAAAACCATTGTTTAATGATGAGTTAATATTCTTTGATAATAGTGCAAGATTAGCGATACCGTGCAAATTAAATAATTCAGAGAAATTTTCATTTGCTTTTATTTCATTAAATAATTCTTGATATTTCGATTTTAATGTTTCAAAAGACTCAATATTATCTTTATTATTTTTACTGTCTTTGATAAGATTATCTATTTTACAAATAACAAGTTTGCATTCATCAATGTATTTAATATTATTTTCTTCTTTAGCATTTTCTGGTTCTTTAAGCTTATTAAAATACTCTCCAAACTTTTCTAAGTAAGCTATTATTTTCTCTTTCCCATTCAATGCTAATGCATTTTGTGGATGAATGTGCTCAAGACTCCATTCCTCACCTTTAAACTCTTTAAATGAAAATCTTAAATTGTTACTCAACTCGGAAATATTAAACAACATCAAGATTTTATGAATAATTGCGTTGCTTGTGTTATATTCAAATGCTTCTAAGTCGATTTTTTTGTTGTCAATTTCTTTTTTTGCTTTTTCTAAAAAGTCATTGGTTATAATATCTTTAAGTTCTTTTTTAAATTTAACTTTATTATTAGACTCAGATATCTCCTTAAGTTTTTCGATAGGTTTTAATTTATAGTGAATAATGTAGCCAATTAAATTGTATAGTTCTATGTCCTCATACCACTCTTCAAAACGCATAAAGTATTTTTTGATCTCTTTCCAGACATCGTTAAGATCATTTTTGTTTTTTAAGTATTCTTCAAAAACCTTAAATGCAAAATAATTGTTATTTTTCTTTTCGATTAAATATCCTTCTGATATAAGAAATTTACAACTTTCTTCATCTAATTCTTTCGTTAAACAATAAATTTTATTTTCCAGATTGATTTTATAATATGACTCCAAAACACTTCTTTTTTTACTTAACCCTTTGAATAATTCTTGATCAATTTTTTTCTTTCTATTTTCATTAATCTCTTCAGCTTTAAGATTAAAAATAAGATCAATCCGATTACTTGGCGGAGTTTCTTTGGATAGAAAATACCAGAAACTATCCTTCTGAAGAGTGTATTCTATCCGATCCCACTCCAAAGCTATTTCATTCTGCTTTATATTTTTAAACTCTTCATTCGAGTTATTTACATTACTCAGAAATAGTGCTTTGATCAGCTCTGCATTGGTTAGCTGTATTTTACCGCTGTTTAATCTTGAAAAAACATCTCTTGAATCATTATTTTTTTCTTTTGATACATCATACCAAAGAACATACACATTTCCTAAAAGTTTGGTTTCAAAATCTTTTTTAATATTTTTCTTATCCTCACTATTAAACCACTTAACAATAGTTTGGTAAGCCGTAAAAAAGTGATAATTGTCTATATTATCAACTGTTTTTAATTTATAAGAATCCCAATTGTCATTTTCCTGTATTTGATTTATATTATTCAAAAAATTTGTACTTCCCTTTCGTGTTTCGTATAATATTGAAAAACATTCTTTCTTTGGTTCTGTATTGCCGAGAAACTTAAGGATCATATAGATTGTTGTTATTCTCTGTTGCCCGTCTATAAGTTCGTAAGTATTTTGATTATCTTTTACTTCTTTTACAACAAGAGGTTGAAGACAGTAATCGCTTTCTGTTTCTTTATCGATATCATTTAGAAGATCTTCAACTTGTACCCGATCCCATTTATAGCCCCTTTGATATGACTCAACTAAAAACTGAAAGCTTAATAAATCTTTTATATATTTCTTACTGTTTTCTTTCTCATTGTCTTCACCCATAAACTTACTCCAATCAATTTTTTAAAAATTTTTATATCATAATCTAAGAAAAAAACAAAAGAAATTTTCAAGAATCAAAAAATGTATTGACAAATTGTATGTACAGCGTTATAATGAGTTATGGAATTTGAATGGGATTTAGAAAAAGAAAAAGTCAATTTAAAAAAACATGGGATATCTTTTAGTTATGCGAGTTTGATATTCAATGGTATTGTTCTTACAAAGCACGATGATAGGTTCTTCGATGAACATAGGGAGATATCTTTAGGCGATGTTGACGGTGTTTCTGTTCTAGTCGTGGTTCATGTTGATAGAAATGATAAAATAAGAATAATATCGGCAAGAAAAGCAACGCAAAATGAAAGGAGGATTTATTATGATTTTATCAAAAAATGCAATTAAAAAAGAGTCTAAACGCATTGCCAATATATCAGAGGATCAACTGGATTTTACTGACATACCGGAGACGGACGAGGAGTTCTGGAAAAACGCAGAAATTAAACTGCCGGAAACAAAACAGAGGATAACCATACGACTCGACAGTGAAATAATTGAATATTTCAAAGATCATTATGATAACTACCAGACATACATAAACTCTGTTCTGAAGGCATACATTCACGCTCATAAGAAATAACCCCCCACTCACCACAATCCCATTTTTACATAATCATCCCGGTCTTTAGGTGTCCCCATCTCAGGTTTCCAATTATCCATCGACAGATCACTTATGACATGAAGATAGGCGGCTTTTGCCGCTTTATGACCGTAGAGTTTTTCGATTTCAGTGATTCCTTGCAAGTGGTGCCTCATTTGCCTGTGTCGATCCCATAAAGGAAATTTGCCGTAATAGAAGTCAAGCCATTTATGAACCTCCGGGAATGGATTCCCTAAAATCTCCTCACATTGTTTGCAGTGTTCTTCAAATGTCATAGTAATTGTTCCTCTCATGCATAATAATTTATTGAAGCGTCAACTTCAGACACCATAGAAAAAAATTCTCAAATAATTAAAATATTTATCAGCGGTGTCTAAATATGACACTATGATGTTATATATTATGATTAATGCATACTAGGGGCAGCTCAAGAAAAGGATAATATTCTACGCTAAGGAGTTATTCCTTCGCGGGTTATTGTGGGAGATGTTGGCGAGCCCCAAAATAGAATAAAAGGAGGCGTTTATGCATCAAAAGATAAAAATACCAATTACGGTTACACTTGGAGGAACAATCAAATCTCTTGATGAGATTTTAAGTGCAGGAGAAGGCACTGTCTTAGAATTAGACAAACTAGCAGGTGAACCGGTCGATGTTTATGCGGGGCTAAATGTAATACCGGAAAACCTAATCGCAAAAGGTGAGGTAGTAGTTATAGATGAAAACTTTGGTGTTCGTTTAACAGAGATCATTGAGTCTCAAGAGGGGTGATATATGACTGAGATACTAACACAGGATAAACTCGATGAATTATTAAGTATGATTGACTCCGGCGAGATCGATCCGGAGGAGTATTTAGATAAAGTTGAATATCGTAAGGTTAAGATATACGATTTTAAAAGACCCGATAAGTTTACAAATGATACTATAAGAACTATCTCAATGATTCATGAGATATTTGCAAGACTTATAACTGCAGACCTCTCAAATAATCTTGATAAAATGGCTCACTTTCATGTTGCATCAGTCAGTCAATTAACATACGAAGAGTTCACCAGGAGTATAACAAATCCGACAAATTTGTCAGTACTTCATTCTGAAGGGGTTGAAGGTTATTTTTTAGTTGAAATACCACCTGAGATTTGTAACAGTATAGTTAATCTTCAGACAGGGGTTGATCCGGAACATCCGAGTACGCATAAAGAGATAGTTACTCGGGGAGGACAATATTTCATAACAGATCTATTTAACAGTATATCTAAAACACTCAATGAGTCTTGGAAAAATATTGTTGATCTAAAATCTAAACCT
>CAYYKD010000071.1:0-6749 GCA_964471825.1 uncultured Spirochaetales bacterium
CAAAGCAATGTGAAGTTGAGATTAAATTTTTCTTTAAATTTCTTATGTGCTTTTCCGTCATCCGGACTAATACCGATAACAATGGCCATCCGGCTTAATAGTGCCTCAGCGTTGTCTCTAAAACTGCAAGCCTGTGTTGTGCAGCCGGAAACATAAAAGTTCATGGCGTAACAAAGGTTATGTGTGGTCATCCGGATATTGCATAAGCAATGCTTGCAGGCGGTGCCTATGGTCTGGCTGATTCAAGGCTTGATAACTTTGATAGAATATATAATGCAGGGTTCGTTTGTCACAGGTTGCTTCTGAGACTTCCGCATTTATCAGAGGCAGATAGAGTTGTAGCAACAGTTGATGTAAGTCTTAACTCTGAACTTGATGTTATAGAGGAACTTTCTATCTGTGTTGCTAACATGCCTGGTGCATATTCAAGAACTTCAACAATGGCACTAAATAATGCAACTATCGGTTATGCATTACAACTTGCTAATAAAGGTGTTGAGGCTATCAAATCAAACCTTGAACTTAAGAAAGGTCTTAATGTTTATAAAGGTATGGTTACTTATAAAGCTGTTGCTGAAGCATGGAATCTAGATTTCGTTGATGTAGATGAGGCTTTGAAGCAATAATAAAAATCATTTGATTTTAAAAAGGCTACTGTTGTAATATTCAACTGTAGCTTTTTGAGTATTTAACTTTACTTAAACTTAGTCATTCTTATATAAAAATTATTTTATGAGATTAAATTCTTCTATATAATTTAGGATAAGTCATAAATAGCCAAGATAATTGGACAGCTTCAAAAAAGGAACAAAGCCCCGCCCGTGACTATATAATTTATTTCACAGATATAATTTGTTTCATTTTTACATAATTTTACGGATGAGGGCTGTACTTTTTGTCATGTGAATTCAAATTTTAATTGATTTATCTTTTTTGTTTTGTGCTTGGGGAGATTATATCTGAGCTTAAAGGTTTTTTTTGAGAGTGAACTGGCGTTTTTTTTGTTTTTCGCGAAATTTTACGGAATTTTCTTGACAGTGATTTTAAATATTCATATAGTTTCAATAATCAAGATTATACTTGTATAGGAGTTTACAATGAGCAAGAAATCGTTTTTTGGTATTTTTTTAGTTTCAATTACAATAATGTTTTTTTCAACTATTTTTAACTGTACTCAAGAGCGTGATGATACGAATGATGATGCATCATCATCTAGTAGTTCATCAATTAGTTCATCCAGTAGTTCATCAAGTAGTTCATCCGATACGCTAAACAAACTTCCATCAAAGTTTACTCTTAAAACACCTAAATCATTGTCGAATAGTGGTGGTGCGATGAAAACTAGATCCCCGGGATCGAGTGGTTATGATAAAGTAAATGGGCTTGTACAGCAAATAGAGATGCAAAAATCACAAGTCTCGATGATGTTTATCGTCGTTGATGAAATTATTAAAGATTATACAACAAGTAATGTACCTCATGCTAGTTTTACATTACCCCCTAGCGACACATTAAAGACTAAAATTAATGAATTCCTTGCTGAATTAGGAATTACTGGCGTTCCGCCAATGGAAAGTTTTCCAATCGGTTCCCATATTTACGACACAACAACAGATGCTCCTTATAATTATTATTATAGAGAGGAAGGTAACATGGGGACTCTTCTTATCAAATGGTCAGAAGATAAAAAAGCAGTATTAGTTTCTCAGTCCATGAACATGCCAGATATGGGTGATATGGATATGATCTTTACCTACGATGATACTAAAAAAGTTGCTAAACTCGTATCAAAGGGCAGTTTTACCGTCCCAGAAAATACTGATACATTCACAAATATAAGTGACTTATCTTTTGCTAAAGATGCTAACTCTACCAAAAACGGAGCATTCATTTCGTTTACAATGAGTTTTTCCGATGCTATAAACGGAACAGTTAAATCGAGTATTGAAGGTTATGCAGATGACGATGGCGGCTATTTGTCAGAGTCCTATACCTTTCCCAATTTAAATGGTATTCCTGATACAATGTATTATAGAGAAGCTTTTGATAAAGATGGGACCCAGACTTATTATGCTTATGACGATGACGGTAACTGGGTTGTAATTGATGGAAATGTAGAAGCCATTGGAGGATATGATGATACTTTTAACAATGAATATTCCGTTTATAAAGACGACCTAAAAGATCCTTCGTTAGTTGAAGATATTTACGGTGCAAGCGATGATATTAAATATTATGATATTACTGGTGCTGAACTCGGCGATTGTTATCTTGTAACAAATGCTTTGCTATCGGATACACCTCCTGAAGATTGCGGTTTAGCGGCTATAAATGGTATTGGAACAGTAACACAGACAGGCATAGATGAAGCAAATGCCAAATTACTTGGATATGGTTCCTGCGAGGTTGACGGTAAAGTCATGGTCACTCTATTTAATATAGCCAATAGCGAGAGTGCAACTATATATTATTTCTATAAATTAGACATCTCTAGTAATTTATATGAACTAGTGGATGCTAACGGAATCAATAAATAATAAATATTAACAAACGCTAAAGTGATTTACACTTTAGCGTTTTTTTTGAAATCTTTTGTACAAGTTTTTAACTTTGGAGGTTAGGGTATGAGCAATAAAATAATTATAGTTATTTTATTATTTTTTGTAATGATTGGATGCAGCCTTGGAGATATTGGAAACTCTTCAAAAAACAAAGAACCGATTGTTGTCAATATTTCTGATGGGGTATCAACAAAAATCAGTTATGAACTTGACAAACAAGGTTTAATTATAAAGAGTACGGTTTTTGCGGATTATGGAACTATAAAGAAAACATATGAATATGATGCTAATAACAATCTAGCCTGCATAAATAAAATAAATCCGTCAGGGACAATCTCCACGACAAGAATTACAACTACACCGGTACTAACAAGATCGGGTAAAGTAAGTCAGGTAACCAAACACTATAGCATTTCAAATACCAATAGATTTGACGCAGCTGATGTGGTTAATGTTTACAGTTATTCTTATGATGATAATGACAAATTAACTCAGATAAAAAGAGACTATGGTAATAATAATATCGAGATAAAACAGACTGCTGAAGAGGCAAGTGAATTTATTAAGCAAATGACCTATTTTAAGGGCGGAAGTATTCTTAGCAGATCAAGTTCATATTCCGAAACTGCTGCACCGGATTGGGTAAATACATACGATAAAACATCAGTTAAGCCATATTTCCAAAATGTGACTTGTAAGATAAGAGGAGATGTTGTAGATTTTCGTGATAATGGCATAAGAGAAAATATAAGATCAGGCAAAATTGTAATAAATAAATTTACGGATTTAAAAGTAGGTATGGTTTATATCGATGTTGATGAATCAGCAAGAAAAATTGCCAGTATAAACAAGGCCGGTAATACGATAAATATTTATACTGTTAAGCCAAATCTATTTGATATTTTTTATGGTGGACGCATTCCTCGTCAGATAGTTAACCTTTCAGATCCATCAAATATGGTTGAAGGTATAACTCCTGAAAGTGCAGTTATACAGAGAAGTGATGACTCAAGAACGATATCTACTGCTTTTGAAACTAAACTTTATCAAGATGGTAATAAACACATTACTTTAAATTTAGATGCAAACTTAGGTTGTTCAGTAGCAGTAGATATAGACTTTGGTTCTCTAGGCTGGTTTTGCTGGAATGACGGCTATGCCTATGCGTACATAATGCCGGAGATAGATATAAGCGCAGGCCTTACTTTTAAAATTGAAGGAAAAAAGGAAACTAAACCTGTACCTCTATATGCTTTTGATGCTGGAATAGCTGATTTAGGCGTGTATTCTAAAGCTCAGTTCTCTGGAACTTTTGAAATCTATACTAAAGCAGGTTTTAATGTTGGGGGCATTGTAGGTGCTCAATGTGTCATGGATCCATGGCCTGAGAATATGCAAATAGTTAATGGATTGAACTATGGGTTTTATGGAGAGATGGGTGTAAAAGGGACTTTTACTGTAAAAAACAAATTCTATCTTGGGGGATCAATAAAGTTACTTGGATACAATATTGTAAGTGCTGATCCGGGAGGTGGTCCTTATTTTAAAATGGCCGGTGAGTTATCCGGAGGTTTTAAATGGCGCAATTATTCAGGATATGATAGTTGCTACTGGAAAGCGAAAGCCAGTGTAGAGACAGGGGTTTTCTTTGATGCAGAACTTAAAGCTATGGATGATAATTGGTCTTGGACATTGTTTAATTGGGAATTACCGGTTTGGAAGGAAGAAGCAGCAATCGGATCAGAGCCTGAAAAAACATGGATTTTGAAATCATCACCGAGTCAAATTTTTAAACAAGTCGCCGCTTCTAGCGATGGTCTTGTTTTGGTAATAAATGATTCAGGTACATGTTATAAGTACAATGAGACAACTAATACCTTTGATCAGTTTTCAACAAAAACTAATATTATGCAAATCGCCGTCGCAAAAATGCAAAATATCTGGTGCGTTGACAAAAGCTATAATATTTTCAGATGGCACGAGACAGATGGGTGGGTACAAATGCCTGGCAGCGTTGATAATACATTCGGCGGTGTAACAGTAGCAGACGATGGAACTGCTTGGTCATGGAAAGGAAAAGGCGCACCATATAGATGGAGCGGTTCAGAATGGGTTTTAAAACACGGTTCAGATGTTACCTGGTTATCTTGCCAATCTGATGAAAAAGCAATGCTGATTACAGTAGCACGAGGGCTGTACCACTGGAATACAACCAATTGGTTTAAAAAATCAAAGGATAAAATTGATGTCTCCGGGGGTGGCGATGGCTCTATATTTACTGTTGGTACAAATGGAACAGTATACTTATTGACTCAGGGCGGGTATACTGAAATCATTGGTACAATGAAACAAATCTCATGTGGTGACGCTAACAAGGTGTGGGGAATAAATTCTTTAGGTAGTCTTTTCAAGTATGCAGTACCAGAAGAGGATTAGGAGAAAAACAATGAAAATTAAAAATATTTTTAGTTTAATAGTTCTAGCAATTACCTGTTATTTTGCAATAATCAATAGTTCTTGTCAACCTGTTAATAATGAGGATGATAATAATCAAAGTTCTGATGATACTTCTAATCCAGGATATTTGGAAGTACTTGATGTGTTTTTTTCACATAGGTATGTCGATGATGGTTATGGAAATAAAAAATTAATCGAAAGTTGGCAATATACTTTAAATCAGGAATCTGTTGTTGCATATGCTAAGTACAATTATGATTCAAACGGTGACAATGTTTTAACATTGATTTATGATGGATACAGTTTTGATAACACCACTGATCCATTAAGTGATCATTCGGTAATCAATAAATTTGTTTATCAATATGATAATCACTGTATAGTTAAAGCAGAGGCTTATGACGATAGTAATATTTTACAGGAATGGTATGAAGCAAGTTATAACCTTGAAGGCAATTATACAAACTACATTCATTATAAAGGAACTGGCACTTCAGAAGTACTAGAGCATCGAACTGCTACATATGATCCTACCGGCTTACATTACATTGTTGAAACAAGATATTATGGAGCGTCAGATGCAACTTCAGATATAAAAGAACAATGGATTTGTAATTATGGCGATATGACTGATGATGGGATTTTCCTGGAAGAAAAATACCTGAAGAGAATAAAAGACTCAACCAATGGTACAAATTGGGATTCAGATATAGATGGAACTACAGATAGTAATGCAGGTTATGTAAGTGAATTCTTATTTACATTTACTTGGGATGCAGGGAAAAATTATAGGTATTTAACTACTCAATATGAACTTCCATCACACAAAATCATGGGGCAAGTATTTTATGATTATGATACCATAAATAGCTTATATTTAGTTAGAAAACAATCAAAATTTGCCTATGGAGATGTTAAAGAATATAGACTAAATGATTTTAATCCAAATGGAGCAAAAGTAAAAGGAGAAGTCTATCTTTATGACGGTCCGGGAGGAACAAGAAGACTAAGCTCCAAATCACTCTATAAATTTTTTAATCAATCATTTGGAAATGAAATGTGCAGTTTTTATAATGAAGAAATATATTCATATTATTATACAGATGTTACTTCCGGCTCAGCTTCAAGAAATTACTCTGTTGATTCACCATATAGAATAATGAAGCCAAAGACCGTAAATCATTACGAATGATTATTATACTGCATAGGGTATACTGAATTAGTACTTTATACTGCAACCGCTTCAATAATCACACTTATCCCGCAAGTTGATAGGGGTTGACTCTGCCCCTATCAACATTTGCCTGTTAAATTTTATCAAGTTTTGGTTTTCTTTGTATTTTTGGCATCTCCTCAAATATATGAATCAAATATTAATATCGCTCAATCCCGTTTGCTCAAACGGTCTCAATCAGGCTATGATTGAAACGCACACTTGAAATTTATCCCTGGCAACACGCCTGCTTCTCGTAGAATTCGCTACTCATGATATAGCATATTTATCAAACTTAAAACTTGCCGGCAATCTCCTCGTAATTTGTATTGTCATTTGCAGTGACAAACTTTCTTTAAAAATGTGTATATTACACTGCAAAAATTTAATTTTAATCATCAAGTAGTAAATTTTTGGATAGGTAGATCGGGTGATGAAGGCTTTCTAAGTACCCGTAAATGCCCCTATAAATTCTCAAGTATCAATTGAGCGTGGTTTTCAGGTTTTACCTTTGTGAA
>CAYYKD010000072.1:0-5942 GCA_964471825.1 uncultured Spirochaetales bacterium
TAAGGCTCTAAAGTAGGTTAGAAGCATTAAACTCATCTTTAACCTGTTCATCAATATACCACTTTAAGAATGACTCGGTAGCATAGTCATTCTCCTCTCTTGCTATCTTCATAAGACCATTTATCGAGGCCGTCACAAATTGTTCATGTTCAAGTGTCTGCTCAAACACATCTTTTGCCGTTTTAGCCTTCAACTCAGGTTTGTCAATTTTTTTAAGATCAACTACCCCGCCTCTTTCAAAGACAAAGTCATAGAATTTTAATGCGTGAAATGTCTCCTCAAGATACTGAATTCTCATCCAATTAGCAAAACCATTCAAATTCATCGCTGAAAAAAATGACGCCATATCAAGATATAGATAAGCCGAAAATAATTCCTTATTTATCTGTTCATTTATAGCATCCTGCATTTTTTTTGATAATCCCATAATCTCTCCTTAAATTTTATATATTTTATGCCTTCCACAAACCATGGATATTACAATATGCCTTTGCGGTAAATTTATCAGCCCTCATACAGAACTCCGCTTCAGGAAGATCGCCGGGCTTTAAGAATTTCCTATACACCTTATCATCTGCTATCAGATCAATCCACTCAATATAGTGTTTTTCCTCCATAGGATGAGCAACTGAACCAACTTTTACCTTGATTCCTTTCTCCATTGACTCTATAACCGGAATGTGTTTCTCTTTAGAAGCCTCAACTGTATTTGGTGCCATCAAAACCATCTCTTTGCCACAGCAAACCAGATCTCCACCGGCACTATGAAGTACCTCTACTATGTTACCGCACAACTCACATTTAAAAACATCTGATCTCTTTGTCATTTAAAACTCCTCATTTTTTTTTAAATAATCTTTCTATGTAACACTCTTTAATTTTTTATTAAATACTCTAATTATTGAATACTCTTTTTATTGAATACTCTTTTTATTGAATACCTTTCGATTTTAAAAAAGGTGCATACTTTTTATCTTCACCATTTATATGGTTTATTAACCAGTCTTTTAAGAATACAAGCATCTCAACACTTAGAAGCCTCTTGCCCTCCTTAAACTTCTCCTGAAAATCAACAACCTTCTCAACAAATGCATGATGTGTCTTCACATGTTTGTCTGTCTCAGGATAGCCATGAATTTCAAAATAGTTTTCCTCGGTATTAAAATGCTCCTGTGCATAACTCACTAGCCTATTAAGAATAGCCCCCATTACTTCAGATGATTTACCGGATATCATCGCATCATGTAGCTCATTAATCATATCAACCAATGTCCTGTGTTGACTATCAATCTTTAAGATATACACATTAAAATCATCCTTCCATTCAAAAAGTGCCATAAATCCCCCCTATTATTCTATATGTTCTAACAAAAACCAAGTAAATAAAAAAAACTAAAATAATCCTATTTCTCTATGTTTGGCTGTTACTTGATCAGCCAGATCATCCAGCTTTTTAAGATCATCTTCCTTAGGTAAACCTTTAACCATAACAGGTGCGATAAGCTCTACTTTTAAGTTAGGTATAATTGAAGTTAAATGCTCAACTGTCTTATGTCCCCAGCCGAATGAACCAATAATAGATGCAAACTTAGCCTTAGGCCTTAGAGCATTTGCAAGGAACACTGCATTTACAACTACAGGATGGGCTAGGGTCAGAACAGTAGGCGTTCCAATTATTATTGTTGCAGCATCAACTAATGACATGGCAAGCTCCCCAATATCTGTAACTGTAAGATTAAAAGGGATAACCTTGATACCTCTAGAGCTTAGTGCCTCAACAAGGTGTTCAACCATAACCCTTGTGCTTTCATGCATAGAAATATACGGTATTATAACCTCATTCTTTATCTTATCAGACACCCAGTCTCTATATGAATCAATTATCAATTTTGGATTACGATATACAAGACCGTGACTTGGACATATAAAACTGATTTCATCCTTTGTAACCTTATCAATGTTTGTGCTGACCTGCTTTCTGAAAGGCATCATGATCTCAGCGTAGTATCGCTTTGCAGCAAAATAGACCTCTTCAAAATTATCAGCAAACAGATCAGAACTCGCTATATGTGCACCAAAAAAATCACATGAAAACAAACACTTGTCCTCTATCAGATAACTTGAAAAAGTCTCGGGCCAGTGTACCCAAGGCGTAAAAACAAACTTCAGTGTCCTATTGCCAAGCGATAGTGTGTCATTTTCATTAATCACAATAAACTGTGATGGGGCAAGATGTAGAAGATCAATTAAAAAATCCCTACACTTTGCATTAGTAACGACCTTTGCAGAAGGGTATTTAGCAAGAACCATTGGAATGCTTCCTGAATGATCCTGTTCTGCATGGTGAGCAACTATATAGTCGATCCTATCAATATCTATCTGATCGAGATTATGAAAAAATTCTCTGCACTTAACCGGATCTACAGTATCAATCAAACAGATTTTTTCAGTTCCCTTAATTATATACGAATTATAGCTTGTTCCATTCGGTAATGGAATCAACTCATCAAACAACCTTCTATCCCAGTCATTAACACCAACCGCATAAATATCTTTAACAATCTCTCTCTTAGCCATCTTATCAACTCTCTTTTATAAATTTATCTTTTTCTGCCCCACACAAGGGACATCTCCACTCAGAATTAATATCATCAAACTCGGTTCCTCTTTCAACCCCATGCGAAGGGTCACCCTTAGCAGGATCATAAACAAAACCGCAAATTCTACACTTAGCCTTTTTATACATATAAATTACCCTATTTAGTTAGAATGTAATAAATTAACCCTAACAAATAGGCTCCTGCAAAAATATCTTTTATACAAGAGCCATTAAATTAAGTCCTTGACTATAAGGCTTAGGGTAAATAGAGTATATTTCTATTTACCCATAATAATGCTAATCTTGTGGCTCAAAATCAGCCTTTGTTACCGCACAAACCGGACAAACCCAGTCTTCCGGTATTTTTTCAAAAGGTGTACCCGGTGCTATTCCTGAATCAGGATCACCCACTGCCGGATCATAGATATAACCACAAACTGTACATACGAACTTCTTCATCCTCAACTCCTCGATTAAATTATTTTTTGTTCTTATCTATGTAAGTCGGGGCACTTTTCGGAGAAAGTCCCTTTATTACAGTTCTATAATACTGGTATGTTAGCGGTTCAGATTCACAATCCATAAGCTCCGCATCGACTACCTCACCAACAAACAACATATGTGTTCCAATATCCATTGATGACAATACTCTGCACTCAAAATATGCGATAGACTTATCAAGAAGAATAGGTGCACCTGTAGAACCTATCTTTTTATTTACTACTCCATATTTATCAAAGTCTCTTCCTGACTTAAAGCCAAAATTCCCTATAAATTTTAGGTCAATGTCTTGACAAAGTGCAGAGACAGCGAAGACTCCACTTTCCTTAATAAAATCTGTAGTTAAATTTGACTTATTTGAGCAGACAGCAATTGTCTGTGGTTCTGCAGATGTTTGAAATACAGTGTTTGAAATGTGCCCTGTAAGCTTTCCTTTGCCGTCTGTAGAACCTACAACATATAAGCCATACGAGATTTTGTAAAATGCATCGTAATTCATACTATTTCCTTTTTGATAATTTAAGTATATTCAACATAACTTTTCAGATACATATTGGAGTTTTATTCCTCAACAAGTTTAAAAAATTAGTATTATAATATTGTATCTTTATTGTTAAAAGTCAAGAAAATAATTATTAAATTTTTAATAATTATTTAATATAAAAGAATAATTTGAAACAAAAATATTATTGTTTATTTATATATGTGGCACTTCTTCCAATATGTTGCGATAATTATTAATCTTAAAAAAAATCACCCCCGCTAACGCGGGGAGGAATATAGCTGAATGCAAGGATATATACCGAAACCGAAAAGAACTTTTGAAAGCTCAATGTTTTTTTTCATTTACTATCATCAAAAAATATATTATTATCCCCTTTATGGGCAAGCACGATAAACTATACAAAAAACTTTTTTCTAACCCCAAACTCGTAGAGGAACTTTTAACATCGTTTGTTAATGAAGATTTTGTTAAAAAACTGGATTTCTCTACTCTTGTACAGCTTGACAAGAGCTTTGTAACCGATGAGTTTATCGAGAAAGAATCTGATATCTTCTATAAAATAAATTACCAAAATGAAGAGATATATCTGTTTCTGCTGATTGAATTTCAATCAACCGTAGATAAATTTATGGCATTAAGGATACTGAGGTATGAGCTTGAGTTTTATGATTTCTATATTAAGTCTCAGATAGAAAAAAAACAATCTATTGATAAATTACCACCGTTATTCCCGATCTTACTATACAATGGAAATGACACATGGACTGCACCGACTAACATAAAAGACCTCATTAAATCTGACATTCCGGCTCAATACATTCCTGATTTTTCATATTTTAAGGTAATTGAAAATACATTTTCAAGAGAACATCTTTTAAATATAAAAAACGCATTATCCGCTGTATTTTTCGTAGAAAATTCAAACCCGGAAGATTTGAAATTTGAAATAGATAATTTAATATCTTTAATAGAAAAAGAAAGTCCTGAAATAATAAATATTTTTAGAAATTGGTTTAGATATTTATTGGACTTTAACGAATCAGACAACAAAGTAATTGAAAAATTAGATGAAATTAAGGAGGTGAAGACTATGTTTACAGCAACCTTGGAAACTTATGCAGAGAAACTTAGAAATGAAGGTATTGAAAGAGGTATTGAAAGAGGTATTGAAAAAGGCATTGAGAGAGGTATTAAAAAAGGTAAACTTGAAGATGCAAGAAACCTTAAAAACCTTGGCGTGTCAAGTGCAATTATCTCAAAAGCTACGGGTTTATCGGCAGAAGAAATAGAGAAGCTGTAGATATTAAAAATTGGGGTTTTAAACCACAAGAATAGACTTCTACCACAGATTTAACCACGAATGAAAGATAACATTTTAATTAAATATTAATTTACTTGATTATTGCGTCAATTTTGATTAAAATATAACTATGAATGACATCTATATAAATCCTTTAAGCGATATTTTCATGCTCTATCTACTTGGAAAGGAAGAAAATGCTGATCTCCTTTTAGATTTTATTAATTCAGTCCTTTTAGATGCAGACTTTGATGTTGTAAAAGAAGCTAAGGTTAAAAATCCTTTTAACATTAAAAGTTTTAAGTTTGATAAGTCAACAGTGCTTGATGTCAAGGCCGTTGATGAGAACAATCGTGTATATAACATAGAAGTGCAAATATTCGGTAACGAGATATTTGCAAACAGAAGCTTGTATTATTGGGCAAGGCTATATTCGGAACAATTACGAAGTTCAAAGAAGTTTGACACATTAAAACCTGTGATCTGTATTAACCTGCTTGGGTTTAATCTTTTTAAGGAAGTTAATCACATTCACAACTGTTTTGTTTTAACTGAAAGACGGGATCCTGAGCTGGTGCTAACAGATCATTTGCAAATACATTTTATAGAAAACAAAAAATTAAAAGAACTTGCTTCGGAGCTTAAGAATGATCTAAAGGTATGGCTTGAGTTCTTAACAAACGAGGGCAAAATTACGGAGGACAAAATGACAGTATTATTAAAAGACAAACCGATATTAAAAAAGGCGCATAAAGAGTATGGCGTTTTTACCAAAGATGACTATATGCGTGAGATCTATGAGACGAAACTCAAACGCGAGATGGATAACGAAACCTATTACGGTAAACTGATCGAGGATGCTAAGAGACAGGGGATTGAGAAAGGGATTGAAAAAGGCATTGAGAAAGGTAAACTCGAAGATGCAAGAAACCTTAAAAAACTTGGTGTGCTAAGTGATATTATTTCAAAAGCTACGGGGATTTCGATTCAAGAGATAGAGAAGCTGTAAAAAGAGTCTAAAGTCACGAGTCGAAAGT
>CAYYKD010000073.1:0-4712 GCA_964471825.1 uncultured Spirochaetales bacterium
TATTAAAAATAGTTACAATGTATGTTAGGGGAATTACTGAAATAACGGGTGTTGAGGTATCAAGTGCACTTAATGGAGCTATTTCTGGAATTTCGGGTGTATCCCATATGATTTTAGCTGTAAGTCTCATAATGTTATATGTAGCATTAAAGAGAGTTATTTTTGATAGGAAAATATCTTTAGATTTATGATTTTGGCTCAATAAAAATGACGCAAGGACGAAGCACATCTTCTAAGGAAGGTGTGCATTTTTAATAAGTGCCAGGCACGTCAGTTAGTCAGTTATTGAAGATATGATAATATTGTACTATAATTTATGAAAGGATATAAGCGAGACAAGACGTAAGCCGAAAGATTACATATTATAGTTTCTTTTTTATATCTAGAATGGGAGTGAAGATATGAGTCTGTTTAGATACGAAAGTTTAGAGAACAATTATAAATTAGTATCTAAAATCTATGATAGATATTTATCAAGGCTCCCAGCACTTCAGAATGAGTATTCGGATGCTCAAAAAAGATCTATGTATAATGACATTATTTACAATCTAGAGCATCTTCAAGCAGCTATTAAGCTGCAAGATGGGAAAATTTTTGAGGACTATGCACTGTGGCTCTTTCAGCTTTTATGCCACTTTATTAAAAATATAGATGAAAACATTTTAAAAGAGCAAATGGTAGTTCACTACGAGATTATTGAAGGGGTCCTTAAAGAAGAGCTTTCAGACGAAGACTATCAGCTTGCAAAAAAATTTTTAGAAAGAGCTATTGAGGTTACGAAGACTAGTAGAAAAGAGCAGGAGAGCATAAGCACTCTTACTATAGATGAGTATATAGATATTAAAAGAAAATATTTAGTTGCCCTTCTTGATAGCAAAAGGAATGAGGCCTATGAAATTATTCATAAAGCTATTGAGGCAGGAATCTCCATAGAGGATATTTATCAAAAGATTCTTAGAGAGGTTATGGTGGAAGTAGGCTATCTATGGCAGAAAAATATTATAACTGTAGATAAAGAGCATTACTGTACAGCAGTAACGCAAACGTTATTGGTAAATTTTTATTCACAAATATTCGATAAACCAAAAAAAGCGTACAAAGTGCTTACCACGGCAGTAGGAAGCGAACTACATGAGATGGGGATTCGAATGATTTCTGATATTTTCGAGAACCATGGATGGGAAAGCATATATCTTGGGGCTGCAGTGCCTATGGAATCGATTTTACATGCAATTGAAGAACATCAACCAGATATCGTTGCCCTATCTGTTACGCTACCTACTCATTTGCCTCTTTGCAAAGAAATAGTAGAAGAAATTCGAGGAAAATTTCAGGATATTCAAATTATTGTTGGTGGGAGAGCATTTAAAACAACAGAAAGAATTTGGGGAAAATGGGGAATAGACTATTATACAGAGGATTTATACCAACTAATAGAATGGACGCAAGTAAATGTTGAAAAGCTTGATGTTGGACTATGATAAGTTTTTTGGTTTTCACCGATGTCTCTGGGATTGTGAAGGATATTAAATGGAGTAATCCTATCTATCTAATTCCAAAACTAAACATCCGCTTGGTTGATCTTTTTGATAAGAAAGATCAAGAAGACTTGGAGAATTTTTGGCATAGTTGTAAAAATGGAGAGCTTTCCCAAAGCCCTATTTTTCACAAATTAAAGGTCTTTGACGAATCTCTATGGTTATGGGTGTATAAAAGAAAAGAAGATTACTTAGTTTTGGGATACCAAGATAATGAGAGAACAATAAGTCAAACAGAAGAACAGACAGTGGATGTATTAAAAAGATGTATCATGCTTGTAGCTCAAGAGTACAATGAAGAGGATATTTTATATAGGGATGCTGCTTGGGGACAATTTGATAAAATTCAACAACTAAATAGTGAACTAGTTAACACTAGGAGACTATTAGAAAAAGCAAATGTGAAATTAAAACAACTTAATCAAGATTTAAATAATAAATTAGTAAGGGATGAGTTAACAGATCTAGTTAGTCGCTATCAATTTCAAAGTGAGATGGAACAAAAAATCAACATCTATCCAGATAGATACGGCATCTTTTTATATATAGATGTAGATGATTTTAAATCGGTCAATAATCTTTATGGTCACAGTGTAGGGGATAAGTTTTTAGTAACCTTTGCGAAAAGACTTAAATCTATTAATATTAGGGACACCATAGGTATTAGAATTGCTGGGGATGAATTTGGGCTATTTATCTATGGGCTTGAGAAGGCCAATAATGAAATTTATGAAAAAATATGGGAAGAGATTCAGCATAGAATTTTAAAAGAGCCCATTGAGATAAATGGAATTAAGTTGCCAGTTTCAATAAGTGTTGGGATGGCAATCTACGGAAGGGACACAAAAAATATATTTGAGCTAATAGATTATTCAGATTTCGCTATGTATCAAGCAAAAAATACAGGCAAAAATAGTTATTGTGTTTTTGACTATAATAAATATATAGAAAAGCACAAAATAGATTACGAACCGTAAAAATTGCTAGTTGATCTCTATCTTTTTCATTCTAATCACGCTCTTTATAAAATGACTTATTTAGTGTAGTTTTTTGGATAACCTTATCAAACAATACAAGTAGAGCAGGCAGAACAAAGGCTACCATGGTAAGTGATAATATTGTTCCTCTGCCGAGCAATATCCCAAGTTCAGCTATAATCTGGTTGCTGTTAGTAAATCCCAATATAAATCCTGTAGAGGCAAGGATTGTAGCTGATACAAGGATTGATACCAAATTATTCTCAATAGTTACTCGCATAGCGTCCTTTTTCAGAAGTGTTTCTCTGTTTTTCAAATAAACATTAGTGAACAGTATTGCATAGTCAACTGTTGCTCCGAGCTGCACTGTAATTAATACCAAGTAACCAATAAAATTTAAGGGTCGATCGGTGAAATATGGAAACGAAAGGTTAATCCAGATTGCTGTTTCAATTGTAAAGAGTAATAATAATGGCAAAATCAGCGAACGAAAAGTAATAAGTAACACTATATATATACCGATTATTGCTACAAGGTTAATCCGCATGGTGTCGATTGATACAATATTTTTCATATCGTAAAGTGTGGCACTTGTTCCTGCCAAGTAATATGTATCATAATGCATTGCCGCAGTATCTAGAACAGCTTGTACAGTATCAAAGGTTTCATCGCCTTCATCGGGTGTATCTGTATAAAGGAGAATTCGCGTATAATTCTTTGAATAGAACTGATCGGTAGTTTTTTGTGGGACGATTTCTTGTGGTATTTCAGCTCCTACAGCCGTAACATAGGATACAACATTTGTCACATGCGAAATTTCAGCTAGGTCATCTGTAAGCTCTAATTCCCTTCCTGCATTATCCGTAGGCACGAGTAATACAAGTACATTTTCCTTCCCGAATTTCTCATCAATATATAAGGTATCCTGTCCCACCCGAGAGGTGTGATTAACGGTGCTACTACTTCCATACATAAACTCTGTATTTGATTGAGCAAGGAAACTTGGTATGACAATGATAAGTGCAAGTAGCAAAAAAGGTCTCCTTACTTTCATCAACCAACCTCCTGTTTTTTTAAAATCAGGCATCAGCTTGCGGTGCATCGTTCTTTCAATAGCCTTATAGCTTAATAAGGTTAGAACAGGTAGAAAAGCCATCACTGATATAAAGCTAATTAAAATTCCTTTTACTAAGTTAATTCCCAAATCTGAACCTATACCGAAGCGCATAAACATTAATGCTGAAAAACCTATTACCGTTGTGGCAGCACTTGCTGCGATTGTAGGAAAGGCTTGTTTCATAGCAAGTTTCATTGCTTTTTGTGGATTATGCAAATCTCGATAGTCGTTAAAGCTGTGGAGTAGAAAAATCGCATAATCAAGTGATACTGCAAGTTGCAAAACAGGGCTTACTGTCAGCGTGATAAATGATATTTCACCGAAAATAATGTTTGTTCCCATATTGATGAGGATGGCAATGCCAATCGTAAACAGAAACAACAAGGGTTCTATCCATGAAGAGGTAGAAATAATCAAAATGATTATTATAATCGGGAGTAAAATTATCACTGCATTCACTACCTCTGAAACAGACATTGCTTGTGTTTCTGCTGTATTGACTGCTTCTCCTGCAATTGCGTTATTTTCTCCAATTAGTTCATAAATAACATTGACAGTACTTTCTTCTTTTCCGCTCTCAATCGATATATTAATCAAAGCATTATTGTCTTTATAATAGCTTTCAGTTATAGAAGCATCCAATAAAACAAGAGGAATGGTTTGAAGCGTTTCTAGACCTATTACGTCATCAAGCCAGCTTACCGATGTAACCCCATCTATTACAACAATTTTCTCTTTGTACTCTAATGCTTCTTGTATTGATACGTCTGTAAGCATAACCCTTGCATTTGGCGTTTCACCACCAAACTCTTCATTCATTATCTCTATAGCGGTTGTAGATTGTGCGTCATCAGGCAAATAATCTACCATGTCATAATTTACTGAAACCAGCAGTGAGAAGATACCGCTTAATACTGCAACAATCAAAAATGCTATTAAAATGCTTTTTTTATATTTGATAACAGCATGTGAAAATTTATCCACTAAGTCCACTCCTTTTTTGTTAAACACGATGTTGACAAATCGTTACTTGTATAATTTAATAACATTACCTTAATAATTCAACAGACAGATGTTTTA
>CAYYKD010000074.1:0-4535 GCA_964471825.1 uncultured Spirochaetales bacterium
AGGCTGAAAAGTTTATCGCGAGGTATAAAGATGTGAAGAAAAAGTTGGGGAGTGGTGGAGCAAAGTAAAACATTGACAAAAAACTAATTTTAATTTAGTTATATTTTAAATAAGGAGATTTGGTTTGACTAATAACAATCAGGTTGAGAATCTATTACAGCATGTTAGTTTGGTATGTAAAAAGTATAAAGATATGTCAAAGTTAACAGGAGAAAACTACAATATTTTCAGAATTATGGGTATGGCAAGCGATGAAGTCTATACTCACTCAAAGATAATAGGGAATCTGTTAAATCCAAAGGGGTCTCATGATTGCGGAGATGTTTTTTTGAACCTATTTGTTAATATGCTAAATGACTTGCACTCAAACGATAAGGATTTACATCTTAACAAATTCGATACCATCGAAGGAAGGATATTAGAGCGGTATACAGGTCGAGTTAATTTGAATGATCTAACAGGTGGCAATATTGATATTATTTTAGAGGACTCAAAGCAGATTTTAATAATTGAAAATAAGATCTATGCTGAGGATCAGAAAGGTCAGTTATTAAGATATAACAACTTTGCACGATCAAGATCGCAAGAAAGAAGTAAAAAGAAAATAGTTCTTTTGTATTTAACACTGGATGGTAGAAATCTGGTGAATGATAAAGGCGATGAATTATATAAAGAAAGGATTTCCGAAAAAGAAGTTTTTTACTACTCTTCTAATTCAGATTTAGCGGTAAATGATAAAATCAAATATCCTGTTAATTATAAAGATTACTTCAATAATTTCTATAAAGATAAAGATAAAGATAAAGATAAAGATAAAGATAAAGATAAAGATAAAGATAACGATAACAGTTGTTACTACACACCGATAGGTTATAATAGTTTTATTAAGGACTGGATAATTGCATGCCAAAAGGAAGTCTATGATAAACCAATCATTAGAGAAACTCTAAAACAATATGAGTATTTAATAAATCATTTAACAGGTCAATCAGGGGGTAAAGAAATGAGTAATGAGATAGTTGATATATTATCAAAGAATATAGAGAATTTGGATGCAATGTTTTCAATAGTAGATAATACAAAGAATGTTAAAAAGGTTATTATTAAAGAGTTTCTGGATACTAAGGTAAGAAATGAAGTAAATAAATTAAGTTTAGAACTTAAAACACATGAACCATTAGAAAAACTTGAAGATAGATACTGGGGTTTTAAATTTAAGAATGAAAAATTAGAAAAAATGAATTTAGAAATCACATTTTCATTTCAAGCTCATCATCTAGGGAATATGATTTACGGGTTTACAAAGATTGATAAAGAAAAAGAAGTAGCGGATAACCTCAAAGTATTATTAAAAGGTGAAAAAAATTCTAAAGCCTGGGCTTGGTATAAACAAATGGAGCAATACTCTAACTGGAATAGAGACGCTTTCTTATCTATGATTATGAAATCTGATGAGTGTGATATCCTTAATTTTATCGTGGAAAAAATTAAGTATTTGTTAGCGCTAATTAACGATGCCCCTACATCATTATAGACTACCTTACCCCACAATATCTCATAAAAATTATCCGGTGTTATAACTTTAATAACTCCGGATAATACACTTTCAAAAGGTTTTGCGGTTATTTTTTTTATTCTGTTTAAACCCTTAACTATATTTTCTTCTTCTATGAATTAGTCCAAAAAAATATTTTAAAAATCTTATCACCGGTGTCTGAATATGTCACTTTTGTTTGTTATTTTTATAGACCAATAGAGAAAAAGTGTCGGATAAGTATTCTTTAGCAGATAAAATATCGGAGGTGTTGATATGATAAGATTTTTTAAAAGACAAATAATAAAAAAGGAAAACCTTCAAATACTCGAAATGTTACACAGGGCGTTTGCAGAAAATCTCGGGACTAATTTAAGTGTTTATATGAGAAAAACATGCGAGGTGAGTTTTGAAAATATCGAAATTACAAATTATGGGAAGTTCATAAATGGGCTTTCTAATAATTTCTTTGCTGCGACTATATATATGGATCCGATAAAAACTAATAATCTATTAGCAATTGATAAGAGTCTTGTTTATCAGTTTATCGATAGATTAGCCGGTGGTGAGGGTAATGCAGGATCTGAAAAACCTATGCTAACTGATATTGAAGAAAATATTCTCGAAGATATTATATACAACCTGTTGCGTTCGTTAAAAATAGCTTGGCAAAATATATTGGACTTGAGACCGACTATAGGTCATATAAACAGTTTCCCTGATCGGATTTTAATGGCAGATGACAAAGAAGAAGTTGTAGTGACAAAGATAAAAGTGATATTTGATGATAAACCATATAGTATATATTTTACTTTATTTTCAATTTGTATAAAAGATATCCTATTCAAGTTAACGCCTAAGTATTGGCACATGAGAACATCTAAATCAAAAACTGATAAGAAAAAAATTGATAATATAAAGTCAAAGTCAATGGATATAGAAATACATAAACATATCGAAAAGATTTCTGAACTTAAAACTTCCCTTTCAAATTCCCAAAATGAAATAAGCCGTTTGAAAGATGAAATAAACGATTTAAACGATAAAATTAGAGAGATCAACATTCGTGATAAATACGATAGCACAAATGATTGTAATGATAAAACTTATTTAACATCATTAGTAATAAAGAAATGGATAAATACAAATCAAATTAAAAAAGCGTCTATATTAATGATTGCTCTCGGTGAAAAAATCGGTTCAAAGGTAGTCTCATTGCTTACAAGATATGAAGTTATAACTCTTCTATCTGATGTAGATAAAATTGAAATGATAAAACCAGAAGAGAAAGCGGAGATAGTTGCAGAGTTAGAGAAAGAACTTCTGACTGATCTTGAAAATTTATACGGAGGTTTTGAATACACACGAGAAATTATAAAAGAGGTGTTCGGAGACAAGCTTGGAAAAGAGTTATATCAATACATTAACGAAGAAAATCGCAAAGAGTACGAAAAGGATTTCGATCATTTTGAGTTTGTTAGAGAATGCCAAGCTCCTTTATTGTACCATTTGATAAAAGATGAGCTTCCGCAGATTGTTGCTATTATCATAAAATGTCTCGGTGAAGAAAAGGGCAGCGAAGTTCTTGATTTATTCCCCCATGATATTAAAAATGTTGTTTCAAAAAAACTCAAATCAATAAATATATCAGATTGCAGAGTTATGAATGAAATTAACAACTATATGGAGAGCCGTCCGGAGTTATAGCCTTAATCTCAGACTTAGGATAGGACTTTTTGAATAGGACTGGAGGTTTATACTATTGCTCCGGCAACTCCAATATATCAGTGAAGTATTTCTCCGTTGTTACACCATACAGGATTCGCCTTCGGATCTCGTAACCTATTTTCTTGTCATTAAAAATCGTTGCTTCATGGAAGGCTTCCATGTATTCAGCACTCTTTGCATTTATGCCGCGGGAGATGATTACTTCGACTTCATTTTCAGAGAGATTGTTTTTGCAGTTCATGATAATGGATTTTAATTGTTCTCTGTAGATTATAGCACCCTGTGTTGATTTCAGATCGATACCGGCTAATGTATAAGGAGTGTACTTCTTCTTTAGAAGTTCAAGCCATGACTCGGGTTCACTTGTGTAGTATTTGATCGCCCTGTTTAGAAAATGTTTATCGATTTTACTAAAAGTTTTATATATCTCATCAAAATTATTTTTAATCGACAACCCATGATTTGTCTGGTATCCTCCAATGAGCTTTATTTTACATTCATAGAATAACTCCAGCAGGTAATAATATGTTCCGGGTTCATAATTATACCCTTCATAGTGAGTTGAGAACTCATCATAACTAACCTGTTTGTAAATAAGATTGTATTGCATATCTGTCTCCTCTTTTTTAGATGTCTGTCGCCTCCTCACTTTTTAAATGTGTATTCGGGATTCCACCAATAAAGTGTTGTCGCTTTGACTAGACAGTATGACATAGCGACGAACAGAAAGCCTATTATTAATAACGATACTAAAAAGGCAATGATAAATATCTTTGCAATTTCAAGTGATTTTGTTACAAGAGATGCCGCTACCCCGGATAATAAAATTATGCCTGTGATGATTTGAAATATTTTATAAAGCAGATGCACTCTTACGGCGATCCGTTTTAAAACCCCTATGGAAAATGATATTTTTAATATTTGAAGTTGATAATCTATAATCTGTTGACTTAAACCATGTATTGACTTATAGTTTTCAAGCTGACTATTGAGCTTTGGTACAATATCAAGTGCATGTCTTACATTGATTTGAGAGATTAACGATCGTAATTTTTTCATTTTGATTCTCCTGTAGTAATTTGAAGGTCCAATAATTATTGTTACGATCATTTTAATATACCGATGTGACAGAATTAGACACACAGCAAGAATATTTTTTAAAATTTTAAATTTAATGTTGAGTATTTGAAATGTCTAGACAGCAGTCCCCTCACAACACTTCCCCGCAGAACTCTTTTCTGTCACAACTTTTACAATGTTGCCCCATCCACAG
>CAYYKD010000075.1:0-4035 GCA_964471825.1 uncultured Spirochaetales bacterium
AGGTTCAAGATGTTATTAAATCAGCATAACTACCCAAAAATTAAATTCGCACCCTGTCAAGTAGAATACTCTTTACTTTAATCCTCATATTTGATATATTTTCATCTACTCGGAGAGTATAGATGAAGAAATCCAAGATCAAAATCCCATTTAATCAAACACTGAAAATACTTGCTCCATATATTTCATCGAAGGTTAAATATCAGGCCAAGGCAGTATCGGTTATTGTTCTGTATTTGCTTTTTTTTCAACTTTTTATCCTTGGGATCCCGGTAAGAGGTGCGATTAACATATCATGGGGTATAATCCTGGTTGTTATTGGTCTTGCATTTTTTTTAGAGGGATTAATAATCGGTATAATGCCGCTTGGTGAATATAGCGGTAAACAGATTCCGGTAAGAGTTCCCTTTATATTTATCCTGTTGTTTGCGTTTTTTATCGGCTTTGCCGCAACACTCGCAGAGCCGGCAATTGCAGTTTTGAGTGCCGCCGGTTCAATGATAGCTCCATGGGAATCCCCTCTGTTATTTGGACTTCTTAACGGATATAGTACCATCCTCGTTTACTCTATCTGTATCGGTGTCGGTGTTGCGGTGTTGTTTGGTGTGCTTCGATTTATGTATAAATGGTCATTGAAACCCTTTATTTTTATAATTATCCCTGTTTTACTTGTAGCATCGTTATTAGCATTGTTTAGAAGAGACTTGACATCAATATTGGGGCTTGCGTGGGACTCAGGCGGCATAACAACCGGACCTGTTACGGTGCCGCTTGTCTTAGCACTCGGCATCGGTATTTCCAGAGTTATTTCAAGCAGTGAGGACAGCACATCAGGTTTTGGTGTAGTTACACTTGCCTCCTCCTTTCCAATTATATCGGTATTAATTGCCGGATTTGTTATAGCCTCATATGTGCCGCCTGAGGGGAGTATTGACAGCTTTCATAAAAACAAAAAAGCTGTTAATGTATTTGGTTCTGTCGAAAATTATATAGGTAGTTATCTGACTCATTGTTCGGCTGATACAATAGAAATTTTAAATATGGAACACTCAATAAATCAAGATGAATTAATAGATTCATTTATAAAAAATCCCGATTTGTTTAGAGAGTATTTCAAGACTATAGATGATCTGGAAAGATGGACTGAAAAATTTCCCGGTTTGTATCATGTTTTCAATGAAAACAGATTGCAATTTCAGATTGATAACAAGGGGAAAAATTTACTTTCTAAAAACTTTATTCTTGCTGTAAGAGCGGTTCTTCCTCTTTCGCTTTTTCTTCTCTTGATACTTATTTTTTTACCGTCTGATACAGCGCCAAGAAAGGACGAGATAGCACTCGGTATTGTCATCTCTATTATTGGTATGACTCTCTTCACAATAGGGATAGAACGAGGTCTGTCAAATCTTGGTAACCAGGTGGGCATAACACTTCCTGCAACATTTGAGACTATCAAGGTCTACGGAGAAACAAAAATAATTAAGGAATTTGACGAGTCTCTTGTTATCCGTTCTACAACATCCGGAGGTACAAAGAGGGAGTTTTTTTACCTTGAAGATAAAAGCGGCATAAAGCAGATACCCTACAATAGGGATGCATTAAATAAAGAAACAGGGGAGTATTTCTACACACCTCAGGCAGGACCGCTTGGAGGTGGAAACAAGAATTTTGGTTTTGTTCTTTTGATTATATTTGCTTTTTTTATGGGTTATAGTGTAACGCTGGCTGAACCTGCTCTGAATGCACTCGGCATAACTCTTGAGGAGATAACAGTCGGTACCTTTACCAGAACACTTCTTATTCAAGCAGTTGCAATAGGTGTGGGGATCGGTATGTCCTTCGGAATTCTAAGGATAATATTTAATATAGACCTTATATATTTACTTGCGCCTCCATATATCATCTTGTTGATACTATCACTTTTTTCGGATGAGACATTTTTGAATATCGCATGGGACTCCGGCGGAGTAACAACCGGACCGGTTACTGTACCGCTTGTAATAGCAATGGGGCTTGGAGTCGGCAGACAGATCGGTGTTTCTGACGGATTCGGCATACTTGCACTGTCATCATGCTTCCCCATACTTACTGTACTCATATTGGGACTGATTATCAATCATAAGCAAAAACTACTTCTAAATGAGAGGTTTACTGACGGAGAAAAAACCGGTGCAGAGATAATAGGAGCTGATAATGAGATCATCTAAGCAGATAAAGGTAACATGTCAGGTATATAAATGGATATCAAAACAACTTGAAGCTGTACTAAATAAAGCCGGAATAAATGACTATCATATTCAGGCAAGTAGAAATGTAGTACTAAGGGAAAAGCGATATTTTAGCGGACTTTTTTCAAAAATTGACTATGATAATGATCCGGCAGTTATCTATAGATTCTACATTCCACCAAAATATGAGAATAACCTCGTAAACTTTATAGTTCAGAATTGTGAACTTAACCACCCCGGCAGAGGGAGTATTTATACAGAGGAAGTCATGTTGTATAACGAAGGGGTTATCTCATTAGATTATGACAAGATTAGTTTGTTAGAGGAAAGTGATTGTTGTCTTAAGGCAGAGTTTACTGGTATCACTTGTATTCTGCAAAGAGGGCTTGGCAAGGTTATTATTAAGTCAATTCTCGATATGGGGTTTTGTATCCCATCGGTAACTTACGGTATCGGAGGGGGACTTCGTGATAAGCTAAGTGTTATAAGGGTGGCTGTGCCGACAGAGAAAGAGATAATAACACTAATCGTCTCTAAACATGATGCATTCAATGTAATGGACACCCTGTCTGTGCTTGCAAGACTTGATAAGCCGGGCAAAGGGTTTTTATATTTATTTCCTGTCAAAAAGGCGTTGTTAAATACTCGGATTTTTAGAGGATCATTTAAACAGCTTGCAACAACAGAGCAGATAATACAGGCAATTGATGATCTTAAGCAAACAAATAACTGGAGAAGAAAGTTCTCGGACTCAGATAATTTTTTTCGTAGAACCAAGATTAAGTATAACAAGGGATCGCTAAATCTGACCTTTTTTTCAAATGAAGGGTTCATGAAAAAGATTATTAAGAATGCTATGTCTGAAGGGGCAAGGGGAGCAACAGTCTATAAAGTAAATTACCACTCATTTTCTGCTGATAACAAGATTCCACCCGGAAGAGAGATGAGCGACCTTGTTGTTAACAACTCTCTAAATAGTAAGATAATTGAATCTACCATCAATATGGAAGGTTTCACAGACAGCAGAACTATTATTGAGGTCTCACCTGTTCCTCTTTTTTACACCTATAATCCTTCATGATACCTTTCACATACTCCTTGCAGTAAACAAATATACACATTATCGGCATCTTCTTTTACTGTAGTTATAACAACTTTGCCTTATATATGCCGGCTGATTTTAAAAGGTCATCATCAGCAGCATCGCCTATCACATGTAGATATTTTTTTAATTGCGTTCATAATTACAAAATACATGATTTTTTAATTACTGTCGATATTTAATTTTATTCATTTATTAATAATATACAGAGCAGCTCGGCATAAGTACAAGAGCTATGACTAATTATATAGATATTATGGAGTCAATGGGCGTCTTAAGTCTTTAATAGGTAGTTTTTCCTATTCGGAATGATTTCAAGTGGAGTTTTAAGAGAGTTAGGAAATCTAACCACAGATGAACACCTGTCTGCTTGCGAACGCACAAGCAGGCAGATAAACGCAGATGGATGTAATTGATTGTCAATAGCTTTTTTGCCCTACAGCTTTTCTAACTCGTTTTTAGAAAGCCCGGTTGCTTGAGCGATAAGATCGATACTAACACCGAGCTTTTTGAATGCTTTTGCATCTTCAAGTTTTCCTTCAAGTTTTCCTTCAAGTTTTCCTTCAAGTTTGCCCTTTAGTTCACCTCTAAGTTCACCTTGTTGAATTCCCTGCTCTATAAATCTCTGCTTCAAACCGAATTCTTCTGCAAGATAATTTAAATTAGTTTCTATAATATTTGTGTACATCCCCATCTCCTTCATAA
>CAYYKD010000076.1:0-3966 GCA_964471825.1 uncultured Spirochaetales bacterium
TCTTCTTTGCAATTTCAAATGCATGCTGACATGCTCTTATTGATAACGGTGATATTTTATTTTTACCTGGGAAAAAATAGGTAGCAGGTTTGTATGCCCGCCAATATTTCTCAAGTTGCTTTAATGCTGTTTCGGACAATATAGAATACCTATCTTTAGCACCTTTACCTTGCCTGATCTTTAAAAGCATTTTGTCTCGGATAATGTCATCAGATTTTAATTCTACTACTTCACTCACACGCAAGCCGGAACTATAGATAAGCATAAGCATAGTTCTATGTTTCAAGTTTGATGCATTTGATATGATCGATCTAACTTCTTGATATGTAAAAAGTGAATCGGATTATTCGTATCTGCACATATTGCAAAAGATAATATATCGTGGCCATCTATAATTATCGGGTTTAGATTTCCTGGAATGAATAAATCGGATTCTCCTTCATGTAAATATTTTTTAGAATATATCAACAACTTCTCTGTAGGTTGTATAATAAATTGACCAATGATAACACCTTTATTTAATTTTATTGGAGCACCAACTATGGCAGTTATGCTATTTATTTTGCAAATATCAATTAAAGGTTTCAATCGTATGTCACAAAGTTCAAATGCATTTTCTTTCGCAAATTCTAAGTCATATCCTGTTAATGATAATTCTGGAAATACAATATAATTTGACTTGAAGTCTATTGCAGTTTTAATAAATTTTAAATGATTTGAAATATTGTGTACTATATCTCTTTTCTTTGCTGAAATTTGAGCAATTGCTATTATTTTATTCATAATTTAAAACCATACTCTTCTAAAATTTTTGGTGATTTTCTTACAACTCTTTAGAATGTATTTTATATGATAATTACAAAAGTTTCAATTAAAAATAAATCATCAGTTAATAAATCATCAGTTAATAAATCATCAGTTAAAAAAATTCCATGAGTCTGCCATTCTTGGACATCGTGTCCTATACGGCATCTTTCCAACCGTGGAAGTAAGATTCAGATTTACCTCTGACCCCATTGTCTATGAAGGGTCAAGTGCAGCGAAGTCCGGGACAGGCGAGAGCTGCCAACTGTCAACAAATATTATTTCCGCGTAATATTATTAATTACGCGGTTTTAATGCAAAAGTCGGATTATCTTTTAGATTATCCCGTGCGTTTGAGAGTTTTTCATACAGAAGATTGTAAACATCTTTTGCACCGGCAAGATCAGATGCTCCAGCTGCCGCCGCCATGGCGATAAAAGGATAATCAAATACAACAGGAACTCTGCTGTCAGGCCAATCTTCTTCAGGAGCAAGTGTTTTATATTCACGAGGATTGCCGATTGAATCTAACTCCGGGTACCACGAAGGTAGATCGGAAATACTTTTTAAATATGCGGCTTCAACATCATTCCAATCAGTGTAGGGTGTAAATGGCTGATTGTAGTTGTCTTGTGAATCAAATGTTTCCTCAGCAGTAAAGGTCATTGGTAATTGATAAGTATGATATCGTTGCCAAGGGAGATTTTTTCTGCCGACAATAAAATTGGTCAGATACTGTTTTAATGGTTCCGCTTTAGAAAAACCCAAATCAACGATATGATTCATAACAAGAAGAACAAAATCCTCCTGCCATGGCGATGCCATATGTCTCACATTTGGTTTTAAATATCTTTGAGGCCTTCCTCCGTCGCATCCCCAATTTGAAATATAATCCCAGCATCCTAATGGGTGATATTGTTTGACAACATATTTATCATTCCAATAATCCAATGAGTTATTTAATTTTTCGGTAAAATAATTCTTCAGCTTCGTTTCGCTGTCCGGTGTGATAAAGGCCGCATCGGCAACATTTCTTATCGCCCACGCTTCTCCTCTGACCTGATCTTTGATGATGCCTTTCGCATTATCTCTATATCCAGGATTGGACGCGCCGATGTCGTAGGCCGCCCAAAACCACACCTCTTCAAGAAAATAGTAATCTCCGGAAAAAATATATGGTATAAATGCAAAAGAACCCTGATGTGCTTTATCTACACTCCATGTCTCATCGGTAGTGCCTGTGCTGTTCGGTAATTTGTCTTTTTCATCGGTATAAGTGAATGTAAATCCGTGCCCCCAATTATTTTGACCGAGCCATATAGTTGGTCTGTCGTCGATGCTGACGATCCGGCCGTAATAGTCTGTCGCCGATGTTTCGCGATAATGAATCGGGATATGCCCCGATAGAAGACCGTGCACACTAGTTATCTCACTCATTTTTTCATTCATAGATAAAATATACATTGCCGCCCAGGTGGGATAAATTCCTATCTCATAACGCCAACCGGTTGTTCCAAAGGCCTTGTTTAAAAGTCCGTTCCCCATTATACCCTTGTCGGAAGTTGAATACGATGAATAAATCGTGTTCATGCTTGTTTCTGAAACAGTGATATCGGTGTTGTAAGACGGTAAAATTTTAGTAGATATTAAATATTCCGAATCGTATATAATATTTATATCGGATGGCTTTTCACCGATCCATTCTATTTTCCCCCATCTTGAGTCATTATTGTGATTGATGGTCTCATTAAAAATTATCTTGTCATATGAAGGTTTATTGGCAGGCGATAATTTACCTCTTATTGCAAGAGAATAATTGCAGATCTGTCTGACATCGGCTCTTACATTTTCAGTGCCATAGAGTATTCGAACAGCATCGATATCCTTATAGTATCTGACAGATGCAATGATATTTACCGGATTGGTTGTATCGGTTTCATTAAAATTTGTAATAAGTAACTCTTGAGCAATTTTTCCGCTGATCCAATATTTTTTTGATGATTGATTATTGATGAATTCATTTAAAGATGTGTCAACACCAAAAGCAGAAAAATCAAAGATTAAGTCAAAGCCTTTTTGAGATATTTCGGTATAATCGATAGCATTCGATGTGTTGGTTTCTGAAGAAAGATGTATATCGAGATTTAGTTCGGAATTTGCCTTCAATTCCGGAACTATTGTTGAAATAAGAGCATGTTTTATCGAGCCGTCGGGCCACCTTGCTTTAATGTCAGTTTGTGTCGGTATAGGTTGGCTTTTATAAAGAAGCGTAACTGCATCAAAAACTTCGCCTTCTCTAAAAATATGTGATATTGTAATCGGCATAGAACTGTTATTTTTTCCGTCAAGCTCTTTGATCTTTACGGATGTCACCTTAATGCCGTAGTTTAGTGTTCCGCCAAGCTTTATTTGTTGAATATCAGACCATTCAGAATAACCGAATCTGTTTAACGCTCTAATCCTGTAGTAATAGGTCGAACCCGGCACAACAATTTTGTCGGTAAATGTCACATTGTTTGATCTGATTGATGAACTAATAGTTAAAAAAGTTAAATTATCAATACTTCGCGACAGCTCAAAACCCGACTCGATTGAAGAGTCTAATGACCAATTGATGCCGACACCGGCAGAGGATTCAATTAATGAGATAAGACTTGGTTTGGGCGGTGTACTGTTTACTTCATTTTGTTTTAGAATAAAATTGAGCGTGTATCTTTTTTTTTCTGTGATTAGAATTGTATTGATCTGTTCTGCAACTATTTTTTGATTGATATCGTAGTATTTGATAAAAATGTCGTACTCTTTATCACTTACATTTACCAGAAAATTATCACCGCTCTCATAAACACCTTCAAACTTTGTTGTTTTGGATTTGTCTAGAGTTGTAATATCAACTGCAACTTTTGAAATGTCAACAGTTAAGTCAGTCCAGTTAACCGATATATTAAGCGTTGCAAAATCATCGTTACTGTTTGCAGATGTTGGGGGCTGAGTATTACTATTATCGTTCAATGAACAAGCAAAACTAAGAATGAATAATACTAAAAATAATAAATATTTATTCATAAAGCGGCTCCTTTTAAATTACCAATAAACAAATTATATAATAACCCGAATTTCGATTTAGAAAATAGTTGAAAAACCTCCTGTCTTGTATTAAAA
>CAYYKD010000077.1:0-3939 GCA_964471825.1 uncultured Spirochaetales bacterium
AGATTATAGCCGTTATCTTCGATTTCTTTCATCGTTACCCGTCTTGAGTATCGCTCTTCTTCTTTACGGAATTGGTAAGTTGAAATTATTTTTTCAATATGTTCTTCTGTAAGCTTGTTTTGGTTTTTGCATTTTTCAAAATGATCACTTGCGTTAATAAATAAAACATCATCAGGGCTTTTACATTTTTTCAAAACAAGAATACATACAGGAATTCCGGTTGAAAAGAATAGATTTGCAGGAAGACCGATAACGGTATCTATGTTGCCATCTTTTAGTAGTTTTGTTCTAATCCGTTCTTCTGCTCCTCCTCTAAAAAGTACACCGTGAGGGAGGATGATCGCCATTGTCCCTTCTTGAGATAGGAAATGAAATCCGTGAAGTAGAAAGGCAAAGTCCGCGGCTGATTTTGGGGCAAGACCATAATTTTTAAATCTAAAATCTTGACCCATAGCATCATCGGGTTCCCACTTGTAACTGAACGGCGGATTAGCGACAACGGCATCAAATTGAAGTTTTTTAGCCGGATTTTGTTCTCTTAGTAAATCCCAATCATTTTTTAATGAATCGCCGTGATATATTTCAAACTCTGAGTCTTTAACTCCATGAAGAAGCATATTCATTCTTGCAAGGTTATATGTTGTTATATTTGATTCCTGACCAAATATTTTACCTGTTCCGGTAACTCCAAGATGTTTACGAACATTTAGGAGTAGCGAGCCTGACCCACAGGCAAAATCAAATATTTTTTCAAGTCTCTTTTTTTTACCGGTTGTCGGATCTTGACAGTCAAGAGTTACAATTTCGGAGAGAATTGTTGATATTTGTTGAGGTGTATAAAATTCTCCTGCTTTTTTCCCTGAACCTGCAGCGAATTGACCTATCAGATACTCGTATGCATCGCCTAATGTGTCGCTTGCAGTAGAGAACTTTGATATTCCTTCAGCAATTTTTGTGATTATATTAGATAGTTTTGTGTTTCTTTCGACATAATTTTTACCGAGTTTCTCAGAGCTTAGGTTTATTTCAGAAAACAGACCTTGAAATGTACTCTCAAATGAATCATTCTCAATGTGTCTAAACCCTTTATCAAGAGTATTTAACAGTTCATTATCTTGTATTCGAGCCAATTCTGATATGCTACTCCAAAGGTATTCCGGTTTTATAACATAGTGAACCTTTTTACGCATCTGCTTTTCAAACTCGATTATGTCATCGGGATTATTTTTATACCATAGTGCAAGAGGTACTGTGTTTTTATCTTCTTTTAAGTCGGGATAGTCAGAACCAAGTTCTTTTTTTACTGCAGTTTCATAGTTATCTGATAAGTACCTAAGGAAGAGAAAAGATAACATATAATCACGGAAATCATCCGCATTCATCGACCCTCGTAACTCGTCTGCAACAGCCCATAGTATATTTCCAAGCTCTTTTTGTTGTATCATTGTCATATATATTTACTCCCCTTTTTTTTATATTTTTATAAGTTCAAGCAATTCATCTAAATCTACGGAAACAAAACTATCTTCACTTACGCCCGAGTCATTTGATAAGTATTTGTGAGTTATGCCTATATCTGATTTGTTAATATCATAAGATTTAATTTTTAATGAAAATAATAATGTTGTTGATAAATATAAGTTTTTTAATACTATAGAGTTGTTCTTCCTTAGCTTCTTTATGGTTCTTTCAATATCAAAGATTTCAATAAAAGGAGTAGCTATTGATCCAATAAATAAGTGATTTGATGGTAATTCTCTATTATAACTATCATTATTTTGAAATAATTGTACTCCTTGAGTTACTATCGCATAAGATTCTAACCCGTATGTTTCTTGAATTATTTTGCTGATATCTTTAATTACTAGTAATAGTCTCTCAGGGTTATATTGTCGTTTATACTCTTCATGAGTAGATTTCCAGTCTGATTTTATAAATATATTATCAGTAAAAGTTATAAATGTGAAATCCGGATTTGTTTCAGCTATTTTGTTTAGTCCTATTCTATAATGATTTATTATATCTGCATTAATTACTCTGTTTTTCTCTAAATATTTCTTAATTCCACTAATATCAATCATACAGTATATTGAATATGTGTCATTTTTCAAACTGTCAACCCATTCCTGTTTAACTACAATAAATGGTCTTTCCCCAACATTAAAATATTGAAAACAGAACTCAAAGTCCTCTTTTCTAATTTTTTTACAAACTCCATGAAATCTGTCAAATATATTTAGTCCTGTATATGAATCTAACTGTCCTGTTGCTGTTCGTTTACAAGAACCTAGAATATAGTTAATGTATGCATTTGGGTGTTCCTCATAATTATCATTTAGATAGCCAAGCCATCTTGATATATTATCTTTAAAGTCTTCTGCTCCGAGAATAAACAGATCTCTTTCTGTTGGTACTTCTTCATACTGAAATATGTGTAAAATATTCAAATATTTCTCAAAGACTGAATAATCATTAGTCATTCTTTCTCCCCATCCCCATCCGGGAAAAGACCCTGCATTAACCCCTTCTTATGCATCTTCAACGCCTCGATCTTCTTACTCTCTGCATTTATAAGTTCATCAAGGGATGATAGACAATCGGCAATCTTTTGCTGTTCGGGGAGGGAGGGAATGGATATAACAATTTTAAGAAAATCATTTTTGCTCATAACCCTATTCCTACCCGCACCACCCGGAGATATTTGTTTTAGTTTATAAGTAAAATCTGACCTGATAATTATTTGTCTTACTAAATTAATAATGACTTCAGTTTTTATAGCTGTGTAGGTTGGAAAACGATGAGATACTAATGCACCATCATCGGATTCTCTTACTATAGCAATTGCTCCTTCCCAAGCAAATGTTATATTAACAATAAGATCATCCTTTTTAACGATAAAAAGTTTATCCATACTGTTTTTTTCTGGATCCTGATACTCTTTTAAAAACGTCCCCTTCCCATGACTACGAATCCCTAGCCCAGTATAATGCCCCTTTGGTTTTGTGATTACTCTTGATTTTTCTTCAAATAGCTCTCCTATAGCCTTCTCCTCCCACTCCCCTGCATCTTTAAACTCAGGGAACCGCAATTCAGGAACTCGCTCCCCTTCCGCCGGAAAGAGTTTTTGCATAAGCCCTTTTTTATAAGTCTTAAGTGTTTCGTGTTTCTTAGTGTGTGCATTTATAAGCTCATCAAGGGACGAAAGACAATCGGCAATCTTTTGCTGTTCGGGGAGTGAGGGGAGATGTATAGTATACATAAACAAATCTTTAACTGTTATATTTGATTGATTTGCATTGCCCCTTTGTATTGAATTGATGTATTCAGAGTATCTTTTAGATGATATATAACCATATATAAATATATTTGAAACAGATTTATTACAATTTATCTTTAGCATATTCTGGTTAAGAAATCCTGCATCTGAATTTCTAACCAATATTCCACGACCTACAGCAGATTCTATTAAATCTGGCTTAGATCCTACTGTTGTTATTATTATATCATTTCTTTTAATTTTGTATTTTGAATACTGCTCAGATTTATTTTCAGAAATATAAACAAACTTATTATTTTCTTTTATAGAGGTTGCCCCTAAGTCAGATACTTGAATTATACGAATTCCACTATCACAATATTCATTAGATTTAAAAGCAAAACCCTTAGTATATTCCGCAACTTCCCCCAATCTCTTCTCTTCCCACTCCCCTGCATCCTTAAACTCAGGAAACCGCAGTTTCGGGACTCTTTTTTTATCAATCATATATCAAACCTCATTATAATTCTTATCTCTTACATCATCTGCGTTCATCAGCGGTTAATTCTCTTTCCAACGCAAATGAGCGAAAACACATTATCCCTAAACATACATTCCACTCTCACATTTAATCCTTTTAAACTACATTTTACCCTAAAATAATAAATAATCGAAAATGGGCG
>CAYYKD010000078.1:0-3817 GCA_964471825.1 uncultured Spirochaetales bacterium
AAAATTTTGGAAGCTGCCTACTTAATTATTACCCAAAAATTAAAATCGCACCCGAGTTTAACAGATTAAATATTTCTTTATTGTCATACCATAAATCAAGAAATAGCCCCCGTTCGAAATATATTTGCAGTATGCCGGTAGTAATTTCAGAGAGGATAATTATATAAAATGGAATTGTATATTTATTAAATAGATGTTTCACAAACCAAACAAGTAGACCAATCTTTTTCAAATCCGATATATTCTTCACTCTCGTCATTTTATCTTCCCCTGCCCTTTCAATGTCAGCCTATATTTCTGATTACTGCTTGATGGTTTATCAGGATTTGTCATCTCAATCAAGCCGGATTTTAATGCCGGATTTAAGTAATTTTTTCTAAAATTGGTTCGATGTGACAGACTTAACTTCTTCATAATTTCTGAAGGTGATAATACCTGATTATTTAACACAACTAATAACTCTTTAACCTGGTCACTAACATAGTCACCGACTTGGTCACTTTTAATATCAGTTAAACTCTTATAGATCATCGAAAGCATAAACTCGACAAAACAGGTACAGTCGCCAAGATTATCAGCTTCACCTAAAACACTATAATATTCATATTGATTATCTCTGATTACAGTTTCAACCGGTAGATACACAAATAGCGGCTTCCATTTACTTAATATCACAGTTTGCCACAATCTGCCTATCCGTCCGTTGCCATCAGAGAACGGATGAATAAACTCTGTTTCATAATGAAATACTGAGCTTTTTATCAAAGGATGTTCGTCTGAGTTTTTTAACCAATCAAACAGATCTTTCATTAAAAACTTTACTCTATCAGCCCCGGGTGCTATATGAACGACATCTTTGCCCTTCAGTATCCCAACGCCACCCGACCTATATTTTCCGCTCTCTTTATCTATGTTACTCATTAGAGTATTATGTGCAGACAAAAAGTGTGTCTCGCTGTCAGGCTCAAGCTTCTCAATTTTATCATAAATATCATAGGCATTCTGCACCTCTTTGATCTCTCTCGGATGACCAAGCACTTTTTTTCCTGATATAATTGCGGTGACTTGCTCTAATGACAATGTATTATTTTCAATTTGAAGTGAGGCGTGAATGCTTTTTATTCTGTTATCTCGTCGCAAAAACAGACTATTTTTTGTGTTTTCAACGAGCGTCAATACACCTATCAACTCGCCGATCTGCTCCACCGAATCGATAATTGCAGTTGTTATTTTATAAGGCGGTTTATAATTTTCTATAATAAACTCCCAATATTCTCAGGCAACACGATGCAGTTCCTTTATGTCAGACAATAGTCCTGCAAACTCTTTTTTTGTATCAATATTAACCAAATCAATATTATGTTTTAAGTTAAATGATAGATCAGAGTAAGCCTTTATTAATAATCCTACCGGCAAACCCTTCACAGCAATATCTATATCTGACGACTCTTTATATCTTCCAGTTACAAGTGAGCCAAAAATATATATTTCTGAACACCCGTATTTTTTTAATATTTCAATGGCATTGATTATATCTTTTTTAAAAGTTTCCGGTAAACTATCAATCACATTATCCATAATAAACACCTTACCATCTTTTAAACATTCTTAACAAATGTTTCCTTCCAATCCTCTAAAACACCACCACGCATTTTATTCTGATCTACTATTAACCCGATATTTGTTCCGATTTCTCGCAAATCTTTTATTTCATTTACCGTCAATCGATCAGGTAGTTTTTTAACAAATTTCATAAACATTGACTTTATATTTGTATTATTGCTATTTTGTTTCGATAATCCATATTTTACCTTTAACTCTCTTGCATCTTCCGTAATATCCCTAAATGACTCACTTCTAGCTTTTTCAATAAAAGCTTTTTTAATTTCTTCTCTTGGAATATCGTCTCTTTCGGTTTTCAACAAAGGAATGATAGGTATAAGTTTAGAATACTCTAAGTTTTCTTCGTGTTCAAGCGCTTGAACACCAAAAAAACTTACTATATCAATATAGTTATAAGCCATAGTTCTTTTTATTTTTATTTCACCCTCAATAAATGATTTAAAATCATCATAATTATCCTTTTCATACAACTTCTCATCTCTGATCTTCACAAGTCTTTGAGCCATCAGTAAAAAACTATACTGTGTAATGCCTGCTAAAAACTTTGCTTCTGCTTTTAATGACTCGTAGTCTTCGGGGCAATTATTAAAATTAAATAAACTAATATACTCTTCTTTTAACCTATTTATAATATCTGTCTTTTCTACAACTGTTAATATCGCATCAGACTCAACTTTTTTAATTGCAACTGTTACATCGTCCGGTTTATTAATACCCATAATTGCATCTTTGGTTTCATTACTCATATTTGCATTTTGATTTAAAACATCAGACAATTTTCGTGACTCTTTTCCTAGAAAACTCTTTTTAGCCATTATCTATCCTCGAATATTATTTTTTCAAATTCATTCATTAATTCTTTAATCTGTATAATAGATTTATCTGATTCTGAATACATATCAAATATGTTTTTAAAAGCAACACCTCTTTCTACTATTCCTATAAAATCCGGAATAGTGGACTCTAATATCTTATCTTTTAATTCCTCTCTAAATTGAGTTATATAATCTTCTCTTATGATTGCTCTGCTCTTTTTATGGCTTGAAATAAACACCCTATAATCGATAAAATCCCTATTTAGCGGACTCAATACTTTAATTGAGTTTAAAAGTTCAGAAAGTCCTTTATAGCTAAATGGTTCAGGCAAAACAGGGCAGAAAATATAATTCGACAACAACACCCCCAACCTTGATAAAGCATTTAAAGAAGGAGGGCAATCTAATATTACAATATTATACTTCTTGAATATCTGCTGAAATTCATCTTTCATTTGTATCAATAAACTTGTGTCAATATTATCTTTTCTTGCAAGCTGTATATCAGCCGGCAGTAGATCGATATTTTCACTATATTTTTTAATAATTTTATGTAAAGGAGTTTTGTTCTCAAAATGATTGTATAAAGAGGGGGAGTTACTGAGATTATCAAACTGAAAAAAAGATTGACTTATATTACCCTGTTGATCTAAGTCAACAATGAGTATCTTGTAGTTCTGTTTCTCAAAATAATCCGCCATTAATATTGATGAGGTGGTTTTTCCGCAACCGCCTTTCTGGTTAAACATGGTTATTACAGTCGGAAGTTGAAGTAACAACTCTTTTTTATCTATTAATGTTTTTCCGCTTTCATCCTCAAATTTTTTTATTTTACCTTCATCAATCCAATTTCTTATAGTTTTATCCGATGCACCGGAATACTCGCACGCAGTCTTAATTGTTATTAACATATCCCCTCCAGCAATTAATGAATTTATAATAAACAATTATTTCTAATTTTTCAACAGTTATTTTGTATTTTGAGCTGCCTACAATCAATTTTCTTTTTGTTTTTATTGTAATTTTCCACACCAAGACAATTTATTACAATTTATCTTGCATATTGGAAGTAATTAATCTATATTTATCAAGTCTACTTGGGAGGGTGATGTTTTTTATTAATAGGTATTCTCTAACTTATTAATAAAAATATTTTTAAATTATAAATTATTTTTCACTAAAACCCCTTTTAAACCCACTTAGACAAAAACCGAACTAAAGTTCGATTGCAAGAATTGATGTTTTTATGATATTGTCTGTTCCTGTAAGGCAGATATTAGATCACAGAAACAACGATTTGATATTTCTTGTGAATTTAGGAGCATTTAATGGGATGATTCCAAAAGGGCAATAAAAAAACAACCTTTGGCGAGGTTGCT
>CAYYKD010000079.1:0-1370 GCA_964471825.1 uncultured Spirochaetales bacterium
TATTTATGCCTGAAAAAATATTTACCTTTGAGAACTTACTCACTCCGGTTAAAAATACAAACTCGATATTCGCATCCTGTTCTTTCATAACTGAATAGAGTTTTTTTAAACCCTCTCTAAGCCCGATAATTAAGTCAGTATCTATGTTATCAAGAAGTGGCTTATCATATTCATCTATTAAAACTACTACTTTTTCATTATATTTTTTTACTGCCTCAATAATCAGGTTTTTCAGAATAATGTTGGTATGTGTACTTTCAAATTTTTTTATATCAAGATACTCATAGTTCTTATTTAATATGTATTTGATCTGATCATCAAGATCGGCAAGTGAACTCACCTGTGCACCCGCAAAATCTATCTTAATAACAGGAAACTTTTTTCTCCAGTTCCATTTATCATAAATATATAGCCCTTTAAATAGGTCTTTACTCCCCTCGTAGATCTCTTTCAGCGTATCGAGGAATAGGCTCTTGCCGAATCGCCTCGGCCGTGATAAAAAAAACCTTGCCGGCTGTTTTATCATTTTGTAGGCGATCTCTGTTTTATCTATATAAACCATATCGGCTTCAATTATTGTCCGCAGTGTATTTATACCGATCGGAAGTCCCTTCATTATTGTTTCCTTGTTGTTGTCCCTATTGTGTCCTTATCATAAGTTCAAGCTATTTTAACAGAAAAAGGGGGAAAATGCAAATGAAAAAAACTATCAAAAAAAACTATCAAAAAAACTATACAGGAAGTTTAAACTTTATTATCACTTCTCCGGTTTCTTTATTAACATTGATCATTTTGCTGTCATTATCGGTAACCAAAGGTTTCCCTGTAGCTATTGCCATCAACCCGCTAAGAAATGAAAGACCATTTTCAAGAACAGTCTCCATTGACTGAATATTGGGTTTGTCTGATATATCATTTGTGTTATTGTATATTATTCCTTCTATCTCTTCACTATTTTCTTCTTTTTCAGTTATTGCAGGATCTTCACCAACTTCTATAATATTTTCACTTTCATTAAGCACTTCAGGGTTAAGATAATTCGGAAGATCTACCGGCAATTCCTCGGAAGTGCGTCGTTCGGGTTTCTCCAGTTTTTGTTCGATTTTTAAAAGTCTTCTTATTTTATTTAAAAATTTTTCTTTTTTATCGCTACTCATAATAACTTCATCACTGGTTCCATCAAAAACAGCATCAAAAAGCTCTGTTTTCATTTCGTTTGTTGCTAATATACCCATTTCTATTGATTCAGCCGAGATCAAGTTTATAATATTTATTGTCTTGCTTTTCTGACCTATACGCAAGATTCTGCCTGTTCTCTGATTTAGTTTTGCCGGGTTCCACGGGATATCAACATTTATAAGGCAGTCTGC
>CAYYKD010000079.1:1380-3791 GCA_964471825.1 uncultured Spirochaetales bacterium
GGTTTAAACCGACTCCACCGGCATCTGTTGAAAGAAAAACCAGACATTCAGGGTTATTTATAAACTCGTCTATCAATAAGCCTCTCTTATTTTGAGGTATCTTTCCGTTAAAGTCCACAAATTTTACGCCCAGCTCGGAGAGAGTTTTACCGACCAGATATGTCATCGTAGTCCATTCACTAAATATTATGGTCTTTCGTTTGTTTTCAACAACAATTTCCCTGATTATCTGAGATAATTCGTTTAATTTGGGAGAGATATTGGTTTTTCTGTCTATAAGGTATGTTGAGTCGCATACCATCCTCATGCAGTTTAGGAAAATCATAATTTTTTCACGGTCAAGAGGTGTAATAAACTTTTTGTTTAGTATGTTCATTACGCCTGTCAAATATCCGGCATGAATCTCATTTTGCTCTCTTGACATCGGGACATAATAATTATTTTCAATTTTTTCGGGAAGGCTGTCAAACACATCCTCCTTTACACGACGAATAACAAAATTTTTTAATTTTTTGTGAAGTTCTTCTATATTTTTATATCCAATCGGCCTGTCTTTTTTATCCTTCATTAAAACATAGTGTTTTGCTGCAAAAGACCACAGAGGACTTAAAAGATATGGATCTGCAAATTGAACTATCGAGTACAGATCTTCAAGTTTGTTTTCAAGAGGCGTGCCGGATAGGACAATAACATGCTTTCTTGCTATTCTGGAAACAGCTTGATGAGTTTTAGTATTAAAATTTTTAATCCTTTGGGCCTCATCCAATATTATAAGATCAAAATCTGCATCTTTTATACTTAAAACATCCCTCATAACCGCCTCATAATTTGTTATGACAAAATATTCCTTTATATTTTGATAGATTGCTCTTCTTTGATCATAGGTCCCCGATACTATCACACTTTTTTCATTACTGAATTTTTCTATCTCATTCTTCCATTGTGATTTTAATGATGCAGGACATATAATCAACACTTTTTTAAAGTTAAATACTTCTTTTTTTAATATCGCTGCACAAATTGCTTGAATGGTTTTACCAAGCCCCATTTCATCTCCAATTAATACAGCTTGCTTAAAAACTGAAAAACTTACACCTTCTTCCTGATATGGATATAATTTAACTTTTAATACACTGTAATCAGGTTTAAAGCTTTTCTCTGCATGTTCTATTTCATCTTTTTGAAGTTTATCATTGATTTTTTTTAATAGATAAGGGTCAAATTTTACTATTTTTTCGTCTTTTAACTCTACAAAGAGCTTATATAATTCGCCTAAATCTTCTTTTCTATAAATATTATTATTGTCGAAGTATTTTTCAATCTTTTTATTAATAGACAAATCAGAAGTTTCAGTATAAAAGACAGCTGTTTCCTTGTATGAATCCCAAAAAAATAAATAGCGTTGAAAAAGCTCATTATTTAAAGAATCCTTATAATCTTTAGTTCTATGCAATTGTTTTAAAACAAAAAAAATGTGTTTGCATATCGAAAGCTTGTTGTTATGAAAGTCAGGACAGGTACAATGTGCATGTTTTTTTTCCGAGTCAAAAACCGTTACTGTATACTCCCGTTGTCTCTCACCTTTGACGATGTGTTCTCCCTTTATTGTTTCACCCTGAATAAAAGTCATCTTTTCGGTTTCTGATGATTTTTCTCTAATACTCAATGCCCATTCTCTTACATCTTCAAAGGTCATTATATCAGATGTCTGGAACTCTTCGTTTTTTAAACTAAAAGTATTATGTTTTTCGTTATTGTTATAAATGTCAAACATTGCGGCAACTACATGTTTACACCCTTTTTTGGGATAAGGACAAGAACATTTATACCTCTGTTCTTTTTCAGTAAGTAAAATTTCTATTTCATAATCGCCATTTGAACCATCAACACAATAAATGTATTCGCCCGTAACGACATTAGCTTCCAAAACTTTATAGTTTCCAAGCTGAAAAATGTTTTCTCCCCGTTTAAAAATATTTTCATTATCAGCTACATTTTTTTTAATAAAATCAAGATCTAATTGAATCATAACATTACCAACCGTTTAAAGATATTTTAAAGTTAAAGGCACCTCTAATTATTTCCTGATCATGCCCGTTTCACCCAGTCAAACGCTACAAGATTCCTCTCTCCCATAGAGAATATCATCCCCACCTCAAAAACCGATACGCCCTCTTTCCCGACATACTTTGCGGCATAGTTTAGCTCTTGAATTTGTCGTAACGCCTCATTTTTCTCATTATTTTTTTCATTATTTTTCTCTTTATTCTCTTTCTCATCTCCGCCACTCCGCTCATGGGCGTGAGACACTTTATTAACCTTAATCTCCATGACAAACACATTGTCTTTCAGTTTTACCGTCATATCCGCCTGCCCGCGGTTAGTGATATCTTCAGGAATTATCTGACAGT
>CAYYKD010000080.1:0-3346 GCA_964471825.1 uncultured Spirochaetales bacterium
AGGAGAGTAAAGACAAGCTATATAAAAAAATGTTGCAAGAGGAGTTATCAAAAATTCCTGCTAATTCTATTCTATCTGAACAGGATGCATTAGAGTTTTTAAGAAACAGATTTAACCTTACAGAAAAATATTTTGAACTTCTAAGACTCATCTATGAAGGCAAATTTAATAAAGAGATCTGCTATGAGTTAAACCTCAATTCCGAAGGAACAGTAAAATCAAGATCAAATGCACTATTTAGAAAACTGGGTGTTTCTTCAAGAATGGATATAATCAAATTAATTAATACGATGAGAGGATATTAAATAATATCATATTTTTCTCAGCCATTCGAGATTTTTACAGCTCCATCTTCCGATAAATATTTCGTTTTCTTCAATTGCCACGCAAACCGGTTTTAAAAATTTCATGATATCGAGAATAACCTCTTCAAAAGTTACATCGGTTTTATCAAGTCTATTAAGAAATGCAATCCACTGAGTTTTCTTATCATCATTTTTATAGAAATCTTCTTCAAATATAACTTTATAACCATCTATTCTTGTACCTCTCTGCCGGAAAGTTTGACTTATGGCATTAAACAACTCATTCCCATCAAAGTCATTGTGTTCTAACAACCAGTGAATGTCATAAAAATCTTTCATTCTGCTGTTTGCGTATGACAAGACCGACATTGCCTCAAACTTTTCGGCGATCACAGATACTTTAGAGTATGCATAGACATTAAAAGATGAGTCCAAAAGTGACGGATAGATCATCTCCTCTACTTCAGGATAAACGACATCCCCAAAACCAATATCGATTTGCATCCTCTTTTTCGCTTTTCCTAAAAACCCATCAAAAGATAATCTAACCCCTTCATAGTCCGCATCTTCTTTTATATGCTCTGCCATAACACTTGTGCAATCGAAAACAACACCATCATTGGATTCGATTAGACAAATCTCTTTAAAAGCATCAACGACAACCTTAAAGTCATTAGATATATTTTTCCCTAGAAAATCAATGTCTTTGGTTGGTCGTGCCAGCAAACTATTTGCAGCAAACAGAAAGAGTCCCCCTTTAAGTATAAATAGTTTATCATACATAGAATTATGAAGTCTAAATAAAATTCTTTCCTGTAAATATCTCAGTAACAATGTATCAAAGTTTATTTTATTATCACGAGATATTTTTAGAAGTTTCTCTTTTATAGAGTGTGATATGTTTTTAACCACTTTCATATTATCACATCCAAATATGACTTAAGCACATTATGTACCCTCAGCTTTTTTGAATAATCAATAAGCTTGGTTATATTCTTATCTTTACGCCGTATATAATTATTTAACGCCTCTTTCATTATATCAACCCCAATCTTATTCCTATAGCGTATCAGATCGCAAACGGTTTTTTCCATATCATAAACCTTTATTAAGTGTTCACTGACTTGCACATTGGTAATCCCTGTATAATACTCATTGTTAGAGTAATAAATAATCTTTATCGGCGGGTAATCGGGAAGCTTGATTTTAACTCCTCTTTCTAGGGCGACATAGTATTTAAGAGGATTAAGAGTAATCAGATTATAAAATGATGCGGCTGATACTAAACACAAAACACCTTGTTCAATCATCTTTGATACATCAATAAGCTCATCATCCACATCAATACCGGTCGATTTGTATAAACCTCTTTTAACCTTTTCTATTTCCCCGCTCTCTTCTAATTGCGACAAGTATTTATTGTGAATATTATTATTTCTGAGTTCTGCTGTTTTGATATATCCATGATTCTGCTCTATTAATCTGAATATTCTATTGCGTGTTTCATCTTTCATATTTTCATTATAAAACAAACTTCTTTATTTGTCAATATTTGGGATATATATTACCACACATATTCATATATGTTCCATATTTTATCACAAACCGAACGAAAGTTCGATTGATTTTTTATCATTTTTCTATTATATATCGTTCATCTTAAAAATTAAAGGACTATACAATGAACGATTCTTTTGAGGACACAAAAAACAGGATTTTATCCATATGCTACAATCTACAATTCTATTCTTCTTTTTTAAAGGAGTATTTACCGGCTTTATCTAAAAATGATTTTAAGGTTATTAAAGGTATCGTTTGCCCGATGATTACTAACACCTCCGATGCGATTAAATTGATTCAAAGCAAGATCGATATTAAGTGAGATTTTTAAAGATTAGTATATTGACATTTAAACTTTATTAATTTAATATATTTTTCAACCCTAAATATAGCGAAGGCTTACGCTCCGCGTAGGCGTTTATTGTAGCGATATTGGGGCTTTTTTTACATTAGCCTTTTCATTCGGGTAAATGACCAGTGCCTATATAGTTGTGTTCTTACAGCCTGACTCAACTTCTTTAAAAACATCCTGCATACTTATTGTTTTTGACTCTCCGGCTAAATACTTATCTATCCTATTTTCCGCCTCTACTTCCCATAAAGAGTCAATTTGCTTTTCTGTGCATGTTTCACTTATATTATTGTCCATATCGATCATTTTATCTTCCCCCGCCCCTTCAATGTCAGTCTATATTTTTGATTACTGCTTTAAGTAGAGCAACCGAGTCTTTTCTTTTTAAGATAAAGTCGTTTCGGAGGTACTTTTAAGCTAGTTTTTCTTCTGACTTCAATATCTTGCTTTAAAATAACAAAAGCAATTATTGCAAGAAATAATGTAACTATTATACTATCAATACCGTTCCCGATTCTATTTATGAAACCAGCATTATTTATTTCAGGGTTCACAAAAAGACTTCCCGAAATATTAATAAGGGCGTGTAAAATCATCGGCAAGACAATATTTCCACTTTTTAAATACAACACAAAGAAAGACACACCGAGAAAACCGGCATAAATAATCTGGGCATAGGTTTCAATCGAAAATCCATTCTGTAAATGAAACACTCCAAAAACACATGATGAAATTATTAATGCTTTAATTATACTGTTATCGTTGTCCTTAGTTTTGAAGTACTTTAGGATATAGCCCGTAAAAAAAACTCTAAAAAGTAGTTCTTCATAAAAACCTACTGAAAGATGTGCTACAACAACACAAAAAGAAGTTACGGGGTCCTTGAACTTGCAATAAATAGCCCCATTCTTGATGAATAAAAAAGATAGTAAAACAATTGAACTTATCACATAGATTATATTTTTTTTTCTAACAACATATTTTTTAATAATTTTAAAAAACCCATATTTTATACATAATGCTATTATAATGGAGCCTTTTAAAAATCTTCCGAAAGCAGAGTTTAACAGTTTAACGGGTGCGAATTTAATTTTTGGGTAGTTATGCTGATTTAATAACATCTTGAACC
>CAYYKD010000081.1:0-3301 GCA_964471825.1 uncultured Spirochaetales bacterium
CGCGAATAGGGAGTGATCCTTACTCATTGCCAATAAATGGAATATATGGAGAGTCGATCTGGTGGGAGAACTATACTTTAGATCAATTTCTAGAGGAGTTTCCCCCTGAGGAGTTTAAATAATGAAGTACTTATTATTTGTTTTTTTGATTAGTGCTGTGTTTTACTCATGTTTTCTTCCCAGATATGCGATACCTTTTGCTTACGATCCTGAGAAAGCAGGTGCGGATATAGTTGAAAGAATTGACGGTTCAAAAATGAAACCGGTTTTTGAAATAACTAACATCAATTATCTATACTGTTATGAGTCAATTACTAATAATGTTTTTTGTGGCTTTGGATCAATTCTTTATGACGGAAAAATACATATTTATGAATATGATAGCAAAACAATTGAAACTGATAATATTTATGAAATATATGTTCCGACTAGTGATCTTTATTATAGTGCCAGCTATCTTATTGATTTTTATGTATTTGGTACCACAATGTATTTTATGTGTATGGATGCAACCCTTAGTGATTTTAATATGTCTCTACTGCGATATGATATTGATGGTTCTACGGACTCTTTAAGAAGATTAGATATAGATCGCAACTATATATATCCCGTATGTTTTAAAGTAAATGAGACAGTCACGGAGCTAATGTTTGTTAGAAATCAATATTTTGGGGAGATTGATTATGATGCTTCAGGTGATGTAATTTTAAAGGACTTTATTTACGAAGGGTATAATGTCTCACAAATATTTAGTGATAAGTTGTTAAAAATAAACAGGGGTGGTTATTTCGTTTATTTTGATCCTATAGGGTTAAGAATCTTTGTGAATGATAGTTATTATTATGAACCTGAATCGAGATATTATCATACGATGTATATATATCATCTTTCAACAGGAGAATTGAAAACAGTTACTTTGAGTTATTTACTTTTAACTGATTATTTAAGAACTCGAGATGTCAGCGGTGATGAGATATGGCTGAACGCCCCGGATTCAGGTGATGCAGTGAAGATAAGGTTGTTATAATTGGGATATGGAGAGTCGATCTGGTGGGAGAACTATACTTTAGATATGTTTCTAAATTCAACCGGAGGTAATGTATGAAAAAAGCTCTATGTATTATAATAATATCTTTTTTAATCCCCTCATGCTATCTTTTTATGAAATGGGACACTCCGAAGCCGAGGACGGACTTTCATTATGATCCGAAGTTAAGCAATGCTGAAATTTTATTAAAAACCGATGTTATAGATCATGTAAAATACCCGGTCAACTCACAGATTTCGATATATGGTGATAATATGTATATTAACTCGCTGAATGATATTGTGATTTTTAACAAGAGTGATTTTAGTTACAAGGAGACTATTAATTTTGAAACTTACTTTTTACCTGACTTGTCCGGTGATCAAACAACCGAGATAACTTCTGTGCTGGTAGCTGGGTAGTGATAATTTTACAGAACCCATAGACTTTGATTATGACGGTGAGTTTTTTTATCTTCTTGCAACCGATGATGAGTTCGTTGATGTTTACAGGATTTTATACGGAGATAAACTTTATCTTATGAAGTTACAGAGAGTTAAATGAGGGTGTTGTCGGAAACTTAAACAGGTAGGTAAAAAAAGATTTACATTTACTCAATAATTGCTCTGCATGAGACATCATATTCGTACTGTGTATATCTGTACTCCTTTTTTTTAGGAGTAAATCCGGTATCAAACTCGGCGATCTTTTGAGAATCCATCTGATAGAATATATCACTTGTATAGAACTTTCTTTTAATCCCATCTGTTAAGATGCCCTTTTTAAGTTCAAGAGCCATTAAACCCAGATGGTACTTGCCTTCGGGATCGCTTATATTTATATCCTTAGAAACCTTAAAGCCGTGTTTAAGATAGTTCTTTGGATGTCCCAAAATAATTATTGCATTATCCCCCCTTGAAACTGCGAGCCTTTTGGTATGGTCAATGAGGGCTGTCCCAACCCCCAATCTCTGATACTCAGGATGGACGCACAACGGCCCGAATGTTATTGTTTCCAACCTTGCTCCTGACTCATCTATCAAGTATGACCGTGTATACATTATACTTCCGATGATCTTGCCGTCCTTGACAGCAACGAATGACAGCTCCCTGATAAAATCAGAATGATCTCTCATGATATGAACAAGATAATGCTCATCACAACCTTCTATATAGAGATTCCAAAAAGCCTCTCTTGTAACCTCTTCAACCTCACGATAATCAGCCTCAGACTCACTTCTTATACTAAAATTAATCATAAAAATCGTCCTTAAAATTTTGTTGACCTCATAATAATCTAATTCTATATTATTTCAATAAAAATTACATTAATAGAAAGTATTTCTCTATTGCATTTTATTATATTAGTAGTTCTACAACTAGAGTAATGTGTAAAAAAAATGCGGCTTACCCGCAAGCCGCATACTTATAAAAAAAACCAATTTTTCAAAAAAGTTGCATCGAAATAACACACTTGTTTTTTCGATATGCCACAAAAAATTATTTACATGCCTTAAAAAAAGTTATGATTTTTCAAGAACCCTCGCTCCTGCTTCATTAAAAGACAACTTTGGTGCCGGTATAACTGTAGCACTCATTTGAAACGCTTCCATTGTACCTGACTCTACATATACGATCTTACCTGTAAAATCTTTTATATCAATTGAAGACACGGTTCTTGTACCTAATCCGGGGATTGGTACGATTTCATCAATATTAACTAAAATCAGTAAACCTTCAGTAGCCGATGACACATCTTCAACTCGTTTCATACCCCACTTTTTACCCTTAGAAAGATTCTTGTCAAATTTTTTAAAAAACCCGAACATCAAATCAGCTCTAATATCTTCGGGCGTGCCTTTCCCCTTTTCAGATTGTGACTGCAACCACTGATCAAAACTTACACCCCAAAATTTTGTATTATTAAATGTAACCAAAATACTAACAGACGAAGAGGCTCCTATAGCTTTAAAATCCGCACCCTCGGATCCTTCTATAAGTTGATCAGGTGTTGTTTGGGCAAAAATCATAACCGACGACGCTAAAACAAACATCAATGCATAAAAATAACTTCTTTTCATCTCTATTCCTCCTAGATATACTCTGCAAAAGAGAAATCTTAATTCTTAATTTGTCAAAAAGAAATTTATATTTTTATCATTAGAAAGGCTTTCTAGGTGTCCTTTAAACGCGTCTTGTAAATGCTTCCTTTAAATGAGTCCTATAAATTCTCAAGTATCAATTGAGCGTGGTTTTCAGGTTTTACCTTTGTGAA
>CAYYKD010000082.1:0-3145 GCA_964471825.1 uncultured Spirochaetales bacterium
AAATATTAACATATTATTCATTTTCGGAAGATAAAAATACAGATCTCGTTGATGGTGTCGTTTCAAAAAGACAGGCAGGGTCTACACTGAAACCATTTATTTATGGTTTATCATTTGATAAAAAAATAATTTCTCCCGCATCATTGCTATTAGATGCCCCTATTTCCTCATCAACTGGAAATGGAATGTACCAACCACGTAATTATGACAATATATATCGTGGGCTTATCAGTGCAAGGATTTCTCTTGCGAGTTCATTAAATATGCCAGCGATAAAGGTGTTGCAGTTTATTAATGGAGAATCTTTATTATCATTATTGAGGAAAATGGAATTTGATAAAATTAATGAAAATGGTGACTGGTATGGTGACGCTTTGGCACTTGGAGGAGTTGACGTATCTTTATTAGATTTAACTAATGCCTATAGGATGTTAGCAAATAAAGGAATGTGGACGCCACCGACATTATATAAAAATGAAGAAATCAAAAAGCTAAACCCTATAAAAATATTATCTCAAGAAAGTGCTTTTATGGTAGGTAATATTTTATCAGATCGGGGCGCACGTTATACTACATTTGGCTGGGAAAACGCTTTAGCAACGCCATATTGGACAGCAGTTAAAACTGGTACAAGCAAAGATATGCGAGATAATTGGACTATAGGATACTCTCAATTGTACACTGTTGGGGTATGGGTTGGGAATTATTCTGGGGAGCCCATGTATGATGTTTCTGGGGTGTCTGGTGCCGCTCCTATTTGGAGAGAAACAATAGATCCGAATATTCCAAAGACACATCAAAAAATAAAAATATACCATAGTGAAATAGATAATGTAGAAATTGTTTATGACGGCACTATATTAAAAGAAGGATATATTCCATTAGAGGTGGGAAGACATAGCGTGGTTATGAGAAAAAAAGGAAGTCCTAAAATAATTGATGAAGCAATATTTGAAGTAAGGTGAAAAAGTTACAAGATTTTCTAAAATACACAATTATTGATAACAAATATTTAATAAGTTATTATGAAACATATAAAACACTATGGACTGATGATGAACATTAAAGAACATTTTTTCCCGTCCACCCAAGAAACCTCAGGAATAATTGCTCGGTTTGGAGTGTTTCACTTAAATGATATAACTTGTTATGTATTTAAACTAAAAGAGTCTGAGGTAATCTATAAAATGTACAATACTAATCCTGTTGACATTAACCATCTTTGTGTAGTTGGATTGACAAATTCTGGTGACTCTGTAAATTTTCTTACAAATAAAGAAAATGAAGTTAAAGGAAAAGACTTTAAAAATCTAAGCCTTTAACTATGGGAATTAAATATTTTCTACATCAGTAACAATTTTAACATTAGGATTATTATCAAGCCATTGTTTTATTTTAGGATAATCGTGCTCTATATTTTCTGTTTCTGCAAAAAACAGATTGAGATTTTTAGCTACCTTTTTATTAAGAGAGTTGGAAAACGTAACTTGTTTTGGATTCAATAGATAAAGAGCATCTCCATATGGATAATTCAAAGTAACCCCAATATTTTGAGAATTTAAAAGATCCCCCTTAGAATGGTTATACATATATTTTGTTCTAAACTCAGTAACTGAAATAACATTTATATTGTTATGTTTTGCGTATTCAATTTTAGGATTATTTTTTACGTCATCTCCGTGAATAAGTAGATTTGAGTCTTCAGGTTCAAATGTTTTAATACCAAGCGAATAAAGTTCGGTTAAGATGTGTTTTTCGTCATGATTTAAAGCAGTAAAAGCGATGCGAATGTTTTTCATTTTTTGTTGAAATTCTTCTTTAATTTGTGCAAGTGGCATATTCAAATCTCCATAATGTGGTGTAATGTTTAGTTTATCATTTTTTATAAAGGAGTATTTTATTAAGTTTTGTTTTTAGCTTAATGACAAGAATATTACACTTAGTTGGGGGCATTTGTCAATATTATCTTGGTGTTATAAGTCTTGGCTATATGCAAACTGAGGTTGGAACTCACAACTTATCAGATATACACTTCTGTTCATAACCTATGATATTTTATAGATTAGGCGTTAGCCTCGCCACCTTTTTCTCCCGTAGGAAATCATTAACTGATTTCCCTAAGGATAAAGCTTTGACAGGTATTCTTAATGGAGTACCATGCCACATAAATTCTTTCTTATCCATCTTTAGCCAGTTTAGCTTATAGGAAGGATTAAATTTTCTACCGATATTATAACTGCCATTAATATCGCTATGGATTGTTTTCTTTACTTTCTCATCTAGGTATAAACCTTTTACTCTCTTACCAGAGAATGTATACGTTTCCTTATTGTCAGCGTCATAGACAGGTATTTCATCGGCACTTAAACAAGAAGCTTTACTCGTGTAAGACTCTTCCTGCTCTACCACGAGAATACCTTCTGCTTGAGCTTTATAGGTTAGTATATCAATCAGTCTTGCAAGCGGTAATTGGACAAAGTTTTGATTGTTAACTTTCCCCATGTTGACGTTTTGCTTCCAACCTTTGTTTTTCCCAATAATTAATGTACCAATGTTTTCTTCTATGAGATAGGAAATTAATCTTTTGGAAATTAAATGAAATTCATTCTCTATGATTCTTTCTCGTTTTTCATCCATTTTAAGTAAAGATTTACTACTATGCTGATTGTAATCTATTTTCAAATTGGATTGTTTGAATGTTTTCTTTTTATTATACCATTGGTTTAATCCTCCTACCTCACTACTGAAGATAAGTGGTTTACAGCCTGTATTCGTTGTGAAAGCAATCAGGTTATTAACGCCCATATCCAAGCTTGCCATATTATTCTGATTAAGAGATTTCTTCTCTGTTAAAGCTTTCTCATAAACATATTCTACTTTGAAAGCTAACCGTGTGGGAATAAGACGAATCTCCTTTACTGTCTCTGAGATAGCTTTGACTTTCAAAGTCATATCCTTACAGGAGAGTTTAAAATACTTTCCCTCACGTTTAATCTGTTGATTACTAAAGAATATAATATTGAAGTCTTTTTTCTTCAGGTAATGCGGTAATCGGGGGAGATGGCTTATCTTGCCTTGTTTGAAAGCTTTATGTAAAGCAAAGAAACCTTTCCATGCACGGTAAACTTGATGGGTGACTTGCTGT
>CAYYKD010000083.1:0-3096 GCA_964471825.1 uncultured Spirochaetales bacterium
TTTGCTAATGTTTTTTTTGATTGGCTCATATATGTTATGCTTACTTCACACGCTTTATTTATTATAAAGTAATTTATTTATAAATCAAGAAAATAAGCATTTTTTGTGGTAAGTCTTTGTGACAAGGTGTAATTCATAATAATGAGCGTAAGTAAAAAAAGTGGTGGAAAGGTAACATGCCGAAAAAAAATTGACTGTTCTGCGTATAAAGACGCTGTGGAAAGGACTAGATATACTATGAAACCAGGTAGTGATACTCTTGGAGAGCCGGTCCCTGGTAGTAACTCTATTGGCTCTGCAATAGGTGCTTCCACTCCTGATATTAATTCCGATGCAGTAGAAACTTTAAGTGATTATGTTAATAATAGTTTATATGGTAATTCTGGGGGGGTACATAATATAGGTACAAAATTAAGACCTCTTGAGCCAGGGGAATGTATTAAACCAAGAGTTCTTAATTGCCCGTCTTTTACAATGGATTTTGAAACGACTGCAAACGATCCAGATTCTAACGGTCTTAGTGGTTTAAGTATGGATGGTGGCGGAGGGCCTTTAAGTTTAGGTTTTGAGATTGTTTCAGACTGTAATTAATCTGTCCAATAAATATAACATCTGTAAGGTCTATATTTAGTATAAGTTATATATAAATATTCTATATTATATATTTTCCATTGTGGAGTTTTGAATGCTATAGCGTTTTCGTAAGCTTCTTGAAAAGAATTGCCTAGACCAGCACTCATTCCTCCGGAATAAATATTCGTTATTAAAATAGTTAATAACAAACATATTACTAATAATAATTTTTTCATTGGCTCGTATCTACGATGCTTACTTCATACGCTTATTTTATTATACATATATTTAAGTAATAATCAAGAAGAAAGTGCCGAGGATAGGATTCGAACCTACACGGATTTTTAATGTTCCACCAGATCCTAAATCTGGCGCGTATCGCCAATTTCGCCACCCCGGCTTAATAAAAAGTTACTTTATTTTTTTATAAAAATCAAGAATTTCTTTATAGTTCGATTCCTTTTCGCTCCATTTAAGTGTAATTAAACATATGTATAATAAAACAATGATTGAAATAAAATGCCCAATTTGTAATAAAAGCGCTTTTAAATATCAATCAGAAGTCAAAAGACAGTTAAAAGCAGGTAGAAAAATTTATTGTTCTAAAGAATGTTCAATTGTTGGAATAAAAAACGGTAATATTAAATACCCAAAATATGAAAAAATATGTTCGATGTGTGGCCAAAAATTTTTAACTTCAGACGCTAAAAAATCTCCAAAATATTGTTCTATTATTTGTGCGACTAATTATTCAAGGCAATTTGTAGATAAATCAAAAATTTCTGCTAGTATGAAAGCCGCTTGGGAAAGAGGAGATTTTGGTAAACTTGAATCAAAGTTAAAAATAAATGGGATGTATAATTTAAAATGTACAATTTGCAATGAAAATTTTTTAAATAAGCACAAAAATATAAAAACTTGTGGCAAAAAATGTTATTCAAAATTATTGTCTAAACAAAGTCGAGAAAATCCTAATTGTGGCGGTGAAACAAACTATAAAAAATATATTTATAAAAATGTATGTATGGATAGTTCTTGGGAGGTAAAGCTTGCCAAATTTTTAGATTTGAATAATATAACATGGGAAAGGTCAAAAAAACTTGTTTTTTTATGGACTGATATAGATAATAAAAAAAGAAGATATCATCCAGATTTTTATCTTCCAGAATATAATTTATACTTAGATCCTAAGAATAGATTTCTAATGAAAAAAGATCAATTTAAAATTAATCAAGTGATTAAAGAAAATAATATTGACTTAATTTTTGGTTCTTTAGATCACATTATACGACAGTTACAAAATAAAATTTTAAAGGGGCTATAGTGATAATGATAGCACATCTCGCTTGCACCGAGAAAGTCGGCGTTTGAATCGCCGTAGCTCCAATTTTAAAAATGTGAGTCGTTTACCCGCGACGACTCTGGAAAAATCACAACCATTGGTAAGTCGGCTCCTTTTACGAGATAATCCCAAATCATAGGGAGTAATGGAGTCGAACCATTCACCTACGGATGTAAACCGTATGTTTTACCGATAAACTAACTCCCCCATTAAAATTTTAAAGAACTAATTTTTTCTAAATTTAAACCATGCATAAACCAATACTATACACATTACTAACCCAACTGAGTAATTTGCAAACCACCAAATCCCAAACTGGGTTAGAAACATATATATCATTCCAGATATATAACCAGAAATTGACATCAGTATCAAGCCCAAAGATAGACCGCGAGAAAATTTATTTTTATAAATGGTCACTATTTGTGGCACATAACAAAACATAAAACTTATTGTCATTATCATTCCAAATATTTGCGCCAAGGTTTCTTTCATAACCTTATTCTCGGTAGCTTAAATTTCTTTTCAAACCATTTTATTAATTTTTTCTTTTCACTTTTTAAATAGGAGAAACGGTACTGTCCAAAAAACGTTCTCATTCCCCATGCGTCCCATTCATGTTTCGCCCAATGCTCTATCCAATTTTCGGCTTTAAAAGACTTAATGGCAGAGTAATCAGTATCTCGATGGAATTTTTTCCAGATCCCCTTTCTAACACAGTAAATATGCCCTAGCTCGTGGAACACGGCTTCTGCGAGTCCTTTTCTTGGTAATCTTTTATCTATATAAATAATTTCTTTTTCGACATCTGCCTCTCCGTCTAAATCTCTATCTAAATTAGATTTAAAAACAACTTTTACTTCATACTGAAGGCAAACTTGACGCAAAAATCTTATTGTTTTTTGTCTATCCATATAAATTATTTTAATTTTTAAAATTAAAACTATCCATTTTATGTGTAAAATATAAAAGAATGAATCCCTCTTTAATTAAAACAGAATATTTAGCCACCGGACAAGCGGCCCCTTTTACAGGAAACTGGGTAAATACGGCTCTTTGTAAAAACGGTTTTATTGTAATTTATGCTAGCGGTTCCAGCGTTAACATTAATTTACAGGCTAAAACGGAATTGAATCAAGCCCCTATATTTTTAGACGGCGGTTCGGCAAATGCAGTTTCAT
>CAYYKD010000084.1:0-2924 GCA_964471825.1 uncultured Spirochaetales bacterium
ACAATAGTAATAAACTCCGCATCAGCAGTAATAACAATCGGTTTTGTTATAAGATTAACTAAAGTGATCTCCTTTGATGCGGCAAAGAAGTTGTATGACTTGATAACATCATCGACAGATTTTTTTATATCAAATGATCTTATATGTTTCAGATTAGTTCCAAGCTGTATCCTTGTCCAGCTTAGAAGGTTATCTAAAAGTTCATAGCATAGATCAGCTTCTTTTTTTACTAAATTGATATATTTGAAGTTAAGACCTGCTGTATCCTCATTGGAGTTCATATAATTCTTATAGAGAATTGATGAAACTTTCTTTATACCAAGGATCGGGTTACGCAGATCATGTGCAATTATCGAGTAGAGTCTGTTCTTTTTTTCAAGTTCAACCTTAAGTTGTTCGGTTACATTGGTAAGTTTATCTGTTCTAAGTTTAATCGTATCCTCAAGCCCGTCATTTAGTTTTTTTAACTCATCGCTTTGGGTATTTGCGAATTTTATCAGATCGGACTGTTCTATTGCTATAATTATAAATGCTGTAATTATAAAAAAAAGAATGCAGTAAGGTATCAGAAGCAAGAATGGTTTATGACCAAGAATCATAACATTGTACGAATCATGTGTTATTGCGATGCAGCTTATGATAAAGCATAAAAAAAACAAACTGCTACCGAGATTTCGTTTTTTTAAGAAATAAATGCCTGTTAGTATAAGCATAAGAAATTCTTTTATAAATACAAGTGGAACTGCTGTAAGAAAGTAAACCTTAAACATATTTGTTATATCAGGCTGTATAACCATCAAAACTAAACTGATAAAAAAAAGTGATCCTGTAGTAAATATGATAATATTTTTGTGTTTAAAATAGTTGCTGTATTCTAAAAATATCGGCATAGACCAGAAACTTAGAATTATTAAAGCAATTCTTGAGACTACTTCAACTATACGGCTCGGCATATAATCATAAGAAAATATGTTATTTGTATAGGCAATGAAATAACACACCGCAAATAATGCAAAGTAGAGATAATAATACCTGTACTTTCTGCTCTTATTGAAAAACACTATAAAAAAATAGATTGAAATGATCAAACACAAAAATCCGATCCCTGTTAAGATCTTCGGACCAAACAGATTTCTGTAAAATGTATATCTGTCACCTGCACTTTTAGTTGCTATATAGAAGCTCGGTAATCCGCTTCTTTCGCCATGCATTCTAAACTGCTCAATCCGTAATCTGTTGATTCCGTCTTTGTCTAAGAGTGTCTCAGGTATCAGTGTACTTGAGGTGGTGTGTATCCTGTTAGTATAATTACTCGAAATATTACCCCGTTTAACTAACAGAGAACCGTTTAGATATATCTTAACAGCCGCTTCAAGCGGGGGGACAACGAGTACAGTATCATCCGTATCAAGGTTTGAGGATAGTCTAAATCCGGTCTCATAGTATGAAACATTATCAACTGTCTCTATAAGCTCGAAATTGATTTTATTAAATGGCTTGTCGCAGTTGTCAATGTCACTAGAGTAGGCAACAAACGAGTTTATAATTAAGAAGATCGGTAGAATAGTTTTAATAACATACTTTTTCAACTTCGCCTCCATTTTGCCTTCTTTACAAATGATTCAGTAAAGAAAAGACAAATAAAATACAATAAATTATTAATTTCATAAAGCATATTTTATATAAATAAAGAGCTGTCCTTTTTAAAGACAGCCCTTAATAAACATTAATCGAGGGGTCTTCGATTAAAAACTTCTGACAGACTGAACCCGTTTGGTTTCATAATTCTTAAAAAGTTCTTATTGCTCTGACATTAGGAGAACTGTCACCCTTACCGTTAGGATTTATTGATCCCGTGGCAAAGCTGATGTAAATTGCCGATAACTGACTATTTTCGGTTGAACTCCAATAGTTTTCCTTGAAAGTTAAACCTGTAGCGACTTTATTTAAATAAACCTTGTTAAGCTCTTCCCTTGAGGGTAGAAACCAGTCATCGTAAACACCTGTTCCGGTATCGTCATTAGTATAATCAGCACATAATTTTGCCGCATAAGTTCCGTCACCATGTGCTGTTATTATAGTCGTAGTATTTGATAACCCTGTTCCCAATCCGGTTCCGTTAGCACCTGTAGTAACACTGCTTCCGATACTCCAAGGTATTCCGGCACCACCGTTCAAGTCATCGAGTGAAACGATAATTCCGTGAGTTTCTCCCTCAACATATCCCGGATCTTCGGCCTGAAAAATGTATGCAACAATTCCACCCTGATATGCCATACCTGAATAAGGACCTTTGTACACAACTGCTGTTTTTGGTGAACCTGTTATCGCAAATCCGCTCGGGCTTGTGATTGCTACCGATACAGTTTCTCCATTTGCTATGGTAATGTTAGATATAGCAAGCGTTCTTGTCAAACCTGTTCCGTTTAATGCACCTTTTGTTGCACCGGTTACAGTGATGTCACTTGCCGCCAATGAAGTAGGATCAACACTAAATGTGAGTCTTAATTGAGTTGAATCTGCTGTGCCTGATGTCCCGTTAGCAACAACACTTTCAAATGTTACTGCGACTCTTGTGTCTTTGTCTTTGTTATCACCTGTTGGTGAACAGGCAATAAAAAACATTGAAACCAACAACAAAGAAGTAAATACTAAAATACCTTTCATTTTCATAAAATTCTCCTTATTTTTTAAAACCGCCATCTTTAAACGGCGGTTTAATTTAAATATTAGTTAAAATTTCCTTATAGCTCTAACCCAGAGTGTATTGTTTTTATCCATCGTAGTCGTTTCATTTCCTGTAACATCGTGTCTATAAGCTCTTAAAATTGCGTCTCCCACCTGCTCTGAAGATGTCCAATAAGTTTTCGCATAAATACCCAATGCTGACTGTTCTGCAGGAGTGAATATATTTGTCCATAATT
>CAYYKD010000085.1:0-2750 GCA_964471825.1 uncultured Spirochaetales bacterium
GTCGGGTTATAGAAGTTGCGGCGATAAGAGTTAGGAGAGGAGAGGAGAGGAGAGGTTATTGACACCTTTGAACAATTAATGTATCCTGACCATCGGTTATCTTCTTTTATTACGGATCTAACAGGCATAACAGATACTATACTCAAAAGTTGAACAGAAAGACACCCCAATCCCAGCCATTTTAACCATGCATATATGGGTCGATTTGTTGAATTTGACCCTATATGCCAAAACTTGGCTTCTTTCTTTGAATCAATAAAGGGAAGTTTTACACATATAAAACATCAAATAACTGTCCAATCAAAAGGGCTCACTTTAGTCTCTAATATAAAAAATCGGAAGATACTTGAATATGGATATGCAACTTCTGACAAAATGGTATGATGATGGGCTTCAATTAGCTAAATGGTCGAATAGTTCTAAAAAAGTATTGTCTTCGGCTTTTTTTGAACTCAGAGAAATACTTTTGCGGAATTTAACCCCATACTGCATGCACCTTAAAGGTAGGGGCGGTGTCAAAGGTTCTGTCAGACTACTCCAGAGAAAAATCAAAGAATACCCCTTCACAGCAAGGTTCGATGTAAAATCATTTTACGGTTCTATAAGTCATAAAACACTTTTTAATCAGTTGGTAAAATTAAATATTAACCCTGAACTTATGCGTATCGTCAAAGATTATGTGACAATTCCAGACACTGAAAATAAAAGTATGGGAATAGTTGCAGGCGGAGCACTCTCTATGCTACTTGGTGCTGTGTACCTTGCCCCTCTTGATGCAGAAATGAACTACCTCTACAAAAAAGGAGATATTTTCTATTTGCATTATGTTGATGATATCGTCATCCTGGCCAAGACTAGATGGAAGCTAAGAACAGCTATAAAACTTATGTACAAAACTCTTGAAACTTTAAAACTTCAGGTTCATTATCACGAAAAACGGTTCATCGGAAAAACCCAAGAAGGATTTTCATTCCTCGGATATTTCTTTAAAAAAGGGCGGAAACTCCGCCCCTCAAAAGAAAGTTTGAATAGATTCGCCAGGCGCGCACGACAGCTTATCGAGCAGGGATCATGTGTTAACATACTCCTGTCTTACGCCAGGCGATATTTCTCATATATTCATGCCGGACTTAAATTTTCTGTTACTCTTCAGAATCTCCGGAAATATATAAAGCTCTTTGACCACAATTTCGATTCTTATCTATCAGCAAAGATTATTCTTTATTGATAGCTAAAACATAATTTGATTGCTTTCAAATAACATCGATTTAGCATGTGTTTCTGTTGTTGCCGGCCTGCATCTGTACCTTTCAATTTTTCGATATACTTTAATATGGGACCCGGTCATATTTTTATATGAAATCGGATCGTCATTATGAATCTATTTGTATTCAAAATTTTTTCAAAATATAATTTTTTCAGTCTTTCATGGTTCGCAAAACCGTCTAGACATCGCTTAAGTTTTGTTAGTGACCGGTTAATTTCTTGTTTTAAGTTATATTCAATATAATTATACAGATAACCACCGGCGCAAATATTCTTGCTAGCCTTTTCTATATAGTATTGAACTGCTAACTGGTAGTTTTTTACATTATCCAATCTTGGTAACTCTCGCATTGTCCAATGCAACGCATACCATTCCTCTAGTGTTTCCGGGCCATTCTTTACTAATTCGAAAATACTATCTGGAACTTTATATCGATTATCCTCCAATTCTTGCATAATGTTTTTTAGGTCGTCTGTCTCTTTTGTGATATACTGTTTGGAAGGTTCAAAAGGATTTACCTCATCAAACATTCTACTTTTATCTAGATTTGCTTTCTCCTGAATCATTATGTTGTTTGCTGAGCTTTCAAAAATATCCTCCTGTGTTTTGTAATTCTTCATAGGCCGCATCTTGGCATAAATCCCTGCTCCTGCGTATATTTCAATAACCGATCCTACGCATCCCATGACGAATTCGGGTATATTTTTGTTAAATATTCCTTCGCCTATCATATATAAATTGTAACCGGGAAGTAATCCCATTCCCAACGCTATGTACCATTCATGTGCAGAGTGCCCACTCGGATCCTCTTTATTGATCGGATTGCTGTCACCATATGCATACCTATTATTTAGATCGTATGTATCACGATTTATGAAACGCATGAGCTCTGGGCTATAATAGCGTGCCTTGAGATAATACGTGGAAGATTCTTGATCCTCATAGTACCCTGAGTACTTGAACTGATTCTGTTTCAGACTAAACCTGTTTGATGTATTCTTAACCTCATGCGCCTGTGAATAAGGCACCCCGATAGAAACTGCCATAATGATTGACATTATGGCAGTCGTTGTTTTTCTAAAATGTTTCTCCATTGTCATCCTTTAAATAGATTGAGGGTCGGACTTGTTTAGATCCTGAGACTCACCATTCGAATTTATTAGTTCCTTCGTCATCTTATCGACTTTATTGCTTTAATAATAAACTGATAAAAAAATCTTTTCCCCAATATCTAAGGTTAGAACGCTTATGTTTACTTTCGTGAATGTTTTGGGTTTATTATCCTCTGCCAATACAGCAATGAGAATAACGCAGGTGTATGCTGTACGTGGCTTACTTGACGCTTACCTACAATGCTCCTTTCAAGAGATCTTGTTATTCTTGATTTTGGGGAAGGTAGAAATGGTATTTTCTCTGTTGACAAGGGCTTGTGTTAGGAACAATTTAGAATGGCGATTTTCTAACAAAATAGAACGCCGATAGA
>CAYYKD010000086.1:0-2689 GCA_964471825.1 uncultured Spirochaetales bacterium
TTACAAGTTTATTTGTCAGATCGTATGGCATGGTTTAGTTCCTTTAGGTGTTGTTGTTTGGGAGATCGCTTTTTATCGTTAAATTCAGGTAGTCTTTTAAATTTTTCCACATATTCCGCGAAACAGATGTATTCAAATTCTGAAACTTTACCCATAATTCGTAAATCTTCCGTATTATTAGAACTTACATTACACTCAAATGGACGAATCGATACAAACAAATTCTTTACTAGATTGTCATAAGTTGGATGTTTATAAAGTACTCTCTGTGCACCACCATGATCTTTTTGTTTCTTAGATATTGTATTGTCAAATTGTTTCAGTCTCCCTTTTAAACCATTCTTGGAATTTGTCATACCGATGTAAACTATGTCTTCAAACCATGAAAAATCATTACCGTCGATATTTTTGTTGGTCTTACAAACTATATAAACACCGGGGTAGGATAATACTTTACCAAACTCACCTCTTCCATTCAATCCACTTCGAAAAATCTCCCATCATTAAACTCCTTTTAGTATGCCTTACTTTGCAGTACAGTTCCGAGATGCCGGTACTAAACAATATTATCCTTATAATTCGGGGAGAAGGCTATGCGGCATATTTCGTGCTGTGGGCGAGGAGACCCCAACTTTTTTTGTAATAATAGCAATTGCATAACCAATTAATAAAGATGGTATAATGTTAATAAGACCTGCACCAATTACCAAGATCAGATAGTTTGAATACGAAAAACTCATTGATTCATTTCTGAATATCATGCTGAATAGAATACCCCCAACTATGTTAAAAATAGTAATAAATAACCCTGCAATTACATCTGCTTTAATAAAATTAAAAACATTACTAATTTCCAAATAAAAATGATTTTCTTTAACTTGATCACCTACTCGGCGTTCTGCCTCACTATCATCAATAATACCGATTTTATTCTCGAAATCGATCGCCAAACATATGTTTGGTAAATAGTTTAGCTTGCCTTTCACAATAACTCCAATGCCCTTGAATATAATTAAAAACTGAAATGTTGTTAAAAAAACTAATAAAATTATTCCCCCAATCAATAATAGAATATCCGGCGAAATTATTGTAAATGCGCCCGCGGTCTTGACAATCTTACTTTGAAAATCAAAGCCCTTCATAATAAATAGTTTTGTTACACTGAAATTGATAAACAATCTTAGCATTGTATAAAAAAGGATTACAACGGGCAATTTCAAAAAAGCCATTACAGGAATCTTGAAAGTTATCACTGTAGCTAATAAGATTGCGGATGCACATAAAAAGCTTAAATTTATAAGAATATTAATAACAAATGACGGAACCGGTAAAATGATTGTCAAAACAATAATTATTAACAATACCAGGATAATCGATAACGGATTGGGATTTTTAACTAAATTTAAACTAAATCGTGGACTATCATCATTATTATTCATTTTAAATACCTCCAATAACAATATAAGGCCCTATTTGGAATATTTGTCTATTCCGGTTTTATCCGGACACTTATTTAAACAAATATTTTTATACTCTCTAATCTTTCATATTTAATACCACATCTGGCCCTATCACCTCCTTAATGACATCAGCGTTCCATGGTAATTCATCTAATAAACTAATTAATTCTTTCTTATATCCAAGATTAGATCTACCAACGCCTGTTTCAAAGTAATCTCCCTGTTTTTTTTCCAATATTTTTATCAAAAAGCTTAAATCATTAAGCTGTATATTTCTATTTGTTAAAACCTTTTTTATTAAATTAGCTTCTGTATTCCAATACAGGTACTCTTTAGGATAAAACATACTATCGGACGGGTCTTTCATAAATGAATAAAGTTTTTTTGAATAAGGATATCTTTCAGCTGTATATTTTATATCTCTAGAATAATACATAAAATCCGGTTCATTATATGTATTTATTACAACTTCAATTAAAAAATCTATTTCAGAATTGTACCCTTTCAAGATGTCATATATATTATGTAATTCAGATTGAATTCTTAAACCATTATAACGAGAATGGTCGTACAACATGTCTTTAGGGATACTTAACTTACAACAATTAAACTTTTTAAGCAGAGTAAATGATTCAATAACTCTAGATAAATTTATTTCGCGTCTCAATTCAGAATAAAAATCCATTTCAATTAAAACTATAGCCCTGTATTTTAGTTTTTGTAAAGGTAAAAACAAACAATGGTTCGATCTATATGCAACTGATGGGTTCATTCTTGCGTCTGTTATCCATTTTTCTACATTAAGATTTTCAATTTTATTTATTTTCTGAGAAAGAGGATTTGACAATTTAAATCCTTCAGAGACCGGACATAAAAGAACATCTCCCTTGTTTTTTAATAAATTTCCAAATTTAAATAACACTGAGTAGTTTTTTATAAAATTATCAATTTCTGTTTGGTTCATGTAAAAACCCGAACTATATATTCTCCCAATATCAAGATACCCGTATGTTAATGGCAAGTTAAAATGAGTCAAAATATACTTATATAAATATTTATTCATAAAAAATTATCCTTTATAGGGTTACCAACAGTTTTCCGTATAAAATATTTTTTATATTTTTTTTAATCTCAATAATCATTATAAGACGACCTCCAATAGAAGTAAGCACTTTACACTCTACTTCGTCCTATACGGAACCTTTGCTGACGGCACAAACTCTCTTGTC
>CAYYKD010000087.1:0-2380 GCA_964471825.1 uncultured Spirochaetales bacterium
GATGGCCCCATAGATGCACCAGGCCTCACCGGGCCGGGCGGAAAACCGGTCGATGAAAAGCATATCGGTTCGGGCGTTGATGATGTTTATACATGGCTTGGCAAGGTTTTTTTGCATTTTTATGGATTTCCGGGGGGATCCGGGCATTGAGGTTTCCTTTGTGAGATTTTTCACACTCCCTGTCATTTTCTTTGCTGATAGACTTCATCATGGTGCCCGACATTCACCAAAATGATTTCTTTTCCGGTTATCAAAAATTCAATCGTGATTCTGTAGGATATGTTTATGGAAACCGAATACAGGTCTTTCAATTTTCCCTTTAACGGATGAAGCCTTAAAGACGGGTGGTGGGGGTCAAGCTCTAAAATTTTCAGCGTTTTTTCATACTGCGGTAACAATTCAGGGTGCCGTTTGGCAAATTTGGAAGCCCGTTTAATATAACTGTCTGGATAAATTAATTTAAACGTCATGAGAGATTCTTTTGATATGGTCTTCAACACTTTCAGTCACGAAATTCCCATCCTGATAATCTCTTTTCGCCTGGTGAAGCGCAGCATCAAGTTCACATTCTCTTAGATAATGATATTGCTCCATATCCATGATAATATACTTTTCTTTGCCCCGGACGGTGATGATCAATTCATGGTTTTCCGAAAGACCGTCCTCAATCACGGAAATACCTTTTGTTTTAAGCTGGTTAGCGGTTATGGTATTCATATTAAACTCCGTTGAGTATTTTTTAAAATATTATTGACAGCATTATATATAATACTTTTAATAGTATCGGTCAACGGTCATTGGGATGACGAATTATATTTTGAGGTAATTTATGCCAAGGCCGGTTGCGGCTGAAATTAATTTTTTATCGGCAGTCCACAGCTTAATCTGTGCCAATCGTGCCGAGGCAAGGAGATGCGTGTCAACGAAACCAATTCCTTTTGCATTTAATTGATGTTCCTCAATAAAATACAGGTATTCTTTGAATTCGACCAATGGTGCCATCGGTAAAGCCTGCAACAATGAGATAATTTCGTTTCGATTTTTAATATTTCCACAGGCAAGCTCACCGATAATGTAGGGGTGGCACATCACATTGCCGTCAATAAGCTGTTTTTCCAAGTGTTTGTCACCATCTCTCAGGTGATTCACCCACACGGAAGTATCAACAAGAATCATTCCGGATTATGCAATCCTTCTTCGGGGAATATCCCGAATTTCTTTTTCAGTACCACCTAATCTGGCCAAACGCTTGCTGCTTTCCAATGCAATTAAAACCTCAAGGCCGAGATGGATTAAAGCTGTTTTTTCTTTAATGCCGGTCAGCAAAGAAGCTTTTTCCAATATTTCATCATCTATGTTTAAAGTCGTTCTCATATGCATATGTATGTATCGTTTGTATTCAAAAGTCAATAAGGATTTTTGAGATACGTTGAAGATAGGGGCTAAGGTGTTGAAATGCGCCTGGGCTATATTATTATACTCCAATAACATAAATTCCTGAAAAGGCGTTTTATCTTTATTCTCATGTTGTAAATTGAAATTTCTCATATGCCAGAGCTTTTTTCTCTGAATGGGAATAGGAAAACTTTTTAAATTAGCATTAATTAGTAACGGTGCTCAAATCCTCTATCATATCAAAATTCTTTCTACAAGCAGATTGCATAAGTTCGATGGATTAGATATTTTTAGCTTCATATTGTTTCGGTTTTCCTTTGATGGTTATTGTTCTGTAATAAGCACATCAACTTTTAATTGAAATATCATCCTTTTTGATAAACTCAACTCGGATTCATCCCAAAAAATCAATTCTTCCAAAATGAATATTTTGCCTTGTATCCTTTCAGAAATTAATATATCAAAGGGATACGACTTGGTTGTGTGATTGAAAATTGATTTAAGGATAGAAATGAACAGAAACATATTGCTTGTAGAACCAGCATATACAACAAAATTCCCGCCTATGGGATTGATGAAAATATCAACCTACCACAAACAGCTTGGGGACAATGTAATATTCATTAAAGGTATGGATGAAAACATTGCCTACAATTGTTTTTGGGACCGAATTTATATTTCCACGGTGTTCACTTTTAACTGGAACATCACAGTCAAAACAATCAAACATTATAAAGCCTTAGTCCAAGGAGACCTATCAAGAATATATGTTGGCGGAATTATGGCAACATTGATGGCCAAAGAAATCTGGGAAGAAACAGGAATTATCCCAATAACAAATGTCTTAAACAAGGCTGGTATTCTTGACGACGACAATAAATTAATTGTTGATAAAATGATTCCTGATTATGATTTATTCAAAGATTCAACTCACCAATATTCATTAATTGCTGACAGCTATTTTGGGTATTCAACAAGAGGATGT
>CAYYKD010000088.1:0-2332 GCA_964471825.1 uncultured Spirochaetales bacterium
TCAGCATGTTATCCAGTTAGATATCAAAATTTTGAGTGATATACGGAACCACACATTAATTTGTGCATTGAACATGGGTGGTCAATTTTCAAAGATCTTGATTGCAATACTTTTAGACAAAGAAGATGGAATTAACAATCGATACGTTAAATCCAAGGAGTGGATATGAAAAAACAATGGTGGATTATAATCTCAGCAATCTTATTTTTATGTTTCTTGCCTACAATGTTTCAACAACTTTTTGCGCAACCAAAATCTTCGATTTTCGCAACCTCTTTTTTATCTGGTGGATTGATCGTTGGACTTATAGTTTATAGACTATGTTATGATAAATGGATCTATAACGCTCGCCAGCGTGATTCCATGATATTGATAGGGCAATCGTGGTATAAGACTGTTCAATTAGATAATCCAATTTCTTGGGATATTATTTTAGAACACGCCTTATCGTACTCCGACGAGAAAGAATTCTCTGATGTATTTAAAAATTTCTGCAATGAATTAATAGATGAAAAGGGGACTACAAAAAGAGGCTTGGAAATAAGGGATGGTTATTACCTCGATATGGATAAAATAGTTGACTGGGAAATTAAAAATGACGCAATCGTTATCAAGATGCTTGATAAAGAAGGTGGTACTACCCATATAATTAGCCCCAATGCCCAAGGTGAAAATACCAAAGCAACATATCATCCAGTTCTTCGTAGAGAGGTTGAACAAATTAAATTTGAAATTATGGAATATATGGGGTTGGGAGATCCTAACACATAGGTTCTTATATGAAAAAATCAATAATAGAAATCTGGCTACTTAATCCTCCTCATAGCCCTAATGACAGCGACAAGGTAAATAGGTTGGAGGAAAGTATGAAACAGGGCTGGACTGACAGACCTCTCCTAGTTGAACAACTTAAACCGTTAGAAGGACTATCACAGAGATACGAAGCCTGGACAGGAAGCCATCGTATCGCGGCTGCAAAAAAACGTGGTTTAGAAAGTGTGCCATGTTTGATAATTACATTGAAAGAAGCAAAGGCAGCGATTGATCACGGTGGTTATAATCAAAAGGTTGGTTATAGTTCGTTTAGGAATGCAATTTCCGGGCATGACGGTTGTGGCGACATGCACAAACTTGATGCTTTGGAAAAAGTTGGTCTTTTTGATGCCGCTGAAATTATGCGCATTGAAATTGATGAAAACGAACAAGCAAGAGAGAAAAAATAATGCACAACCTCGTTGCTGGAGAGGATCGGGGGCCACTTAGCCGCTCTTGGCGGTTTTATTTTCCCCTGAAAAACAGAATTATCCTGAGTGAGTCGGCATAAAACCCCCGACCCCTCACCAACCCGTTGTGCTTCCAAACAAAACGGGGATGGATTAATTGTTATTGAATTAATAATAAAACATTTTATTTTGAGTCATAAATGATTTTTTGGAGGCCAATATGTCATTTTTAAACTGGGAAAGAATTAAGGAACTCGATTCAACTGGCATATCGGAAAAATTTTCAAGAAAAGAACTTGGAAAATTTAAAATAGAGGCTCAAAAAGAGTCTGAATTTAAGACGCTGTGTTATTTTCTCGAAGAATATGAAAGGATAACTGGTAAAGAATTTATCGAAATTATATCTTCCGAAAAACCTGATTTTTTGTGTCGTGAAAAGCAGAACCCCAAAATAGTGGGAGTGGAGTTGACTCAAATACAAAGAGGTCACCCAGAATCGATTGCTTATGACTCCATAATTCACAAACGCGAATATATGAAAATTGAAGATGCTTTAGAAATTATTCAAGAATGCGTTAAAACAAAAGATCAAAAAAGACAAAAAAATGACTGGAAGCATCCTAATTCTTCAATACTTGTCATTGAATTTAATGATATTCCATTGGAACAAATTCATACGCTCCTAAACAAAAAAAATCTTCCAGATGTGTATGACACTGGATTTTCTGAAATATGGATAGTTGATCTTACTGGTATTGAAGCATACCGCGATGTAGAATTTTTTTGTCTCATACCATCCTGTTATGAGGGTTACTATCCAAGGTCACCCCAAAAGCCATACGGTTAAACGATAATAAAATCAATAGAGCAATAAATTAATTTTAGATTTTGAGAGAGGGCCTGCTTGCTTGAAAAATATTGCACAACAAATCGCTACACCAGACCCCGGAGGATTCCTTGCTTGATATGATAAATCACGGCGGGGCTGGTGAGCAAAACATTCGATGTTTAATTTGACGGGTGTTGATGATTTTATGTTTTTAAAGCATGTATTATATAGTGGACCCCGAAAACTGGACACTGTGTTAAGGTAGAATTTAACAGTTCAG
>CAYYKD010000089.1:0-309 GCA_964471825.1 uncultured Spirochaetales bacterium
TGGGAATTACCTGGTAAAATATGTGAGGGTAAAGATTATAACTTTTATAATAGCGATGTTCCGGAAATATTTTACGAACATACAAAAACATTCAATTGTTTTAATAGAAAGTTGGATGTAAACAATACTTCAGTAGTCCTCCATATTTCAAAAAGCATTCTAATCCTCCCACTTTTTGCCGATTTGGAAATTAGCCAAGTGGAAAATAAATGTAAAATTATTTTAAGATAAAAAGGATAATAAATATGACTAATGTTTCAACAGCTAATAAAAGTGAAAGAAATTCAAGTGAACTGCCCCCGATAATTG
>CAYYKD010000089.1:319-2014 GCA_964471825.1 uncultured Spirochaetales bacterium
ACGTGAAGATTTCAACAATAATACAAACGAAGATTATTATTACTACTGAACTGCCCCCGATAATTGGTCCAAGATCATTGTTAGTAAATCACCAATTATTGGTATAAAAATTCATTGATTGCTTAATTACAATTTTACTCTTACGGGGTCAAATTGTCAAGGGCGGCGAAGCCGTATATTTTACCCTTGATAATTTGGAGTCGGAAGAGTACTCTTTTTTAAGCAGAGAAATGAATGATTGTTTGTGGTGCAGGTGGTCTTCCACCTAAACTGCTATGAGGTCTTACCTCGTTGTAATATTTAACCCATCGAGCTGCAAGAACCTCTGCTTCGTACATATTTCCAAATATTTCGCCATTTAAAAATTCATCTCTCATTCTTGCATTAAAGCTTTCAACATAACCATTCTCCCATGGACTACCAGGCTCTATGTATGCAGTAATAACGCCTGCATTTGCCAGCCATTGACGAATTCTTTTTGCTGTAAATTCACTTCCATTATCACTTCTTAGATATTCTGGTGTGCCTTTAAGAAGCATAAGCCCTGCCAATACTTCAATTACATCGTTATTTCGCCAACTTCTTCGTGGAATACTTGCTAAACATTCATGCGTAAATTCATCAATGATATTTAAAAACCTTACTTTCTTGCCATTAACCGTTTTATCCTCAACAAAATCATAACTCCATACATGGTTTTTGTGTTCAGCCCTTAACCTTATACAACTACCATCCGTAAGCCATAAACGACGTTTTTTAGATTGCTTTTTCGGAAGTTTAAGTCCTTCCTCTCGCCATATGCGTTCTACTCTTTTGTGATTTACTAATATGCCTTTGTTTCTTAGCATATTGGTTACCATTCTATAGCCAACCCTGCCAAAATTACAAGCAGTTTCAATAATTTCTGTTCGTATTTCATCCTCATCATCCCGTTTTACAGGTTTATATCGATATGAATTGCGGTTTATATTAAGTGTCCGACAAGCCCGTCTTTGTGTCACAGAATGTTTTTCTATAACATAATCTACGGCCGCCTGTCGCTTTATCGGACTTAAAAGTTTTTTGAGTTTACATCTTTTAAAATCGCTATATCAAGTGCCTGGTCTGCTACTATGCGCTTCAATCTCGAATTTTCCTTCTCAAGTTCCTTCAACCGTCTCGCATCGCTTGTATCCATTCCACCATATTCTTTTCTCCAACGGTAATATGTTTGCTCGTGGATTCCTACCTGTCTTACTGCTTCTGCTATGGTTTTACCTTGTCCACAGTAAAGCTCAACCTCTCTTAATTTTACTATGATTTGCTCTGTGCTATATGTGTTCTTTCCCATTTCTTTCATCCCCTTTGTTAGTATTTTATCATATTTTTACTAACTTTTAAACTGGCTCAACTTTTGGGGGCTAGACCAGATTTAGATTTCTTCTTAAGTATAAATAAATTTTTCTTAATGTAGCAACTATAACATAAAAATTAAACATTTTCAACCCCATACATACCGCCAGTGATGGTGTTTATTTTTATGCCTGTTTTTATTTAAACGCAAGAAATAAGTACGGCAAAAAAAAATAAAACGAAAGGAGAAACAGAAAAACAACTTGCGTAAAAACATTAAGAAAGTAGAGGTTAGTAAAGATGACAAACAATTTTAAACCAATCGCAGACCTATTCCCAAAAGAGAGCGTAATGGATATAGCA
>CAYYKD010000089.1:2024-2273 GCA_964471825.1 uncultured Spirochaetales bacterium
GTCATAATTTTCTTTCTGTGTCGACCAATATTTATTTTTTTCATTGTAAAAAATGTACTTTTTATTATCAGATAGGTCCTCTCTATCAAAGGCGTTTACTATTTCATCGTACGTTCCGCAACAGATGATAGCACTTGGATTTAATGCTTTAACACAACTCTCTATCCGAGATTTAATTTTCAACGGACTCTTAATAAAATTCTTGTATTTTTCACTTTCACTCTTTTCGCCACTTAATGGATAAAGATT
>CAYYKD010000090.1:0-2120 GCA_964471825.1 uncultured Spirochaetales bacterium
TGCCACATTGGCATACTCTTGCAAATATGGAGCTGTTTCTGTTCCATAAACTTCTCTTGCAAGTCGCCCTACAGCATTTTCCTTTTGTATTCCGGTAATCGTTGTAAATGTTTTATTACAATCTAAAATTCGGTAATCAATAGCATTGCCTTTTTCATCAAACACCAATTCGTGCATTACTACTAATTCTGTCATCGAATTGAAAAGCGTATTGAGCTTTTCTTCGCTTTCGCGTAAGGCTTCTTCTGCATTTTTGCGTTCGGTAATATTCTCATGCATTACTACAAATCGTTCTGGTTTTCCATTACTATCTTTAAGTGGAAAAATAAGTGCACGTATCCATTGTGGATTATTTGGAGCTTCAGGCATTAAATCATGTACATTGTAATAAATATCAGGCAAATGAACTACTTCACCACTTATTGTTTGATGAATTAATATCTCAAACTCAGGTCCTTTACTTATTAAATCTTCAAAAATTGAATAATAAGATGGTGGAATAGAACCGAAGAGTTTTATGAATGCTGGATTTGTTTGAAGGGTATATCCCTCTTTGTTAACTATCTGAATGGACATTGGATTTTTATCAACAATATCTATAAAGAGTTCTTCTGCATGTTTGCGCTCGGAAATATCATTAAAACTAATTACAATTTCGGTAATTTCACCATCATTATTAAGCACTGGAAATCCATTGACATTAACCCAAATAATTGTATGATTTGCACTTTTCTGAATTCCAATTATTTGATCTTTAATGGCTTGTTTGGTGTTTATAATTTGTTGAACTGGATAGTTTTGGACCAACATCTTAGTATTGTCAACATTTACAAAGTTCCAATTAGGATCCATGGCAACTTTTCCCTGCATTTGTTCGAAAGTTAACCCCAATAATTCTGATGCACGTGGATTACTCGTTATAATAGCAGAGTCGGGCGCATGAACCACAATGCCAGTTTCGAGATATTGCAATAAACTGCTGTAGCGCTCTTCGCTTTCGCGTAAAGCTTTTTCTGATTGTTTCAGTTCTGTAAGGTCAATATCAATACAGAACAATTCCTGTGGCTGTCCGGCTAGTTGAACAATGGTATGGTTCGAAAAAACCGTAACCAATGATCCATCCTTTCGCATGAGCGTTAACTCAGAGGCAGGAATTGCCTGACCGGTTTCAGCCATTTGAATAATGGCTTGTTTTACTCCTTCACGCATTTCAGAAGGAATAATCAAATCGGTAAATTTTTTCCCAATAGCTTCTTCGGCGGTATAACCATACAATCGTTCGGAAGCTTTGTTCCAATATTGAGTTGTTCCATCGGGTGCATATCCCTGAACAGAAAGACTTTCAACATCTTGTAATATCTTTCTGAAGCGCATTTCACTATCACGCAGTTTTTCTTGCGCTATTATCTGCTCAGTTATATCATTAATACTTGATAGGATATAGGTATTGTTATTGATATCAATAAGTTGGGCTGAAAACAATCCTGTTATTATTTCTCCATTTTTCTTTTTAAATTGGAATTCCTGCCCATTTATAGCTCCTCCAACTCGGAGAACTTTTAACACATTATTGCGATTTTCCGCGTCAAACCATAAATCCATTCCTATCGATGAATTATTGAGTGCCTCTTCTGGAGAGTATCCTGTCATCGAAAAGAAGGCATCGTTGACCTCGATAAACTTTCCGTCCTCAGGACGCGTGATTGTAATAGCGTATGGAGAAGTCTTAAATGCTACAGCAAATTTCTCTTCACTCTCTTTCAGCTCTTCTTCAACCTTTTTGCGTTCGGTAATATCTCTAAAAGTACCCAACATAAGTAATTTACCATCTAAATTTATGGCTTGGCCAATTATCTCAACAGGAATTTCGGTGCCATCGGAGCGGCGTATTTTATTTTCAATTGGTTCATTTTGTTTTGTATTTTCAAAATGTTTTTTAAACGTATTTTTCGAATAATCTTCATTTTGGGCTGGATGAAGTTCGTATTGTAATAATCCAATAAGCTCGTTCTTCTGCTTTTTAAATAATCTACAAGCAGTATTATTTGCATCCACAATTTTACCTGTTTCAGGGTCGGCCAACAACATAGCATCGGGAGCATCTTCAAAAAGTACTTTAA
>CAYYKD010000091.1:0-1483 GCA_964471825.1 uncultured Spirochaetales bacterium
TTCCTTAACCCACTAAAATGAAAATGGGATATAAAGAACTTGTCCTTATATCCCAATCAGAACGAATGATTAATACCATCGTTCTGTTTGTCCGATTACTTTCGGTGACTACTTTTGTGGGTAGTTAACCAACTGGTAGAATCGTTTCCTGTACTCCTCAGTTCCGAGGACTTCCAATAGATTTTCCATTGTTTTTTTGTTTAAGTATTTCATGTTATTTCTACATAAATACAAAAAGAAACATCAAACGACTTCCAAAACTACTTTTTGACTAAAATCAAGTTACCCGACTCTCTGTTTCCATGATACTGTAGTAATACCTTATAAATGGAACACATAAATGGTTATACACTCACTATACTCCCTATATGAGTTATAATTGTTTACGATGTGAACCAAACTGTTGTTGGAAGTACTATCAGTTATATGGGTGTACAGGGTTAAAAAGGGGTTCAAAATTGTACAAAGTATAAACCATCTGGAAGGTGTATTATGGAAACATATATATCTTCTTCTTAATACTTGTTTACATAATACACCTTAAAAGTAGTTGTCTAATTACTACATTTGATTCCTGTTTACTTATCATTAAACCAAAACCACTATGGAAGAAGTAACTATTGAAGGTCTTACTATTGATTTATCCTGTGATATTTATAAAATCATGATTGGAGATAAAGATGGATTGAACGTATCATGGGTCAAAGGACAAGAAGACGAAGAAGACATTGACCCTGTTATCATGGGTGTACTGGAACAGTTAAGTTATATAAGGTATAATCCGTTTGAACTTTGGGTTGAAATAGATGGAGTGAGGAGACCTGTAAAGAATAATTTACCTGATGTTATCGGAGGTATGATTGATGATATTTGTTCTGAGAGTTGGGTAACATTATATTCTTATAGTTTGAAAATCCCTAAACAAACCATTATAATTGATGAAGAACTACATTTACCATTAACAAAGTGAGTTATATGAATAATGGAATCAAGAAAAAGTTAGAAGAATTGATTGGAGATATAGTAGGGGTAAGTGACCATAATGGTGTAATTGTCCTTAATTACCCTCCGAAAGAAACCAACGTAAAGAAGAAAGTACTGAGATTTGAAGGTAATGATTGTATTGTGATTGAAGATGGTGAGTATGAAATGTTTCTTCCCATTGACTACATTTCCTCTGTCAATATCAAGAAGTAATAACCCTTATAAATTCTGATATACATCCATGATTTCCTTTTCCCTTATACCAAGGTAAATTTTGGTTGTTTGGATGGAAGTATGGTTGAAGATTTCATTCAACATTATCAAACCCTTTTCAGACCGTTCACTGTTTTCCCACACTCTACGTCCAAATGATTTTCGGATTGAATGACTTTTGATTTTTGAAGGTTCTTTCACTACATCATATTTCTTCATAAGTTCCTTCAGTTTCCAGTTTACGAACTGGGTGGAGATGGGTTTTGTTCCCCATCTGTTCAGGAAT
>CAYYKD010000091.1:1493-2116 GCA_964471825.1 uncultured Spirochaetales bacterium
AAATTCGTCAAGGTCTTGAGGGTTTACCTTTTTTGATATTCGTTGAATGGTTAGTTGGAGTTGTTGGTTCAACAAGATTTTTCTATTCTTCTTGGTTTTCTTTTCTATTATTTCAAGGTGTTCTTTGGATAGTAAATCACTCCATCTGAGGGAAAGGGTGTCCGATATTCTGAGACCTGTCATCATTCCTATGGTTATTAATAAACAGAACTTCCAATCACCATCTCTTTCCAGTTTCTGGGTCAGGGATTGTAGGGTGTTCCATTCAATGTAATCACTGGTGGTTTTTTGTCCTATTAAACTCATATATAAAGTATTTGTCCGGGACAAAATTGACATCCATTTCTTTCAAAAAAAAATTATTTGGAAGAAAGTGAAAGATGTAAATCAGTGGATATCGGGAATGGAAGATTTATTGATTTATATATCAATGAGATAGGGGAAAATACGATGTTTCACTTGTTATAAAAGTGAAAGATTGGGAGAGGGGGGACTTTCTTTAAGTTAAAACGTGTTCAATTAATTTAGGTATATTATTTCTCTTACAGAAATATACTTGTCCCCATCTGGAGAAGTTAAAATTAGTTTTATCCAATCATTTTTTTCATTGTAAAAGTATTCCA
>CAYYKD010000092.1:0-243 GCA_964471825.1 uncultured Spirochaetales bacterium
AAGAAGTTAGAAGACAATTTAGAGAAAACAAAGGTATAATGGCAGGAACTACAAAACCTGATTATGCAAGTTGTGTTAAAATAAGTACTCTTGGTGCTCAAAAAGAGATGGTTGCCCCTTCTATCCTTGCTATACTAAGTCCTATTGTAGTAGGTATTATTTTAGGACCGGCTGCAGTTCTTGCTACTCTTGCAGGTTCACTTGTAAGCGGATTTGTATTGGCTGTTATGATGGCTAATGCAG
>CAYYKD010000092.1:461-2053 GCA_964471825.1 uncultured Spirochaetales bacterium
GAGTATGGTTAGTATAGTTTTTGTTGGAACTTGTATTACTCTTAACACTAAGTTTCTTGGTTTAATTAACGATATTATAGTTAATTTATTTAAATAAATTATCATAATAAAAAAATAAAGGGGCAAGATGATAGTATCCCTGTCAAGTAGACATTTATAAAAAAAGCTATGCGGTAAGTTTTCTGTAATCTACAGGAGATTTACCGCTTTTTATTTGTATCCTTTCATTGTTATAGAAAAATATGTAATCATCAATTTGTTTTTTCATTTCATCAACGGAACAAATTGTATTTAAATAAATTAGTTCAGTTTTAAAATGACTGAAAAAGTTTTCAATTGGTGCATTGTCCCAGCAATTCCCACGACGAGACATAGACTGTATTATTTTATGTTTCTTTAATTCATCACAATAAGACTTTCTTGTATATTGAAATCCTTGATCAGTATGCAAAATACAATCTTCAGGCAACTCATTGCTGAAAAGTTTTTCTAATGTTCTATTGACTAATTCGGTATCATTTCGCAAACTTAAATCATATGCGATTATTTCATTATTAAACAAATCTTTAACTGCATTCATATACATAAACTTTCTGAATCTTTTATCTATTGGTATATAAGTGATATCCATACATAATTTCTTCAAAGGTCCGTCAGAAACAAACTCCCGATTTAGAATATTCTCTGCAATTTTAGAAGGTTTAAATTTGTGTTTGTAAATCTTTTTTCTTATAACTGACTTAATATTTAATTCCTTCATCAATCTATGAACTCTTTTATGATTGACTACAAAATCTAATACCGAGTTTAGATATATGTGTATTCTTTTTTTACCATATGTTCCTCTATATTTTTGATGAATAACAATAATATGATTTTTAATTAGTTCATTTTCAATTTGTTTAACAGTCTTGAGTTTTGGACTATTTAACCATTTGTAATAGCCACTTCTGGAAACTTTGGATAATTTGCATAAATTGGTTATACTGTATCGCCCTGACATTATATTAATAACATTGTATTTGTTAGTTGTTTTCATTACTTTGTCAGGGCATTTAACTTTTTTAGATATTCATTCTCCATTCTCAAATATTTTAACTCTTCTTCTATAGAATCAAATCTTGTCTTCGGTCGTCCTTTGTTTTCACCCCGATATTTTCCTCTGGTTTCTTCATCAAAAGCAGTTTCACCCTTTTCCTTGAAAAGCTTAACCCATGATCGAATCTGAGTGTCACTTCTGATTTTTAATTCTTTCAGTATCAATGAGGTTGGTAAATTATGATCTAAATACATATTAATAGCTTTGAGTTTTAATTCTTTTGAATAGAAATTATTCTTTTTTGACATAAAAAAATCCCCCTTTAATATTCACATTTTTAGGTATTATTTCAACTCTTTTTTTATGTGTCTACTAAAGGGGGATTATATCAAGATTGCCCCTTTATTTTTTTACAGTAACTAACATTTAAAAAATCTCTTTTACCCTACCAACTAATCCTGATTCAAGTCTTACTTTTATACCATGATGATGATTTGGTGAATTTGTTAATATATCTTTTACGATACCCTTTGTTATATGGCCTGATTTCTGA
>CAYYKD010000093.1:0-2023 GCA_964471825.1 uncultured Spirochaetales bacterium
GATATAATTGTTGAAAGATACCACATAGATGATGTTATTGAACTCTATAACAATCAGGCAACAATGAGAGGTATTCGACAGCTCTTTACAGAGCTTCAGCAAAAGGTAAAAGAAAATGACAGTGTGCTAATATTCTATGCAGGGCATGGTCATCTTGATACTGTATCCAATACCGGTTTTTGGATCCCGATAGACGGCGGTGATGATGAAGTAGCACAGGATAAATGGCTATCAAACTCGGTTATCCGCGGAATGATTGATCAGATACCGTCAAAAAGAGTCCTGTTAATATCAGACTCATGTTTTTCGGGTGATCTGCTTAATGCTACAAGGAGCTTTGTGGGTAATATTGACAATGAATATTACAAAAAATCCTATGCAATGGTTGCAAGACAGGCAATAACAAGCGGCGCATCTGAGACTGTACCTGATCAAAGTGAATTTGCTGTTCAGTTAAAGCGGGCATTAAGGTTTAATAATCGCCCCTATCTTGATGCCATGCTTCTATTTGTTGATCTACGGGATATGATAACAAAAACAACGCCCCTTTTTGGGATTCTTGCCAATACACGCCATCAAGACGGTGGTAACTTCCTCCTCTTCTTAAAACAGGAATTTGCTACTCAGCAGTTGAGCAGTAATGATAGAAGCTATTTTACGCAAATCTATGGAGATCAGTTAGGCAGTATAGATTTTAAGTCTAATGATCTTGTGAAACTTGCAAAGAGTTATGCAGAGGCAAAAGATATAAATCAGAAGGCAAATTTTCGCGGATTAAACACTATAGTAAATCAGTCTCTGCAGGTAATAACAGATATTGAACGGAATGTAGGGGAGTTAATCGGTGCAAAAATCAATGAAGCAGAAAATATGCTTAAGGAAACACTCTTTGCAGAGAGTGTAAAAACGCTTGAAGCAGTTGCAAAATATACTAAGGAAAATCAATTTCAGATGTTATCAAATCGGATAACAGATAAAATAACAGAAGTTCAGAATAAACAGAAGGATTTTTCATTTAATATAAAAAATGAATATACAGACCTTCGTGATCACAGGTATAATTCATTCGATGAGCTTAACGGTGCCTTTGCAAAGTTGGATACTCTAAATCTCAAAGTCGGAGCAACAAAGACAATATTTAACGAAATAGAGCCTGAAAAAAATAAGACCATCGAGCATCTTAATATATCAAAGAAAATCCTCGATATTAAACGGGATAAGGATAAAGCCGGACCTATCAGAACCGGAATGATTAGTAGTGCGAGTATCTGCATGGGGTTAGCCGCAGTAAGCGGAGGTCTAATCGGTGGATTTTACGGTCTTAACCAGCATTATCTCGGACTCTATGTTACCAATGAACAAAACTATGTCTCCGGAGCCGTATCATTTAACAACTACAATAGCTCACGAACTGAACTTGGAGGTTTTTCGAACGGTTTTTCTGCTAGCTTTATAGCGATGATCCCTGTTTCAGCAGTTTTTTTAATAGTCTCAATGGTTCTATATGCCGTTGCTCCCTATGAAACAAGATATATCAAACAACTGGAGTTTCTTGAAAGACGGTTTAGTATATCCGCAGATCTGCACTCAGATAAAGCAACTGTCGGTTTTGGCTTAAGGTTATAGGGGGACTTATGAAAAGAACAGTAAATTATTTTATTATACTAACATTATCTATAATGATATTTGCAGGGTGTTCGCTATTTATCGATCTAGACCTCCCGCTTGAAAATATTTTTGGCTCGGCAGCGGATCCGGTTTTCAGTTTACCTGCCGGAAGTTTTGATGCAACCCAAGATGTTGCTATCTCCACGACAACGCGAGGGGCTGTGATCTATTATACAACAGACGGGACTAATCCGTCAAAAACTAATAATGCCGGATCAAACGCAGATAGTATAGATTTGACCATCAATAGAACTATGACAATTAAAGCGATAGCCATAAAAGAGGGATATATATCGAGTAAAATATTATCTCGTGAGTATAGATTTGGTGTTGCCGATCCGGTTTTCAGTCTTGA
>CAYYKD010000094.1:0-2015 GCA_964471825.1 uncultured Spirochaetales bacterium
AGGTTCAAGATGTTATTAAATCAGCATAACTACCCAAAAATTAAATTCGCACCCGCGCGGGAAGTGGAGAGAAGCCTGTGATAAGAGAAAAAAGCCTAAACTCTTTCTTCTCTTACCTCCGCCCCTCCGCGTGAAAAACCCTCTTCACTCCTCATTGTGAAAATCCCACTCTTAGAATTATAGTTTTACCTGTAGTTGACAAATAATCAAAATTACACTATATTAATATGGGTTTTTGTTTATCCAAATTGTTTAAGCGGGGGGATGATATGTTTTTAGATATGAAGTCACCGGTATAACTGTTGAGGAGATAAAAAATAATAAAGATTACAATAAGTTCTATTGACTTTATTAGGTTGATATATACTATTATAGTATGATTTAGGAGTTTATTATGGATCTAAAGTATAATTTTTTATCGGAATTTGAGCCGACAAAAAAGCAATTGGACGAATTAATGCACGATGTTTTGGTTTCGGTAAAAGAAAGAGCAAAGAACGCAGATATGCAACTTCAAGAAAGCATAGTTGCTGAGATAAAAAAAGTCAGGTCTCTTTATAGAGAAGGTAATTAAAATGCCAATTGTGAAGCCAAAATTATTAATCGTAGCAGGTCCAAATGGTTCAGGTAAAACTTCAATTACATGGAAAATATTAAAGCATGAATGGGTAAAAGGGTGTGTTTATATAAATCCGGATGAAATCGCAAGAGATAAATTTGGCGATTGGAATTCACTTGAAGCTGTCTTTAGTGCCGCAAATTACGCAAAGGACTTGAGAGAAGAATGTCTTATTAAGAAGGAAAGTTTGATATTTGAGACAGTTTTATCAGCAACGGATAAAATAGATTATATTATGAAAGCAAAAGAAAGTGGTTATTTTATAAGGTTGTTTTTTGTAGGAACTGATCATCCGGCAATTAATGCAAGTAGGATTGCCCATCGGGTTTTAGAAGGGGGACATGATGTTCCTATCCCTAAAATAATTAGTAGATACGGAAAGTCCATAGCAAACTGTTGTGAAGCAGTAAACATTGTTGACAGGGCATATATCTATGATAATTCTATAGATTACGCTGAACCAAAACTACTTTTTAGAGTAAAAGATCAAAAAATAGAAAAAGTTTATAATAAGATAAATATATGGGCAGAAAATATCTATAATGCTATATGATAACTTTTATCTTTTCTTACCTTAGTGGTGAAGGTAGTACAAAAGATACAATCAGGAGAGATAATATGAAAGATAAATACATCAATCCATACACAGACTTTGGGTTCAAAAAGCTTTTCGGTGAGGAAGGCAGCAAGAATTTGCTTATAGATTTCTTGAATGAAGTCCTAAATGATGAGCATATAATCGAAGAACTTAGCTTTAAACCGACAGAGAAGCTTGGAATGGTTAATAATGATCGCAAAGCAATATTTGATATTTATTGTACTGATAAAAATGAGGAGGCCTTCATTGTAGAGATGCAGAAGGCAAAACTAAATTTTTTCAAAGATCGTACAGTATTTTACTCGACATTTCCGATAAAAGAACAGGCAGAAAAAGGGGACTGGGACTACAAACTTAAACCCGTTTACTGCATTGCCATACTTGATTTTGAGTTTGACAAATCAGCCGGTGATCGCGAGAGGTATCTGAGTAATGTAAAACTAAAGGATCAATGTTGTGAAGTGTTTTATGACAAATTGACATTTATATTTATCGAAATGCCGAAGTTTAACAAACGAGAAGATCAATTAGAAACGCATTTTGATAAATGGCTATATTTTCTAAAGAATCTGCCAAGTTTTGATGAAATACCTGCGATATTGAATGAACCGGTATTTTTAGATGGATTTACAAAAGCGGAGATCGCCAAGTACAACAAAGATCAGCTCAATGAATATGAAGAGAGCTTAAAGGCATACCGGGATATGAAAGGTGTAATTGATACAGCATTTGATGATGGCGAGAAGATCGGCATTAAGAAAGGAGAGAAGATCGGGATTAAGAAAGGAGAGAAGCAGA
>CAYYKD010000095.1:0-1996 GCA_964471825.1 uncultured Spirochaetales bacterium
TATCGCAAAGGATAGTCCTGTTTCACTTGACTTAAGAACAGGTAACGGGCTTGAGCTCGGTTTGAGCTATAAATGGTAAGGGGGAGAGTATGAATAAAACTTTACTGATATTAGTTTTAACATTATTGAGTGTTTTTGTAAATGGAATTGAAAATGATAATGCAGATACTGGTGTTATAGATTTTAGTAGATTGAATGAAAAAAAGATAAATATACCGAGATTATTAGTAGGGCCGGGATTTACTGATCAGGAAGTAAATCTTCAATATGAGAAGTTTGTTCTTGAACATGCAAAAAAGGTGTATTTTTATCAACTAATCTCATCATGGATTATCTTAGTTTTCAGTTTAGTTATACCGTTAGTCGGAGTCATCTTAGCAATTGTTCAATTTAGTATTGCAAAAAAATACTCAAAAAAAACCGGTGGCGGAGATGAGATTGAGCTATCTAATTCAAAAATCATTGTCAAAACATCATTTATAGGTGTAACTATTCTTGTTATATCGATAGCATATATATTTTTATATCTTACTTTAGTTTATCCGATAAGGGGGTGATTTTATGCTAAATAGTGAAAACTTGTTTAAGTTAAATATTAGTGATGATCCTTATGAACGCCTAACACCTGAAATGCAAAGACTTATTGATGATGATCGTGATAAAGACGAGATTCTGTTTGATACTCATGCGCATATTTTTACTTATAATGATGTGCCGGACGGATATATGGGGGCTCGATTACCATTTACAAAACAGTTTTTTAAATGGGCAGAGCACTTATTACATTCTATTATCCGTGGTAATGATAGAGATCCGCTTAGCAATATTGCGTATTTTATCAACATATTTAATAATAGTTCAGGAAGTGAGATTTTCAAGAAACTGTTAGAGTATTACAAAGGAAATAAGGAGTTTAGAAAAACTGTTGTCTGTACGCTGATGATGGATCTAAGCTCAGGGATCAAAGGTGCTATGATTGATCCGGCAACCGGAAGTAAGGTATTTCATAAGAAAAGTAAAAACCGGTTATTGATCAATCAAATGAAGGATATGGCACAAGTTGCAGATGACAACAGAGATGCGGTACTTCCTTTCTTTGCTTTTGATCCTAACAATGAGTTTTGCTTTGATTATCTCAAATTAGCATTTGAGGAGTATGGGTATTTTGGTGTGAAAGTGTATCCGGCTCTCGGTTATCTGCCGAGTCACCCAAAATTGATGGAGTTATTCTCAATATGTGAAAAAAAGAGAATACCGGTTGTTACACATTGCGGAGGCAAGCTGGTTCATACGAGTTATAAGTATTTGAAAGGGCTTGATGGTAAATCAAACATCGCCGATGGTAACGGAAATTATCAGAATATACCAAAAGATCAGCAATCAAGATGGTTTATAGCCGGTGATAGTTACAGGCAGTTTTTTAATAATCCATATAACTGGAATCCTGTGTTAAAAGAATTTCCCGAACTTAGACTCAATCTCGGTCATTTTGGCGGCGGTGAGGAGTGGTTGTTGATGATGAAAGGTAAGAATAACTCATGGGTTTCAAGAATACTGGCTTTGATGGATCAGTATGAATATGTTTATGCCGATCTGTCATATAATATTGCAATGAATAAGTATGTCAAAAACAAGTCTATGTTTGAATTTATAAAAGAGCGGTTTGATAACAGCCGTTTATTAAGAGAAAGGACTTTGTATGGTTCTGATTATTATATGGTAGTTGCTAACGGACATTTTAGAAGCATTAAGATGGACTTCTTTTCGGCAATGGGAGATGATCTGATAAAACAGATCGCGCATATCAATCCTAAAAGGTTTTTGGGGTTAAAATAATTATTTTCGGAGGTTTTAAAATGAAAGCATTAAGAGTTTTTGGGCTATTATGTATGGTAATAATGATTGGAGGTTGTCAATGGTTTGAGAGAAACGAGCTTACAATTACATTTGATAAAAATGGGGGAACCGGGGGGACAGACAGTATTGCTGCTGTTTA
>CAYYKD010000096.1:0-1950 GCA_964471825.1 uncultured Spirochaetales bacterium
CAACTTTAAAGTCAGTATTTCCGGGACACATATCTTCTGTCTGCTGACATCTGATTATTCCTACTTTCATATCCGACCTCCTTTTACTTTTTTCCATTGTAATATAAATTAATACTGCCGACTTCGCCACAAATTTCTTTTGCTACCGCGGAACATTTTGCCATAAACAGATAAAATACCGGTTTGTTGTTATCGACGAATGATTCAAAATTCCCCTGTCCTTTACTGATAACAAGATACTAAAACTGCCCTGTTTTAAGCATAACAATCGTACAAGCATGGATTGTTTCTATGCCCGATTTATTTAATCTATTTTCAATATTAATATCTTCCGTACCGGGATTAAATATAACACGACCAGGTTTTTTGTTGATAATATCATCAACCATTTTTTCAAGATAGAGTGGCTTAAGATAAACCGTAACGGTATCGATCAATTCATTTACATCAGCTATAGAACTATAACACTTGATCCCTTCAATTCCCTCATACAGCGGATTAACAGGGAAGACATTATACCCTTTTTCCATCAAAATTTTTTGAGCAATATTTGAATAACGGCCGTCTTTAGGAGATGCTCCAAGTATTACAACGATTTTCATATTATTCTCCTTAAAACTAATTTTGAAAACCTAATTTACTTCCTGTATATCTGTTTAAGATTATTTTTAACACGCAGATAATCAGATACGCCTATAATTAAAATAACAAAAGATATCGGGATTAAAACTACTCCGATATAAAACAAAAAATCATCCTTTGAAACTATTTTTATAAGTGTTACCCCTGAGATAATAATCATAAGAAAAGTTCTTGTGAATGCAAGAAGAGTTCTATAATTAGCCAGTTTTGTACGCTCTATTGCAAGTTGATCACGAAATATCGTTTTGTTTTCTTCCTCCATAATAGCCACCTTTATTTAGATTATACAATAAAATTCTTTTTCGGTGGAATAATATTTTTTTATTTTTTTATCCCTGTAGAGCTTATCAATGTATTTTATAACTTCGTTCTTGTGTATTTGAAGCCCTTTTGATATATCTTCTATTGAACACGGCCGTCTTTCTAAAAGACTTAAAATATCAATCTCGTTTGCAAGAAAGAAATTGTCATCAGCAATGATATTGCTGTTTGTTGAAATAATCTCTGTATTCGCAGGAAATTTTTGTTTTATTATTTCAAGTTCTTTCATTGTAAGGGGGTAAGCCGTCTGCTCAGTCGGCGGTCTGTCAACGGTTCCAAGCTGAATTTTATCATACCTGATACTTTTCAGTATTTCTAAAATATCATTAATATTTTTTTCACTGTCTGAAAAGCCTTTAACCAATAAGATTTCCACCCATATTTTACCGACAAATTCTTTAGAAAAGTCCTGAATTCCTTTAATTACTTTGCTAAAATCAAGTTTTTCACTTGGTTTATTAACTTTATCAAATATTTCTTTATTGCCTGCATCTATCGAAGGGATTACCAAATCTGCATTTTTTAAAGCTGATCTTACATTTTCATCCCATAACATTGTGCCATTTGTGAGAACCGCAACAGGAATCTGCGTTATTTTTTTTATTTCCGAAATAAGCTCACCGATTTTTAAAAATAATGTCGGTTCTCCCGAACCGGCAATTGTTACATAGTCAATTTTTATATTTTCTTTTAATTTTTCTTTTAATTCACTAACCATATCATTTAAAGGATTATACTCCTTCTTCTCAATAGTTTTATTGGTTGTAGCTCCCAACTCACAATATATACAATCAAGAGTACACACTTTATAAGGAACAACATCTACGCCAAGTGAATGACCGAGCCGTCTTGAAGGGACCGGCCCAAAAATGTATTTGTAATTCTTTCTCAACTGATATTCCTTTTTATTGTTTCCCATATTTCGTTGATTATTTTAGTTGTATCATTCTCACAATACTCTATTATAGTTTTTCTTTCCATCTGGGC
>CAYYKD010000097.1:0-841 GCA_964471825.1 uncultured Spirochaetales bacterium
AGTACATTGATATAATCATCATAATAGAGGGGAGAAACTACATAACGTTCTTTTCCTCGATAATTATTGGCAAGCACTCTTGGACTTCCAAGTTTCTTCAATACGGTTTCTATTTCTTCATCAGAGGGTTTTTCAGAAAGCATATCACTGATGTTGGCTTTCAACTCTTCACTAACTTCCTTTTTCATGTTTTCAGGAAGTCTTTTGACTACTGCATAAATATAACGTTCAATCCATTGGTTCATTTACTTTTCCTCCACAATCAGTGAACTCATTTCACTAACAATTAGTTTCCATTCTTCCTTCAGCTGTTTCAGCATTTGTTTGCCATCAGGACTCAATACATAATACTTTCTTGGTCGGGATTCGGTTGTATCCCATTCACTGGACAAAAGTCCCTGCGACTCAAGTCTTCTTAAGAGAGGGTAAAGCGTACCCGCTTCCATTTTTACTCCCTTGATATCCAAGTTTTGCAAAAGGGAATATCCATACTGGTTTTTTTCAAGTTGACTTAAAACCGATATGATTTGAGTTCCTCTTCTCAATTCAACAATCATGTTTATTAAAATCGATTCATCCATTTCATCACTTCCTTGATTACATTATACTGTATGTCATACACTATTGTCAATATATTAATATTACTTTTTTTATAATTGTTTGCAACTATAAATAGTTGTTTTTTTATTTTCTAAGTTTATTGAGATGAAATCTTTATTTTTCTTCAATTGAATTGCAATATCAAATCTCAAATTCAAAGAAAACTGTTATCATATTTATGGCTACCTAATAGCAACAAAAAGGAGATTGACTTATTCCTATAAGAAAAAAGTCAAGATTG
>CAYYKD010000097.1:851-1919 GCA_964471825.1 uncultured Spirochaetales bacterium
ATGTCATACACTATTGTCAATATATTAATATTACTTTTTCAATAATTATTTACAACTATATATAGTTGATTTTTTAATGTTCGTTCTTTTATACTTTATTTTTCATTTTTTTATCGAGGATTTGCAATATCATATCTCAAAATTATAAAAAACTGTTATCATATTGATGGCTACCAATAGCAAAAAAGGAGATTGGCTACTTCTTATTTCAAGAGTCGGTCAAGAAAGAATCATGCAAAAAAAAGTGCATATCGCAGGCATTTTGTTCGCAACTATTTTCGGGTTCACTTTTATGTTTTCAAAAATTGCACTGAACTATGTAACTCCAATCGGATTGATTGCATATCGTTTTTTAGTTGCCCTCATTATTTTTGAGTTATTAAGACTTTTTAAAGTGATTAAAATCCATTTCAACAAGACGCATATCAAAGCATTGATGCTTGTCGCAATCTTTCAACCGATTTTATATTTTTTAACAGAGACCTATGGATTAGAAAGAACATCTTCAGGTGAAGCTGGCATGATGATTGCATTGATTCCTATTTTTGTAACTTTGCTGAGTGCACTCATTTTGAAGGAAAAGCCTAAGTTTATTCAAATTTTCTTCATTCTTTTATCTGTTTCTGGAGTGTTATTCATACAATTATCGAAATCAAGTAGTGGTATTCAATTTGAGTGGATTGGGTTCACCCTTCTTCTTGGTGCTGTATTATCTGCAGCGTTATTTAATATTGCTTCCAGAAGTGCATCAAAAACATTAAAGCCTTATGAAGTCACTTACTTCATGATGCTCTCCGGTGCGGTTACATTTAATGTGATCTATGTGATCCAACTTATATTCAATCAAAATTTATCCAGTTACATCACCAATCTTTATCACATTGAATTGATTGTCCCAATTCTATATTTAGGAATTGTAGCATCCATCGGTGGATTCTTCCTTGTTAATTTTGCATTGAGCAAGGTTCCTGCTCATGTTTCTTCCATTTACTCCAATCTATCGACCATTGTCGCATTGATTGCAGGAGCAATCTTGCTTTCTGAACAATTATACTATTATCATTATAT
>CAYYKD010000098.1:0-1751 GCA_964471825.1 uncultured Spirochaetales bacterium
GCCCCGTTTAAGCCCCGTTTTTCTAAAGAAAACCCTGTAACACGCTATATTATTGTTTGTTACAGGGTTTTTGTGGAGATGGGCGGACTAGTTCCTTGGGGTTTCACTAGCGTACTTACCTGATTATCAATATATATAATTTTATAAAAACAGCTTTTTTTGGCATTTACTGTCCCGGAACTGTCCCGGTTCAACCATCAATTTCCCTTTATTTTGTATGACATTTTTACAATTAGCCTTCCAAAAATATGGCTTTTTTTAAGGGAGGTTATATTTTAAATTAGCTTTTTTCGTGACGCTTTGGATAAAATTTCCTTTGCAATGTTTTTGCCGTTGAACCACTATCTTCAAGAATACTTGTAAGCTTCATATTTGCTTTTAATAGTTGTTCAAGTTGTTTATTCTTCTCTTTAATGAATTCGCTTAGATCTTTCATCTGTTCGTGATGATGGTAACTGTAATCTTCAATTACTTTTTTGGTTTCATCCATGATTACTTTGTTTGGGTCCCGGAGCATATAACCTTCTCCGGTAAGTAACCATTCAGAAGAAATCTCAGGATACCGATCTACTATTGAAAATAGAATACTATAACCAGGTTCTGCTTTCCCCTTTATTAACGCGCCTACTGTTGTGTCAGCACAATTAATCACCTTTGCAAATGCTCTTATACTTAATCCTTTTTCAGAGACTATTTGCTTGAGGCGTTCTGCTATGTTTTTAGTACGCATAATTATTAGCAAATGCGAGTTATAATTAGCAACTTTGTAGCTGTAACCACAATGCTAATCAAAATAATAACCACAAATATAACCTCTTTCATATGAACAAATGTAACAAAAAAATTGAATTAATCTATGGGTCTGCGATTATAATTGCAAGAAAAAACAAAACGTCACCACAGTATGTCAGAAACGTAATGCACCGCTACAATTCGGGAAAAAATATTTTTGGGATTAAAGCACTGAAAATTTTAAAATTCGCAAACAAATTTCAAGCAATTGTGTAGCGATGGAATTAAACAAAAAAACCATTAAAAATATAGTTAGAGCTTTAAGGATAGCAAAGCACACAGTAACTATAGAATATTCAAAAGCAGAGTTCAGAGCTAATATTATTGGACCACCAGGTGGATTATTATCTCCTTATTTGGAAGTTCAGACATCAATGATTGACCTTATTGACGAATTTGAGAAGCTTGAAAGAGATTTTCAAGAATTAGCCAACAGGCAAAATATTAACAACGGAGAAGAATAGCGTTTTCAAAATTTTATCAAACACTATACAATGGTCAGGATTGACAAGGATGCTATTCTAACGGCTACAGACGGTGGAAAGAATGTTATACTGGATTATTACCCTCAATCCTCTGTCGGATTCAGTTCAAGGCGGAACTTCAAGCTTCGCTCAGATGATAGGAACCCATCCACCGCAGTCTATCAAAAAGATGGAGTTTGGTTTATACAGGATAAAGGCGGAAGTGATACAAAAGCATATTCCGCCATTTCTTTAGTGATGGAGCAAGAAAGAGTCACATTTGCACAAGCACTAGAGTATATTGCAAGTAAGTTCGCTCCGCACCTGCTTCAAAACAAATCCGTTTCAGATACTAGTCCAAAACCTCGTATAGAAAAAGCGGAACAATCAGATTCAATAGTGGTAAATCTCCGTAAAGGCGGATTTACTCCAAAAGAGTTAGAGATACTTGGGTTTAAGATTACACAATTGAACTGTGACGAACTTTCTTTGAAG
>CAYYKD010000099.1:0-300 GCA_964471825.1 uncultured Spirochaetales bacterium
TCCCTGATGTCATTCACACAAATTATGGCACCCGCTTGCGCCAGACCAACAGCCATGTCAAATCCCAAACCTGAAGTTCCACCAGTTATCAATGCAACTTTATTTTTAATTTTGAATTGTTCTATTATATTCATGATATTCTTTTTTTTATCTTAATTCACCTGGCTTGATAACATCCATATCCATGAAATTCAGATTCTCTCCGGCCATTCCCCAGATGAAGCTGTAATTTGAAGTGCCCGCAGCTGAATGAATAGACCAGTTTGGAGATATTACAGCTTGATTATTGGTCATCCAAAT
>CAYYKD010000099.1:310-1404 GCA_964471825.1 uncultured Spirochaetales bacterium
CTCTCCCATAAAATGGCAAATTGCCTGATCCTCTTCTAAATCAGTATAGAAATATACCTCCATTCGCCTGCTATGTAAATGTGGAGGCATTGTATTCCATATACTACCTCGTTTAAGTTCCGTAATTCCCATTTGCAATTGACTCGTTTCACAAGTAGCAGCTACAATAAACTGCATGATTCTGCGCTGATTAGCATCTTTTTCATTTCCTAGTTCCAATATATTTACATCAGATTGTTTAATTAATTTTGTTTTAAACGATTTATGTGCAGGAGTTGAATTAAGATATAAAACTGCTGGATTGGAAGATTCAATGCTTTTAAAAAGAATGTTTTTGCAACCCTGTGAAATGTATAGAGCTTCTTTCTTGGATAATCTGTATTCTACTTCATCAATAGTAATTATTGCTTCGCCTCCAATATTGATTATTCCCAATTCTCTTCTTTCACAAAAGTAAGCCGCTTTCATTGGATCAATAGGCTCTAGTTTGATTGTATCCCAGACTGGCACAATACCTCCCGTAACAAAACGATCATAACCTGAATAATAAAGTATTATATTATCTTCCTCGAACAAATTTTCTATTAAAAAATCATCCCGAAGCATTTTTGTATCATAAGACTTAACATCACGAGGATGAGCTGCAAAACGTTCAAAGTACTTTGTTGTTCCCATTTTTTTTTATTTACATAATTCCAAATTCTTCAAAAGCCTTTACAGTTGTCATACCGTCTTGTAGTGCTTTAAGTACTGTTTTTTCTCCTCTTGCTTTTTCGAATGCACCAATAAATGCATCCTCCTCTACTTCACGGGGAATTACCAAAACACCATCGCGGTCTCCATAAATAATATCACCCGGATTTATTAAGATACCATTCCATTCAATTGAAATTCCGTAATCGATTACCTTACCTCTTGGTCCTTGATCCTGAGAATATGTGCCTATGGAGAAAGTCGGAAAATCCATTCGTAAGACTTCATTCGTATCTCTTGAAAATCCATTTAAAACCGCCCCTGCAGCATTTAGCTTCATCGCACGTGCACTCATGAGTCCTCCCCACAATGCGTAATTCAATGAAGCTCCGGTACAAATG
>CAYYKD010000099.1:1515-1732 GCA_964471825.1 uncultured Spirochaetales bacterium
CCTTTAGCGAATCCAGTGCCTCAAACATAAGCCCAAAAGGTTTTTTCATTAATGGATTCTTTGTATTCTCAACTATTTCGGAATACACATCTGCTTCAAGAACTGGCATTGCTCTTCCAATTACTACCATTTTTGATGATAATGGTTTTACTCCCTGTGGTAAGAACTGATGTGTATAACCAAATTTATCCAAAATGTCGCCTACCAATGCAGTAAA
>CAYYKD010000100.1:0-1557 GCA_964471825.1 uncultured Spirochaetales bacterium
TGATACCATAAAGGCTTCGGAAATAGATGAAAGATAAAATTCTATACATTAAATTGAAAAATTATATTCAACTTTCATTCAGATATTTTTTCTGTATAGTTGATTTTTACTTTATAATTCCCTTGCACCTCAAAATGCAAATGTTATAGATTGTTTCTGATCCATTTTTTCAATGCGAGGAAGTTGATAAAACGCTGTTGGTCAATACAATCAAAGGAATTTTAACTATGAATATAAAAATGGTTTGTGCTTATCTGGCAGGTTTAGGTGCAATTGGCTGGAGCTCCTTTGTAATCATTACATTGATGAATATGAACAGGATTACGGGTAAACAATTACTCGCATCTATAACGGTTCTAATTCCATGTGCTGCAATACTTTATCTAATTTTTTCTCAAAAACTCTATTCTTTCTCAGAATCGGATAAAATTGAAGAACAAAACAAAATACTAAGAATGCAAATTGAACAAAAAAAACTTAAAAATGAATTGAAAAGCAATTAGTTTATGGCCTACCACTTCAGTGGACACAAAAGCTAAAGCTTGGTTTGTACATTAAATGGATGATCAGTCATGGATGAATGTTGGAGTGTCTACATTGATATTGAGGGATTCGGTACTCGCTACGGTCAAACAACTATGGCTGCGCTCGTGCCTCTTAATGCCTTGATGGAGGGCATCTATCTCATTGGCAGTAAAAAATATAATGATGATGTTAATCGACTTTTTGCTCACCAATTCGGTGACGGCTTTGTAATAGTAAGCTGTTTCAAAGAAGAGAAGCTGGATCGGGCAACCTCAATTGCTATTGCTTTGTTGCGCCATGTTCTTGCATCGGGAGGGCTTGCTAAGGCTTCAATATCTGAGGGTGGTTTTTCTAATATAAAAAGTTGTTATCCAAGGGCGGTTACCGACAATGAAAATGAAGGAGTGGTAATGCTTGGAGCAGGTCTTATGACTATTATCCCTGTTATGGGAACCGCGCTAATAAATGCTGTAGCTGTAGATAAAAGAAGCCCTTCTGGTTCACTTCTCACAATCGACTTCTTCTAAAATAGATCGCCTGTCTACTAATTTTCGATCAAACGAAATTGAGAATAGTCTTCATTCAATTAATTGGCTTAAGGGTGAGCATGACTTGGTCAATGAAATCATCTCCATCGCTGGATTGAAGACGCAGTCAGAAGAAAATAGAGCGCTCACTATCAAAGAATATATAAAAAAAAACAAACTTAATCCAAGTTGGATAAGAACAACATGCTATGAACAGGGAATATCCATTTAACGAATACGGATTGTGTGAGGCACGAACCACAATCTTATCCTATGGTTGAACAAACCCGATTTATATAAGAACATATATTTTTTTGGGCATGGGAAAGCAGTTTTCAAGAAATGCACTTTATTTAAGATCGTTAAATTTCAATTATATTTCCTGACAATATTAATCAAAGGCATTTCCCCATAGTGGTCTCTATTAATATATAAAAACTCGCATGTGGACCGGTCACATTAATCCTTGCTCTGTGGACTCCCCCTTGTTTGGGCCGAATTTTTC
>CAYYKD010000101.1:0-1553 GCA_964471825.1 uncultured Spirochaetales bacterium
TATACTCTCCAGATGCATAATCGAAACACTCTGATAAAACGGACGCGATGTTCCGGTAAACATATTGCCTAATGTATTTCTCTGACTACCTGCAAATATGAAGTTGGCATTTTTACAATGCTGAATTCTTGTCCTGAGCAATGCCTCAACGTTTTTTTCCGGATAAGTTGCTATCTGCTGAAACTCATCAATTGCCACAAGACAATACCTGTCGGCCTTGCCCAGTATTTTCAGCTACTTGAATATCCCCCAGTTGAGCGTGAAAAGAGGGTACGCCGGCCGCATCAAACGAAATTCCTGCCTGTAAAGATTTTACACTGTTCCAAAAACCTTCCAAAGCTTTTTTACCATATGGCTTTAAACCCTCGAGTATAACCTTGCTCAAAGAAAACACAAAATCCCTTAGAGATTTTGTTGCATAGATATCTACAAAAAATGTATAATATTTTTTTTCTATTTGTGGATTGTTAAAACAGTGTTGGATTAAACCTGTTTTACCCATCCTTCTGGTTGATATCATAGCAACATTATTCCCATTCATCAGCTCTCTTAGAAGCTGTTCACTCTCATTTTCGCGATCACAAAAATACTCAGGAGATAGATAACCCGATGTTATAAATGGGTTTAAAGGCTTTTTCATAATTTGAATATTTTATGTAAATGTAATTATTACTTTTCAATAATCAAATTACAATAATTATTTCTAAGAACCTTGGCTGGGTTACCTGACCTTGAAGATGATGAGGATAGCATTTGAGTTATCTGATATTGAAGGAATCTCAAGAGTGCCGTTAAAGGGATTATCGGAGGTATTTCTAAGGTCTGATATTACGATGGGATCAATCAGAAACAGCAGTTCGTTATTGGGGGATAGTGATTTTGCCGGACCTATTGCCGGATATTTGGAGTTGTTCCGGATTGCGTTTGTTATTTGTGTCTTGCCACTGGCTTTATTGTGGAGCAGATGGTAGAATTTTTGATAGTTGGCATCTGTTACATAGATGTAAATGTAATTTTCATTTTCCAAATACCTGCCTATATTGTAAGGATTTACAGTTGTAAGAAACTCCATAAATGCATCAGAACTCTTCTCTAAAATATCTTTATCGTAAGCTCTATCTTTAAAATCTATAGTAGTAACTTGCCTTGGGCCACTCTTTGTTATCTCATAAACATCCCCGGTGAACCATGTTTTAAAAAAAACATTTCCGTTTGAGACCTGAATACTTTCGTCACGCATCGGAGTATGGAAAGCGTTATTCTTTTCAATTGGCAGATATCTCTCCTTAACGCCCCCTGCTTTATCTATTGTATATAACTGAGCATTACCAATTTTTACGTTTTCATCGGCAACCTGCCCCTTGCAAAACAGATATGATCCATCGTCGAATTTTGTAAAAGAGTACGGATACCCTTGAATCTTAAATGTTGAGATAAATACACCATCATTGTTGTAGATGTAAAGCTGTTGTGCCATAAGGGAGAGGAATTCTATATTGCCGTTAGCCGGATCGATGCAAAAATCTTCGACTGCAGAGTAATCGGTAGGTCCT
>CAYYKD010000102.1:0-1505 GCA_964471825.1 uncultured Spirochaetales bacterium
TTACGGGTACTGATTGGTATTCTTATTATAATTTATTTAACTATAATAATACATAACATTTAAAGACACTACAAATTATGTACAGATGATGATTAACCTCATTGTATATATTATTATTTATAATATGTGATTAATGTGGGGGAGAAACCCCCAATCTTCTTTTTGTGCTAAAAAAATTGAAACTCAACTGTCTTTCTGTTACTGTTACAGCAACGTTAACAGTGTTTCAGTGTAATATCGTTAACGGTAAGAAGCAAAAAAAAATAATTAAGAACTTTGAAAACAGTGTAAACGTTAATGGAGATTATCCTAATGAAGCGGAATTATTCAAAGATATGTAATCATTGTAAAAAACCTTTTGTAGCAAAAAGTGAAAAAGCTATATATTGCTCTGATGGATGCAGAGTGATGGCACATAAAATTCGTAATGGTATTCCATTGCCGGTATGGAAGCAAAAGGAAATAGTTAATCGTATTATAACACCTACAGAACAAGCATTAAGCGAGCGATTATCGTTGTTACAACGATTAGAATACGATTTGAATAGTTATATATCAAATTATGCTAATAATCGCTACAGAGATGAATATAAAGCAATAGATGCCAATATAAAGAAGATTGACTATAGCTACCAATTTCGATATTTATATTTAAAAAAATCTAACTTATTAGAATTAGTAAATTTTTTTGAAAATCATAAATTATTCAGTTATTACAAATCAGCTCCCTATAGAGAGAAACAACAGGTTGAGGAGAAAATAGTATCAGATTTGAAAATATTTTATTTGAATAATTTGTCTCAAAAGAAAAAACATCTATCTTTACAAGCTAAACAGGAATTGAAAGAGAATGAAGAGTATATTGTTTTACAAAATAAAATAGATGAATTGAAAGATGAGATAGATCAACTTCACAAAGGTTGTAAAGTTGATGATTTATATAAATCTGGTCAGGTTATTAGAGGTGATGATATTGTTCAAAGACTTGACGGAGGATTAATACAATCTTATGAGCTAAGCGAAGAATATGATAAAGTATTTGGAAATCCAGCAATACCTTTCATTGCGATGATACACGGGAAGCAAGGTTCGGGAAAATCGACATTTTTGATAGGTTTTTCTGCTTACTTCAATAATTGTATTCAAAAAATGTGCTACGTATCTCTTGAAGAATCCGCTTACTCTCTAAGTTTTGCGAATAAAATGAAAAATGCAAAGTTCGGTACTTTTGATGTGATTGAAAATATTACAATACCAAAACTTAAAGAATTAACTAAGACTTATGCAATGATAGTTATAGATAGCGTGTCTCACGCAAGATATACTTATAGCGATATAGCTGATATATCTGTTTTTGGTAAAAATAACAATTGTTCCTTTATATTTATTTTTCACGAAACAAAAGATGGCGAGTATAAAGGTGAATCGTCTTTTGCTCATCTCGTAGATATTCAGTTAAAAGCTGAAGATGGTAAAGTTTACGTTGAGAAAAATCGTTATTTATC